>CAYMDP010000100.1:0-1843 GCA_964389375.1 uncultured Pseudobdellovibrionaceae bacterium | reverse complement strand
ATAGCGTGAAAAATCGGTCCCAAGGTGCCTTTGGCCCATAACGTTAGTATTCCGATTGGGAGATAGACACGCAGTTTTGCCACAATTGTCTTCCCATAGTACACGACCTGTATATGTGCTGATATTAAATGCATAGCCCATGTTTTTATAAGGCGAGTCCGGATCAGCCGTGGGCTCTTTAAAATTAAAAATGAATACCTCGTTAAAATTGATAAAGCCCATCAAACGCAAGTTGCCCTTGAGAGGGAGCGTTTGTGAGTTGAACAGGTAACTAGAGCCCAAGTCCCGCGTGCTAATAACATTCGAATTTAGAGTAACGACCTTCCGATTGTCAGAGCTAAGGGCGACATGGGACTTTATTGGACCGTTAGGACATGCCGGAAGAGTTTCGGCTCTTGATTGGTTACACAAAGAAAAGCAAACAACGAAGATGATCGCGAAGCTGCTCAAATGTGGTAACTGAAGCTTATTGTTATTGCGCAACGAAAACCCCCGTATTTGATTTAGTTTTTATCTGTCCCACGACGCTTTTCCATTCGAACCTGGGATTCAATGAAACATCAAGGTCTCAGATAGAGAGAACAATAATATAAGTCTCCTCCCTTGCAAGACTGCCCGCTTCAAAAGGAAATCTCTCTGGGATGCATCACGGTCAGGTGAAACTTCGCTTAAAACGAATAAATAAGACCTGACTTAGAAAGCCTGTCTTTCTGATTCTGAAGCTTCAGCCCAAAATCGTCTTCGGTAACACTTCTTAAGCCAAAACTATACCCATTGTACGGGGAAGCACCCTGAACAATGCCCAACGGTTTTTAGTCAGCTATAAAGGGATTTAAACGGTTTAAAGCCAAGTTCCAGATGAGCGCTGACCTGGCGCGAAGGATTCGTTTCTTGATCGAACTCTTTTTTCAGAGTATGTTTTTAGGTGCAGTGGCGCTGCGTCCCGCTCATGTTGGGTTCAATAAGTTTACGCTCCCGTCAGTCTATAGTGATTGAGTGAAAGGAGCGAATATGTCTTCTCAGAAAAACAAACCTAAGAATGAGATTGGCTATGACCTGTGGTCGTCAATCTATGATCGATACCCGAACCCTACGGTCGCCATCGACGACATTTCATTTCCCGAATTTTATTCCACAGTGAAGGATATGAACGTTTTGGAAGTCGGCTGCGGTACTGGAAGACACACGCTCCGTCTGATTTCCGCAAATAATGAAGTTACAGGAGTGGATCTGTCCGAAGGGATGTTAAGCCAGCTCAGAAGGAAAGTAGAAACGCCACGCCTAAAACTTATCAAAGGAGATTTCCTTTGCACTGAGATTCAAGGCGGGCCATTTGATGCCATTATCGCAAGCTTGGTTTTGGAGCACATTTCAGATCTATCTTTATTCTTTTCCCGAGCCAGATCGGTGCTGGCTGAAGGTGGTCTTTTGTTTATTTCTGACCTTCATCCACAACGGATGCAGGCTGGAATTTTTGCACATTTCAAAGATGAGGCCGGTAATGAAATCGCGTTGGAAAGCGTGGCACATCAAAGCGAACAGATTCGAGAGTCTGCAAAAAACAATGGGTTTCTAGTTAAGGCGGAAGAATCAGTTTCAGGAACCGAACAGCTCGTGAAGATAAATTCTAAATGGATTCGCTATTTCAACGTACCAATGATCCAGATTTGGGTTATGGAATCAGTCAGATGACACTACAATCCTTGGCAAGATTCCAACGTGATTGCGCTGGAATCTTTGTTTTTGAGGATTTTCTGCAAACACACCAAAATGCACTGACTTCGCACTCACCCGAATAAAAGGGACCCTTCTGGAACACGCCGATTTTAAAGATATGACTTCA
>CAYMDP010000099.1:0-2138 GCA_964389375.1 uncultured Pseudobdellovibrionaceae bacterium | reverse complement strand
CTCTAAAATCATCAAAGAACAACTTCAAATCTTTTTAACTTTCGACGAGTCTATCGAGCCTGTTGAAGAAGAAGAAATCACTCGCTCGCCTCAGTTGAACGATAACTTGTTTCGTTCAGTTGATGATCTAGAGCTTTCAGTTCGCAGTGCAAACTGCTTGAAGAATGCAAACATTCGATACATCGGAGAGCTAGTTTGCAGGTCTGAAGCTGAAATGTTGAAAACCAAGAATTTTGGTCGCAAGTCTTTGAATGAAATCAAAGAAATCCTAGTTGGAATGGGCTTGTCTCTTGGAATGAAGATCGACGGCTGGCCTCCACAAGGTTGGGATCCAAATAATCCTCCGAAGCCTGTTGTGGCAGCGGCGGCAGCGACTGCAAACCGAACAGAGCCTCAGTAAGGCGAATTGGAAAAGACTTAAAGTAAAGTCTAATTGGAGAGTTGAGTTATGAGACATAGAGCGAGTACACATTCATTCGGAAGACGCCCAGGCCCAAGAAAAGCCTTGGTTAGAGGACTTGTGACCTCTTTAGTTGAGCACGGCCGAATTTGCACAACGATTGCAAAAGCCAAAGAGCTTCGCAAGCATGTTGAGAAAGCGATTACTTTAGGAAAAAAGGGAAGTGTGCACGCTCGTCGTTTACTTCTTTCCAGATATCCAAACCCATCGACTGTTTCGACGATTGTTGATGATTTAGGCCCACGTTTTATGGATCGCAAGGGTGGCTACACTCGCATTATCAAAGTGGGAGCTCGTCCCGGTGATTCTGCAGAGATGGCCTTCATCGAATTCGTAGATTACACACTTCCTGCGAAGGCTGATCCTGAAGCTCCAAAAGCTAAGCCTGCGGCGAAGAAAACAGCAGCGAAGAAGAAAGTCGCAAAAAAAGCCGCTCCTAAAAAGGCAGCAAAAGCAAAATAAGCATACGGAACTTCACCAAGCGAGATCTTGGTGAGATTCAAGAGTCTTTAAAAAAGCCACCGAACAGGTGGCTTTTTTATTTTGGATTCGCCCTCTCCATCGGACGGTTCAATTCTATCTGGTAAAGTCTTAGTTTCCATTTTGAGCTTCTCTAAATTTTTAAACATTTTTTTTCTGAATATTTATGATTGAGGCTCTGGCTCTCGATTTAGAATCTTTGGGGAATAAATTTTTGAGCTCATTTGGAATGGCGACTGGAGGTCTAATTCGGCGAATATGGATTCAGGATTTCGCGTATTTGGCCTGGGCCATTTTTAGAAACTATGTGTGTGAAGGTTCAGTTGGGTCCAGCGGTTCGAAAAGAATAAGATTCGAGCCGATAAGACTTGTCCGGGTGCGGATTTGATCAATAAGATAGGCTATGAAGCATTCGATTTTTGGATTGGTCGCGGCCGGAGTTTTGTCTGCATTGATGTGGTGGGGCTGGAGCCATTACAATGCATTTTTGACCCAAGGCTCTCAGGCGCCTGAAAGTATTCGCAAACTTAATTTGATCGAACGTGAAGGGGTCCCGGAGTTTTCCTTTAAAGATCTTAAAGGTAAGGAGTGGTCGCTTTCGGATTTCAAAGGAAAAGTTGTTATCTTAAGTTTTTGGGCCTCATGGTGTGACCCCTGTATCGAAGAATTCCCCTCGCTATTAAATTTGATTAAGCACTTTGATGGCAAGGTCGTCTTGCTTGCAGTCTCTGCAGATAACTCCATGGATGAGCTTGAGACCTTCTTAAAGGCCTTTGATGCGGACAAGCCTCATGTTTATATCTCTTGGGATAAGGCGAGGGAGCTGGCTCGAAGCTTCGGCACGATTGTGCTTCCAGAGTCTTATTTGATCGGGGTCGACGGCAAATTGGTTCGTAAAGTTGCCGGCGTTGAAGACTGGTCAGACCCCATGGCCATTCGCTTTTTTGATGAGCTATTAAAACGTCCGGATGAACTTCCTCCAGAGCAAATCAGCGGCAAGTCCGAATCCCAAGTGAAAGAACAACTGGAAAATCCAAAGACCGACGACGCGATCAAAAGTCACTAAAGCCCCAACCATAGCTGATTTCTTTCGGGTTCGAATTTCGGACAGAAGTAGCCATCTAAGTTCTTGTTGTAAGCAGAGAGGCCCCATTGTGCCTCTTATAGGCTTTGCATTTAGGATTTAGGCGACAGTCCA
>CAYMDP010000098.1:0-2950 GCA_964389375.1 uncultured Pseudobdellovibrionaceae bacterium | reverse complement strand
TTGGTCCAAGTCTCCTTGAGCGATATCATCCAAAGACTTCTCCATCTCTGAAGTAAAACCTAAATCCACATAATCTGGAAGGTGCTCCTTGAGAAGCTTCGAAACCACCAAGGCGGTAAATGTAGGCGTAAGCGCATTGCCGACTTTTTTGACGTAACCACGATCTTGAATTGTTCCAATAATAGAAGCGTAAGTTGAAGGGCGTCCAATTCCTTCTTTTTCCATTGTCTGCACGAGCGAAGCTTCTGTGTAGCGTGCGGGTGGCTTAGTTTCATGCTCAGTGGCTTTAAGCTCTTTGCAATTTATTTTGTCGCCCTTTTTAAGCTCAGGCAGTCGAACTTCGCGATCTTCCAAAGCATTATCTGGATCATCAGATCCCTCAACATAGGCCTTCAAAAATCCTGGAAAAACAATCGTCATCCCAGAGGCACCAAACAAAGCGTCTCCCACCTCAAACTTTACGCTGACTTGTTTTTGTTGAGAGTTCACCATTTGTGAAGCCACAGTTCTTTTCCAAATCAAGTCATAGAGTCGTAGCATTCCGCCACTCAGATTTGTGTCTTCGGGTTTTGGAAAATGAGTTCCTGCCGGTCGAATAGCTTCGTGGGCTTCTTGGGCACCCTTCACTTTTTTTCCAGTATACAGACGTGGTTCTGGTGGTAAGAACTTCTTTCCGTATAAATCTTCAATGCAATCTCTCGCTGCTTTGATCGCTTGAGTTGAAAGATTGGTAGAATCCGTTCTCATATAAGTGATAAATCCACGCTCATAAAGTTTTTGCGCAAGTTGCATTGTCTCGCGTGAAGCAAATCCCAACTTACGGTTGGCTTCTTGTTGTAAAGTTGAAGTGATAAACGGAGGTGCCGGCTTTCTAGAGATCGGTTTTTCTTCGACTTCGCTTACGACCCAAGGTTTTCCCGTTAGTTCTTTTTCTAACTTCAAAGCTTGGTCGCTTTTCAGATGCAAGACCTGATCCTTTTTGTCCTTTAAAAGATCACCGGTCAGACCATCAAAATCTCGGCCGGTAGCTATTTTCTTGTCTTTAAGAGAAACCAATCGACTCTCAAAAGGTGTTTTGTCTTTTTCATTATAGCCGGTCATTCCCCAGTACTGGCTCTTTTTAAATCGAAGTCTCTCGTGTTCCCGCTCGGCAATGAGCTTCACAGCCACAGACTGCACTCGTCCGGCAGATAAGCCGTAAGCCACTTTCTTCCATAGCAAGGGCGAGATGGTATAACCGACCAATCGATCTAAAATTCGTCGGGCCTCTTGGGCTCGAACCAAATCCCCGTCCACTTCTCGAAACTGAGTCAAAGCTTCATTGATGGCTTCTTTAGTAATCTCATGAAATACCATCCGCTTTACAGGAACTTTTGGACTCAACACTTCAAGTAAGTGCCAGCTGATACTTTCTCCCTCTCTGTCTTCGTCCGTCGCTAGAATAAGTTCGTCGACTTCTTTAAGTTTGTCTTTGAGAGCTTTAACGATTCGAGTTTTAGTTTTTGGAATACAGTAAATGGGCTCAAATCCATCATCGACATTCACTCCTAAATTCGCCCACGGCAGTTTTTTGAATTTTTCAGGAATATCTTTTGCAGATTGGGGTAAATCTCTGACGTGACCCATGCAAGACTCCACAATAAACTCTTTGCCCAAAAACTTTTTTATCGTTTTGGCTTTTGTTGGAGATTCCACAATGACGAGTCTTTTATCTGCTTTGGCCATATTTTTTAAGTCCTCAATGAACTAGGCTTAAGGCCAAGAGGCCCCAGCTATCGCTATCAATATTATTCCTTACCCATATTATTTCTTACCATAGAGCCTTGGTAAAATAAGTATCAAGCAAATCTTCTTGACGTAGGACGACAAGCCTCCAATCTTGGAGAAAGTTTTCTAGCTGTCGACAAAGGATCCACAAATGCAGCCTCTTGAAAATATAAAATCGAACAAGATTGAGTTTTTATTTACCGACATCGATGGAACTCTCACAACGAAAGGTCAAATCCCATCAAATTCTTATGAAGCTCTTTGGAAGCTGCACAAATCTGGAATCAAAGTGATTCCCGTCACGGGCCGACCCGCCGGTTGGTGCGAAATGATCGCACGCACCTGGCCTGTTCTCGCCGTCATTGGAGAAAATGGCGCATTTTGGTTTCAGTATAAAGATCAAAAAATGAATAGATATTTTGAAGTCAGCGAGTCTGAACGAATGAAAAATTCAGAGCGCTTAAAAAAAATCGAAGAGAAAGTTCTTACCGAAGTTAAAGGGTCCGCCCTTGCCTCTGATCAATTTACTCGCATTGCCGACCTCGCCATCGATTTTTGCGAGGATGTTGATCGTCTTGAGCCCGCCAGTGTTCAAAAAATTAAAAAAATTTTTGAATCACAGGGCGCCCAAGCGAAAATCTCATCCATCCATGTCAACGGCTGGTTTGGAAACTATGACAAGGCGACGACCTGCTTAAAGTTTGCTCAAAAAGTATTAGGGTTAACTGTGCCAAAGTTTTTAGAATGCTCGAGCTTTGTCGGCGATTCCCCTAACGATGAACCGCTCTTTAAACTCTTTCCGCTTTCATTTGGCGTCTCAAATCTCAGTGAATTTCAAAATCAAATGCACAATCTCCCGGCCTATATCTCGGCTTCTGCTGAGGGAGATGGGTTTACAGAAATAGCCAATAAAATATTGGCCACAAGTTCACTCTGATTTTTAGATCACTCTGATTTCAATTGAGTCAATGAGGCAAACGGGTTGTTAAAAGGCTTACCCGGCTTAGGACCACTTTGAGGACGTTGGCCTTTAGGGCCTCCTCCGCCTTTGCCGGGAGGTTTTTTGCCCTTAATGTTTTTGGGCCGACGCTTTTTATTGTCTCCACACGGTGCTCCCTTGCCTGCCTGAGGGCGAGGTCCCGATTGATGAGCACGCTTCTCGGGGTTCAACTTCATTGACAAA
>CAYMDP010000097.1:0-3419 GCA_964389375.1 uncultured Pseudobdellovibrionaceae bacterium | reverse complement strand
CTCGAAGGTGAACTTTCCAGATACTAGATGCGAGCAAAGATCAGGCTGGCGTTTGTTCCACCAAAACCAAAGCTATTATTTAAAACAACATTTAGCTTTTTCTCTCTGGCCGAAAGAGGAACATAATCCAAATCACAATCAGGACTTGGGTTTTCAAGGTTGATCGTCGGAGGCACGATGGATTTTTCCATCGCCATCAAACAAACTACACTTTCAATTGCGCCGGCTGCACCTAGAGTGTGTCCGGTCATGCTTTTCGTCGAGCTGATCCAAAGCTTTGAGGCATGATCCTTAAAGACTTTCTTTACCGCTTGAGTTTCGATTTCATCGCCGACAGGTGTCGATGTGCCATGGGCATTAATATAATCAATTTTGTCTAAAGAAACTTCCGCATCCTGAATGGCAAGGCTCATGGCTAATGCAGCTCCAGCTCCTCCAGGAGAAGGATTTGTCATGTGGTGAGCATCCGAAGACACTCCATAGCCACGCACTTCTGCATAGATCTTAGCCCCTCGACGTGAGGCATGTTCATAATCTTCCAAAATTAAAGTGGCAGAGCCTTCGCTTAAAACAAAACCATCTCGGTCGCGATCCCAAGGGCGGCTTGCAAGTTCAGGAGTTTCGTTGCGGGTACTTAAAGCTTTCATGGCCGCAAAGCCCGAAATCGCCATAGGAGATACCGTAGACTCGGCACCCCCCGCAATCATCACGTCACAAAGACCGTTGCGAATATAATGGTAGGCCTCACCAATCGCGTGAGCACCAGAAGCGCAAGCCGAAGTGACACAAAAGTTTGGTCCTTGTGCCCCGTAGCGCATACTGATTTGACCAGCAGCCAAGTTTGAAATCACGGCTGGAATAAAGAAAGGAGTAATTCGTCCAGGCCCCCTCTCCATCAAAACTTGATGTTGAGCTTCGATAAAAGGAAGACCACCGATACCCACACCGATAAAAACTCCGGTGCGCTGCTGAATTTCTGGACCTATCGTCAGGCCACTATCTTCCATCGCCATTTGAGTCGTGGCGAGGCTGAGATGGATAAAACGATCCATCTTCTTTTGTTCTTTTTTATGAATGTATAGATCCGGATTAAAGCCCTTAACTTCGCCCGCGATTTGAGCGTCCATGGAACTTGAATCAAAGGAAGTGATTTTTGTGATCCCTGATCGGCCGTTCACTAAGCTCGACCAGGTTTCTTCAGAGTTTAGTCCGCAGGGGGTCACAAGGCCAATGCCTGTCACCACAACCCGACGTTGAGCCTTTTTCGGACGTTCAAAGATATTGTCCGTGCCCATAACTAAACTCCTTTTTTTTGAGGTCTAAGCTTTTCCTTTAGCTTTTAGGTAAGTTAGAACATCTTGAACTGTTCTTAACTTTTCAGCGTCTTCATCAGGAATTTCGATGTCGAATTCCTCTTCCATCGCCATTACTAGCTCAACGATGTCCAGGCTATCTGCGCCAAGATCGTCGATAAATGAAGCTTCTGGCTTCACGCGATCTGGGTCTACACCAAGCTGCTCTTCGATAATTGTCGTGACTTGTTTCTCCATTGACATGTTTCCTCCGTCATAGGGTTATCTCTCAAAACCAAAACTACATATACAGGCCACCGTTGACGTGCAAGGTCTGGCCGGTCACATAACTTGACTCATCGCTCAGTAAATAAATAACTGCGCTCGCTATGTCATCAACATTTCCCATTCTCTGCAAGGGAATTCTAGAGACGATGCCCTCAGTTTGCCCCTCGTTTAATGCGCCGGTCATTTCAGTCACGATAAAGCCTGGAGCGACACAGTTAAGTCTCATTTGCCGACTGCCCATTTCGAGGGCAACAGAGCGGGTAAAGCCCTCAACTCCAGCCTTGCTAGCGGTATAATTGCTTTGGCCGGGGTTTCCACTGTGTCCAACCACACTTGTAATATTCACGATCGATCCACCCTTAGCTTTAAGCATGGGCTTCATAGCTGCCCGAGTGCATAAAAAGGTCCCTTTTAAATTCGTTTGCAGGACCGCATCAAAGTCTTCATCTTTCATGCGCATCAAAAGCTGATCCTTGGTAATTCCGGCGTTATTTACCAAGCCATCAAGGCCACCGAGTTTTTCTAAAACTTCAGCAAAGCCGGCTTGAACCGACTCGCTCGAAGATACGTCCATCTTTAGGCTAAAATGTCCTTCGCCCTCTAAGCCTTCCAAAACTTTTTCCGCGGCCTCGGGGCTTGAAGAGTAGCTAATCGCAAGTCGTGCACCTTGTTCGGAAAGTCTTTTAGCAATCCCCGCTCCGATTCCGCGACTTGCACCAGTTACAAAAATACGTTTTCCGGATAGTCGTCCTTGGCTCATGCTTTTAAAGCTCCTTCTAAAATTTTAAGCTCTTCAAGGGAGTTCACATTAAATGTCTGCAAACTTTCAGAATCGATTTTTTTAACTAGGCCTGCCAAAACTTTGTTACAACCAAATTCAATCAGTCGAATAGCTCCTTGAGCCTTTAGAGTTTCAACACATTCAATCCATCGGACCGCACCCGTTATTTGGCGGATCACATTTTCTTTAATCACAGCCGGATCCGTCTCGGGCTTAGCCGAGATGTTTTGCACAATAGGGGAGCTTGGCTTTTTAAAAGTCACAGTAGACAAGACTTCTCTCATTCCATCTTCAGCAGGCTTCATCAAGGAGCAATGAAAGGGGGCAGAGACTTTTAATGGGATTAATTTAATTCTCGAAGGAGGCTGCTCGAAAGCCTCGCTTAAGTTTTGCTCTTTCATCCAATCTAAAACTTTTAAATTTCCTGAAATCACAATTTGGCCCGGGCAATTAAAGTTTGCAGGCTCGACAACGCCACGACCACTTTTTGATTGAGCCCACTGACATAAAGTCTTCGTCTGAGCCGCATCCAGCCCCATCACTGCACTCATGCCGCCCTCACCAAGAGGAACCGCAGACTGCATCAGCTGACCCCGTTTTCGAACTGAACGAAGCCCCTCAGAAAAGCTAATACTTCCAGCAGCAACAAGGGCTGAGTATTCCCCAACCGAATGCCCACTAAGACCGACTAACTTCAAAGGAACAAGAGATGAAATCACACGAAAGGTCGCAACTGAAACCAAGACTAGGGCGGGCTGGGTGTTCTCGGTTAATGCTAAATCAGAGTCACTGCCATCGAAACAAAGTTTTTTAAAATCTAAGGATAACGCGTCACTGGCTTCTTCAAAAGTGGTCTTTGCGATTTTAAATTCATCGTAAAGAAACTTCCCCATTCCTGGGTGTTGGCTGCCTTGACCTGGAAAGATACCGGCAAGCATCGGTTAATACCTCAGCAGGACACTGCCGCTGGTAATCCCGGCACCAAAGGCCGTAAGAATTATATTTTGTCCGCGCTTAATACGACCATCTTTAACGGCTTTGTCGAATGCGACGGGAAC
>CAYMDP010000096.1:0-3446 GCA_964389375.1 uncultured Pseudobdellovibrionaceae bacterium | reverse complement strand
GATCACCGCATTGGTTTTACGACTCACGCCATTGGCGAAGTGATGAGCGGAGATCTAAGCACATTAATTGAGCCGCTAATCACCCATTACCAAAGTGAAGCTCTAAAGAATCAAACAAGCCAATGACCCTTAAGGCCCTCGCCCTTGAGATGATCGAAAGTTTAAGGGGTGCTGGCATTGAGTCCCCTCGGTCCGAGGTCTATTTATTAATATCTAAAATCTTCGGTCTTAGGCCCGAACAGATCATTCAAGAAGATCAAAAAGCTTTAAGCGCAGAACAAACGGAAAGACTTAAAGGGCTTATTAGCCGCAGACTTTCGGGCGAACCGATGGCCTATATTTTAGAAGAACGTGGTTTTTATAAGCATGATTTTATAGTGCGCCCTGGAGTTTTAATCCCAAGGCCAGAAACCGAGCAACTTGTCGAGCTTGCGATACAGTTTGCAGAACCCGGTGGCTTAAAAAATTCAAATCCGCAGATTGTGGATCTTGGTTGTGGAAGTGGCTGCTTAGGACTTAGTGTTTTATCCGAACTTCCCAATTCATTTTTAACAGCAGTTGATAATTCGAAGCCCGCGATTGAAGTGACGGGTTTAAATGCTAAAAAACTGGGACTTCAAGACAGAGTTTGCATTGAAGAGCTGGATCTTTGTAAGCCGATCGAAAAAAGTAGTTTTGCCTCAAAACAGAAATCGATGGATATCCTGTTAGGGAACCCGCCCTATATTGATGTTGCGGACCAAAGCGTAGAGAAAGGCGTTCGACGTTTCGAGCCCTCAGAAGCTTTGTTTGCCGATGAGGAAGGTTTTTTGAAAGTCCGGGTCTGGTGCGAATGGGCTAGGTTTTTGTTAAAGCCCTCTGGATTTTTAGCGCTAGAGATTGGCTATGACCAAGGTCAAAAAGCTTTAGAAGAGCTCGTGCAATTGCAGGCTTTTGACAATATCCTTATTCACAAGGATCTTTCGGGATTAGATCGCGTCGTGACGGCGATAAGGAGGCTTTAGTGGATAAAATGAGAATTCGTTCGGGCAAAATCTTAAAAGGATCCGTTTCAACATCAGGATCCAAAAATGCAGCCTTGCCGATCTTATTTTCGGCTCTCTTGGCGGATGGCGAGCATATTTTTGAAAATGTCCCGAAGCTTATGGACATTCGCTCGACGGCCGAGCTTTTAAATTCTTTAAACTGTGAATTTATTCAAAACGGAAATCAAGTTCGCGTCAATGTTGCGAAACCGAAAGAGCTATTGGCTTCTTACGATCTTGTGCGAAAAATGAGAGCCAGTATTTTATGCCTAGGTCCGCTGCTCGCGAAATACGAAGAGGCGAAAGTCAGTCTTCCCGGAGGCTGTGCGATTGGCACTCGTCCCATCGATCTTCATCTTGAGGCCTTAAAAGCCATGGGCGCAGATATTCAAATTGAAGAAGGTTATGTGATTGCCAAAGCCAAGGGCGGACTTAAAGGAGCAAGCATCTTGTTTGAATCTCCGACCGTGGGTGGGACCGAAAATATTGTCATGGCGGCCTGTCTTGCAAAGGGTGAAACAATCATCGAAAACGCCGCGAAAGAGCCAGAGGTCACAGATTTGGTTCAGTACTTAAATAAAATGGGCGCAAAAATTTCGGGCGAAGGCTCGGGAATCTTGCGCATTCAAGGCGTCACAAGCTTAAAGCCCGCAACTCACAGGATTATCCCTGACAGAATTGAGGCAGGAACTCTGTTAATTGCCGGAGCGATAACCGGGGGAGAAGTGAAGGTGACGGATTGCAAACCTTCTGATCTGGAAGCCCTTCTCGCCAAAATGAAAGAATCCGGTTTTCAAATTGAAACCGGTTCAGACTGGGTTTCAGTAAAGCCTTGCAAAGCTTGGCGCGGAGTAGATGTCACCACGGCTCCTCATCCGGCCTTTCCAACCGATCTACAAGCTCAGTTTATGACATTGATGACCCAGGCCGAGGGCAGTAGCCTGATTACAGAGACAGTTTTTGAGAACCGCTTCATGCACGTGCAAGAATTAGTGCGGCTTGGAGCGGACATCACGCCAAAAACTCGAGTGGCCGTCATCAGAGGGGCTCCTGGCAAATTGAATGGAGCTCCGGTGATGGCAACAGACTTGCGCGCGAGCGCTTGTTTAGTGCTTGCCGGTCTTGTGGCAAAGGGCGAAACCCTCGTAAACCGAATTTATCATCTGGATCGCGGCTATGAATCCCTCGAGGCCAAACTAAAAAGCCTAGGCGCCGACATCGATCGCACGGCCTAGAATTTTGTGAACTTAATTTCTCCCTTTTTTAAATGTGCCTTCTCGGCCGTCGAATATCCTCGGTCTGCCTTCGGCAGCCCTGCGGAACTAGTCTTCGGCGGACATTTAAAAAATTGCGAGATCTATTTGGCGGGGGAATCGGTGGACGGAAATATTAATTTTTTTGACTGAGGACTAAAGGGTCGGGAAATAAAAAAAGCCCATTATTCGGAGGGGACCGAATAATGGGCTTTTAGACTTAGCGGGACGTTCCGACACTTGGTGGAGGAATCACTCCAGGATTTTGGGGATTGGGGAAGGAGGGGATTCCTCTCATGGTGTCTTTATGATTACTAATTTTAAATTTGCTAGAGAAGATCTCGAAGCTAACTTTTTCTAAACCAATTAGGCTTTCGATAGGTAGCTCGATAACATCTCCAGTGCCATCAATCAGGATCGAAATCAGGCCAGCCTCTGGATTCAAGTTAAACTTGTCTCCAGCAAAAAGGCTTCGCACATCAAAAACCAACTCAAATGGATTTCCATAAAGCTGAATGCAAAAACCCGTGGAGGGGCGAGAGACAGCTTGAAGGAGAAACATGTTTGGATTTTTGGGATCCTGAACTAATTGTGGAAGGGGATCAGTGATGCAGGGGTTGGGTTTCATTCCAGAAAGGCTTAAAACATAAGACTCGACTTGAAAGTCCGCTTTTTGAATTGCGAGTGCGACACCTTGAGGACGAACAGGGTCAACTTCCTGAGCTCTTGAAAGGCCAGAAAACAACAGAACACTTGCAACATAAAGGATGATTAAGATTTTACCCATGATTCCCCCCGGAATTTGTGAATAGGCTTTTTCGTGCTTCACAAGGACCTGTAAAAGCAAATGGAGTGCCAAGCTGAGGGCTAAATTATCGATATTAGGGGGTATTTTATGCTATGGGCCAAAGTCTCTGTTTTGGGCCAAGCTCCTGCGAAGATGCCGGTAATTTTAAAATAACCAATAAATTTTAGATACTTAGCAGAGCAGTTCCAATCTGGAGCCGGCTCACCAATCTGGAACCAGCCCAGGGGCTAGCTAAGGTCTTTAAACCAGTGCCTTAACCAGTAATTCTGTTCCCTTCTTACTTGTTATTTTTCGCCAAATTCAAATTGCTCCTCCTCGAATTGGCCCGAAGCCAGTCCTTCGTCGTCACGCATTGAATTT
>CAYMDP010000095.1:0-3679 GCA_964389375.1 uncultured Pseudobdellovibrionaceae bacterium | reverse complement strand
GGCTTTGGGTGCGGAATTGTTATTGTAGTCAAAGTACATCTCATTGCCGTACTTACCACACTGAGAATCTTGTGCGGCATCTTCAGAATCGACTTTGCGCCACATCGGAATCAAAGAGATATGATGTCTTGGGCCTTGATAATATTTTATTTCAAAATCCAGAACATCACTTTTGCTAAAATACATCGCATCCCCGCAACCAAAGCGAGTGGGATGATCGCCATCATTAGAAACGACGGTGCGCATTTGGCCATCTGCAGAGGCTTCTTTAATGCTCCAAATCGATCCGTCATCCGAAAGAAGCGCAAGCTGATAGATCCCTTCTTCATCATCAGGACCTAATCGAAGCTTTCCTTTAAAATGAAGTGCGAAGTATTCAAATAAGTCTTCGCCGGTATCTCTTTTAACCAAGCCACCCGATTCAAGTGGAAAACCCTGGCTAAAAAGACGAGTCGGAACATTGATGCTCGAAAAGAACAAACTGGATTCAGATTTTTGACCTTTAGTAATGTACTCGTTGACCGTGTACCAGCGGTCCTGACCGGCGCCTCTATAATAAAGGTCAGCCTTGACGCCAGACTCAAGCTTTGTGACTCGGTCTTCATCAAAAGGATCGCAGACTAATTGATTGGCCTTATACATATTGACGTCATAAAGGGTCGTGGCTTCTGTTTCGCCTTTTTCATTTGTTGTACCTGTGTAGGTCGAACAAGCTGGTAATACGAGAACCAAGGACATTCCCGCCAACTTTGTCATATAAGAATTGAATGTCATAAAAGCCTCCTGACCTATCCCTCTATTTTAGAGCAGTTCCGATGAGTGTGCGATAGAAGTGTGTCCACAGGCTCAAAGCAGGGCACTAGGAATTCGACATTTTTCGGTCAATCTCATTTTGAGTTAAAAAATGGCAACAAGTTCGGCATTTTTTCTAAAAGGACGGGTAATTTGTCGCAACAATCACTGTCCAAACTGAAACAAAGTCTCAAAATCAGATGGAAATCTTTGAATAAGGGCAAGCAGACTTGTGCTTTTAATGAAGGTAATAGTTTTTATTTATAATAGATTGGATCGCCAATTGGCGCTCTGGTGAGCTGCCGTTGGCATTCATAAGCTCGTTTGCAAGCTTTAAAATCTCGGCTTTAGCCAGCATACAAGCCTCAAAGATGCTGTCGGCTTGCTCTCGGGCTCGCAGATTTAATCCTTCTGGGGCGATGACGAAAGTTACTCCAAACTTATCTTTGCCCTTTTCGTCTCCTTGGATTTGGTCGACCGAAACAAAGAGAGAGCCTAAGTCTTTTAAGTAGGGCTCCAGGTCTTGAACCTGTTGATACAAAAAGGCCTGAATTTCAGGGGCCGCTTCAGTTTGATTTTTAGGACTTTGTTTTTTATCGAGCATCGCAGCATTCTCCTTTGTTTTAATTTGGGTCGGTAGGAGATTTTGTCAAGTCCGCCACGGAGTATATGTTCCCAAGCAGGATTCGCTAAGCCAGCTAGAAACGCGCCTCCGTAAGCGCCCGGCCCCTTGGCCTGCTTTTTAAGCAGCTTTCACGGGCTTGCTTGCTCTGATTGAGGCTGCTATAGCCAATTTATGGTGAAGATAGAAGAAAGTTGGAAAAAGCGTCTCGGGGCTGAATTTCAGAAGCCTTATATGCTCGAGCTTAAAAAATTTCTGCAAGACGAGTACAACAAAAAGAAAAAGATTTTCCCCAAAGGTTCTGAGTATTTTAAAGCTTTCGATTGCACGCCTGTAGAAAAAACTAAGGTTGTGATTTTGGGACAAGATCCCTATCACGGCCCCGGGCAGGCCCATGGACTTTGTTTTTCAGTGCGTCCCGAAGTTGCGATCCCTCCTTCTTTGCAAAATATCTATAAAGAACTTTTTTCGGATCTGCAGATTCCTATTCCGGATCATGGTTGTTTGGTGGAATGGGCCGAAAGAGGCGTTTTACTTTTAAATGCAACTTTAAGTGTTGAAGCGGGAAGAGCGGGCTCTCATCAAAATCGAGGTTGGGAGAACTTCACCGACCGAGTGATCGAAACTTTAAACACTGAGCGAGAAGGACTCGTGTTTGTGTTGTGGGGAAGTTATGCCCAGAAAAAAGGGGCGTATATTGATCGCAAAAAACATTTAGTTTTAGAAGCCCCTCACCCTTCGCCTCTGTCATCCTATCGCGGATTTTTTGGTAGCCGTCCTTTTTCTAAAATCAACGCCTACCTAAAGTCTAAAGGGAAAGAGCCCATTCAATGGCAATTGTCTTCGAGGGCAGAGCTCCTCTCCCGCTTTCGCGGGTTCCAGGTCCCAAGTGGTAGCAATGGAGTGTCATAGCCATCCAGTTGTTTCTGGAATGATGCAGTGACGCTACCACTTGGGACCTGGAGCCTGCCTAAAGGCCAGATTCGAAAGACCCAGGTTAGCCAATATCTTCTACAACTCGAGTCTTAAACAAAAAATCGTGAAAGGCTTTTTGATCCGGCAAGAAAAAAACCAAGAAGTAGCCTATGCCAAGCCAGTACCTCGAAAGCTGCTTACCTATCCCATCACGAAGCCCAGCTTGTAAAAAACTTAATTTGCCCCCAGAAGAGGATACCACCCTTAAAGAAAACATCCGTTTTCCAATAGTCGCCCGCCGATTCGAATTAAAGTAGCCCGCATAGACGAACAAGACGAGAGCGTGAACTAAGGAAAACCCCAAAAATGTGGGACGAGCAACCTGGCCTAGTATAGAAGAAATAAGAAATCCGCTTACAATACTGACGAGGATGAAATCGATTATTTCAGCTCCTGCCCTTTTTAGAATCAAATCACTTTTTTTAACAAGGGGGCCTGTGCTGTTTTCAACCAGACTGCCTAAATCAGAAGGCCTATCAACTTTTGCAAGGAGGCGACAAAGAATTGCCAAGATAATGGCCAAATTGAGATACAAGGGAATCATAATGCCCAGGCTCTCCAACCCGCGCTGGTCTAAACCGACGAACATGTGGAGACTGAACAATTGATCTACAAAAGGAATTAGCAGGATACTCCATGGAAGCCCGAAGATAAATGGGCCCAATAAAACCATAGCCGATTCACCCTTTACTGTGTAGGCAATGGGCGCGGTGATGGACACAAACGAAATCCAAATTAAAACAGCTGCCTGCCAATGCCTCATTGTCACGCCCTCCCGAAGCGAAAATGTTAATCTGACAACTAAGGCTAAGTCTAAGAGTAAGTGCCCAGCACTTGGCAGTGGGGCACCCGGTCAATCCTGCTCTCCGGATACGCGGCACTTCGCCTTTTTTGGTGTTCGTGAGGGTTCGAGTACTGTTAAATTTGGTTCCAGGTCCCAAGTGCTAGCAATGGAGTGTCATAGCCAGCTAGTTGTCTCGGGAATGATGCAGTGACGTTACCACCTGGGACCTGGAACCTATCCTAGAATTCAGTGAAACTCGTTGCAAAAACCCCCATTCCAATCACACACTTTCAGTAAGAATAAAGGCCAAGCCAGATGTTGGGCTTGAACAATCCGGGCTTTAAGGCTCTGATCATCGGCTGCTTTGAACAAGACTGGAGAAAAAAATAAATGACTCTGTTTTCACCAAGTGTCTATAAAAGCCGTCAGCAAAAAGCGGCAGCAGCTGTACAATCCCAACTAAAAGATTCCGAGCTTTTGGTGATTCATTCCGGGCACCCTCAAAA
>CAYMDP010000094.1:0-3713 GCA_964389375.1 uncultured Pseudobdellovibrionaceae bacterium | reverse complement strand
AAGGCCGTAGCCTACAAGCGGCCCCCTTAAAGAGCTGTAAAATATTGAGATGCTCCACGGGCCGTCAAAGTTGTCACACGTCTTATAAAAAACAGAATTTCAGTTCCTCTTGAGGCCATCGAGCTTCGCGATGAAAAGAATTCGATCTGGATCGTCAAAGACAACAAAGCTGAGCGCGTCGAAGTCCAGGTGGGCTCAGAAGCCGGTGGAAGAATTGAGGTTCTGTCGGGATTGAAGCTTGGAGATCAAATTATCGTTAACGGTTTTAAATCCCTTCGCGCCGGAGCGAAGGTTCGCGTAAGAAATTGTGAAGGATGTGAAGGGGCAAACTCATGATCGAAATATTTGTTAGACGGCCAGCAACGACAATTGTCCTTATTTTATTTTTTGTCCTGTTAGGATTCGTATCCTACTTCAATTTAAACGTTGAGCAGTCACCGAGGATTGAATTCCCCTTAGTGTCTGTGAACTTGGTCTATCCCGGCGCTTCTCCTGAAGAAATCGAATCTCAGGTGGTTAAAAAAGTTGAGGACTCGATTGTAGAGATTTCGGAAATTAAAAGTATCAAAAGTAGGGCCTACGAAAACTTCGGCTTTGTTTTGATCGAGTTTCAACTTTCTGCAGACGTAAACGTAAAAGCCGCAGAGGTCAAAGATAAGGTCGAAGCCATCGTCAATACCCTGCCCACGGGAATGGACAAACCGATTGTTGAGCGTCTTGATCCCTTCGCAAAGTCTGTCGTGGAATTGGTATTCTCAAGCGACAAACACAGCCCAAGAGATCTGTTTGAGTACGCTGATAAAAAGCTTAAGAATCAGTTTACAAAAGTTTCTGGAGTGGGATCTGTAGATGTGTTCGGCGGAGAGCAAAGAGAAATCCGAGTTGAACTAGATCCTGACCTAATGAAAGCCAGATTTATTTCTATTTTAGATGTCGTTCAGACCATGAAGGCTCAGAACTTAAATATCCCTGGTGGAAATATTGATCAACAAAGTACAAGTCTTTCGGTGCGCTTTGTGGGTGAATTTTCTGGGATTGAAGCCATTAAAGACATGCCCTTGACGACTCCAGACGGGGCCAGATTTCCATTGTCCAGTATTGCTAAAGTCTACGATGGAAGCAAAAAAACTGAAAACATCTCACGCTTCAATGGTCAGCCGGTTGTAACCCTTTCGGTAAAGAAAATCTCTGACGGCAATGAAGTCAAAGTCGCTGCCGGAATCCAGGGACTTCTGCCCGAGATCCGCGAGACTCTTCCAGAGGGCATGAAGCTGGAAGTTGCAAATGACACCTCCGAATACATCGTGCGAGAAACTTCGGGAACACTACAAAGTATTGCACTTGGAGTATTTTTAACCGTTTTGATTCTTTATCTGTTCTCGGGCAACTTCAGAATGACCTTTATCGCTGCCGTGGTGATTCCGTCTTCGATCATCTCGGCCCTTTTGCTTATGGATTTTTCTAAATTCACCATTAACTTTATCACCCTTCTTGCAATGGCCACGGCACTTGGAACCCTGATTGCCAACGCGATTGTGATTATTGAAAGTGTTTTAACCCATCTTCAAATGGGAAAGGACCCAAAACAAGCGGCCATCGATGGAACTAAAGAAGTTGTAATTCCGGTTCTTGCCAGTTGCGGAACAAACCTTGTGGTGTTTACACCAATTGCATTTATGGGCGGAATCGTTGGCCAGTTTATGCTTCAGTTCGGATTGACCGTTGTCTATGCGACTCTTTTTTCCTTACTAGCCTCCTTTACTTTGACTCCAATGATGTGCGGGGCACTTTTAAAGCCCATCAAACCTGGAGAGGAACAAAAGAAGAATTTCTTGGTTCGCGGAACTGACCGATTAACTCAGTTTTTTCTAAATGAATATAAAATCATTTTTAACCTTATGTTTCGCTACCCGAAGACATGGATTGCCTTAGTACTTGCAAGTTTGGTGGGGACCTTTTCCCTAGTCCCATATATCGGAAACGAATTTATTCCGACCTCGGATGAAAACAGAATCGAAGTTCGACTGACCCTTCCTCAAGGGGCCACAATCGAACAGACCCAAGTCGTCACGGAACAAATTGAAGTTTTGTTTAAGGACTTTAGCGAGGTACGCTCTGTTCTTTCTGTGCTTGGAGAAAATGGCCCTGAAAACTCACGGGTTGTCGTCAGCCTTGTTCCGAATGCGGAAAGAACTCGTAGCGACGTGGACTTGATCGAAATTGTCACCCCAGAAGCTGCAAAAATTCCGGGGACCGAGATCGAATTCAAGCGTGGAGACGGAGGCGGTGGCATGGAAGCAGACATCTCTATTGATGTCACAGGCCTTGAGTACTCGAAGATGATCGAAATTTCAGAGCAAATCCAGGAACTGATGAGAGAGTCTGGATACTTTCGCTCAATTTCATCCACCTACAAAAGCCCTAAAGAAGAAATTCAATTTCAGCCAGATCTTAAAAAACTGGAGCAGCATGGTCTGAACAGCGCAAGTATCGGACAAGCTTTAAGAGCCTCGATCTATGGGGATGATACGAACGTATTTAAGGAGACTGGTGAAGAATACGATATCCGCATCGAATTGGATCAAGCTTACAAAGATTCTGCTGATGCGCTAAACCAAGTCGCTCTTAAAACTCAATTCGGCTTGGTCTCTCTGCCAGACGTCGGATCTATCAAACGAACGACGGCGGTTCCCAATCTTTGGAGACGAGATCGAAATCGAATTATTCAAGTCAATGGCTACTTGTCTAAATCCACAGCAGGTGTTGTTCAGGGCGAACTCACTGAAAAAATTGAGGCGCTAAATCTTCCACCCGGATACAATTTCGCCTTCGTAGGTCAAGCTGAAAGCCAAGAAGAATCCGGTCGAGAAATTGGGAAAGCCTTTGGACTTGCGATTATTTTGACCTTTATGCTTCTTGCGGCTGTTCTGAATTCTTTTGTCCATCCCGTGACTATTTCTTCTTCGATCATAACTTCATTTGGAGGAGTTTTCGTTCTGCTTTTCTTTGCAAGTTCTTCAATCAACATTGCCTCAATGCTTGGAATCGTCATGCTAGTTGGTCTGGTGGTTAACAACGCCATTTTGATTCTTGATCAGACGCAGGTTCATCAAAAACGTGGAGAGACTGACATTAAAGAAGCGCTGTGGAAAGGTACTGAAGATAAATTTCGCGCAGTCCTGATGACTTCTATCGCGATTGTCTCTGGAGCCCTGCCTCAGACCTGGTCGCCGGATCTCGCAAAGGCTTCGATGGGGCTAGTGATTATTGGTGGAACTTTAGCTTCTATTCTTTACACCTTCGCGTTTACCCCTCTTGTTTTTTGGTATCTCGAAAGACTTCGCAATGTTTTTGTGTCAGATAAGCCTGGCATTCAGTTCCCAAAGTTCGGTACACTGAAGAAGTTTAAACCGCTCGAAGAAAAAGGTCTGTAATGAACGCAATTGATTCTAGTCTAGACACCAAACGACGCATTATAGAGGTTGCAAGGCGTCTATTTGCTGAGAATGGTTTTGATGCAACCTCGGTTCGAGAAATCGCGGGGCAAAGTCAGGTCAATATCGCGGCGATCAACTATCATTTTAAAACCAAAGAAAATCTTTACTGGGCCATTATTCGCGATGGCCACGAAATGGCGGAAGATTTCTGTCAAAAATATTTCGAAGAATCCAGTACGGTCGAAGAGCTTGCCCTTAAGGTTTTAGATCGATTTC
>CAYMDP010000093.1:0-3714 GCA_964389375.1 uncultured Pseudobdellovibrionaceae bacterium | reverse complement strand
ACTCTCTCATTTTACAAAAAGATTCTTTCTTCGTCTTTCGAATACTTGGTTCTAAATTTTTTAGTTGTTAAGCTACACGACTTTATTGCGTTGCCCTTTCGAAAAGATTTGAATAGCCAAGCGTCTCGATTTGGAATTGAGACTGCTAAATTTAAGTCAATTGACGAAAAGTGCCTATCTAAAATAAAAAGTCTCTCCCCAAATTATATTTTTAATGCCAGTTCATTTATAGTAAAAGCAGATGTCTTGGATATCCCTCGTTTCGGCACACTAAACCTTCACGGAGCAAAACTCCCAGAATACAGAGGCGCCGCGAATTATTTTTGGGTCCTAATTAATAACGAAACACAAACTCAACTAACTTTCCATTATGTGAACACTGGATTGGATACGGGAGAAATTATTGGGTACGGTGACCCAGTTAGAATTACTCGGTCTACCACGATACTCGGTCTCTGGATCCAAGTGAGATACTCGGCATTTTCGCTTCTTGAACGTTATGTTTCCTTAATTGAGACAGATCAAAAAATCCCATCCTTCAAGCAAGATGATGCACTTGCAGTAACCCGCTCATTTCCTCTCCGAAGTGATGTTCGTCGACTTTCTAAAAATGGATTTAAGCTAATGAGTCTTTCAGAACTCTTGCTGTTTATTCGCGCCTGCTTCCGTTCTGTATAATTTGGGGATACTCTGTACTCGGCGAAGAGACTCATTCATATCTAGTCCAATGGCATCAAAGTACCACCTAATCGATTCCCACCGAGGCTGCCTCTCTTCCCGCAAAAGACGAAGTGCCTCACTTCGACTGATAATACCCTCACGAATCTGATTGCTTCGGAACGTATCTAACTCGCAAAAACCAGCCACAGTTTGATAAATGAAGTTGTAAAAAGGAGTCGTGCCGTCACCGATTCTCCAACTAGAGTTCGAGTCTGGAGAGAGCTCCCATTCGTATTGATTAACAATGGTATTTACCACTACACCCTCATCCCACTTAACATAATCAAAAAGGTTAAGGTAAGGTCGGTCGATAAAGTAATAAGTAGAGAACGCAAAAATTGTGTCGAAAAGCGAAGCGTTCAAGTACCCAAAATTTGAAAGATATTGCTTTGAAAAAAACGTCATCAGCTTTAAGCGATCAAGCGAGGATGTAACGTAAGCTTTTTCAGAGGAACCAGATCTTACCGCAAAACCACTTTTAAACCCCGTGGCTTCGAGGTGATTTTCCCCCATTACTGCGCCTTTAAGATCGTAGTCTGCCATAAGCTTGTTTGAATAGTAAAAGTAATGTTTGTCACCAGCCATGAAAAGAGGAACCATCCCTAAATGAGGACGCTTCAACCAGGCAGCCACATTTTCGCGGATGTTCCGCCTTTTAAAATTTATATCTGCGGAAATAAGTATGTGCTCCACACCCAAAGCACCACACAGTCTTGCCTGATTCCTACGGGCGAGGTCAGTCACCATGCCCCAATCATAAGTGAAGGCAAGTGGCCTTAATCCCAGTTCCTTGACAAGAAAATGAAGCGAATAACAGCTGTCCCGACCGCCACTTAATGGGACAAGGACATCAAAATCCTTCGTCCTGTTGGACAAGGGATTAATTTTTTGCAGAATTTGGTCTACCGGGAGCGTAGATCGAATTTTATAGTTTTTACAGACATTACAAATACCGTCATTCCCGAAGTAAATCCCAGGAAAGGTTTCCGGAAGAACGCATCGCGAGCACCTAAGTAACTTTTCTGTATGCAAGAGACTCGCTTCGTAGTCTCTCTCAATCTCCTTCAAAACTATAAATTTATTTGTGACCTGAGACTTCACCCCTTGCTTCTTCGGACTAGGCGATTGATCTAGAATGAGACCAGCTTTCTCTAGTCTTTCGACTGCAGAAGGCAAGTCCGACCAAAAATTAGTGGCCCCATCGATAAGGTCAATAGTTAAATGCCAATGTGGCGGAATACGAACTATGTTCTCGTCTGCCTCACCGAGGCCAAAATCATCGACCATGCCTTTAAGTATCGTTCTTTCAGAAGCAAAAAAAACCTGTCCACCCTTAGAAAGAAAATATAGGGAACCATTGTTTGTTGATAGATAAAGCTTTGAACTATTCTTATGGGCGACGACAAGACTATATGTACCCTTAATTTCACTCACAGTCTGATGAAGTGCCCGAGGTAAGTCCATCCTATCTTCGAAAATTCTTTTTTCAACCAAAGAGACGAAAGAGGAAGTATCTAGCTCCCGCGGGGTCGGCAAGCCCGCCAAATGGCTCAAGTCTCGGTGGTTCGTAATGATCCCATTATGTACGACCACTAAACTTTCGCCGATGACTGGTTGATTGTTAGAATGCTCTTCTCGTGAGCCATTTGTCACTAACCTAGAGTGACCAACAAAAGCAGCGAGGGAAGACTGAGCTTCATCCAGTGCGCGAGTCAAAAATTCACCAAATAATGATCCCTTGATCATTTTAGATGCTCGCTCCGGGCTCTTAAAAATCACAATTTTCTCAGGCAAAACCGCGAAAAGTCCTGAGGCCTCTTTGCCTCTAGATTCTGAGCGAATAAAAAGATTTTGTATCTTTGCCTGAATATCTGCGTCAGTACTCGGGCGCCCAACTACTCCAAAAATCCCACACATAAAAACCTCTTCTAGCTCAAATCCTGCGCTACATTAAAAAAAGAAAGGTAAGTCTTAAAGAAATGAATCCCGAACTTATGACTTTTTTCTGGGTGAAATTGCACTCCAACAATGTTGCCCAACTCAACCGCCGAAGCAAAGGGAACCCCATAGTCCAATTCAGAAACAATCACCTTGGACTCAGCACTTGGAAAACAGGCATACTTGTGAACAAAATAAAATCTTAAGTCCGGCCCCAAGGACTTTAAAAAACCCTCTTCGACCGGCGGAGAAAATGGAGCCCAGCCAATATGTGGGATTCGATTTAAGTCGTTAGGCAGGGACCTAACCTGGCCCGGAACAAACCCCAGCCCCTTAGCCTGACCCTCTTCGCTGGATTCAAATAACAGCTGCATCCCTAGGCAGATCCCAAGAGTTGGAGCTTTTCGAACTATACTGACTTCAGTCAATGCTTCGGCCAGCTTAAGTCGAGCTATCGCATTCACGGCTGAATCAAAGGCGCCGACACCAGGCAAAATCAAAAGACTCGCTGCTCGAACGACATCAGGATTGCTAGAAATTTCAGATGAATAACCGCAAAAACTCAGCATGTTCTTAATTGAGTTTAGGTTGCCCATGCCGTAGTCACAGATCACAATCATAAACTCACTCGCCTAACTTTCGCGTAAAATTGCCCTTGGGAGGGTTTGCGGTCTTCAACCCTTGCCGTGATGCGCAAATTGGGGCCAATCAACTCCCTTCACTCAAGGGCCTTTGTGTTTGACAAACTCCCCGATGATAGTCAAGAAACTATGAGATGACGACAACTTACAGAATGTGCACTAGGTGCATCATGGACACTTCGGACCCCGGGATCATATTCGACGATCACGGGGCCTGTAACCATTGCCAAGAATACACTCAAACGAAAAACTGTTTCCCAGAAAGTCCTGAAGAAAAAAAACGATCTTTAGATCTTCTCGTTGAATCCATCAAAAGTGCGGGCAAAGGGAAAGCCTACGATTGCATTATCGGCCTCAGCGGCGGAGTGGACAGTACCTATGCAGCCTACTTTATAAAAAAAGAACTGGGTCTAAG
>CAYMDP010000092.1:0-3723 GCA_964389375.1 uncultured Pseudobdellovibrionaceae bacterium | reverse complement strand
TCGCTGAAGTTTCTTGTGACGTGAATTGTGTATGGCTGAGGGATTTAGCAAAAGTTCCCATTTGCTTATGGGCTGGCAGGGAGGCAGGTGGCAAGACGTCGTTTTGCCCTGATCTAACCAAATCGTAGCGTTAAGCCACTTCGCCGCGCAAAAGCTCGGAGAAACAGGATCGATCATCCTTTTTTTGTATTCAAGGTAGCTTTCATCCGGGCGTTTGGGCATGGGGACTGTTTAGACTAACTCGGGCTCCAAGCCAAGCCTAGCTTCAGGACTCTCTGCATAATTTGCTCGTAATCAAGCCCTTTTAGCTCTCCCGATTTATGGAATTCGTCCTCAAAGCCAATATCCGGGTTTGGATTCGCCTCGATCAGATAGACGCCCCCATCTTTCGTAACTCGCAAATCCATACGCGCATAACCCGTCAAATCTAACGAGCGGTACGCTCTCTTACAAACCGAATAGATCTTCGCTTCAAGCTCCGGGGAAAGGTCTTTTGGTGCCTGAACTTTAACGCCGTATTTTTCCCGGTAAGCTAAATCCCATTTCACCTTGCGAGTCGCAATTGGATAAGACTTCTCTCCCATATTTCCAAACTCAAGCTCAACCATTGGAAATACATCAAGGCGTTCATTGCCCATTATCGAAACATAGAACTCGCGGCCTTCAATGTAGCTTTCAGCAATGACGTCCGTTCCCAACTTTTCGAATAGAAATTCTATGCGGGCTCGCAAGGCCTTTTCGTCGTGTACGACACTGTCTTGTGAAATTCCGAGCGAAGCCTCTTCATTTAAAGTTTTAACAAAAATTGGAAACTTAATTCCTTTCGGAATCTTCAGCCGCTTTGTTTTTTTAAACACATGAAAATCAGGAGTTGGGATGCGGTGGTATTTTAGAATCTTTTTACCTAACGCTTTGTCGCGAGCAAGAAGCAATCCGCGAGGGTTGCAGCCGGTGTATTTGGCTTGCATAAGTTCAAGATAGGCCACGATGTGATAATCAAAAAAAGCTTCGCCTCTAAACTCTTCGAGTAAATTAAAAACAATATGCGGCTTAAAGTGATGGAGCTGGTGGCGGATGCCTCCGAGTTCTGAGCCCACTCCAAGTGAAAGAACTTCGTGTCCAAGCTTTTTCAGATGCGAGGTCACGTCGTACTCCGTTTTCCACGGTGCACTTTCCCACTCTTGTCGGCTCCCCTTCTTTTCAGGGGGAATTAAATCTTCATGCATTAATACCAAAACTCGCATGAGATTATAACACCACTCGGTCCAGTCCTTTTTCAAGATAAATCAGCGATCCCTCGAGGACCCAGTTCAATGTCTTTGCTTTAAGCTCTTTCTGATCACTTGATTTAATTCTCACCTGAGTCCCGGCCGAGATAAAATCTGAGACGACTCTTCTTACTAAATGTTTAGGCTGGCCAATCGCACTCGAAACTTCGTCAACAAGAAGCTTTTCATTTTTTCTCATGTACTGAGCAAGTGTTATTGTGCCAAGTGAATCGTCCTTTAATGACATGACATCGTGAACCATTTTTTTACGGGTCGGAATTCTAAAACGAAGTTGCTTTCTTCGGTAATACTCACCAAGCGTAATTTTATTCGCTGACAAAGGCTCAAATCTTCCGCGTTGACCTCGCTCAGTCGTCACTCCTCTGAGTTCCTTCATGAGTTGATCCATTGCCAATAGCTTGTAGAAAGCGGGTGTTCCTATGTACTTCTTCTTCCAGTCTGAGCTTGAGTCTAACCATACTGCAAAGGTTTCCGCGAAATCTTCGTCAGGGTGGCACTGCCCATAACCAAAGCCCAAATGCTTTACGAAATGCCGACTGTAGGGTCGCGGATGGTAAGAACTTGGATAAGGTTCCCGGTGGCTACCAAAGACCTTTTTTCGCAGAGGATGAGATTTTAAGCCGTAGGCGTTCTCCAGAGCGTGTCCAATTTCGTGCCTAAGAATTTTGAGAATTTGAGGAGTCGAATGCCCATCGACAAAACCCATCTTTGCCTTTTCGAGGCGCTTCAGACGAGGGTGCAAAAGAAAAAACGGGATCGCAACTCCTGAAAACCCATCCGGACAAAACCATTCGTCAGAAATCCAAAAGTAGGGCTTAAACAATAGCCCCTTGCGCTTAAGCTCGGTTCTCACTTGTCGAATTAGGGTCGCCACCCCGCTATCTTCGATCGCGATTTCGAGATCGCAAAGGCGAGTACGTAAAAGCTGCTCTAGAGGCTGGTCTTCTTGCAAAAGGTATCTCCCAAATCGCGATTTAAGCGTTTCATTTTCTAGCGGATATTTCTCGATCTTCCAAGCTTTTCGCAGAGACATTTCTTTGATATGCCTGAGGCATGAAAAAACCAGACTCAAGTCAGAGCTTCCCCCCGGTTCGAAGCTTTCGCTCCCCTCCTTTTGGTTCTGTAGAATTGCCGCCACCTCCAGCTCATATAGAAAACTTTGATCTCGAAATCGGTGCGGGCACAGGCCTTCATGCGGTCTCTTATAGCTTTGCCAACCCAGGACGTTACCTGGTGGCCTTAGAGCGCACCCAAGAACGCTTTAATAAATTCGACCGCCGAATCCAAAAGTATGGGTCAATACCCAACCTACTTCACCTGAGAGCCGACGCTCAGTGGTGGGTCGCGAAACACCTAAATACCGAACCCCAAATTGAGAGAGTTTTTTTGCTTTACCCAAATCCCTATCTGAAGATCTCCCAAGCCAGCCACCGCTGGCACCGGTCACCCTTTATGGGGCTCTTGTTAGAAAGTATGAAGCCCGGTGCTTGCCTAACCCTCACCACGAACATCGAAGACTATTACCTCGAAGCGATGAATTATTTCAAAAACTATTGGGGCCTCAAAACTCAAGGCAGAAGTCTCCCTGCAGATCTCAAACCGAGAACACATTTCGAAAAAAAGTACCTTGAGAGTGGCCAAACTTGTTACGAAATTGAAGCCTTTAAGATCTCAGTTTGAGACTTTGTGAAATCTTCCGTTTTCCACGACCCCGACTTTAGTTGTGGTTTTAAATTGTCGATATCAAACTATGGATATCCCCAAGGAAAAAGTATTACTCGTCGGTTTCAATCCTGCTCTGATCGCTTCGCTTAGAACCTATTTGAGTTCTAGGTATCAGATTGAGACCGCGACCTCATCGCAAATGGCAGAGTTCTTGGTCCAAGAGTGGGAGCCTAAAATCTGTCTAGTCGAAGATGCGCAAGACCTCATTGGCTGGATACCTAAAATTAAAGCCCAAAAAACCACGCATCGTATGGGATTCATCGCTTTCGCATCAGGTCTTCATCATAACGAGGAGCGTGCCTTTAAACAGGGTTGTGATCATTGGATACATATGGAGACGTCGCTCGAAAAAGTCGGCTGGCGAATTCAATCTTTGTTACGAACTCAATCGTCAAATTCCACGAGCTACACTCAAAAGGCTGCACCTTTAAGTTTGGTTGAAGAGCCTACATTACAAATTGAAGAACTCAAAATTTATCCAAAAGATTTCTTAGTGAAACGTCAGGGCCAAGTAGTCAATATTTCGCCCACCCAATTCAATTTACTCAATGCATTTGTATCACATCCAGATCAGTTGCTCTCTAGGGATTGGATTAAAACTCATGTTTGGAATGATTCAGAGATTTCTCTAAGATCAATTGATGCGCACATTTCGAAGTTAAGAAAAGCACTGCCAGAACTAGATCAATATTTAATGAACATTTATTGC
>CAYMDP010000091.1:0-3795 GCA_964389375.1 uncultured Pseudobdellovibrionaceae bacterium | reverse complement strand
CTCTTGGGTTGCTTCCGTCGTGCTATATAACACGCTACACGACTCCCATTGAAACCAAAACCACAAAAGCCTTTAGCAAAACCTATTTTCCGCGGCTCTTCCCATAAATATGCATTTTTTGCCTCTCTCCTAGCCTGCGGACTTTTGCTGTTTAAGAGCGAGGGGTCTATTCAGGTCCTCTCAAGCCTTGTGTACTCGGCAGGACTTCTTGCTATGTTTGGGGTGAGTGCGATTTACCATATCCCCCATTGGACCGAGGCAAAGCGTAAAATTCTGAAACGTTTCGATCACTGCGCTATCTTCATCCAAATTGCTGGAACCTTTACTCCCGTCTGCCTTCTTGCACTTAGCCCCCAAGTTGGACCAAAACTTTTGATTGTTGTTTGGGCCACTGCAGTTTTAGGTATTCTTCAAACTTTTTTGTGGATCTCGGCCCCCAAGTGGTTAAAGGCTTTGCTTTATGTTTTTCTTGGATGGTTTGCTCTTCCCTATTTGGGGGAACTTAAAAGTTCTATGGGGACTTTTAACTTAAGTCTTCTTGCTGCCGGCGGATTTGCCTACACCTTTGGAGCGATCTTATACGCACTCAAGTGGCCTCGATTATGGCCCAAGTATTTTGGTTACCACGAAGTATTTCATCTTTTAACTATACTAGGAGCAAGCCTTCACTTCTGTGTAGTTTACCAATTGATGGGGAATTAAATAGGAGAGAGTACTTTTATATCAGTGCCTTTGATTGATTCGATCATGGACTTCGCCCTGCTCTAATAACGAAGTTCTGTTGTCTGCGACATTTTTTGCGCTTGCGAAAAAAAATCCTCAAACACAATTTCCAGATCAGAATAACTTTTACAAGAACTTGTCTTCGCCATCAAATGATGTCCGAACTCGAGCCAGGGACTTGAGTTTTTTAAAAAAAAGGTCATCTTTCGCAGCCCCAAGGACTCGGGAAAGTACTTTCGAAAAGCCAGAAGCAGATCTTTTAAAAATCGCCCCATTTCTTCGCCTTCTTCATAGGGCTGAGAGGGAGCTCTTCCCATGCGACCGGGAGGATTTTTAAAGCCCCAGACTTCGCCAAGCTGCCAAAGCATCCAGGGCCTTGCGGTAAGAGCTCGGCCCGCCATCACCGCATCACAGTCTGTTTGCTGAAACATCGCAAGGACATCGGCATAAACCTGAATATCTCCATTTCCGATCACAGGGATTAAAACCTCTTCTCTTAACATTTTAATTTGCGACCAGTCGGCAAGCCCTCTTCTTTTTTGTGCCGCCATTCTAGGATGCAAGCAAAGCCAGGAGGCGCCGGCCTCTTCAAGCTTTCTCCCAAACCGAAGTAAAAAATCTTTGTCCCCTTGAAGTCCCGCTCGCAACTTTACCGAGACCGGAAGATCCGAGCTGTTCACCGTAAAACGCACAACATCCGCGGCGTAATCTGCATCACCCATTAAGGCCACACCATAGTTGTGTTTTAAAGCTTTGTTGACGGGGCAGCCCATATTGATGTCGATCCCCTCGGCTCCCCAGGATTTTAGGGCCTGTACCGTCAACCGAATGTCTTCTTCCGTATTGCCCAGAATTTGAGGCACCATGCCGGTCTCAAGAGGTCCCTTTAGCGTTTCGGTTCTTTGACTTAAATCTTCACGGTGCACTTTTCTAGAGTTCAACATTTCCGTGGGCCAAATCGTCGAGGCTCCCTCGGGCAAATAGGATCTTAAGGCCTCACGAAAAGCGATATGGGAAATGCCCACCATAGGGGCAAGACAAAATGGAAAATTCACCTCTCCCCGAAGGATGGGGCGAGCCAGTGGAGCCTTCATCACTAAGCTTTTACTCGTCTGTTCACCTAAAAGCGACAATAGATTTCGAGAGGCCCTTAGGCATTCTTATGACATGGCGCTTAAGCCCCGGATCGTTCATACCTTTCACTGGGGAATGCATATATCTTAAGTCCTATGCTTTCACGACTCAAATCACGAAATATCGGAATCCTTGGCGGCGGCCAATTGGCTCGGATGCTTTGCCTTCGGGGCTCAGCCATGGGACTAAATATTCATATTCTATCACCATCCGAAAGCGATCCAGCGGCCCAAGTCTGCAGAAATTGGCAAAAGGGCAACCCAAATGACCCAAAAGATTTGGAAAGTTTTTTTAAGAAAGTGCAGATCCTCACATTTGAAAGTGAATTCATCGATGGGTCGGCCTTGGCCGAAGCAAAAAAACAAAATCCTATTCAGATTTTTCCGAATCCCCAACTGATGCAGCTTTTGCAAGATCGATTAAGTCAGAAAAAACTCTTGCAAAAATACTCGATCCCCACCGCGCGCTTTGAAGTGATCTCGACAAAAAATGAAGTGTTAACTATTCTTCAGCGATTCTCTAAAGGAGTCGTTTTTAAACAAAGAAGAAACGGCTACGACGGCTACGGAACCCATGTCGTTCGAAATGCTTTGGATTTAAGATCTTTTGTAAAAATATTTGAAAAATCTGGCTTCGACTATATCGCCGAAGAGTTTATCCCATTTAAAAGAGAACTCGCCTTCGCAGTGGCGATCAACACCAAAAGTTCTTCAAGCCTTCCTTTGGTCGAAAGCTTCCAACTGGATTCTCGCTGCCTTTGGGTCAAGGGCCCGGTCTTACACAGTCGCGAATTGCCCTTGAAGAAAAAAATTATTCAGATGTTAAAAAGTGTCGGCTATAAGGGCTTGATTAGTTTCGAACTTTTTGAGGATAAAAACGGAGACCTTTTGGTCAACGAACTGGCTCCGCGAGTGCACAATTCGGGTCATTACTCTATCGAGGCCTTAGACCACGATCAGTTCGAAATGCACTTAAGAGCAATTCTGGGCTTAAAACTTCCAAAGGTGCAAAACTTAAAACCTGGATTTGCAATGTACAACTTATTGGGTTCTGGATCCCAAAGTCCACAACTGGTGTGGCCCAACGAAGCCACTCTGCACTGGTACGGAAAAAATGAAAATCGCAAAGGTAGAAAGATGGGGCATCTGACCTGTCTTGCAAAGACCCCAGGCCTTGCCCTAAAGAATCTGATGCGGATTCGAAAGGAATTTCGTTTATGAAAACTCAAGTCTCTATCATTATGGGAAGTGATTCGGATTGGCCCAGCATGAAGGGCGCCACAGTCGCTTTGGATTTTTTTGGCATATCTTATGAAGTTAAGATCGTCTCGGCTCATCGAACCCCTGAAGCCATGCTTCGCTTTGCAAAGGCCGCTGAAAAGCGGGGCGCACAGGTGATTATCGCTGGGGCCGGAGGTGCGGCTCACCTTCCTGGAATGGTTGCCTCACTGACTCGCCTTCCCGTGATTGGAATTCCGATTATGGTCGGCAAGATCAAAGGCCTTGATGCTCTATTGTCTATTGCTCAAATGCCGAAGGGCGTGCCTGTTGCGACGATGGCTGTCGATAATTCTTATAATGGTGGACTATTTGCCGCTCGAATTCTTGCTTTGTCCTCAAGCGTTTTAAAAAAGAAACTTTCTCGCTTCGAACAAAGTCAGAAGCTTAAAGTCCAAGTCGCAAATAGAAACCTGGCCAAAACACGACGAAGCGCAAAAAGCTAAAGACAAAACTTAATAGAAATTGATCAGAGATACTCGGGCATCTGGACCTTAGTTTGAGTTTTGGTAAATACCTTTTGCGCCCAAGAATTTAAGACTCCCTGAGCGAGCAAAACCAGACCTGGTCTTAACTGGTCGCTCGGGTTTTCCGATCTATAAATATGTCTCAGCCAGAACAAATGCCGAATAACCTGATCATTATCGCGGAAAGCCTCGAG
>CAYMDP010000090.1:0-3952 GCA_964389375.1 uncultured Pseudobdellovibrionaceae bacterium | reverse complement strand
AGCAAAACCGATAATCGCACCCAAAGGAGTTCGAACTTCATGGCTCATATTGGCCAAAAAGGCCGACTTGGCCAAACTGGCCTGTTGAGACTTTTTAAACAACCTCGAGTTTTGAATCGCCAGTGAAACCCTCTCGGCCAACTCTTCAGCCAAGAATAAATCCCGCTTCGAAAAACCAGGGTCAGAATCCATCAAGCCAAAAGATAAAGATCCGAGGGCTTGATTTTGATATTTAAGAGGAACAACCAAAAGGGAGCCCATACCGAAGCTCTTCATGGTTTCAGCTTGCAGCAAATCTTTGAACAATTGCTTGTTTGGCCCTTGCGGAAGACTCGTATAGTATTCTGTTTCGAGACTATTAAACACACGCTCCGTCACGGGATTCGAAAATCTTGAAGCTTGTATCTTGGCCACAAAACTCTGGGCGCTCTCATCGACATCTGCGACCCGGTGTCGAAAGACTTTTTGGCTGGTGTCTTCTTCAGCTTCGACCACTTCAATCAAACACCAGTCTGAAAAATTTTGTACAATCTTACAGGCAAAGTCGTCGAGAACTTCTTTGTAGTTCATCCGAGCCGCCAAGACCTTGCTAGTTTCAGATAAAAATGAAAAACTCTGCGCACTTTTCTCGGCCTCTTTACGGGCGGTTCTTTCACTTAAAAAACTCCGCGCCTGTTCTTCAGCCCGTTTTCTTTCAGTAATGTCTTCTGAGATCCCAAGTAAGTATTTGGCTTTTCCATGCTTGTCGAGAATGGGGATTTTTTTGGTATGAAGAACCCTTGTGCCCGTGGGTGTATGAATTTCTTCTTCGGCAATATTCTTCACTTTACCAGAAGCGAGCACCATTCGATCTAAACTTGTAAAATGATCTGCTTGATCTTTTGGGAACAAATCGTAATCGTTCTTTCCGTAAAGCTCAGATTGTTTGAGACCCAAAAGTTTTTCGCCTGCCAAATTAAACCGTACAAAGCGAAGATCTTTAGCATCTTTGACGAAGATCATATCAGGGATGTTTTCTACAATAGAATCGAGAAAACTAATCGAGTCTTGATCTGAAATTGAAACCATTGGTTTTTCAGGTGGTGAGATCGGAGGTTTTCGAAAGCGAGAGTTAAATATCCAAAATAAAATAATCAAGAGCCATGTTGCGAGTAAAATCCAAAGAGCTTCACTCTTTAAAAACTCAAAAACAACATTGCTCCAGTTTACCAATGCCGCCTCCCTCCAAAGTGAAAATGCGCCTGGTTTATCGATTCTAAAATCTTAAGGCATGTAAATTCAATTTATTTAGCCTTGTAAAGAAATTTGAGAGTTTCAATTAAGTCTTCACAATCACTACACAAAACTTATAGCCTATCCCAAAACCCGAAACTCTACATAGCTTTCGGATGAACTATAAGAATCATGGGCCGGACAAAATCATCGCAGATGGATTATCGACAAGTGAGAGAAAACAGCCCGAATATAATTATTTCAGGCCGCAGAGTGGTATGTTGTTACTTAAATTTGTTAACTAGTTCTTTATAATAATTGCCGCGCTCAACATATGAATCAAACATGTCAAAGCTCGAAGCCCCTGGAGATAGCAACACTGTGTCTCCAATTCGACTTTTTTGATATGCAATTAAAACGGCTTCTTCGAAAGTCCCAATTAAGAAGGTTTCACTAAAGTCACCGATATCTCGATTGATTCGCTCTTTGGCTTCACCTACCAGAATAAGAGTCTTCACCCGTCGCTGGATTTTGTCTTTCACTGGTGTGTAATTCAGGTTGGTGTCTTTTCCGCCCATGATCAAAATCACATTTTCTTCAAAGGAGTCCAGAGCCCGAGAAACGGCATGAACGTTGGTGGCTTTTGAATCATTGTAAAACTCAACCCCACCCACGCGGCGAACGTACTCAAGGCGATGTGGCATGCCATTGAAAGAGTCGACGACGCGTTGAATGGCTTCATGCTTAGCGCCATGCTCTCTAGCTGCCAAAATCGCGGCCATCAAGTTTTCATATGAGTGTTGGCCTCTGAGCTTGGTGTGAGCCAAAGAGTAGTACTCGATTTCGGGACCTGTTCGAACACGGATTTGATCTTTTATCGCCACGGCCCCACCAATATTCATGATCTGAGGCTCAAGCGAGGGTTTGCGAGAGAAGTAGAAAATTCGCCCTCTTTGCACGGCTGGATCTCGCGCGAGCTCGACCACAGCATTGTCATCTGCATTCAAAATGCTGGTTGTGCCTTGATTGGTATTTAAAAAGATTTTTCGCTTTGCATTAATGTACTCTTCCATGCTGCGGTAGCGATCGAGGTGATTTTCAGCCAAATTGGTGAAGACCACATTTTTAGGCGTAAAAGTCTCAACGTGCTCGAGCATAAAGCTTGAAACCTCGCAGATCAAAACATCAGCTTTTTCACCGGCGGCAAGGTATTCACTTAAAGGGGCACCGTAATTTCCACCAATCCAAGTGTTCACGCCTGATTCTTTTAAAAAGAGCTCCACTAAGCGTGCGACTGTGGTTTTACCGTTAGTTCCCGTCAATGCGACGATAGGCTCTTTTACAAATTGCGAGCAAAACTCAAACTCTCCACTGACTTTCACCCCTTGGCTTCGTGCATAGTCGAAAAGCTTAAGATGAGGAGGAACCCCAGGAGAAAGAACGATTAAATCTTGATTTAAAAAAGTCTTCGGAGTGTGTCCGCCAAGCTCTAGAGTGACGTCCACACCTTCCATTTGCTCGAGAAAATGCGCAAGCTCCGCTTTGGACTTGTGATCCGACACAGTGACTTTGGCCCCATGCTTGGTCAAAAATTTTGACAATGCCACGCCGGTTCGAGCCAATCCAACGATTAAGATGCGTCGATCTTTTAAGTCCGAAATATCTAACATTATTTACCTTACCTCAATTTAAGAGTTGCTAAGCTTAAAACCGCCAGCAGTATGGAGACGATCCAAAATCGCACGATGATTTTAGTTTCATCCATCCCCTTCAGTTCGAAGTGGTGATGGGAGCCATTCTAAAAATCCTCTTGCCCGTCAGTTTAAAACTAATCACTTGGGTTATCACACTCAGGGCCTCAATGACAAAGACTCCTCCCAAAAGAACTAAAAGGAGTTCGTTTTGAGTGAGAACTGCCAGAATCCCGAGAAAGCCGCCCAAGGCTAAACTGCCAACATCGCCCATAAATACCTGCGCCGGGTGGCTGTTATACCACAAAAACCCTAAACCGGAAGCGACAACTGCCGCCGACAAGGGCGTCAATTCTCCGGCCCCTTGCACAAAAGGGATAGTCAGGTAGGAGGCAATTTGAAAGTGACCCGCCACATAGCTGAAAATCCCAAAAGTCCCCGCACAAATAATCACAGGAACAATGGCCAAGCCATCAAGGCCATCTGTCAGATTCACAGCATTCGCGCAGCCCACAATGACCAGCATCGAGAACAAGACGTAGGAGTAGCCAAAATCAAAAGAAATAGACTTAAAAAATGGCAAATGCAGAAGGGTCGGAAGGTGGCCCGTATAAACCAAGGCTGTCACCACCGAACCTGAAATCAAAAATTCAAGGCCTAGACGAAGTCTCCCCGGCAGTCCTTTGCTATTTTTCTTAGACACTTTTAAATAGTCATCCCAAAAACCAATAGCTCCAAATCCAACGGTCACAATCAAGGTTGCAACGACCAAGGGGTTGAGGTCGACCCAAAGAATCGATGGAAGCAAAAAACTCGCAAGGATAAGCATCCCCCCCATCGTCGGGGTGCCTTGCTTTTTCTTGTGAGCTTCTGGGCCATCATCACGAATGGATTGCCCCACCTGACCGCGAGTCATTCGCCGGATAAAATAAGGCCCGTAAAACCAGCAAAAAATAAAGGCAGTAAAAAACGAGATAAAGGATCTAAAGGTGATGTAGCGAAAAACGTTAAAAGCAGAAATGGTGTCAGATAAGTTGGTTAGCCAGTGG
>CAYMDP010000089.1:0-4000 GCA_964389375.1 uncultured Pseudobdellovibrionaceae bacterium | reverse complement strand
GGAAGGACGGAAGTTTTTTGCATCTCAAAGTGCAAGCGATCCCAACTTTGAAACTGATGTGCATATCGATACTGGGTTAAGACTCGAATTCTAAATTAACGCAAAAGCAGTTGAAGTTCTTCAAGGATTCTTGGCCAAGAAATCTCATTCATACGTATGATCATTCTGTTATCAGGAGTAAGCTGATACTTTTTATTCGGCCGAAGTGTAAATTCGATCGCTTTTTGAGGAGTTAAAGGTGTCTGTGGAGTAAACGAAAGCGAGATTGTTTTTGGGCCCGAACTTAAATCCCTTACTCCAAGATCTTTACAGTATTTTCGAATGAGCATAAGCCCCATCAAGTTAATAACTTCATCAGGGGGTTTGCCAAACTGGTCGCGAAGCTCATCTTCGATTCGGTCGATCTCTTCAACACTTTCGATTTCTGAAAGTGCTTTGTAATAAGCTAGTCGAATTCGCAAATCAGGAATGTACTTGTCTGGAATCAAAGCTGGGATTCGAACATTAATCTCAGGTTCGATATCAATTTTTGCTGGCTCACCGCGAAGGGACCGAACCGTTTCTTCAAGTAATTCTAAGTAGAGTTCGTACCCTACGGCATTAATATGACCAGATTGATCTTCGCCGAGAATGTCCCCAGCACCTCTTAACTCCAGATCATAATTTGCAATCTTAAACCCACTGCCAAGCGCTGTGTTTTCTTGAATAACTTTCAGACGCTCTTGCGCATCTTTGTCGATTCGTTTTTCTTTTGGAATGAGCAAATAGCAATACGCTCGCTCTTTGCTTCGGCCGACACGGCCCCGCAACTGATACAACTGGCTTAATCCAAGCTGGTGAGCTTGATCAATGAACATAGTATTAGCACGCGGGATATCCATTCCAGATTCAATAATAGTCGTGCATAGCAAGAGATCAATTTCATGATTAAAAAAGGCAATCATAGCCTTTTCGAGTTCGTCTTCTTCCATTTGCCCATGGGCGATCTTCATTCGAATATCAGGTAAAATTTCTCGAAGCTGATCTGCTAAGCCGTAAATACTTTGAACTCGGTTGTGGATAAAGAAAACCTGTCCTCCGCGAGCCACCTCTGAGGTAACAGCTTTACGGATCGTTTCTGCATCGAACTTGCATACAAAAGTACGCGTCGGTAACCGGTCCACCGGAGGCGTATTGATAATCGAAAGGTCACGAATGCCCATTAAACTCATGTGGAGAGTCCGAGGAATTGGAGTGGCTGAAAGCGCAATTGTATCAACAGAGGCTTTAAATTTTCTTAGTCGCTCTTTGTGCCTCACTCCAAATTTCTGTTCTTCATCGATGATGAGCATTCCGAGATCTTTAAAGAACACGTCTTTTGAAAGAAGCCGGTGAGTCCCGATGATAATGTCGACTTTGCCCTCTTTTAACTCGCGAAGAGTTTCAGTTTGGGTTGCCTTTTTAACAAAGCGGTTAAGCCCCTTAATCACAATGGGCCAGCCTTTAAAGCGCTTCTTAAAAGTTTCGATATGTTGAAAAGTCAGAACAGTCGTTGGTGCAATGATGCATACTTGTTTGTGGTCTTGTACGGCTTTAAAAGCGGCCCGCATTGCAATTTCGGTTTTACCAAAGCCCACGTCCCCACAAATAAGTCGGTCCATGGGTTTATCTGAAGTCATGTCAGCAATTAAAGCTTCGATCGCCTTTAACTGATCTTTTGTTTCGTCATAGGGAAAGGCCGCTTCGAAACTCAAGAAGTCTTTGTCAGGTAGCGAGAACGCCGGGCGCTGCATTCGGGCTCTCTCGGCATAAAGTTGGAGAAGGTCGTTAGCCACATCTCTTAAATGCGAGCGAACCTTTGTTTTAGTTTTTTCCCAACCTATGCCACCTAACTTATCAATTAATGCTGGAGTCGAAGGGCCCGAATATTTTTGAATCTGACCGACGCGGTAAACTGGGAGATAGAGCCGATCATTATCTTTATATTTAATTTGGATAAATTCAGCGTCGATTCCTTGAATCGGCATGACCTTTAAACCGTCGTAAACTCCAATTCCATGAAGTTTATGAACAATTAAGTCTCCGACCTTTAAGTCAGAAAAGCTAAGTGCTCCCACTCTTTGATCAAGACTTCCTTCGTCTTTTGTTTTCCGAGCAGAAGACTTTTGCCCAAAAATATCATGTGAGTCTAAAAAGACTAACTTTTCTTGTGGAAGCCTAAAGCTTCCGCGAAAAGTTCTTGGAACAAGATGGATAAGCCTTGGATCAATTTCTTGGTCATGTCTCCATTCGGCCCAATGATATACATCTTCAGGTAATGTAACGGGAACAACATGCGGACTCTCAGTCAAAACCTTGAGTCGTTGAGTTTGTCCTGCACCTGAGGCCGAGATAAAAACATTTTCTCCCTCGGCCTTCCATTGTGCGATTTTCTCTTGAAGATAAGCCACCAAGCCGTGCGTATCGCCCGAAAGGGTCTTAACTTTTTTGACAAACTCTCTCAGGGGATCAACTTTGAATTCAATTTGTGAGTCTTCGGGTTTGTCGACGACAAAGTTTTCGAGATGAATTGTAGCAACGCGAATTTGTTTCGAAGAAATAGGAATATTAATTTGATCAATTGTCGAATATAGCTCTGCGATCTCGGGTCGAATTGGATGATGGTTAGCATCGCCGAATTCTGTTTTAAGTTCGGCAAAGAAGTCGTCTGTCACTCGGCCGATTTCTTCAGGATCAATCATCCAAAGCGCGATCGGTTCAGAAAAGTGTTCCAGAGGAGAAGAGAGTGTATCGTAAAAGTAAGGAAGCAAAAATTCTGAGCCTGGAAAACGATGCTTTAAAACAATATCTCGCTGAATCTGAGTCAGTTCTTCGGCTTCAATAGGCCGATCGGTACTCGCACGCGTTAATGACTTAACGATTTTTTGTCGGTTTTCATCGGTATAAAGCGTCTCTGCGGTAGGGATTAAATTAAATTCTTTGATCTCTTCTAAACTTCTACCAGTTTCAGGATCAAAGATTTTCATATTCTCAATAGTGTCGCCGAACAATTCGAATCGAACCGGAAATTCATGCGCAGGCGAAAAAATATCTAAAATGCCACCGCGAAATGCATACTGACCAACATCTTCAACCAAAGGTGTAGAGGCGTAACCAAGCTGATCCATGAGTTCATTAAACTTTTGTGGAAGGTCTGAGTTGGCTCGAAAAGTAAAAACTGATTTGGCAAAGACTGAAAAAGGAAGAGTCTTTTGAAGGAGTCCTTGAATAGAAGAAATAAAGATGTCACCAGGCCGAGGGTTTTGAGCCTGAAAAAGCCAATTTAATCTCTTAGCGAGTTGGCGATGATTGGGATAAAGCCCCGAATATGGGCTTACATCAAAGTGAGGCAACCAATGAGTTCGAGTTCGGGGCGAAAAAAACTCAAGGCTTTGCTGAAAGTTTGTCGCTTCAGCATCTGATGAAAAAACAAACAAGTGCGGCAGTTGATGTAGTAAATCCAGGTGGGAAGTGACAAGGAGAGCCAAGGCTGAGGCCTGATGAAGACCTAAAATTTCTAAGACTTCCTTTTTCGAAGCTAAAAAGGCCTCGAGTTTTCGCGACAGAATATGCCCATTCTCTGATTGCGCAAACAACGAGGTTTCAAAATCAGAGGTTTTAGATGGAGGCACATTCATAATTCATTATTCCGAATTCTATTCAAACTTCAGACACTTAATGCGAGCAATCAAGAACGGAGCATTTCTAATGTGCATCGCGGCAAGAAACGCATTTCGGATCTACCTAAGTGATTAAATATTAGGCTTAGCATCCAATTCTCGAAACTAAAACGTGGGGCACTCACCGTGCTAACCACCGGGAGAAAAGGGTCTACCAAAATAACGTATTAAGAGTCACTCACAGAACCTCTTTATCCCTTGGATTCTCTCGGTGCCTTTTATATATATAGATATCAATTTGTTTTCAAATAAGGGGATGTAATGGCGGAACTCATACCCGTCCTAGTTTTACTTACTTTCGT
>CAYMDP010000088.1:0-4002 GCA_964389375.1 uncultured Pseudobdellovibrionaceae bacterium | reverse complement strand
GGTTGCGGCATTGCGAAGCAATGAAGCAATCCGAAGACGCGACGCACCCACTCAGGGTAACCCCTGTTGGGTTGGAATCTCAGATTTTTAGAATTGAAATTTAACTTTTTGCGGAAACTACGGAAGTCCCAGCGAACCCTTGTTCGATGGGATCAAAAGAATAGGAAATATCTCTCAATTTCTAGCTGGCTTCGATTTCTTCGTTTTCGAAGTGGGCTGCTAGTCTTGCGCGAAGTCGGGTGATCGCTTGTGCGTGAAGCTGAGAGACTCGGCTTTCGGTCACTCGCAGGATCTTGCCGATTTCTTTTAGATTTAGATCTTCGTAATAATAAAGTGAAAGAACCAATCTTTGTCTCTCGGGTAGATCTTCGATCGATCCGGTGACGATATCTTTAATGCCTTTTAGATTAAGCTGAGTCAGTGGGTTGTTAAGCTTACATCCCTCTAGAAGATTTAGGATTGATTTTTTATCAACACTGCTAAAAGTTGCTGATTCATCAATCGATAAAACGCTGACGGGTCGAACTTGATTTACTAGATCATAAAACTCGTCCATCGACATGCTTAAGCGCTCGGCCACTTCTTCGTCTGTGGCAGATCTTCCAAGCTCGGCTTCAAGTTCGATGATCGTGCGATCCAGCATCTTTGATTTATCACGAACAGATCTTGGCACCCAGTCTTGAGCTCTTAATTCGTCAAGAATAGATCCACGAATTCGAAATTCCGCATAAGTCTTAAATTTATTGTCGCGAGTCGGATCGTATTTCTCGATGGCATCCATCAGTCCGATCACACCGCTCGAAATCAGATCATCAAGTTCGATGTTTGAGGGAAGGCGGGCTGCGATTTTTTGCGCAATAAATTTGATCAAGGGTGCATATTCCGTAATTAACTTATCCTTCTGATGAGGAGTCAGTTTATTTGGTTCTTCCTTATATTTACGCAATAAGGATTGGCCGGAATTATTATTGTTCGACATGTTTTAAGCCCCCGCTCTCTTTCATACTATCAAAATGAGACCTGCTCCAAAAGTCCTAATCTAACTACGCGACTCCAGAAAGTTGCTGCCAAAAGAACTGGATTCCACCCTTGGCTTCGGGTAGGTGCTGAAAATGACACATTTTTTCAGCTAATCGTCGAAAGGCCGCACTCGATTCCGCATAGGGCTGAGCCGATCTTACGAGTTGTTGAAGACGGTTTGAGTGTCTCAAAATGGGATCCTGAGGAATGAAGCCCTTGTAATCTAGACTGACGTATAGGAACTGAGCCGCAACATCTGACAACCTTTTAAACACACCCAAAGCTTCCGCTTCATCCTTAACCATGTTCACTAGGACCGAAAACTTAGTTTCGTGCTGCTTTTGATTGAGCACCTTAATCAAAGCGTAGGCATCCGTAAGACTTGAAGGATCCGGCGTCACGACAATCATAATCTCTTGCGCTGCCGAGTTTAGATAAAGAACATGGTCGTCGATTCCTGGAGCTGTATCGATCAGCATAAAATTAAATTCTTTTTCAAGTCCGCTGACTTGATCCAGCAAGATTTGTTTTTGCAGACTATCTATGTGGTTTAGTCCGTAAATACCACTCCCACCTGGAATTAAATAAACATTCTCAGCAACTGGAAGAATCACATCCTCCAGAGGCGCTCTACCGGTGAAGACATCTTCGATGGTTTTAACCGCACGCTTTCCAAACATAATATCGACGTTGGCCATTCCAAGATCTCCATCAAGGATTAAGACTCTTTGGCCACGACTGCCAAGCTCAAAAGCTAGGTTGCAAACGATAGAGGTTTTTCCAACTCCACCCTTTCCGGATGTGATGCTGAAAGTTTTTGTGCGCGAACGTTTTCCGGAGTCCTGATAAAATGCCTGACTCATGCTTGCCCTCTTTCTTTTTTGATTCGTGAGATTTTAAAAAGTAAATCAATGACCCTTTCTTTAGTTGCTGGCTCGAAATCTTCAGGGATTTGTTCTCCGATGCTGAACGAATGCAAAGGAGTCTGAAACTTTTCTTGGAAGTTTAAAATTAATCCATGTCGGACGGCTTGATCTAAACCTGTGAAAATCACATCGTCGATTCCCACCATTTTAAAGCGCGCCGCGGTCTCTAGGGCGTCTTCGTCTTTAGCTAAAACAGATTGCACAAAGTGAATCGCACGACCGCCGGTCTTCGGCGTGGTTAAATCTCTAAGCCAATCCATTTCACCCATCGAACGCAAGTTCATTCCGGGGTAGTCGACCAGGATATGATCCATCCCTGAAAGCTTTTCTTCGATCACGGCCCAATCTGATTTTTTACGAACAATCGCGAATGGAACATTTAAGATCTGAGCATAGATTCGAAGTTGCTCGGCACTTCCGACTTTAATTGAATCTGTGGTCAAAATTGCGACCTTCTTCTTTTCACAAATCACCAAGTGACTTGCAAGCTTCACCAATGAAGAGGTCTTGCCTTGTCCAGAGGCGCCTAAAAACATGTGATAGCGCGCATCGGTTCTGCGCTCTGCGATCTGGACTGAGTCCATAATATGTTTTGCAACCCATGCATCAATCATGGCCGGCTTTTCGAGCTGCTCTTGAGATAGATTTTCCCCTGCAGCCTTAAGAATCTTTACCGCCAAAGGCACCTGCACACCGGCCTTTGTCAGCTTTTGGTACATCGCACTTAAGGGATAAGACAGACCATGATCCGCACCCGGGTGAAGCGTCACAAAAGACTGGGGGATTTCTTTAAAGTTTTTAATGACGTTCTTTAGCTGCTCAATTTCGCTTTGAAGAGTTGCAATTTGAGCCCCATTTGCCATTTCGGCCTGCTTCTTTAGGGCTTCTCTACGTGCGCGCACTTGTGCTGCATTTTCAGTATCCTGAAACACCTCGGCCGCTCGTTTTGCCGCATTTTTAATTCGTGCTTCTGCAGAATCTCGTTGAGTCTGGGGGTTTCGGGAAGCTTGTTGGGCTTGCGAGCTCCGAGGGGCTTGGGCCTGCTCACCGTCATCAATATCAATGTAAGGTCTTTGGGTCATCGGCCGTTGCTCTCGAACCTTGGGAATTTCGATTTGCGAACTGCGCAAGGCTTTATCAATAAAGTGCTTTTGAATTCGGGCAGGGGCCTGTTGGTACTGACTGCGAATGCGTTCGTTGAGCTTGGCCTCAGCCATTCTTTTATTCCGAAGCGTCTCTTCAGACACCGCAGCCGTCACTTCAACACTCTTTTTCCCTGCCAGTCCAAAACCGCGGCTGTTGTCTCGGGCGGAAAGAATAATCGCCTCAGGGCCAAGCTCAAGCTTGATTAGATTCAAGGCCTCTTGCATGGACTTGGCTTCAAATTTTTTAACCTGCATGAGCTATCTCCACTTCTCCAACAGACGAAATTTGTGCATCGGCAGAAAGCTCGTTATGCGACAACACCACAAGTTGTGGTATAAATCGCGAAGTCAGCTTATGCAGATGCCGGCGTGCCGTCGGACTGGTTAATAAAATTGGCTGAGCTGCAATCTCTGGATGACTTTCAATCTTTCGTGCAATTTGACTTAGCATTTCCTGAGCCGTTTGAGGGTCCATCACCAACTGAACTCCTTGCTCGGTCTGCAGTAAAGAATTAGAAATGAGCTCTTCAAGATTAGAATCTAAAGTCATGACCATAACTCGACCGTCATCGCCTGCGTATTTCGCTGTGATATTGCGTGAAAGAGCTTTACGCACGGACTCGGTCAACACCTCAGTGTCCTTAGATTTGTGAGCTTCGTCGGCTAAAGTTTCGAATATGGTCAAAAGGTCACGGATGCTGACTTGTTCACGTAAAAGATTTTGAAGAACCTTAACCACGGATCCCAAGGGCAACTGATCTGGAATAAGGTCTTCAACCACTTTGGGATAGGCTTTCTTAAAGTTATCCACCAGACTGCTGGCTTCTTGACGTCCAAACAGCTCGTGCGAATGAGTTCGAATGATTTCTGTAATATGAGTTGCCATAACAGTTGGAAGATCCACAACCGTG
>CAYMDP010000087.1:0-4371 GCA_964389375.1 uncultured Pseudobdellovibrionaceae bacterium | reverse complement strand
ACGGCTTCCTGCCGATGAGCCTCAATCTCAACCACGGCTTTGTCAAAAGCCACTGGTACGGTTGCCGCAGAAGTATTCCCCATATCTTCAATCTCGACGACAACCTTATCCATCGAAATTCCGAAGTGTTTTGCGACCGCTTCAATAATTCGGATGTTCGCCTGATGGGGAACAATCCAGCTGACTTCATCAGGGGACATCTCGTTGGCCTTTAAAGCTTCGTCACAAGATTGAGACATTGTCCGGACCGCATGTTTAAAGATCTCTCGACCCTTCATGCGAACATACTGAAGCTCTTCGTCCAAAACTTTTTGAGAAAAGGGGATTGCAGAGCCACCAGCCGGTAAAACAAACAGATCTGAAATGGATCCATCGGCGTGAAGATGGCTTGAGTAAATTTTTGATTCTTGCTCTTCAGAAGCTCTGGATAAAACTACGGCTCCAGCCGCATCACCAAATAAAATGCAAGTGTCGCGCTCTTTGTAGTTTACGTAGCGATGAAGAACCTCGGCGCCAACGACCAGAACGTTTTTATACATCCCAGTTTTAATAAACTGATCTGCCATGGCGATTCCGTAAACAAAGCCAGAGCAGGCCGCAGAAATATCAACGGCCATGCAGTCTCTAGCGCCCAACTTATGTTGAAGAACACAAGCGGTATTCGGCATAGGTTGATCGGGCGAGACAGTTGCAAAAAGAATCATATCGATATCTTTTGCGGTGATGCCGGCCTCTTCCATAGCAATAAGTGAAGCCTTTAAGCCAAGGTCGCTAGTAAATTCGCCTTCGGCAGCAATCCGGCGCCAGCGAATGCCAGTGCGTTCGCGGATCCATTCATCATTTGTTTCAACTAATTTTTCGAGATCTTGATTGGAGAGACGCTTCTCTGGAAGATAAGAGCCTGAACCCGCAATACGAGACCGGTATAGACCTTGAGGTGCCAAACTAAGCACTCGCAGCGACGATTTCTTTACCTTTGTAGGTCCCACAAGATGGGCAAACTCGGTGAGGTCTTGTCATAGACCCACAGTTTGTGCAGTTGTGAACGATAGGTCGCAATAAGGCATCGTGAGATCGTCTCATATCGCGCTTAGATCGTGAGGTTTTCTTCTTTGGACATGGCATGACTTAGCCCCTTCTTTAAGGATCGTTTTAAGCGGCCTAACTTATCTAAAGTTTAGGGAAAATCAACGATTTAATTCGGGATTTTAAGGTTCTTTAGCACAGAAAATGGGCTTTCTTTCTCTGTAGTTGCCCCAAGGCTTATGCCCTTAGCCTGCGCACTGGCCAAAAATTCTATAAAATTCTCGCAAGATTCATCGCAATTAGGTTTTCCCAGCGGTTTAATGGGCTCAGCTAAGGCGATAATTTCATGAACGAAATCTGCCATATTAAAAAAATCTGACTCTAAAACCGTGCACTGCGGGCCATCCACCTGAAGTTCGTTGGCGTGATTGACTTTAGACATGTGACCCGAGCGGGGCAAAGCCTCGGCAATAACTAAAACCTCATTTAGATTCTCTTTAATTTCGTGATCAAAATCAAAAGCACATCTAGAGCACTCCAGGGGCATTTTAGCTAAAACTTGTCCCCGAAGCTCGAAGACATTTCCGAGGGGTTTTATCTGTAGGTCGATGCTGTAGGGGCTTGTCCCAATTAGGTCTTTAAGGGCCTCGTTGAATTCACCGGACTCGCGGCTGAACTCGAAGCGACGTCCTTCGAGGGGGAGCTCTTTTAAATGCACTTTCACGGGATTTAGACTTAGTTTTGCCATGGCGAGACACGTTATGTCATTTGCTTTTAAAGATCAAGACTCTTCAATCTAGCCTCAACAATTCTAGTGGAAGTCGTTAAACTTAGAGCCTTGCTTCAAAGAGGGCTTATTTTGCCGAAACTTCCTTGGCTGGCTGGATTTATATTTTATTCTTTAGGGCTGATTTGGTCTGAATCTGCTCTGGCTCAGTCCGAGCTTCGTTTATTTGTACAAGAGGACCTGCCGGTTTACTCAAGCTTAGGACCACAAAAAAAACAGCTCTATGTCCTTAAGCTTGGGGACGAAGTCCGGATCAGTCGCATCGAAAAATTTGGATCAAGGCGGGTGATCCTCTTTATTGATGGTCAAAGGCGTCTTGGCTATGTCGAAATGAAGGATTTAAGACTTTCCTATACAAAGGAGATTGTTACAGGAAACGAAGCCCGCCCCAACCCAAACCAGCCCCCATCCAGATGGTCCGCGAGACTTTCATTCAGCCAGTTAAGCCAAGGACCTCGAAGCTTTACTGCCTCTGATGAAACCTCGGTTTACCAAATCGGGGAGCTTAAGAGTGAAGGTTTTATCTTGGGGATTTCTTGGCAAACATTTTTTGGCCCCGAGTGGGGTTTAGAAATTTTCGCAAGCCTTCGTCAGGCTCGCTTCAAGGGGTTAAGTTACCTAAACGCTACGCCCATCGAAACTGAAACTCGGCAGTTGCTTGGCGATCTAGGTTTTCAGATGAAGCGATACTATCAACATCAGATCTGGTGGGGTATTGGAAGCCTTGGAGCTGGGGGCACAGAGGTTGAAGTTTATTTTAACGATATAAAAGCGGATGTTTCAGAAAAGACTCGCCCACTTTACTGGTTTTCATTTTTGTCCGCAGGATTTGATCGAGATATTTCTAAAAAATGGGTCGGCTCCCTTGAAGGGCGCTATGGGGTCAGCCTCGTCAATCGCCCGAACACAAGCATCCTCGAAGCCACCCTTGGCCTAGCCTATAAATGGTAAGGCAGGGACCAAACCCAATAATCCTAAAGGCCCTGCCGGACTAAGTTCAGTCCGCAGCTTAAAGGTTTCATAAAAGAAAAGAGTTGCGGGGGGAGCAGGATGGCCCACTTAAAGCACTTAGCTTCTGCGGCCATTTCCGGGGCGTTTCAACAGCTCCTAGTGAAGGGAGACCTAGTCCTCAATGACTAATACTAACTTGGCGGCGTGCTTCTGATAAACCGATAAGCTTTCGAGTCGCTTTTGCTCAAACTCTTGGACTTCTTTAGATAGATCTTCTTTAAGATCCGCGGCGACTCTTAGGCTGTTTATTTCTTCAATATTGCCCAAAATAATTCGGATATTTAGATCCAAGTTTTGAATATCTTTTTCTGAAAGCGCTCTGATGCTATCAAAACTCACTTGGGTGACCTCTAAAAGGTTAATACCCATTAGCATATAGTTTGTGATCTGAGCATTGATCTCTTCTTCAAGTTTTGAAATCTTTAGAACCTGTTCGGCATAAATTTGGCTTTTGCCATCGACGTTTGCGTTTTTACTTTCTGCATCCTTAGAGGCTTCAACCGCTTGCTTTTGATCTACTGGAGCACTTGATTTTTTTGCAAGCGCCACTAATGCCAGAGTTTCTTTGGCCCTCTTCATCCTGCGCAGGTTATATTCTCTGCCTTGATCACCGATCTCTGGATTTTCAGCAATAAGTCTTTCTAGACTTTCTGTAATTTGAATATAAGTCTTTAGATCTTTTTCGATCTCAGCTTGTTTTTGCTCATTACTTAAATCGACGGCAAGCGCTTCTATGGGCTCATCCACGGCCATCTCTAGGTGGATGTTATTTTTAACAAGTTTTAATGACAGGAGCTCAAGCTGCATTAATCCGGCGTTAGCGACTTTAAGTTGATCCTCGGTGTTGCTCTTTTTACCGACCTCACCCTCAGTTTTAAATACAATCGATTGATCCGCTGAAGGTTTTCCCAATTGTTTTGAGCAGGCTACAGAAGTTAAGCTTAGAACTAATCCTAGGCATAAAAGGCTGGCTGAGGTTTTAAGCATTCTTGAACTCCTGGTTTTAAAGCAACTGTGAACCCTGCTTTGTTTAGCAAGGCATGGACCAGGCTGAAAATAATGGGCCTGAAGAGGCTTAGATCCAAGCTAAGCCTTCTTCGGGGAGCCTTAAGACGATAAAGCTATGCCTTTGAAGGCTTTAAGTAGAAAAAATCCTGTATCACTTTGAGACAGCGACGCAAAAAGCGTCACTTTAAGGGAAGTTGGTCGGGCCAAAATCTGCCTAAGTAACTGAATTTACTAAATATACAGGAGGCACTTCCCTTGCTCTATGTAAGGGCAAGAGCCATGTAAAAAAGGGAGGAGAGGTCATGATAAAAATAAGCGCAATTTTGATCACTAGCATGATCGGTCTCGTAAGCTTAAATGCGACAGCACAAAATGTAGAGATTCGTAAAGCGACTTTAGACGTTAATTTTAATTCATTAATTGATGCCACTCAGGCGCAGAAGAAATCCTTAGCAGAATCTATGGATTCAAGATTGCCAAGTCATAGCGATGAGATCGCCGACGACAGCAAGCGTGTTGTGGATTTATTAGATGTAGAG
>CAYMDP010000086.1:0-4446 GCA_964389375.1 uncultured Pseudobdellovibrionaceae bacterium | reverse complement strand
CATCTGGTGCGGTAAGTCGGCCCGGACGGCCGACTTAGCTTGCGGCCCCGGCTCTGGTGGCTTGGGCAGGAGCCCAAGCCGGGAAGACCGAATCCGTCCTGCAACGCCGAATTCCTCATTTTGAAACTTTCAAAGCCCACTAAATCTGAAGACTTAGGCAAAGAAAGTCTGGATAAACTTACGGGACCTTGTTTTTCCAAGGTTTTTCGTGGATAATAAAGAAATGCAAAAACAATCGACCCTTTCTACAAGTATTGATTCGGATTTAAAAAAAGCATTAGCAGCGTTTTGCAAAAAGCGAGGGCTTAAAATTCAAAGCGTTGTTGAAAATGCCATTCGAGAGCAACTCGAAGATGAGATTGACCTTGCGAGCTATGACGAACGAAAGAACGAAGAGGAAATTTCGCTAACTGCGGTTCTTAAGAAATTAAAAAAATGAGTTCGAAGGTTTACAAGGTTGTTTTTAAAAAGAGTGCTGCGAAAGAACTTCAAAGTCTGCCTCAGAGAATCCAACAGAAAATATTAGATGCGGTTCAGCTCCTTTCTTTAAATCCATATACTGAACTGCTTCAGATTAAAAAGATGAAAGGGGTGGATTCGCTCTACCGAGTTCGCATTCAAGACTATCGCGTGATTTATTTGATCGAAAACCAAATAATTAAAATCACGATTATCAAAATCGGTCATCGCAAAGAAGTTTATGAGTAAGCGGTGGCATGTAATATACAACATGTGACTTTGATGAAATCAAGCCCCGATCTTCAGCTTATACAAAAACACATTTTCGAAGCAAATGGTCTGAAATGCTCGGACGTAAGTATCGAAACCGAAAGCGTAGAGTATCAGGCCTGTAGCTTCAAAGTCGCAGGTCGATCCATTCTCTATCGCAAAGCCAAAATAACTCCGACGAAAAATGGGCAATTCGTAACTCTTTGGAAAAGAAATTCCAAGGGACCTATTCGACCCTATGAGGGCTCGGATAAAATCGACTTTGTTTTTGTGGTTGTGAAGTCCCATAGCAACTTCGGACTATTTATTTTTCCCAAGGAAGCTCTGATTCAACATGCAATATTTTCGGATCACGATATGGGTGGCAAGCGGGCCATCAGGGTCTATCCGCCTTGGGACAAACCCGCCAGCCAGCAAGCAGAAAAAACCCAGCAATGGCAATTGGATTATTTTTTAGATATTCCAAAGACCGAATCCATTGATAGCTCAAGGTTTAGGTCACTTTTTCCTATCTAAAGCCATGCAGCCAGCTTGAAGATCGACGATAATATGGCTTAACAAAAATTTTTATAAATCGATTCTACTCAGGGCACTGAGTATCTTCGTAGTCGTCACCGCGCTCATCCTCGTTCTCATTGGCTTCGCAATTTTCATAATATTCATATTCTTCACGAGATATGCAGGTGTGGGTATTGTAGGGGCAAAGTTCTTCGCAAAGTTCTTGAGCCACTCGAGGGTCTTCATTTTCGGCCCAGATAAGATGCGAGACGCAATTTTCATATGAACCACCATAGGCCGTTCCAAAAAGATTTTCAGCACTAATGCTGACTAAACAGAAAGCTGTAAATCCAATGCATCTAATTAGTGACATAGGTCCCCCTTATCTTTTGCTTCAGAGGTAGCTGATATGTATTGAGGCTGCAAGATCGCTTAGGTGTCTGCAAATTCTTCACTGAAATGAGGAGGTGTGGAATGCGGCTAGGAGGAGGCTAGAGGCATCGCTGTTCGGCACTCTACTGTCGAATAAAAGCTGTGCCTAGTTCCAATCCAAGCGACCGAGTTTGAGGAGTGTTGCCATTTCCTGGGGCGACAGAGGAAGAGTAAAATAGTCGGGGAGGCTGTCCCTGAGGAAATTCAACTCGTCTGATCATGTAAATATTCGATCCTGCCCAAACGCCACCGCAACCTGTCGCGGTGATATCTTGTAGGACATTGGCAGCCCAATTGTTTCGCCCGCAATAACTTTGTGCATTTAGGGCCTGCGCGGCCACCGCAGAAAGTGGCCGAATGGTAATGCGACTATTCATAACATTGTATTCAAAGCCGCTGACGCCATTTGAAGTCATAATGTTTTCTGAACCGATAGCATGGTTTCCTTCCATTGTGTTTTCATACACCGGAATCGAGCAGTCCTGAGAGTAAACGGTCTGTCGAAGCAGATAGCTCGTCTGTGTAGAAGTGTAAGTTCCGGTGACGGGGCTTGTAACTGGAGTGCAGGCCGATTTGGCGAATGTTCCAATCATCTGACCAATGCCCTTTGCATCGACACTGATATCAAATCTTTGATCGGGCCCCATATTTCCTTCGGGGTCGATGACATTTAAAACAAAACTGTCGGCCCCAATAAAATTAGCTCTTGGAGAATATGTGACACCTCGGCTTGCCTCGGCAACACTTCCTGGGTCTAAAGTTAAAGTTCCCTCGCGCGGAGCCGAACGAATCACATAGTTGACCAATGTCGAGTCTGAATCCGGATCTTCGATAGAGACAATTATTTTTGATGGAACATTCATTCCCAATGATAGAGCTGCTGCTGGGGCGGTAATTAGAGGAGAGGAATCATTGACGTCGACGGGCGAGAGGAGGTCCTGGTTTTCGCCAAAGCGCCCATCTGCATTAGAGCTAAGTTGAGTTTCGAAACCCTCTCCGCAGTTCTGGTAGAAAAACAAGATGGCCAAAGTTGAAACGAAAACAAGGATCAAATTTTTCGAAATATTAGGCATTTTCAAGGCCCTCCGCCGACGTATCATTTTCGGTCGATTTGCAGAGTTTCTCAAATTTTTTAAGGATACGAAGTGGCGGATCGGTTTTAACTAGATCAGCCCATTCGAAATCTTGTTTGTGTGTTTCATTCTGAGTCATTGCAGGCTCTGCGATTTCTACTGAATGAGGTTTTAGCCAATTAAGGATCTACAGTTTAAATTTATCCGGAGGAATGAGTGGACGAGGCTTAATTTTCCGACCCGTTAGTTTTAAAATTTGATCAATAAGATCGCTGTACTCTTTAAAGCTTAAGCTCGGCTTTTTAGGTCGCATATTTCGTTCCATACTCCGAAGAGATCGGCATATTCTTTAATTTTATTAAAATCTAAATCGGGGACATTTCGAATGACCGTTAGAATATCGCCCTTATCGGTGAATTCGCGTTTTCGATCTCCGGCGAAAGCTTGAATTTTTAAGCCAATTAAATCCTCGGGGGCGACCACGGGGTAGGGAAGATTGCCGATAAACTTTAAGCGCGTCAGCATTTCCTTTGCAGCTGGTCGGTTCGCAAAAATAATGTCAATTTGAATGGAGCCTGACAGTTGAAGTACTTCCGAGTTTTGGTTGATAAACTGAAGGTTAAGGAACTTAGCGATCTCTTCGATTTTACTTCGGTGGTCACCTGAGACTAAGAAATCGACGTCAAAAGTCGTTCGTTCTCCACCATAGGCAAACACGGCTAGCCCGCCGATAATGCCGAATGGAATCCGATGATTCTCGAGTTGTCGGGTAAATGACGTAACGCCTTCAATCAGGGACATTGTTCAATCCTACATAAATGCGGAAATTGCTCCAAGGAAAATCATCTAATTTTGTCTCTAGCTGATTTCTGACACCTGTTCATTAAGCGTCCAAAGGTCGTAAAGATAGCCGAGGCCTAGAACTCCTCCGGTAAGTAGCCAAATAATCCCCGTTAGCCATTTTTGCATATAGAAGCGATGGATCCCAAGCAAACCTAAAAAAACCAGAAGACCCCAGGCCAGATTGTAATTTAATGAACTCGGGCGATAACGGATGTCGCAGTCGCGATCCATGGACGGGATCAAAAATAAATCGATCAACCAGCCGATGCCTAAAAGTCCAAATGTAAAAAACCAAATTGTGCCAGAGATGGGGCGTCCGTAATAAAATCGGTGGGCTCCCATAAAGCCGAAGATCCAAAGAATATATCCAATTAGCTTTGAGTGTGTGTTTGTGTTTTCTGACATGTGTTCTCCTGAATGGGTCCAGTTTAGACTCAAAAAAGAAGAATGTCTGTAGTCATTTTTCTTTGATTGAGTTTTCGGGGACTGAATCGTTTTAGACATACTTTAAGCTCATCCAAAAGGCTTTTTAAAATTCTACCGAATGGTCGGATTTGCTCGGCCCGCGCTGCCAATTCGAGGGTTGTATCAAACTGGGGTTTAAGGGATGCGAGGTAAGGGGCACTTAATCGGCATTTTATGTGGATGAGCCTGTTTCAAATTGAGAAAGTTGACCAAGAATGTCCTGGGCTAAATTGAGATTTCGGTTAAGTCTAGTCCGTATAGACCCGATACGTCTGTATGAGTACAGGACGTTTGTTGGTTTTCATATTGCCTATTCTTTTTGTGGGTTTAACTTCTAACCCGGCCATTGCATTAAACGATGCCCCTCAAACATTTACTTTAGACGGTCAGCTTTTTCTGTCAGGCA
>CAYMDP010000085.1:0-4518 GCA_964389375.1 uncultured Pseudobdellovibrionaceae bacterium | reverse complement strand
TGTTACCTCTTGCTCTTACTGGTGCTGAAAGCCTAGCTTTTTTTCGGCCTCTTTGGGGAGCGGCGGAAGCGCAGATCTAGGGATAAAGAAAGTTGTCAGTTGAAAAAAATCGGAAAAGACTTTGTGTTGCTCTGTGCTTTGTCTAAGGTATTCGGCGCCACTGGATCCGCCAGTTCCGATCTTTGTGCCTAGCATCCGCTTTGCCATAAGCGCATGACGATAACGCCAGCTCGTTAGGGTCTCGTCCAAATCCAATAGCGCAGTAATTAATCGAAAGGGCATTTGAAGAATCGGTTGATCTCGATAGATCTGAATCAACAATGCAGCGTGTAGGGCCTTATGAGAAAGTCTCCAATGCTTATTCTCTCGGGCTTTTTTGTACTCAGTTTCATCAAACAGAACCTTAAACATTTGCTCTGAGGACTCGATCTGTTTTAAAACCTTTAGGCGATCTTCTTCAGACGGAAAGCTTAACTGCTTTAAGGTTTTTTTATCTTCATTGAACATTTGATAAACCGCATTTTGGTAGGCTTCCCAAAAATCAAAGTCACCCATGGATAAAAAGGGAGTGCGCTCAAGCCATTTTTCGACACATTCAAAAAGATTGGCTTCAGCTTCTTGAGTCTTCGCAGCTTTTGCCTGATCGGGACTTAAGCTTTTATCATAATCTGCTGAATTGTACTTTAAGCGCTGCTCGCGCTTAAGTCCCAATTTATTTTCGAAGCTTCGAAATTGAAAACTTTGAAAGCCAGAAGCCGGAAACAGCATGTCGCGAAACTCTAAGAAATCCAGTGGAGTCATGGTCTCAAGTACGGTGATTTGTTGGTTCAGTAATTTCAAAATCTCAACAATACGTCCCATTCTTGAGATCACTAGGTTCATTAACTTTTCGTCGACACGCTCCGCACTAAAAACACTGATGACCGAATCGAGCTCATGAATCATTTGTTTAAACCAAAGTTCATAGGTTTGATGGGTAATGATGAATAGCATCTCGTCATGGGCCGGTTTTCCAAGTTCTACACTTCTGGGGCTTTGCGCTCCGATGATCATGTCAAGTTTTAGGTAGTCGTGATAGTGAACCGGAGGATACTTCATCTTTAAGAGCCTTTCGTTTTATCTATTAGGTTTTGCACTTCGGCCAAGAAGCCTTGAATGTCTTTGCTTTTTGTATCGAAGCTAGTCATCAGGCGCGCGATGGTTTCATTTTCGTCCCAAATGTAAAAGAAATATTTTTCCCGAAGGGGCTTTACCCATTCTTTTGCTAGCTTTACAAAGACGGCGTTGCTTTCAACCGGATATAGAGGTTTTGGTCCTAACTCGAATTTACTCAGTCCAGCGGCCAGATCCTGAGCCATCCTTATCGAATGAAGTGCAATCTCTTTCCAAAGACTATTTCTAAAGTAACATAAGAATTGTTGCGAAAGATATCTGGTCTTCGAGGGGAGTTGCAAAAACTGTTTGCGGAAGAACTTAAAATCCTTATTGCGACTTTCGCCAAACAAAATCACGGCCTCAGCACCCATCAAACCATTTTTTGTGCCACCAAAAGAAAGCGCATCCACTCCAAGATCGGTCACCATTTCTTTAAAACTAAGATCAAGACTGACGCAGGCATTTGCAAGACGAGCGCCATCTAGGTGAATCTTCAATCCATGGGACTTAGCCTTTTTGATCAAGGCCCTTAATTCTTCAAGGCTGTAACAAGTGCCAAGCTCTGTGGGCTGAGTTAAAGATAAAACTTTAACTTGAGAAAAATGTTGGTCTCCAAAGCGAATCAAGGCCTGGTCAAGGGACTCAGGGCTAATTTTGCCATTCTCAGATGCTAAAGGGATAAGTTTACAGCCAGCCAAGGCTTCAGGGGCCCCACACTCATCGACATTTAAATGAGAAACATCCGAGCATAAAACAGAGTTGAAGGATTGAGTGAGTGCTTTTAGGCACAAGACATTGGCGGCAGTCCCATTAAATACAAAGTGGACATCACAGTCTGATCCAAAATGTTTACGAAATTCTTGTACGGCTTGCTCAGTTAAGTCATCCGTACCATAGCTTGGGGCATGGCCCTGAGGAATTTCTAAAAGACCTTTAAGAATTTCGGGATGAACAGCGCTATGGTTATCACTGCCAAATCCAATTAGACCTTCGTTTTTCAAGATGAAATCCTTGAAGCGTAAAAGTGATGAAGAACCTGAGCCGCAAGTTTTGAAGTTCTATTGTCTTGATCCAGTGGGGGAGAGACTTCGTAAATCCCAAGGACCTTAACATCCATACGGCGAAACAAAGTTTGAAGCACTGGAAATAGATCCCGAGGAGTAAATCCTGAGGACCAAGACTGGCTGCAGCCCATGGCGTAGGCCGATGAAAAGGCATCAATATCAAGACTAATAAAAACCGGACGAGGTCTGACCAAGATGGGTTCTAAAAACCGCAAAATGACAGAGACAAAACTTTCTGCCGAGGCCTCAAGTTCGTCGAAACTTAAAACTTTCACACTACGCTCTCGGCACCAATCATAATGCGCTTTTGCATTACACTGGCTTTGCATTCCAATTTGATAAAGCTCTAGATCTGGAAATTCAGAAAGAAGGCGATAAAAGGGAGTTCCGCTGTGGGGGCCCTTATCCATCGGGCGCACATCAAAATGAGCATCAAAGTTAATCACTAAGGGTTTATGAGAACTTGATTTTAAAGAGTCACAAAAGCCAGCCCCGTCAGGAAATCCATAATCATGACCTCCGCCAAGACCAACCCAGGGCAGATTCTGATTTAAGACTTTAAGAACCTGATTTCGTACCGATTGATGTCGATCTAAAAGTGAGCCCGAATTCTGAAGATTCCCAAAGTCACATATTTGAGTCCGCTCGCCACTTGAAAAAAGTGGAGGAGTCATACGGTAGAATATCCGCCGAATTTGATCTGGGGCATCTTTTGCTCCAGTTCGGCCACCATTCAGCTGAATGCCTTCGTCGTCAGGATAACCGCCTAGGCAAAAGGCAGTTGAGGCTGAAGGCATTTGACTCTTCACTTGCCCCCAAAGCCTTGGGTCATCGGATTTTGAATTTACACTTAGCAAATCAGTTGGAATGGCTTGAAACATAGGGCCAGAGATTAGTGAAGAACCGAGAAGGAATCAATAATGCAAAGCGATATTCATTGGCAGCAATGGGGGCTGGCCGTATCACTTAAGGCCTATGTCACATATTCATGTCTCTCAAGTGATCCCGGCAAGCCTTCAGCAGGTTTTTAACTATATGACCGATATTCGTAATCTTCCAGCGCAGCTGCAAGACTCGATTGAGGTCGAATTAATTTCTTATCCTGAGCAACTTCATAAAGATGCCGAGTGCCGGATGATGATGACTCGCTTTAGTTTTTCTCAAATGGTTCGAATTGAAATCGAGGAAGTTCAAAGGGCTCAGCGGTTAAGTTACCGACAGATCGAGGGGCTATTTTCTTTATGGAAGCACACTTTAAAGTTTGAGACCCATGGAAATAATGAAACCTTGGTGACAGACATTGTGAGCTATCGACTGCCATTTGGAATTCTAGGCTTGCTGGCCGATGATTTACTGGTCAGAGAAGATATGAAAATCATTCTACAGAAAAGATTAGATCGAGTGAAATCCTACTTTGAAGAAGCCTCAGAAGAGGCTTCCCCAGTAGTGGAGGCTTAAGAAAGCTAGCCTTTAAAATTTTTCGCAACGAAATCCCAGTTAACCAATTTCCAGTAAGTTTCCATGTAGTTGGGGCGAGAATTTCTGAAATCGATGTAGTAGGCATGCTCCCAAACATCACAAGTCATCAAAGGTGTAAGTCCTCGAGTCATTGGATTTTCGGCATTGCTCGTGGACTCAACGGCAAGGTTTCCGTTTTTATCTTTGACCAGCCAGGCCCAACCCGAACCAAACTGACCGACAGCTGCGTTGGTGAACTTTTCCTTAAACTGAGCAAAAGAACCAAAAGTTCTGATGATCGCTTGAGCCAAATCACCAGTGGGCTCGGCCTTCGCATTTGGGGTCAGTCCATTCCAGTAAAAGGTATGGTTCCAAATTTGAGCGGCGTTATTAAAGATTGCGCCTGAAGATTTTTTAACAATGTCTTCAAGAGAAGATTTTTCGAACTCAGTCCCTGGGATCAAAGTGTTTAACTTATCCACATAGGATTTGTGATGTTTGCCGTAATGAAATTCAATGGTCTCTGGTGAAATCATAGGTGCCAATGCGTCATTCGAGTAGGGAAGAGGGGGTAGCGTGATAGCCATAAATAAACTCCTCATATATGAAAATTTAGACACAAAGGATACCCCGCCCTTGCCGGTGGGTCCAATGCATTAGGGTCTATGATACTCAGTGTCTTTTTGTTTTGAAAATCCTAAGAAATGTCCGCCTCAGCCGTCGAACATCCTCGGTCCGACTTTTATAAGGCTATTTTAATAGTTCCCAGCTTTTGGCTTCAATAGGATGATTGTCCTTACGGGCGGACCTGCGGAACTAGTCTTCGGCGGACATTTCTTAG
>CAYMDP010000084.1:0-4524 GCA_964389375.1 uncultured Pseudobdellovibrionaceae bacterium | reverse complement strand
GCAAATAAAAATACCTTTTCGAGGGCCGATCTTGTTTCCGAGGTATCCCATAAAAAGAGCTGTCGGAAACCCAATGAACTGCACAATTAAGAGTGCGGTGATGAGATCTTTAGGCGCAAAACCAAGTGATAGGCCATAATCGACTGCCATTTTAATCGTGGTGTTGACGCCATCGATATAAAACAAATACGCGATCAAAAATAAGCTGAGGCTTTTGTACTTTGAGATTTGCTTTAGGGTGCCAATAAAAACTCTCCACCCTTGAAGGACCGCTTTACTTGTAGGAGCTTCGGCTTGAGGTTCGGGAACCAAAAAGAAAAACGGCAAAGAAAAAATCGTCCACCAAATGCTGACGGTTAAAAAAGAAGTTTTAATTGCTGACGGTCCGTCACTTAAACCAAAAACTTCAGGTTTTAAAAACATAAAGACATTGATAGCAAACAGAACGCCGCCGCCAAGATAGCCAACCGAGTAACCAAGCGCCGAATTGAAATGAATCTTTTTAGTCGAAGAAACATGAACTAAAAAAGCATCGTAAAAAATATTAACGCCGTAAAACCCAAGGGCCCCCAGCGCAAAAAGTATGGCGGCAGAACTGTAGTCACCCTGCTCGACAAAAAATAATCCGGCAGTTGAGAGAACTCCTACAGTAGTAAAGAAGCCTAACATCCATTTTTTAAACCCGCCTTGATCTGCGATGGATCCTAAGATGGGAGCAATAAGCCCTAAGCCAAAGCTTGAGATCGAATTCGCAAGCCCCAGAAAAAACGTGCTCTGGCTTGCATCAAGTCCATGACTCCAATACTGCTTAAAAAATAATGGAAAGAATCCTGCCATGACGGTGGTCGCAAAAGCAGAGTTGGCCCAATCTAAAAAGACCCAAGACCAAAGCTTGCGGGGATTTTCTTGGACGGGTTGTTTTAGCGAGACTTCTCGATCTGTTGCCACCACTGAGTCCATACCTTCACTGTTGCGTCCCGTTTTTCGGGCTCATCGTCAGGTTGTAGAATAGGACCCTTAGGGTTTCGTACTCGGAGGGCTTTAGTCAAGTCCGATTGGAACTCTGGGCTTTGTGATTCTTGCAGCGCTTTCATCATGACCGCTAAATTCTCGAGGCTTGGTTTCTTTTTGAGAATTTGAAGAGTGACATCTTTTAATTTTTGATCTTGCTCGGGATCGAGCAAAAGCTGGCGAAAAGAGCGCTTCATCGACATATTCCAAATGTTGTCGAGTGAACTTAGAGTTCTTTGACGTTCCTCAATGGGCTTTGTCTTATCAAAAACAATTCGTAGCTGCGCTTCAAATGGGTTGGCCCAAATGTTTTCATCCATTCCTTGCCAAAAAGCCCAACTCTTAGAAGACAAAAGCCAACCAGACTTGGACCCTTTTGCTCCCCAAAGATTCGTGCCGACTTTATAAAATGTGTAGCTCTCAGTTGGGGTGGTGAGTTCAAACGAGGCCTTCTTGTCACCGGCCGCCGGGTGAAGCCTAAGATCAACTGCGAATGACTCGAGCGAATTAATAAAGGCCTCGATAAATTCCCAGTTGAGGAATTGATCTTCGGCATCATCGACCCAGCCGTCTTCTGTTTTCTTAATTTTAGCGAAGACTTTGCCTTTTTTTTCTAAACTCAGAGAGCTACCAACTGGAATCGAGGCGGCTTTATTTTTATCAAACCAAGAGGAGTGGAGAGGCAAATAATAAATGCCTTCACCACTGACTGAGGCACAGTTTTTTCCGTCACTCGCGATACGTTCGCGGATATAAAAATGGCGAGTAGGTGGGGGAAGGCTCGAAGCTTCTGTGGTCTCGCTGCCTTCAGCTGCAGCTGGCGCCGCCGGTTGAGAATTCAGTTTAACGGTGAGATCAGGTTTCAACTTGGCTACTCGAGCGCAGCTTCCGGTAAAGCTTTGAACAAAAAGCGGAAGGAAATCTTTAAAAGCTCCTAGGTCGACCACCTGATCTTTGTACAGATAGCGATTTCCCGACTTTTTTAAGGTGAAGTGATCATAAGGCGAGCCAAACTCGATGGTCGTAAAGGCTACTGCGGAAGCAGAGCTGGCCAAAATCATGAGCAGTGCAAGAATTCGCGCATAAGTTTTCATCACACTTTATTTTGTCGAGTTTTATTTAGAATGACAATAGCTTAAGGCAATTTCTGGCTCTTTAAGAGGGTCTTCGGACCAAAAATAGATCAATTATGTGCTCAAGCAGTTTTTGGCGTTCGCCTTTATCTTTAATGGAACGCTTAAAGGTCCGCTCTTTCAGATGATCCATCCGCATTTGGCTCGAGAGAATCCCAAACAAGAGGCTCGCGAGCACAAATGCATCCTTATCTTGATCGATAAGGCCTTTTTCTTGAGATTTTTTTAAGAACTGAACCGTCAGCTCGAAAATCTTTAAAAATGTAAGCCGAAACACGTCCTCGTTTCGAGACTGCGAGCGATCATATTCGCGCACCAAAATCAAGCCTGCGTCCAAGTCTTCAAGATAAAGACTAAACATGCTTTCTAGAAACATCTTTCCGCGCACCCGCATTTCTTCATAGGACTCGGGGATCTGAAGGATGTCTTGGGTGATCGCAAGTTGTCTTTCGCCAATCTCAAGTAGGCAGGCGCGGTAAAGACCTTCTTTAGAGTTAAAGTAGTAACTTATTAACGAAGAATTAAGCTTAGCCCGCTTGGCGATATCCCGAATAGAAGTGCCGGAGAGACCCTGATGGGCAAATAAAAATTTTGCGGCTTGAATCAGATTTGCCCGCGCTTTGCCATCTTTGGGCCTGGACGTCTTGTTTTGAGACGCTGCTCTGCGTGGCTTTTTGGCACTGGTGGCTTTCGTCCGTTTGCGGGTCATAGTGTTTTATTATCAATCAATAGATTGATAAATTCAATCAAATGATTGAAATGAGAAAAGGCCAGGAGTATTCTATATATGTTGAGCTATATAACGAATCAGCTGAGTAGTATCTGTTCTTAAGGAGGTTTTCGTGGAATTTTTAGGTCCCGCTTATGGGTTGTTCTTAAGCGAAGAGTTGTGGCTAGGGGCCATTATCGGAAGTGTGCTTGTAGGCTTAATCATGGGCTACAAAGGCGCACCTTTATGGTTGTGGACCATTTTTACAGCAGTCGTTTTGGTCGGTTTTGCCGCACCTCCGGCGTTGCTGATCGCATTTGTGGTTTTGGCCGTAGTGTTTAACATCGCGCCGATTCGAAAAATGCTGGTGTCATCAATTGTGATGAAGACAATGAAGGCATTAAAGCTCATTCCAAAAATCTCTCAGACGGAGCGGACGGCTCTTGAGGCGGGAGTAGTTTGGCGCGAAGCGGATTTGTTTTCGGGTAAACCAGATTTCAAAAAATTAATGAATGAGCCTTGGCCTGAACTGCGTCCTGAAGAGCAAAGCTTTTTAGATAACGAAGTCGACCAGCTTTGCACCATGCTTGATGACTGGAAGATGTGGCGTACTAAAAAAATGCCAGACGAAGTATTTACCTTTATGAAACAGAAAGGCTTTTTGGGAATGATTATTCCTAAAGAGTATGGCGGTCTTGGTTTCTCTCACTCAATGCACTCAGCGGTCATCCAAAAGATTTCAAGCCGAAGTGTAGGCGCTGTGATTTACGTCATGGTTCCAAACTCTCTTGGCCCAGCCGAACTTTTAGGTCATTACGGAACAGATGCACAAAAGAAGAAGTATCTACCACGTCTTGCCAATGGAACTGAGATTCCTTGCTTCGGTTTGACCGAGCCTATGGCCGGATCAGATGCGGGTTCTGTTACTTCGCTTGGGGTTTTATTTAAAGATACTGATGGTCGAATTAAAATTCGCCTGACCTGGAGAAAACGTTGGATCACACTTGCATCGATTTCAACTTTGCTTGGTCTTGCGTTTCAATTGCGCGATCCAGATAATTTATTGGGCAAAGGCGAAAACCTTGGAATTACCTGTGCGTTAGTTCCAGCTAATCTGCCAGGAATTGTTTTAGGGGATCGACATGATCCACTTGGAGTTCCGTTTCCGAATTGCCCTATGGAAGGTCATGATGTTGTTGTGGATGCTGAGGATGCAATCATCGGCGGTCTTGCAGGTGCAGGACGCGGCTGGGGAATGCTTATGGAGTGTCTCGGTGCTGGTCGAGGAATTTCGCTTCCGGGCCAATCGGCTGGCGGAAGCAAACTTGTTGCACGCGTAACTTCAGCTCACGCCACCATTCGTAAACAGTTTGGTCTTTCAATTGGAAAGTTTGAAGGCGTTGAAGAGCCATTGGCTCGAATTGCAGCGAACTCTTATATGTTAGAAGCGATGAGAAAATATGTTCTCTCGGCTCTTGATCAAGGCATTTCTCCTCCAGTTTGTACGGCGATTGCAAAGTACAATTCGACTGAAATCGCACGTGAAACCATTAAAGACGGAATGGATGTCATGGGCGGAGCGGGGATCTCAATGGGACCACGCAACTTGATTGCAACAGCCTGGATTGGGATTCCGATATCGATTACGGTCGAGGGTGCAAACATTTTAAC
>CAYMDP010000083.1:0-4777 GCA_964389375.1 uncultured Pseudobdellovibrionaceae bacterium | reverse complement strand
TCCGGGTTTAGGCGCTTTGACCGAAGGGCTTTCAAAGCTTGATCAGGATCTCACTCTTTTGGAACTTGATTCAAAACTTTCAGAATACTGGAGGGGGCGAGGTCTTAAGGTTGTTGAAGGAGACGCCTTAAAGTTAAATTGGGCTGATTTAACGGAAGGGAGATCTACACTTTTAGTCAGTAACTTGCCTTATCAGATTTCTTCAAGCTTAGTGATAGAATTAAGTTTGGGCCCAAGTGAACTGAATTCGATGATTTTGATGTTTCAAAAAGAAGTGGCTCAACGGATTCGGGCCCTTCCAAAGACCTCTGATTATGGGATGCTTTCTGTCGTAGCCCAGACTTTTTGGGACATCGAGACCTTGTTAAATGCGGCTCCTCAGGATTTTTATCCACCCCCTCAAATCGCTAGTCGAGTTTTGACTTTTAAGAGAATAAGCCCCCAAAGGCTTAAGAACCCTAAGAAATTTTTGTCCTTTGTGAAGGCCGCCTTTGCCCAGAGACGTAAGTTTTTAAAGAAAAACCTTAAGGCCTTGTTAAGTTCTGTCAGTCAGTCTGAAGTTTTGATAGAAGAGGCCCTGACGAAGCTTGGCTTAGACCCGCGGGTTAGAGCCGAAGAACTAAGTCGGGATCAATTTATTCAACTGTATGAGGCCCTGATTGGCGATTAAAATTATCACAGACAATCGCAAAGCCAGATTCGACTACGAGGTCATTGAGACCTTCGAGGCGGGCTTGGTATTGACCGGGAGCGAAGTGAAGTCTTTAAGAGATGCTCAGGTGAATTTAAAAGATTCTTATATCGCCTTTCGCGGGAATGAAGCTTTTTTGCAGAATGCCTTTATCAATATTTATAATGCTAGCAGTTATAATAATCATGAGCCCGAGCGACTTAGAAAAATTTTGATGCATCGTCATCAGCTCGATAAGCTTTTTGCGTCATTGACCGAAAAAGGACTGACTTGTGTGCCCTTAAAAATCTACTTTAAAAAAGGGATTGCTAAGGTTGAGCTTGCGATTGTCAGAGGGAAGCAAAAAGGGGACAAGCGCCAATCTGCTAAGACACGCGACGCGAATCGGGAGATCCAGAGAGGTTTGAAGAAATCAAGGAGATAGGCTGCGCCTCTTTTGAAGAGAGCGGTGCCCCGATCTGTTGGCGCTTTAACTCGATCATATCCCGAAGTGTGCTGAGTGAGTTCCGATCATTTTCATCGACCTGAATCTGTCGTAAATGCTCAAGGTCTTGAAGAATCTGAGTTCTAAAGGACTCATAGAAGTAATTGTAGCTATCGATTAAGTCATGAAATTCATCGTTCTCTCGGATTCGAACTTTAGGTTGAGACCAGTCTCCACGAGAGAGTCTGCGCACATGATTCCGAAGAACTTTTAAGGGTCCTACAATTCGGTGGGTCAATTTGAAGCTTAAAAATGAGAAGAAAAACACGACTGCGACAAAGTTTGCAAAAAGCATCGACTTGACCCAAAGACGCTCGCGCTCAAGACTGTCTAGAAGCTCTGGGGCTTGATCGTAGGCTAAATCAGAGAAGATTTGATAGTTCTGATTTACGAAGTAAAACACGGGAAAAATGGTAAGTGCCATGCCAAGCATTGCGGCCCCTAAAACCAGCATTCCATAGCGAATCTGAAACTCTCTTTCGATAAAGTTCGAAGATTCGAGAACGACTTGAGTTGGTCTGGCTTGACGCCAATTTCTGCTAATCCACATCTTTATTAGTTTATCTTTCATTGAGTTTTTTACGAAGCTCTTCTATGCTTTCTTCATGAACTCTCAGCTTTTGTCTGTCGGCAATTTTTTCCCTAGGGGCCTGATTCTTTCGACTCTGGTCTTTTTATCGGCTTGTTCCTCGATGTCTTCGTCGAGGTCTGGGAATTCGGCTGGACTATCGGATAAGTCCTCCGGACTATCGGCCGAAAAAATAGAGTCCGAGCTGGGCGGGGAAGTCTCGATAAAAGCCGACCGAAGTCACCTCGAAGAGCTTCGAAAAGACATCCCTGAAGAAATTAAAGTCGCAAACGATGAGCTGGCTTTGATCATGTCCCTAATGGGCGAAGTAAAAGAAAAGCCAGATTCTATTCGCACACGTTTTCAAAGACAGGTTGCAAAAAAGCGAGAAGACTTTAGACGTCGAACAAATAAACTTCGTCAGGATTTTAATAAAACTGAGCGAGCTGACCGAGATAAATTTTTAAAAAATCTTTCTCAGGAGCGCGCCAAGTTCAATAAGGAAAAACCAGACCGCGAGACCACGCGGAATTTTTACTCAGAACAAGATCTGAAAAGACGTGAATTTTTATCGAATCAAAAAGATCAGCGGGCTGAGTTCGAAGGAGAGCTTCGCGCTCGAACGAAAGACTTCGATGAGGATGTAAGACTTAAGACGAAAGAGTTTAATGATCAGTACCGGATTTATTCTCAGCGTTTTAGAGAGGCGGAAAAGGCGAAGAAGGATTCTGCGCGGGCAAAACCGGTTCAAAATCCTCAGGGCGTGGCTGTGGATCCTAAAACCAAGAGTGTTTTAAAAGAATTCGAAGAAATGAAGGCGGTCCCCGGAACTGCATTGGGTGCGGACTCTGAATGAATGATTTTCCGACGACCGGCATTCATGCGAATGTGGCCCAGCACTTAAGAACTCTGTCGGACCTTAAAGGAAAAAAAGTCTTAGACTGCCCAGCCGGAGACGGAAGAACCAGCAGCTTATTAAAGTCTCTTGGCGCCGATGTGGAAAGTGCAGATCTATTTCCAGAGTTTTTTAAAGTGCAGGGCTTAAGCTGCCGGGAAGTGGACATTGCAAAAGGACTTCCTTATCCAGATGGGCATTTTGATATGGCGATTTGTCAAGAGGGCTTAGAGCATTTTCCAGATCAATTGTTTGTATTGTCAGAATTTTCTAGGATTTTAAAACCCGGTGGAACCTTGCTGCTGACGACCCCAAGTATTAGTCATTTGAGGGCCCGACTGTCTTTGTTTTTGGTGGAAAGTGAATACTACAAGCGCGCAGCACCGAGTGAGCTGGACGGGGTTTGGTTCTCAGAAAAAAATAAAGAGCAGCTTTATTTTGGCCACGTTTTTTTAATTCCATTTTTAAAACTAAGGGCCATCGCACTTTTCAGTGGACTCGAAATCAAGCAGCTGTTTAAGACTCAAATCGGGGTCAGCTCGCTTTTGTTGTTTCCATTTTTTTATCCCTTCATTTTGCTATTTAGTCTGGCTCCGATCATTTTTTATCCTAAAAAGATAAAAAATATCCCGCGAGAAGTGAAAATGCGTGTGCTTTGGGAGCAGTTTCGCTGGAATTGTTCGCCCAGACTTCTTTTAGGCAAGCACTTGATGCTAAGCTTCGAAAAGAAGCGAGACCAAAAAGGAACATTAGATTTTCTAAAGTCCCTGACTCGTGGCCCATCTGATCCCACTTAATCTGAAGCGATGGACATGCACGAAGAATTTTATCGAAATCTAAAATCTTTCTCGGATTTTTCTGGCATCACCGATAATAGCCATTTTCATCCTGTTCCTGATTCATGGAATGTTGTTTTAACAGATATCAAGGGCTCCACAAAAGCCATCCAAGCTGGGCGTTACAAAGAAGTGAATATGTTGGGCGCCGCCTGCATCACTTGTGTCGCAAATGCTTTGGGGCACACAGAATTTCCTTTTGTTTTTGGTGGCGACGGCGCAACGATGCTGATCCCGGACCGTGATTTGGATTTGGTCAGTCAAGAGCTCTTAAACTTAAAGGCCCTTTCTGAAAAAGATTTTGGCTTAGAGTTGAGGTTGGGCCTAGTTCCTGTCAGTTCGCTTTATCAAATGGGAGCAGAGCTGACCGTCGGAAAGTATCAACTGAGTCCCGGCAACTATACCGCACAGTTTAAGGGCGGTGGCTTAACACTTGCCGAAGATTTGATAAAAAATGACCAAAATGGCGCAAAGCTTTTAAGCTTGGACGGTCTACGAACTCCTCCGAACTTGGAAGGCCTTTCTTGCCGGATCCAGCCCATCGATTCAAAGCATGGGGTCATTCTTTCTTTATTGGTGAAGCCAAAGTTGAATCAAGAAAAGGATAAGATCTTAGGCCAGGTCATGGAGACCTTGCGCGCTCTCTTGAATAGCGATTTTAATCAGGCCTCTCCGGTCTCTAAAGACCGATTGGTGTGGAAGTGGCCGCCAGAGACAATAAAGTTTGAGGCTCTATTCTTAAAGGGGAATCGGACTTTTTTGGCAGAATTTTTCTCAGCGACTTTGCGCTCTTTGATTGCTTGGCTGCTACTTAATTTTAATGTCAATCTTGCGGGATTCAAGCCTCAGACGTACAAAGACGAACTCGTACTGAATAGTGATTTTAAAAAGTTTGATGACATTCTTAGAATGGTCATCGACTGCACTGAAGAACAGGCTACGAGTATCGAAAAATATTTGGCAAAAATGGCTTCAGAGAGTCAGGTTTCCTACGGAACCCACCGCTCTTCTCACGCCCTTTTGACCTGCATGGTGAAGTCGGCAAGCTCAAACCAGCATATGCATTTTGTGGATGGTTCAAACGGTGGCTACGCTCTTGCTGCCCTTCAAATGAAAACTCAAAAATAACCAATGGGTAGGCCAACCTATATTGATTATGGCGTAGCTTCGGATTCGCATTGTAACGGATTCCATCAACTGTGGCCCCAGAACAAGTCTTAGTTTCATCCAGAAGTGGGGGGGGAATAAAAAAAAAAATAAATTTTAGAATGAGGGGCCGGGAGGGGCACGGAGCGGGACAAAG
>CAYMDP010000082.1:0-5089 GCA_964389375.1 uncultured Pseudobdellovibrionaceae bacterium | reverse complement strand
CTCTTCCAGAGTCGATGTTGGCGGCCACTGGAGTGGATCTAAATATCTTCAGAGATGGTTTTACAGAAATAGCCATCGACACCTCCGATGGTCAAGACGATGGCCTCGATGACATCGAAGCGGGCGAAGATCTTGGCCCAATCAGTGCTGGCGAAGCTCTTGATTTTAATAAACACAAAGAGGCCTTTGAGAAAGAGTTTATTATAAAAGCCCTTAAGACCTTTAAGGGCCGGATTAATCAAACTGCTCTTCATGCGAATATTCCCAAGAAGACTTTGCTAAGGAAGCTCGAAAAGTATGGAATCGTCGCCAAAGATTACAGCCAGCTCTAAAATATAGGGATTTCATCCACAGCTAAGTCGAGTTTTTGACTTAGTAAGATTCTGACAGGATTATTTTGGAATGTGGAAAACTCTGTTGATAGGCTGTGGAGGTGCTTGGGGTTAACTCCCTCGTCAAATCTTTTTCTGCAGTAAAACTGCATTATTCTTATCTGAAAATATAATTCTCAAGTTTTTATCTAGACCTGTTTTGTTCTTGTTTGAACTGATTTTTTTTTTGCCATAGGCTGCTCAACTTATGTCAGGAAGTTTTTTTGTGCCTCCACAGGCTTATACGCGCAGTGATTTGGTGAAAGCCTTTGAATGGGTGAAAACTCAGCCAAAGCTTGTTCAAGAGCGTGCGCGTGATGCAGAAAGTTTGGTTGGGCTTTATCTACACGCGAGAAGGCAGAATTTAAATCCCTCGCGCAATCGTCAGCAGATGATTGATGAAGCCTCACCAAGTGCCGAAGCCTTTCGCGAGGACCTAAAAAGTTTGTCTGAAGCTTTTAAAGAGTTCGAGCCCTCTTCCTCTGAAGTGACAGCGCCACCCATTGCCCCCCCACAAGAGCCGATGGAACAGCCTGTGCGCATGGAAGAGCCGCCTCCAACTCTGCAGAGACCCGCCCCTGCACCCATTCCGCAAGGGCTGGTCTTTGATACCCGCACCCTCAACTCTCTTCGAGAGGCTCAAGAAAGATTGAATCTGGGATCCGAGTCGGATGCCTTGAGGGTGTTGGTCCAACTGGGACTCGAAAAACTGAAAACCAGTTTACCGCAAGTTCGCTAATTCCCAGGGCTTCAGGTCTTGATTTTACGGCCTAATTCCGGGCACAGAGCCTTGACAGCTCGCCCCGCTCCCCATAGTTTTGACTCTTACAATCTCCTCGAGGTCCATAGGTGAATAAGCCCGATCTGCCCGATTATAAAGATACAATCTTGCTTCCTCAAACGGCCTTTCCGATGAGAGGTGAGCTTCCCAAAACGGAACCTCAACGAATCGAAAAATGGAAAAGTCAGAAGACCTACCAAAAAATGAGCGGCGAGGGATCGGGTAAAAAACTTTTTGTCATGCCCGACGGCCCTCCTTACGCCAACGGCAATCTTCATGTGGGCCATGTTTTAAACAAAGTTTTAAAAGACATGGTGATCAAATATAAAAACATGAGTGGCTGTGAAGCTCAGTTTATTCCAGGTTGGGATTGCCACGGCCTTCCGATCGAGTTGAAAGTGACCACTCAGCTTGGAGACAAAAGAAAAGATCTATCCGACCAAGAGGTCCGGGCTCTTTGCAGAAAAGAAGCTTTGCACTGGGTGGAAGAGCAAAAAAAACAATTTGTTCGGCTTGGAGTTTTAGCGGATTGGGACAATCCCTATCTGACTCTTCATGCAGAATACGAGGCCGAAGAAATTCGAGTGCTTGCCCAGATTTTACGTAAAGGGGTTTTGTTTCGTGGTGAAAAACCGGTTTACTGGTGCCCGACACTTCAAACGGCCTTAGCCGCGGCAGAGATCGAATACCGTGATCACAAAAGTCCCTCGATCTATTTAAAATTTAACGTCACCGATAAAAAAACATTGGCGGCTCTCGGGAGTCCCAAAAAAGCGACAAGCTTTGTCATCTGGACGACGACTCCTTGGACAATTCCTGCAAATCACGGAATCTCTTTGAATCCAGATTTTGAATATGGGCTTTTCGAGCATCAAGATGAAATTTTGATTTTCGCAACGGCTCTTAAAGAGGCCATAGAAAAAGATACTGGACTTCAGTTTTCAAATCCAATTTCAACTTTTAAAGGAAGTGTTTTTGATCGCATGAATGCAAGGCACCCCTTTTTAGACCGGGACTCTTTGATTATGATTGGCGATCACGTGACTTCCGAAGCTGGAACGGGTTGCGTTCACACGGCTCCCGGTCATGGACTGGACAATTATGTCATCGGTATGAAGTATGGACTTCCTGTCCACAGTCCTGTTGATGGTGGCGGAAAATATACAAGTGAGTTTGCTGAGTATGAAGGTGTTCATATCTGGAAAGCCAATAAGTTGCTGGTTGAGAAGATGCAAAACTCCGGTCACCTTCTATTTCATAAAGAGATCGTCCATAGCTATCCCCACAACCCTAGATCAAAGACGCCATTGATTTTTAGAGCAACGCCTCAGTGGTTCGTTCGTATGGACGACGAAAAATTTCCGGTGCGCAAAACCGCAATTGATACGGCCGAATCAGAAATTCAGTTTTTTCCAAAATGGGGAAGCCAACGTTTGATATCGATGATCTCTAATAGCCCCGACTGGTGTTTAAGTCGCCAAAGAATCTGGGGTGTGCCGATTCCAGTTTTCTATTGTCAGTCTTGTGGTGAAGCTTTGGCCTCAGCCGACCTTATGGACAAGATTGCCGACCTGATGGAAAGCTCTAAAGAAGGACTAGAGGCCTACCACTCAAGATCTGTTAAAGAACTTATTGGAAACCAGAAATGCTCGGCTTGTGGACATACTGAATTTGATAAGGGCAAAGATATTCTAGATGTGTGGTTTGATAGTGGCGTGTGCCACTCGGCCGTGCAAAAAAAGCGCAAAGGCATGGCCTTTCCCGCCGATGTTTATTTAGAAGGAAGCGATCAACACCGTGGCTGGTTTCAGACCAGTTTAATTTCTTCCATTGCAGCCAATGGCCAAAGTCCTTTTAAGGCTTTGATCACCCATGGCTTCGTCAACGATGCTCAAGGGCATAAAATGAGTAAAAGCCAAGGCAACGTCATTGATCCTGCAAAGATCATCGAAAAGTTCGGAGCCGAAATATTGCGTCTTTGGGTCGCTCATGAAGATTACGGCGATGATGTCACCGTAGGTGATGAAATGTTTCAGCGTATTTCTGAAGCCTATCGAAGATTCAGAAATACCATGCGCTTTTTGTTAGGAAATCTTCACGATTTTAATCCCGAGAAAGACTTAGTCGCTTTTAAAGATATGCCAGCCCTCGATCGTTGGGCCCTCTTACGCTTGAATGAAGTCAATGCAAAGGTCAGTGAAGCTTTTGAACGCTACGAATTTTTTAAGGTCTATCATGCGCTGAACAATTTCTTTACTGTGGATTTATCTGCCATTTATCTGGATACCTTAAAAGATCGGCTTTACACCTGGAAGTCCGATGGACGCGCACGCAAGTCTTCTCAAACGGTGCTTTACCATTTGCTTCACCGCCTTTGCGGCATGATGGCGCCTTTGACTTCTTTTCTGGCAGAAGAGACCTATGAATTTATTCCGGGGCCAAAAGCAGACAGTGTTTTTCTGACTCATTTTCCAAAAGTGAATCCAGATTGGAAGGAAGAGGGCTTGCTAGAGCTGTTTTCAGAGTTGCTAGAGGTTCGCTCGCAGTCCTCTAAAGTTCTAGAAGACCTTCGCAGAGAAAAAGTGATTGGATCCAGTCTTGATGCCTGCGTTTCGATCACAGCTCCACCTGCATTAAAGAAAAAACTTGAAGATTTCGGCAAGGACCTGAGAGAATTGCTGATCGTCTCTGAAATTAAACTTCTCGCGGGAGATCAGCTTAAGGTGAATGCAGAGAAAGCCTCTGGAGAAAAATGTGTGCGCTGTTGGCACTATAGCCTCGAAATTGGCAAAGAAGAAAAATTCCCCGGCGTCTGTCCGAAATGCACTGAGGCATTGAAATGAATATCGATAGAAAATATATTTTTTTAATGCTTCTTACGGGAGCCATCGTCGCCCTGGATCAAGCCACCAAAATTTATATTCACACCCAATTCCGTTTGGGCGAATCCTTGCCAGTAATCCAAGATTTTTTTCACATTACTTATGTGCGAAATACTGGGGCCGCCTTTGGAATTCTTCGGGCCACTGAAGGGGACTTAAGTGTCTTTGGACTTTTTTCTTTAAGCATTGAGTTCGTAGAAACATTAAGAAAAGGCTTTTTTCTGGTGATGCCACCAGCGGCAATAACAATAATCTTTTTTATTCTTCGCGGAGTTTCGAATACAGATCGCATTCAGGTCTTCGCTTTGTCTTCTATTTTTGGCGGGGCCCTTGGCAACTACATCGACCGCCTGCGCTTTGGTTATGTCGTAGATTTTTTAGATTTTCACTGGAAAGACATCTACACCTACCCTGCCTTTAACATCGCAGACTCTGCAATCGTCTGTGGATCTGCAATTTTAGGATGGTTGATTTTTGTCCAGTGGCGTGAAGAGCGTCGTGTGGCTCGGCTTAAGGGCGCTTGATTGCTACCCCTTATCCCTCTTGGACCGATTTACCTTCCCACCTACCTTTTACTGATCAGCTTTATTTTTACCGGCAGTCTGTTTTGGGTTCTCCGGCGAGCCGAGAAGCGCTCTTTTTCAGGGAGCCTTGCCTTAGATGTCTGTAAGGCCATTATGCTTGGAAGCCTTATTGGGGCACGCCTTGCCCATGTGCTGATCGAAGAGCCCTCTTACTATTTGGATCAGCCCTTAGAAATATTTCGTGTTTGGAATGGGGGCTTCGTTTTTTACGGCGGCTTTATCGGTGGCTTTGTGGCCGGCGCATTTTGGCTGCGTATCAAAAATATGCCTCTGCTTCCTTGGCTTGATCTTTTCGCACCAGTCATTGCCTTAGGCTATGCACTGGGACGACTTGCTTGTTTTTTAAATGGCTGCTGCTATGGGCGGCTTTGTGATTGGCCCTGGGGAGTCTACTTTACGGCGCATAAGGCTTTGGGGATTCCCTATATCGCTCGGCACCCCACTCAGATCTATGCAAGTCTTTTGGAGCTT
>CAYMDP010000081.1:0-5979 GCA_964389375.1 uncultured Pseudobdellovibrionaceae bacterium | reverse complement strand
TTGGCGGAGAAGGAGAGATTCGAACTCTCGAGACCGATTAAGGTCTACACGCTTTCCAAGCGTGCGGTTTCAGCCACTCACCCACCTCTCCGCAATATTTAGATTGGCTTAACTTTAAAAAGACCTAGCATTCTGGATTCATGCTGTCTAGGCGCAAAAGCAGGGGAGGCCCGTTGGAGAATGGATTTGGATTTCCCCCAACCTCTTGGGCGTGAGTTACTTACTGCAGCTGTCCGCTTTGATCGTCATTGCCGCACACGCAGTCTCAGGCTGACCTTTTGCGGTGATCTTAACAGTAAAGGCATACATTCCCATTTCGGGCATAGAGTGGTTAGAGTCATAATCACAAGCTTGGCTTGTGACCTGAATTCCTTTTTCTTCTAGGTTTCTAACCTGAACTCGAGCGACAGCCCGACAGGTCCGAATTGAATCCGAAAAACTGGTATCGATAAAATCCGGTGAGGGGGAGGGGCCTTCAACAAAAATTGGAAATTCCAAATTTAGATCTGACGCGTTTGCAAATGCAGCTCCTGCTGTTAGAATCATGGTCAGGGCTATAATTTTTCCAAGGATTTTTAACATCTCTAAGCTCCTCAAGGCCTCTCAGCCGAACAAATTGAATTCGACAAAATACTTAAGCAATTCTAAAGCCAACCGAATTTCGAAAATGAAAAAAATGAAATTGTGGGACGAAAAGGCCTACTTTTCAGCGCGCCTTTTTTTAAAAAACTCACTTAATATTTGCCCGCATTCCTCCTGCATCACTCCACCCAAAACTTCGGCTTGGTGGTTGAATCGAGGGTCCGAAAGCAATTGATAAAGGGACTTTACGGCCCCAGCCTTGGGGTCAAAGGCTCCAAAAACCAAGCGCTTTAGCCGGGCCTGAACCAAGGCTCCGGCGCACATGGCACAAGGTTCGAGGCTGACATACAGCTCACAATCCGAAAGCCTCCAGCGCTTAAGGCGCCTTGAGGCCTCCTCAAGAACCAAGATTTCCGCATGGTGGGTCGCAAGGCCTGAGGCCTCCTTACCATTGCCCGAGGCGGCGATGACTTCGCCATCAAGCACTAAAACAGCCCCCACGGGGACCTCGCCGCGCTCTTCAGCCTTGCGGGCTTCGTTTAAGGCCAGCTTCATAAAGTGAAGGTCATTTTCGGGACTTGAGTTCATATAAGCCTATCTAAATCCAATTACTTAACGCCAAAGGCCAAATGCCTAAATTGCTATCCTTGATGCCTTAAAAATTGTCAACACCCATATTTTTTGTTAGGTCTGTAGCTTCGTTTTTTTAGAGCCCTTGGAAGGATGGTGAGTTTTTGTGGCAGTAATTAGAATTAGAGACAGTGAAGGATTCGAACAAGCCTTCCGTCGTTTCAAGAAATCCTGTGAAAAAGCAGGCATCCTTTCCGAAGTTAAGAAGCGAGAGCACTTCGAAAAACCAAGCGTTAGAGCAAAGAAAAAATCGATAGCCGCTCGTAAGCGTCTATTGAAAAAATCTAAAAAAGGTTTCTAAACTCTTCGACGTTTTTTGAGGGTTCCCAATTTATGAGTCTAAAAGAAAAGCTTTTAAGCGACATCAAAGAAGCAATGAAAAGCAAACAAGCGGATCGCCTTAGCGCGATTCGCTTTCTTCAAGCGGCCGTTAAGAATCGAGAAATCGAGCTTAGACCCAACGCGATTGACGACCAAGAAATCATTGGTGTGATTCGCAAAATGGTGAAGCAGCGCCAAGATTCTATCGAGCAATACGAAAAAGCCGCGCGCCAAGATCTTGCCGATAAAGAAAAGCAAGAACTGGCCGTTATTCAAGAATACTTGCCCCCTCAGCTTGGGCGCGAACAGATTGAGCAGATCGTCTCTGAAGTGAAGGCCGCTCTTGGAGCGACATCCATGAAAGACATGGGCGCCGTCATGAAAGAGGTCCAACTTCGCACCGGTGGTGCGGCAGATGGAAGAACTGTTTCTGAAGTGGTCAAAGCGAAACTAACTTAGTTTTTAAAAGGTATTGGGTAGGCTCGTCCTTCCCATAATTGTTTTGATAGGCTGATTAGGTGGGCCGATGAGATCGGCTGTTTAGAAAAGGCGCAGGGGTGGGCCAAGGGATGAGATTTAGTCCTGAATTTATTGAAAAAGTCAGAGAGGCGAATAACATCGTCGATGTGATTTCTCAGCACGTGCAATTAAAGCGTGCGGGATCGGGCCTGTCTGGACTTTGCCCATTTCATAACGAAAGAAGCCCCAGCTTTTCTGTCTCTGAAGAAAAACAACTCTACCACTGCTTTGGTTGTGGTGCCTCGGGCAATATTTATAGCTTTTTGCAAAATTACCGGGGCCTTTCATTTCCTGAATCCGTTGAATTCTTGGCCGAAAAAGCGGCGATCTCAATTCCTAAAGAGCCTATCGATAGTCGTCCGCGAGCCAACACCGATCGTGACAAACAAAAAACAATGTGGAAGATCAACGCCATCGCGGTTCAGTTTTATCAATCCCAGCTCGCAAAACTTGCCAAAAGCCATCCGGTCAGTCAGTACGTTGAAAAACGAAAATTAAATGCCGAAGTCCTCGAGAAATTTAAAATTGGTTATGCCCCTTCCGAGTGGGAGGGTCTTGCTCAAGTTTTAAGTTCTAAGGGCGCTCCGATGCCTGTTGCGGCCGAACTTGGTTTAGTAAAAGCCAGACAGGGCGGAAATGGTTTTTACGATGTCTTCAGAGATCGTTTAATGTTTCCGATTCATTCTCCTATGGGAAATGCTGTTGGTTTTGGCGGAAGAGTTCTTGGCGATGAGCTGCCGAAATACCGAAACAGTTCAGATTCGGAAGTTTTTCATAAGGGAAAGGTTTTTTACGGCCTTGATGAAACTGCAAAATTTATTAGGGCCGCCGATGCTGTGATTGTTGTCGAAGGCTATATGGATTTTTTAGCCCTTTATCAGGCTGGATTTACCAATGTGGTCGCCTCTCTCGGTACAGCCCTAACGCCAGATCACGCAAAACTCTTAAAGCGGTATACCAAAAATATATTCATTCTTTTTGATGGGGACAGTGCTGGTCAGATGGCCGCCGAGCGCAGCCTTCCGATATTGCTGGCACAAGGGCTGTTCCCCCGTGGTCTGACTTTGCCCGAGGGCCTTGATCCCGATGACTTCTTAGTTCAGCGAGGACCCGAGGCCTTAAAAAAAATATTAAACGATGCGCCGGAGTTGTTTGTCTTAATTATGAAAGCCAAGTTTCAGGGCCTTAGCTCTGGAGCTTCATCTCGAATAGCACTTATTGACGATCTGGCGCCGGTATTGGCGGTCATTCCAGATTCTCGGCTTAAGACTCTTTATTCAGAGTGGTTGTGCGATATGTTTGGAGCAGAAAAAAATTGGGCAAAAGGGGCTTTGTCGAAAGCCTTTGCGACATTGGCTCAAGCCCAAGCGAGTGGCCCATCTGCGGGCGGCGCAGGGGCGGCTGCGACCTCTCGCCCCCAGGGGCCCCAAGGTTCAGCAAGCTCCAAAGGTCAGCCTATGGCGAGCTTTGGAAGCCCACAGGAATCAAAGCCCGTGCCAAAAGAAGCCGAAACTGCAACAGGTCGGTCGATTATTAAGGTCGCAAAACCTCCGCGAGCTGAGCTTGAGCTATTAAATGTCGCCTTGATGCGCGAGGAGTATTTTAAACATGTTTGGCAAAGTGAAGTCGTTCCCCAGATAACCAATTTAGGGATCCGCGAAATCTTCTTGCGCGCCGAGGAACTCTATAGACAAATGCCAAGTAAATTTGATAATTTAACCGCTTTGTTGGTGGCGGAAGTCGAGCCCTCTAATGTGCTGACGATGTATCTGCAAAAACCGCTCAGTGATCTCACGCCCGGGGGGGCCAAAAAGTTGATCGAAGATTGTATTCGACGCATTCGCGAGTCTGCCATTCGTCTTCAAACGAAAGAGTTAGTCGCAAGTCTGCGCGGAGAGTCCTCCGAAGAGCAGTTACAGAAATTGGAACAGATTATGAATATACAAAAAGTTCGTCGTTCATTAACTCGAGACCCTGAGCCCTCTTAAATCTCTTTGGAGCAAATACGCATGAGTAAAAAAGACCTAAAAAAAGATTCTGATTCCGCGCCAAAAGAACTCTCTCTCGAGCAGCAGTTGGCTGTGATTAAGGAAGAAATTCAGCGGTTTATCAAGATCGCTAAAGAGCGCGAAGCAATTTCTATTGAAGAGATCAACGAGCTTTTGCCAGCCGAAATTATCGCGGCTCCAGCTTTGGACTCATTTATGCAAGCGCTCGAGAACGCCGGTGTAACTTTTACAGATGCGTCAGAAAATAAGAAAGAAGATGATGAAGAAGCCTTCTTTTTGGCCGATCCAGATAAAGAAGCTGAAAAAGATGAAGACGAAGAAGTCGAAACAGATGCGCGTAGTAACGACCCCGTACGTCTTTACCTGCGCAAGATGGGAAGTGTCTCTCTTTTAACCCGTGAAGGTGAAGTTGAGATCGCCCGCCGTATTGAAGACGGGGAGCGAGAAATCGTTCGCGCGATTTTAATGTCGCCCATTGGAACCAACGAAATTATTCAGCTTGGTAAACGTCTTGAAGAAGGCCGAATTAAAGTAAAGGCCATCTTTCGTGGTTTAGAGGACGAAGAGACTCAATACGACGAACAAGAATATATCGAAAAGATTCATGAGCTGATCGGACATGTGAAGCGCTATCAAAAACAAGCCGCTCAAGTGTTTTCTGATCTAAAGACCTCTCCATCTGGAAGTGCAAAGGCTGCTGAGGCCGAAAAGCAATTGATCGAGATGAACCGGGGTTTAATGGATAAGTTTGAATCCATTAACTTTAATCGTAAGACCATCAACCGCATCGTGATTAAGTTTAAAAACTTGGTTTCTAGAATGTCTGGCTTGCGCAAGCGAGTTAAAGAGGCTGTTGAAAAGACTTTCTCTAAAGATGTTCCAGCAATTCAGGCTCGCTTTAAGTTGGTTGAAGGCAGTGATGTTGAGTTGACCCGTTTTACTCGCGAGACCGGTTTAAACTTTAACGCCTTAAGAGCTTTTCATGGAAAAGCCGTGGATGCGCAAGAGCGTCTTCAAAGACTCGATCAAGAAACCGACATGTCCTTCGAGTGGATTCGTGACACTTACACCGCCATTTGGAAGGGTGAAAGACAAGCCGATCGCGCGAAGTCTGAACTCGTTGAAGCGAACCTTCGCTTGGTGGTCTCGATCGCCAAGAAGTACACAAACCGTGGTCTTCAGTTCTTGGATTTAATTCAAGAAGGAAACATCGGTTTGATGAAGGCTGTGGATAAGTTTGAGTATCGTCGTGGATATAAGTTTTCGACTTATGCGACTTGGTGGATTCGTCAGGCGATCACGCGTGCGATTGCCGATCAGGCGCGCACGATCCGTATTCCTGTGCATATGATCGAAACGATCAATAAGCTAGTTCGAACTTCTCGTTATTTAATTCAAGAGCTAGGCCGTGAGCCCACTCCTGAAGAGATCGCCGAGAAGATGGATATGCCTGTGGATAAAGTCAGAAAGGTTCTTAAGATCGCAAAAGAGCCAATCAGTCTAGAGACTCCTGTTGGTGAAGAAGAAGATTCGCACCTTGGGGATTTTATCGAAGACAAAAAGGTCATCAATCCTTCAGAAGCGATTGTGAATTTAAATTTGGCTGAACAAACTCGAAGAGTTCTATCAACCTTGACGGCGCGAGAAGAAAAAGTTCTTCGCATGCGTTTTGGTATCGGTGAAGAAAGCGATCACACTCTAGAAGAAGTGGGACAAGACTTTAACGTAACCAGAGAGCGAATTCGTCAAATTGAAGCCAAGGCCTTAAGAAAACTTCGTCACCCCAGCCGGTCGACAAAGCTTAAGACCTTCATGGACAACAACTAAAGAAAACGATCCTTCCCAGAGGGGGCTTAGCTTAGCTGGTTAAAGCATCCGGCTCATAACCGGAGGATCGAAGGTTCGAGTCCTTCAGCCC
>CAYMDP010000080.1:0-6547 GCA_964389375.1 uncultured Pseudobdellovibrionaceae bacterium | reverse complement strand
CAAAGCGAATCAAGTTCTACTTAAAAAAAGAGATTTGGCCTTTCGTTCTCTTCAAGACATCGCAGGAGTTCGAGTGACTTCTCCGCAGGGTGCATTTTATATCTGGCCGGACATCTCGAGTTATTTTGGAAAAAAACTTGGTGGCAAATTGATCCAAAACTCTAAAGATTTTGCCGAAGCTTATCTAGAGCAACATCAAGTGGCGGTTGTTCCTGGGGTCGAATTTGGAATGGATGGATATTTAAGAATGAGTTTTGTTTTGGAAGAAGAGCGTATGAAAGAAGCATTTCAGCGATTAAGTCAATTCGTGAAGTCATAAAAAAATCAAAGGAGTTCGGATATGAAAAAATCTGTTTTGCGTTTTGCGACTGGTCTGATGCTTTCAATGTTTACTCTGCTGACGACACCTTCTTGGGCCCAAGCAAAAGGTTATGTTGGAGTCTTAGGTGGAATGAGTGTTCCCGATGCAGACGACACAAGCTCTAGGCCCGTGTTCGGAATTATTGGTGGTGCGCGCTTGGACGGAGAGTTTGGCTTGGGTGGATATTTTTTAAGTTCTTCGAAAGAAGAATCTAACGGAGCTGCCGATTTCGATTTTAATTATGACCTGTATGGAATCGAAGGAAGCTTTCACTTTGAAGGAGTCGCCGAGGGCGCCTTTGTTGCCGTTCGCGCGGGGATTTCGAAAGTAAAATTGGGAAATACGAATTACAGCCCAATGTCTTACGGAATTCTTTTTGGTTATGACCATTTCTTAGCGGAAAATTTTTCCCTAGGACTTGAGGCGGGCTGGATGCGCGTCGAAGGCGAGAAAAAAACCGGAGCTGCGGACCTAGACAGTTTCTCGGCTTTAAATTTTGCAGCAGCCTTAAAGTTCTGGCTCTAAGCCCCGAAGATCTAGGCCTAAGGTCCAGGCGGGCTTTCCCAAGCAGCCTGGTCCTTTATCAATTTTTTATTTATAGACAGCAAAAGCCCGACCTTAGTCTGAGTACTCGCTGCGAACGCGACTTTTGTCGTATTGCGGCGAAAGTCAGGCTTTCCTACAATATATAAAGAGGGTCTACATGGATTTTTTCGGCCCTTCAGTTGACCATGGGAGGTCCGAGGTGAGTTTTTGGTACGTTTTGCAGATTGCGGTGAATTTGTTTTTAGGTCTCGGTCTCGCCGTATTGTGGCTTCGCTTTCGCAGACCTCCAAAAGAAGATCCTCGTTTAAGCCGAGGACTTCAACTTTTACAAAGTAAAATTTCTGTTCTCGAAGATCTGTCGGATCGAACCGATCTTCAGGTTAAGCAGCTGACAAATCTTTTAGATCAAAAGACCCGTCTGCTTCAGACGAAAATCTTTGATGCAGAAAAACAAATGCAGCTTGTGGATCAATCGATGCATAAAAGCTTAGAAGTGGCCGAAATTTTTCAGGACAAAATTCCTCATCAGGAAATTATCGAAAGACAAAATACAATTAAATACGTCAAGGCCGCTCGAATGGCTCACGGTGGATCTAGTTTAGATGAAATTGCTGAAGCCGTCGATCTTCCGCGCGAACAGTTGGCGTTCATTGCAAAGGTCAACCAAGAGCAGTTGATGTTTGATGATGAGCAACTTCCCGAGTGGGCAAAGTCCGAATTAGAAGCTGAAGGCGCCCTTGAATTTTCGATGCCCGAGCAAATGATGGTTGAAGACAGTCCAGCGCTTGAGCGTCCGAAAGAACTTTATCCTAATTTCGAACCTCCGCGCGAAGAATACGAAAATCTAAAAAAACTGGGCGATGAATTTAGAAACGTTTGCGAAACTTTTGATAAAGAGCAAAGACGCCTTGATCAAGAAGAGCTAAAGATTGATAAAATTAAAATTGAAGCTCCAAGCCAACTTGTTAACTTAGCAAAGAAAATGACAAATAAAATTGTCAGCTCTGCCGGTGAATTTTTGCAGGATCGAAAAAATTCCGATGTGAGTGCTCAGGATCAAGAGCTAAAAATTGAACAACCTCGTCCCGTATTAGAGGCAGAGGTATTCCAGCCACCACAGATCATTCAGCCCGCGCCATCGCCAGTTCTACCGCAAGTGCAGGCGGCGGCGACTCCGGCTCCGCAGTCGGCACGACCGACTCAAGCGCATCAGGCTTTGAATCTGGCCGCTATCGGAACCGCAGCGGCTCCTGCATCGACAAATCCATTTGTTTTAAAACCAAAAAATCCAAATCCCGAAGTGCGCCCCGTGCGATTTCCACGGATCGATATGAACGACAATCTGGGCTAGGCTAAATCTTTGTGAAGTTCGTTTTAAGTCGTCTTAAAATTGGAGACCTGGTCTCGGCCGAAGTGGTCGAACTTGCGGCGGGCCATGATCTGATTGTGAACTTTCAGGGGGACTTAATTCGAGTTTCGAATAAAACCCCGGACCTTTTCGCCCTTGGGCAAAAAATTAATCTTAAGGTGATTCGATTAAGACCTCTCGGCTTTCAGCTGCTATCAAATAGAAATGGTAAAGGCTTAAGCGTCTCTGTTTAGACTTCTGCTGAATCGGTGGAAGACCTACTTGGCGGAGTCTCTGACAAAGCGACTCATGTAAAAGCGCACCAGGCTATCGATCCGAACTGTTTGTTCGTTATAGGTCCACGAAAGCTCACCAAAAGCACCCCAGCGAGACTTTAGCATATCAACCTGGCTTTCTCCCGTCGGGCGCGCGTCCACACCTGGAAGATAGTGTGCGGTCATTGAATTCATTGAAATGGTGATGAGTCCGGGATTTTTCATCGAAAAGATGAGTTTATGTCCATTTCGAAACAACATAAAATCTGCATCAGTTTTTGAAATTCCATAAATCTTGAGGTTGCCGATCGCAGAGCCCTTGACCTGATTAAACGCAGACGCCGCTTCGACAAAAGCGGTTTTTAAATCAAGCAAGTATTCGACTGTGGCCTCCATCAACTCCGTCTGGGGGTCAAAGCCCGCAGACATATCAACAAGACCGGAATCTTCCATTTGCTGTTCAGCAATGACTAAATCCTTAATCCACTGGAGTTTGTCCATGACGATTCCCCTTCATATTGAGTCGATGCTCTGGCGCAGTCAGGGACGCGCCACAGCATAATCGTCACGGAACTTCAGCTAATTGTCAAGAGACTCGAAGGACTCAGCTTTATTCGAACTCGAAAAAAATCGCACACGGTCCGCCGTCAGCCGAAGTTGTGGACGCTTGGGCTCAGAGTTCTGATCAGAATCCGCCGGGATGTAGGTGCGAAGCGAGGCTTCGACAAAAACGGGATGACCTTTATCTAAATGCTTTGTGCACAATTCTGCGTCCCGGCCCCAAACAGTAACCGAATGCCAATCCGTTCGCTCTTGCCATTGCTCGCTTTCGTCTTTCCAGCGTCGATTTGTGGCAAGACTTAAAAATGTAAATGGGCGACCGGAACGAGAGGTTCTAAGCTCTGGTTGTTGACCAAGATGGCCGATAAGGTAGACACGATTTAGACTTTGCATAAAATCTCCTTTTTTGTGAAAGATGCATTTCGAGTTGAAGATGCAAGTCTGAGCCACTTGCATGATGGAATAAAATGCCTTCAAAGGGAGCAGGGTTCGGCTGGCGAATTTCGCCAAGCGGCAATCCCCAAAGCATTGACTTTCGCTCAGGTTTTTCTAAAAATGTCGGTTGCCAACAAAGGAGTATCATAATGTTGCAGAAATTAGGTCTGGTTTTCACGATTGGTTTTTTGGTTTTGAGTGTCGGTTGTGGAAGTAAAAAGAAAGCTGAAGACTCAGTTGCTGCGGGTGATGTCTCTGCGGATGGTTCAATTGGCGCAAGAGATATGAGCTTTGATGGACTTGGAAGTGATTCTGGAAAGATCCAAGGCTTATCGACAATCAATTTTGATTACGATCAGGCGGCTCTTTCTAGCCAATCGCGAAAAACTCTTGCAGAAAATGCAGATTGGATTCGTCAAAATGCCGGCGTGACAGTTCAGATCGAAGGACATTGTGACAGCCGTGGATCGGTTGAGTACAACTTGGCTCTTGGAGAGCGACGAGCGACTTCTGTAAAGAATTACCTGGTTTCTTTGGGTGTTGATCCCAAGCGTTTAACTATTATTAGCTTCGGAAAAGAGAAGCCAATATCAAACGCTGAAAGCGAAGAAGCTTACGCGCAAAACCGTCGCGCAAACTTTGTTCCGCTTCCAAACTAGTTTTTAGATTTTTGAACTAGGTTTATTTGTGGGGTCGGAGCATTTGGCGAAGACACTGAAACTCTTCAGTTTAGCAATTCTGATTGGGGCGGCCCTTGTCGGCTGCGCCTCCGCTCCGCCCATATCTGAATATAGCCTCGCTCGAACAGCGATCCAGTCGGCTAAAGAATTTGAATCCCCAAAATATGCCTCGGGTTTTTGGTATAAGGCCGAACAACATTACCTTTCTGGGCAAAAAGCATTTAAAGAGAATGATTTTGCCCTAGCTCGTGATAATTTTATTCAAGCCCGTCGTTTTGCCGAACGCGCTGAAAATATCACTCGGCTAAAACGCTTTCAAACAGGAGAGGCTTTGCCATGATTAGAATTTCTTTACTCGGTTTCGTTCTTTTGGGCTTAACGGCTTGTTTGCAAACTCGCCAAGCGATTCGTGAGAAAGATACTCGAAAAGAAACCCAACAAGTCGTCGTCACTCAACAACAGTTACGCGCGCAAGAGACCTCTCGGGCTGAAGAAGTCGATGGGCAGTTTCGCCAAGTGAATGGTCGGTTGGATCTGATCGAAAATCATCTCTCTCAACTCTCAGCAGCTAACGAGACCGCCAAAAGAAGCGAAGACGGGGACACTCGTTTTCGGGCTTACGAAGAAGCGCTCAAAAAATTAGAAATGCAGTTGATTGAAGTCAGCAACGAGCTGAAGGACCTAAAAAAAAACGAAAAACCGGCTCTAAGTAAGGGTAAAGAGCCGTCTAGCTTCGAGCTCGCGGAATCTTTGTTTACAAAAAAAGAATGGAAAGAGGCGATTGTTTCTTACCAAAAATACCGCGACGACAATCCTAAAGGCAAAAATTACGCCGAGGCGACTTACAAAATTGGAGTGGCCTTTCAAGAATTAAAGATGAAATCCGAGGCACGGGCCTTCTTCGAAGAAGTCCTCGCAAAATTTCCAAAAAGCAAAGAGGCCAAGAAGGCCGAGTTTCGCTTGAAGAACTTAAAGACGTGAACTTCATTTCCAGAGTCCTTGCGATCGAAACAAGTTGTGATGACACATCTGTCGCGATTGTATCTTCCGAGGGTGAGGTCGAAGCTCTTTGTTCTGCAAATCAGGATTTGGTTCATGAGCCCTTCGGAGGCATCGTTCCCGAAGTCGCAAGTCGCAATCATATGATCGCCATTCTTCCTCTTGTTGAGGAGTGTTTTAAAAAATCCGGGATGAGTTGGTCTGATATCGGGGGCCTTGCTGTGACTTCAAGACCCGGACTGGTTGGGTCCTTAATGGTCGGCGTGGTCACTTGTAAAAGCTTAGCAATGGCTCGAGGGATTCCATTTTTAGGAGTCAATCATATCGAAGGACATTTGCTGGCGGGTTTTTTAAAAGACAAAACCCACACACCACCTAAGGGTTTTGATTTTCCGTTTTTAGCTTTGGCAGTCAGCGGTGGGCATACTCATCTTTTTTTGGCTGAGAAGTTGGGAGTTTATAAGATTTTGGGTCAGACTCTGGACGATGCGGCCGGAGAGGCCTTTGATAAGTTCGCAAAAATGTTGGGATTGGGCTATCCGGGCGGAGTGCAGGTTGATCAGTTGGCAAAAACCGGAGACAAAAAGAAGTATTCTTTTCCTCGCGGTATGATGAAAGAAGATCATCTTAATTTTAGTTTTTCGGGTTTAAAGACCGCGGCCCACAGGACTTTGTCTGCGATGAGCGAGGATCAAAAGCGGGCAGAAAAAGAAAATCTGTGCGCAAGTTTTCAAGAAAGTATTGTTGAGGTCCTGATCCATAAGCTAAAAAAAGCCGGGACTGAGTTAAAGATTCCTCGCTTAGTGATTACTGGTGGGGTCAGCGCAAACTCTCGACTGCGCGAAAAAGCACTGGAGCTCTCTGTCGAGGGCTTTCAAGTCGTTCTTCCACCACTTCGTTATTGTACCGACAATGCGGCGATGGTTGGCTATGTTGGAATTCAGCGCCTTAATCAAGGGGAGCGGTCCAATTTAGATTTAGGGCCTTCGCCGCGAGCGCTAGCCGAAGATTATCAAGCCTTAAATTCCTTAAGGTCGCGATGAGTTTGATTCAAGATTTAAAAGACAAGATGCAGTTTCTGGGGATTCAACCCAAAAAAAGTCTTGGCCAAAATTTTTTGGTCAGCCCAAGAGTGATCGAACAAATTATCGAAAGAACAAAAACTCTTTCAGAGGGTCGCATTTTTGAAATCGGTCCGGGTTTAGGAGCTTTGACCGAAGGACTGTCAAAGCTGGATCAGGATTTGACTCTGTTGGAACTTGATTCCAAGCTTTCCGAGTACTGGAGAGGGCGAGGTCTTAAGGTTGTTGAAGGAGACGCCTTAAAGTTAAATTGGGCTGAT
>CAYMDP010000079.1:0-6659 GCA_964389375.1 uncultured Pseudobdellovibrionaceae bacterium | reverse complement strand
TGAGCATGGGGATCTCAAGTTTAAATATTACAACGACATCGATGTTTGTTGTCTCAGCGATTATGTTTTTTACCTGCTGGGCCAGTGCCGCTCACTTATTTGGCTTTAAAGAGAGTTCGGTTTTTATACTTATCTCTTTAATCGTGGGATTCATCGCCGAATTTGTCGGAACCCGGACCGGATGGGTTTTTGGTGGCTATTACTTTACGGATGTTTTGACTCCGCAGATCTTAGGAATCCCCATCGTCATCCCCTTTATGTGGTTTAATTTAGTCTATATCGCCTACGTTATGGCCAACCTGATGATCTGGCGAAACCCTGTCGATTCATCGACAAGTCTGTGGAATCACATTCAGATGTCTTTTTTCGTCGCCATGCTCGTGACTGCTTACGATCTCGCGGCAGATCCCTATATGGTTTATGTCGTCAAGGCATGGATTATGACCGAAACAGATGGTTGGTGGTTTGGCCAAACTATTCACGGATTTTTTGGCTGGCTTGGAGTTTCATTCTTGATTACGCTTATTTTCCGCCTATTTCTTGCAAGCAAAAAGCCCAAAGTTCCACAGACCTTCTCTGTGTGGCACGCTCTTATTCCTGTTTTTATATACGCTTGCTGGATGCTTTTTCAAATGATGTACGGCTACCCGATGGAGACCCGAACGATTTCTGCCTTCGCAATGGGAATTCCCATACTTTGCGTCCTGATTGGCGCACAAAACTGGAACTGGCTTAAAAAAAATTAGCAAAGGGTTAGAGCGTGTTAGATCTAAACTTGCTTTTGGATAAAAAACGCCTCCAAGGTGATCCCTTAGCGGACGAAACCATATTTAAAATATTGGGCGACTGGGAAAGCGCTGAGGCGCCTCAGTCAAAAAAGGCCGAACTTGTTCATCAGTTGATTCGTTATATTCGAGAGCTCAGATGTAACGATGACCTTATCCATCTTCCAAACTCCTCAAACTATGACCCAAGCCTTATAAAAAATCTTTCCGATTTTTTTAGTGTGGCTCGCGAGCTTCCCGAATGGGCGGATATAAAAAAGATCGAACGCGCCGAAAAAATATTTCAGGACCATGGAATTTTAGCCTGCCTATTATTTTTCTGCGCAAGTCTTCCAGAAGTGTACCTGATTCCCGATATTTCTGGCGTGCTAAACGTCACGGGCCAACTCGAAAATGCGACCGAGCAGCGCATTCGCGCGACGGCAACGATGATTCTTTCGGTTCTTCTTCCAGGAGGACAAACTTCTAAAGACGGAATTGGCGTTGTGCTGACCTTAAGAGCTCGCTTAATTCATGCTTTGATTCGGTACCTGATCCTTCGGGGCGACCCTGCACTTCTAAAAACAGATATAAACCCAGAGGGCCTTGAGCGCGTTGAGCCTCTGGCCTTAGGTGGTCCACCCAAAGGAATGTTTGAAGCATTAACAAGTGCGGGTTGGGATTTTCAGAACAAGGGATTACCCTGCAACCAAGAAGAAATGGCCTATACTCTACTAACTTTTAACTATGTTTTTATTAGAAGTATGCGGCGCCTCGGCTTAAAGCTTTCTTCTGCAGATGAGGCGGCTTATCTTCATGCCTGGAATGTTACGGGCCATTTTATGGGCCTGGATTTTGATCTCTTAAAATTTGATTTTGATTCTGCAGAACGAATATTCGAAAAGATTCAGGCGCGAGCCGGCCAAAGCATCATAGATAGCAAAATTTCTCGCTCGAATCTTGGAGAAGCCTTGATGACGCCTATCGAAAACTCCATCCCCGTTAAAAGACTTAAGCCCTTTGCTAGACTTATCACCGAATTTTTGACTTCAAGAAGGACCGTAGAAGGCCTTGGAATTCTTCATAAGGTCACTTCTAAACATCGAACTGTTTTTAATTTTACTCTCAAAAATGCGCTTCGTGCAGACTCTCTCGCGCCGAAGCTACGACAGGACCTCTCGCTCATTCGTTTCACAATTCGAGTGGCCGGCTATCAACTACTCTCTAAGGTTCTTATCGATCCCAAAAAGCCCTTGGACCTTCCGGACCGTCAAGTCGTCCAGGTCAAAAAAATGCTTTCTGAATGGAGCCAAGATCCCCGCGCACCAAAATGGCTAAATTCGATTGAAGATTTATTCACTATTCGCGGGGACTGGAAGCTCTAGAGGTCGGCTGAATATTTTTTGTCACAGCTTCATAAAGTTTGTTAATCTAATTCCGCAATGAATAATTTTACAAAATTTTTTATTCTTTTAAGCCTGGCCACAATTGTTTTTCGAGCCGAGTTCTTCCCCTTTTCGAACTACAAAATGTATTCCTATGCCTTTTTGCCCGGCCCAATATTTTCGCAATATAAAGTCTATCAATTCAACGAATCTGGATTCGAGACGGACTTTGAAAATTCCAGATTTGGCTTGTTTCACTCAGAGCAGCCCTTCTTGCAATCGCTGAACACCTAAATGAGAGTTCGAAAGAAGAATCCTAATGGATTTCTTCGCGCCGCTCTGATTCGTGCGCAAAAAATAGATCCCTCGATCAAAGGACTTCGACTCTACCGCCTCAATTTTAGATGGGACGAGTATAAAAAAAGCCGGCTCCAGGGCGCAAGCCAGCCAGTTGAATCGATTTTAAAAAGAGAGCGACTGATTGAAATTCTTAATTGAACTCAAGCCCGACAGCTTAGCGAACCTTCGGGTTTGCCGTTTTTTATTTTACTCGATAAATCTTGTTCTTATAAGCCCCAGCTATTTTTTTAGCTTTTCTCAGATGCCCGAAGAGTTGTGGTTGCCGACCGGGATCCTCTCTCTCTTAGATCGGCCCATATTTCTTTCAGAAGACAGCATCTCGATTTTATCCTTGGCTTGGTTTGTGTCTGGAGCGCTTTCTGCCCTGGGATTGGGCTTTCGTTTTGCTTCTGTACTGTTTTGCGTCCTTCAATTTTTAATGTTCAATATTGCCCACAGTTACGGATATCTGACTCACACCTATATGCCATTGGTTCTTGTCTCTATGGCTCTCGCCTTCGGTGGAAATTACACAATATTTCTCACAAGATTTATTTTTTGCTCTATATTTTTTAGTGCCGGCCTCAGCAAAGTTATAAACGGTGGGATCGATTGGGTGTTCAGCGATTCAATGCAAAACATTCTTTTAAGAAGTGGGATTTATTATCATGACATCCACCGGCTTCCAAATCTCTTGGGCCTAAACCTCAGCTTGGCGAGCAACCTGCTACTTAGTAAAATTTTAGCATTTGCTACGGTTGCTCTGGAGCTGTTGGCGCCGCTGGCTCTCTTCAGTCAGCGATTGAGGCTTTGCATAATAGGGAGTCTGCTGATTATGCAGGTTGCGATTTACTTCCTCATTTTCGTCAACTTTAAGGTTTATGCCGCAATTTATGTCTTTTGGATCAGTTGGGAAAACATCTTTTCCCGGGTACAAAAACTCCAAGTTATGATGATTTCTAAATTTAAGCCGCTAAAGAGGCCCCAAGTGTCCTGAGGCATTTGGCTAAGCTAAGGGGTAATTCGAGACGCAATAGAGCTGCGGGAATGGTCTTACTGGATCCTCTGAGTGACAATTCATGGCCCCCCTTAGGTCCATGCTAAAAACAGGGACGTGCTCGCATTGGCGTTGAGATTGCAGGACAAATCCCAAAAGAATCAAAGGATACTATTTTGGGCTTAAAACTGAACCTTTCTAACAAATTGCGGCTCTACCCCTTGGCGTTATTGCTATTCCTGATAGAGGGCTCTGCCTTAGAGCTACCCAAGCAGTTTGAAAGCGAAAATGCCGCCGTAATCCTCGGGCTCGATTCAAAGACACAAATTTCGGACAAGGACGTTGATTTGGCGGCCAGAAGGCTAACTCTGAAATACCATCCAGATCGTTACCAAAACCCAGAGCAATATACCGACGAAGATCGCAAACAAGCAAACGAGGTCACCGCAAAGATTCAATCCGCCCGCAGAGCTTTAATTAAGTACCTAGAAACTAACCCGGACTACAACCCCTCCACCTCCCCAAGCGGGCAGGGTTCACATGCAGGTTTTACCTCGGGCCAGCAGCGCAGCAGTTATAGCTGGGAAGAATTTTTACGTAGTCGAACTGCGCCACCGAGCGGAAGTTCTTCTAGGGACCTTGTTTCAGGAGACCATTACGGAGCTTCTCTAAGGGGGACTTTGTTTGAGTTTTTATATCGATTTCCCGATTTCAAGTCCGCCGTCATTCCCTTCGAAATTCGCTCACCTGATCTGGGTGATGAGAATCTCGAGGCCTTGATGATACTAACCCCCGAGCACTTTCCATTTATTGAGTTCCGATACATTTCGAAAAAACAGGAAGGGAAAGTCGTTCAAATTGTACGGTCGACTTGGGCCCAATACGTAAGGGGTCATCATCAGGGTAACTCTGGAAGGGCACTCTCTGATGGAATATTGTTTGAGAACGGGAATTATCTATTTAATGCATTGCCGGGAAGCCGCCCTGAAATTCCCTATGTTGTAACTCCTATCGATGAGGCCGGTCAGCATCTCTATATCCAAAGCTCAATGCTTATGTTTTTAACAGAGATGAACCCTCGAGGTTTTTCAGTTGGTACATCTTACGTCATGCTGAAGAAAGAAGCGCAAGACTTGCTGCCAAATAAAAAACATAATCCCGCTCTAGATTGGAAGAATATTGCGATCGAAAAAAGCAACCAACCGATTGCTCTAGGCTACAAGGGCGGCTTATGCGACGACAGTCTAAAATAATAACTCTAATCGCAAGCCTACTTTTTGGCTTTTCGGGGGCATCAATTGCCTCGGAAAAGGCCAGCTGCACAGGCCTGCTTTCACCTGATTTTTTTCAGCCGCTGATTAAACACGGAGTATTTATATCTCAATTTAGCCCGGGAGTCTCACGCCAAAAAGGTTCTGCTTTGTGCGCACCGGTTGCGGCCGCCAATGCGGCTCAAGCGCTTTATTACAGTATGCGGGGCTGTGCGGTTTCTCCTGAGTATTTGATTGAATTCGTGAATGAGGCCTGGGCCAGCTTCCAACAAGTTCTTGAGCTTGATCCAAATCAAGGGGTTCCAGAAATGTTTCTTCCGGCCCTGGCTCTTGGTGCCGCAGATAAGGTCAAAATTCTTTCTAAAGTGGCGCCTGTTTTAAAATTTGATCCCATTGCGCTGGCTAAAAGCCCTGAAGAGATCATTTCGACAAGGTCTCGGATCCGGATGCTTGGAATCGAAACTCCAAATGGCGCGCATGTTCTTTTGTCCTTAGGCTATGATCAGAATTCGAATGAACTTTTAATATTGGATCCAAATGATGCAACTCAGATCATGCGCTTTAAAATTCAAATTAAAGATCAAAAAATTTATATCGAGCGAAGCCATTCGCCTATAGACGGAGCTGTCGCACTTCACCCAAGCCCCGCTAATTCTGGAAAATCCCATCTAGTGCTTGGCGTGTTCGGATTGAATATTAAAGAAGATGAAGCCGCTAATGAGCCTGTTGGGCCTTCTGAGAATTAGTGGGCTGGGGTTATTTGGCGTTTGTGGTAAATTGACTTTTTGTTAATCCGGTTGACCTTTTTGAATCCTGTTTTTTGCGGCGTATTGGTGTTGTTGTGGTTTCTTGCTTCGGCGGATTGGGTTTGCTTGAGCTTCGCTCTGCGCTTCGAAAATGGAGAATGGAAAATAGAGGATTTTTGCTGCGCAAAAATGGCGGAGAGGGGGGGATTTGAACCCCCGGTACGGCTTTACACCGTACGACAGTTTAGCAAACTGCTGGTTTAAGCCACTCACCCACCTCTCCGTGTCGAAATTTTTGGAGTGACCAAAGCGCGAATTTGCCACAGGCAGGGGCTGGAATCAAGGTCCAATCAAGCGCAGGATTTAGCTGTAATTCTCGGGGAATAGCTCGCGCTCGAGGCTTTCAATTACCGTATGAATCAATTTAATATGAATTTCTTGAATGCGGTCCGAGGTCTGGGCCGGAACCACGATCGCTAGATCTGCCATGCCCTTTAGGCGCCCACCATCGCGTCCTAACAAGGCGACTGTTTGAATCTTCATCTCTTTGGCAGCTTCAAAGGCCTTGATCACATTCTCAGAGTTGCCGCTTGTAGAGAGCCCAAGGAGCAAATCCCCTTTTCTTCCGAGGCCCCGTAATTGTCTTTCGAAAATATGGGCAAAACCATAATCATTGCTGACGCAGGTCACATGACTTGGATCTCCCAGGGCCAAGGCACCAAGCGGCTTTCGATCTTTTCTGTAGCGCCCAGTCAACTCCTCGGCAAAGTGCATGGCATCGCAGTGGCTGCCTCCATTACCACAAGAAAAAACATTCCCGCCTGAGCCAATTGTAGCTAAAAGCATACGAGAAAAGGTCTCACACTTTTGAATTTGCTCTTCGGAAGAAGCGAAATCCTTTAAGACTTGCTGAGCCTCTGCAAGGGCCTGGGTCCAAACTTCACGAGTCTTCATAGCGAGCTCCTAAGGTTGAGGGAACATATTGGAAATACTTCAGAATCCAGTAGATGAGAAGAGCTTTTCTAGTTCAAGGGCCGCCTTGGCGATGATTCCTTGATTTCTGAGCCTATTCTGTCTAAAACCTTTGCTCTCGATGCGCGCCCGTAGCTCAGCTGGATAGAGTACTTGACTACGAATCAAGTGGTCGGAGGTTCGAA
>CAYMDP010000078.1:0-6945 GCA_964389375.1 uncultured Pseudobdellovibrionaceae bacterium | reverse complement strand
CCCTGACAAATAACGGGACAATTAACTGCGCAGGCTTTGTTGACTACGATTTCCATTGGACCGGTGGGGGTGGAAATACGGATTGGAATAACAATGCAAACTGGTCCGGAGGAGTTGCCCCAGGGCCGACTCATACTGCAGCTTTTAGTAATGCCTTCTGCGGGGGAACTTGTAATGCGACGATCAACGTAAATCCAAACGTCCGAGGGATTCGTCTTTTGGCGGATTATACAGGAACCATCACTCAAAGTGCTGGCGTGGCTTTAACAGTTGGCACTCAAGGCTGGGATCAGAAGTCTGGAACTTTCAACGGTGGAAACTCGACAATTACTATGGGTCGATTTCTTCAAATTTCTGGCGGAACATTTACTTCCACTTCTGGAACTTTAAGTTTAAGTGGAGCTGACGTGGCAATCGCTCCGGCTGCGACCTTCAATCACAATAACAGTACCACCAACCTTCATTATAATGCGGGTTGGGGAGATGCAAACTATGACTTCGGCGGAGACTCCCTTTATCATGCCAACTTTACCGGTAACGGCGGTATTTATTTGGGGTCAGCGCTTCCTATTCTTGGGAATATGACTGTGAATGTGAGTGCTTATAACGCAGGATTTGATGGTGAGATTCAGCTTTACGGAAATCTTACGGTTACTAATATGGAAGACTTCTATCGCTTCAGACTACGGTTTATGGGAACAGCCAATCAAACTGTGACGACCAGTGGAGTTCCGGGATCCAACACTTCGAAAGTCGGCCGTCCAATCTTTGATAAGGCCTCTGGAAGTGTCACCTTTACCGGAAACGTGAGCTTTGCAGGGATCCAGTATATTTCCGCAGGGGCAGTCAATTTTGCTGCAGATTCTACCGCAACATTTTGGAATTTAAGGGTGACCGATTGTTGGGCTACCGACACATATACGCCTGGTCCAATCCAATTTCAGAATGTCCGATTTGAAGAGTGTGGATCAAGGTCTATCAATGGGACAATGATTATACTTGGAAATTTTGAACTCGATATCAATACGAATGCGGCTTATCTGTTGAATGGAAAAATTCAAGTGGCAAAAAACTTCAACCATATTAATACCTATTCATCTGGATCGACCACTGAAATTGAGATGAACGGAAATACAAATGCCACGATCACGGCCGCTGTCGGAGAGCAGCTTCCCAGAAGTTTAACGATTAGTAAAACCGGAGGTGCGGCCGTAAATTTCGCCTCGGACATCATTATCAATAATACCGGTGCGGATATGCTGGTGAATTCCGGAATTGTGAATATGCTAGGTTATGACCTAACCATTGGAAACGCCTCAGGAGTCGATAGCGTATTGACCCTTGAAAATGGGACCGTCATAAATCGAGCCGGCGGAACCCTGACTTACGAAGCTTTGGTCAACAACGGTGGAACCATCAATCCCTAACTATGGCTGCTACAAGCCCTGGGGCGAACTAAAACTCGTCACTACTTTTTTAATTCCAACTCACAAAGACCTAAGTCCCTCAGGTTGCCTTCAATTTGGCGAACACCAGATATATTTAGGCTCACTAGCGATGTCTTAGGCTTATTGCCGGAGGTGTCTCTTTCAAAGCCTACCGCAAGTCGTCCTTCCATCACTTTATTTTCGCAGGTCCAGCGCAGTTTCCCTGACAGGTAGGGGGATTCAAAAAACAGCCCAGTAACCTGGATCAGTTCAAATCCATGACAGTCCATATGTTGCTCAATTTTTAAGTTCAGATTTAGGGTCTGATCATGAAGCTCGATCAATAATAGGGGTGAAGTCTTTTGACTGGATGTTTTGAGGTGGATCAGATGGGATTTTACCTCTCCGGGATAAATACTGAGGCTTTCAATCGAAGGACTTGCGTATTGGCCCAGTCGCTCTGTGAGTCTAAGAATATCTAAGAAGCCAAGATTTAATTCAGCCAGTCGCGGTCTTAAGTAGGGCCACGAAATCAGGGCTTCAAAGATGATCGCCGAGATCTCGGCATAAGCTAAGGGTTCCCCTGATGGCTGATAAAGTGCCTCGTGAGCCAATCCGATCAAAAAGGGATCACTTTCTGAGTGCCGGATGCGGTCGGTGCTATTTGATTGAGTAAAAAACTCAAGTTTGATCTTTTGAATCACAGACTCTCGGTCCAGACGTAAAATTAATTCGACGATTTCTTTTTCTCCCGCAGAGATTTGTTCTGAAAGAGGGGCAACTAAAAAGGGGCGCAAAACATTTGGAAGTTGTTGCAAGTTTGTTAAGGCCAACATTTCTGCATAACCGCCGCCATTTAATACGCCACGGATCCCAGCCTCGGACTGTGGCAGCGCGGATGTGAATAACAAAAGAACACTGAGAGCCCATCGAGGGAATAGGGGTTTGTTTAACTTCATAGCTTTAGGCTCCTCAAATTTTCTTGATTTTCATGGGGAACAAGAGTGATGGCTTGGGTCGAGCAGCAAATGACTTGGTCTTTTGGTTTTTCAGAGTTGGCAAATTTAGAAAGGACTTCGACGACGGCCCTTTGAAGTTCGGCTTTTAAGGCCGGCCAATCTTCTTGTGCGAGGGCCAAGGTAAAAGAAAGGCTTTCTCGCTCTTGAATGGATTTATCTTCAAGCGCACGCGAGTGCATTTCGAAAAATCCCTGGTGGCAATGACGAATCGCCCTTTGATTGCCTTCATCGCCAGTTAAGGTTTGATTTTCAGAGGTCTTAAATCGAATACGTCCTGAGGCAGGATCATTGACTTTTTGTAACAAGCCTAAAGATTCCATGCGCTCAACGGCCAGATCCACGGTTTCAAGCTCAAGATCCAGCAGTTCGGCCACTTCGTTTAACGAGATGTTCCGTTCTGCAAGCGTCAATAACTCAAGGATCGGAAAGTGATACCAGTCTGCAATCAGCCGAAACTGATCCACCTTTAACCTTGAGTCGTCATCAATGGACCGTTTGGTGATTCGCAATTGGGCGGCTTGTTTTTCGGGCTCTGAGCGTCCGAACTCGGCTTCAATGAGGTCACAAAAGTGTTCGATTTGTTGGTCAGAGAGTTGAATTTTTTTGCCGATCCAAATGGCTCTTTCGCGGGACATCCCCTGGCGTCCACCTAAGAATTCACTTAAAGACGAGGGACTCATCTCGAGGTCTCGTGCAAAAGCCCTCAAAGAATAGTGGGGTCTACGGGCCTTTCTAAGGGCGAGTTCCTCTCGTAGGTAGGCCTTAGGGTCTTTGGGAAGAAATGAAGTTGTCATCCGGGCCTTATACCCAAGGCGTTGACGCAACGCAAGCCCCACCGAACACTACTGAACGCTTTGTTCGGCCTAAGGCTCCTCAAGCCCCGTGTTTGTCGTTAGTGTCTGCTCGCAATCAACTACAAACAGGAGGGAACACCTTTATGAAAAAAATATATCTATCCGCAATCGGATTACTGGCTTTAATGGGAAGCCTAGCATCCGCCGCAACGGGATCAGTTAGCACGAAAGCTGGACCAGAAAAAAAATGGGGAACTTACGTGGCGATTGGCAATCCCTATCCCTCATTATTGGGAATCAATGCGGCCTACAATGCGACAGAAAATATCAGAGCCGTTATCGGTTACGGTGAAATTGAAGTGACGACTTCGATCGGATTTTCAGCAGCTGGGTTTGACGAGAAAAAAACGAAAGCCACTACTTATACAGCTGGCGCAGATTATCTTTTTACCGATTGGTCATTTAGACCTTCTTTGGGAGCTCGCATTGGATATTTTAATATCGAGGGAGACGGGGATTTTGAAGTTCAGGGTTTTAATAAATCAGCCTTCATCGCTTCAGGAAACTTCGGCATCGATTACCTTGGCCAAAGTGGTTACTACGCAGCGACGGGTTTAAATGTCGCCGTTGTCGGTGGATCAGGCACGGGTTTTTACGCAAACATGGGCTACTTTTTCTAAGCAGAATATCTAATTCGTTTATTAGATTGAACTATTGAGGAGATTTTTAAGAATGAAAAAAAAAGTATTGATCGCAGGATTTTCTCTGATCCTACTTCAGATGGTGACGATTGGTTGCCAAACGGTTCCTTACCAGGGCCAAGCAAGAAACGTAAAACTACGTCCAGGCCAAGAGGGTGTTTTGGGATTGCCACTAAGCCAGCGCCCTGAAGACCGCAACAAGGCAGTGGAAGCTATGAAGATGAATTGCTCCCCCTCGGATTACAAAGTCATCGAAGAAGGTGAAGTGGTTGTGGGTCAAGAGACCAAACGCTCTCAGCGTGAGACAGATCGGCAGTCTTCAGAGCAAACAGTTGGAAAACTTTTTGGAATTCCACTGACAACAGGAGAAGCCGGCGGCAAGGATGTCAGCGGGTCCGAAGTAACGACCGCAGTCAAGGAGTGGCAGATTTCGTATAAGTGTTTAGCCTCAGATTCGGGCAAAAAGAAGTCCAAAGTAGAGTAGAGGTACGCGGGTATCCGGTATCGAATGGCAGATATCGGATATTTGTTATGGGCAGGATGCCCGATATCGACCATCGGTTACCTGTCCGAAAGGATCGGCGTGCCACTTAGAACGAGAGATTTAGTTTTTGGGTTTCGCGAAGGAGGCTTTGATATTCTTCGCGGGACACTAGCCTTGCGCCCCATTTTTCAGTCAGTCCAATTGCCATTTGTGTATCAATCCAAAGATGCCCTTTAGATCTTAGATGTTCAATTAAGGCGTAGAAAGCCAGTTTTGCCACATTACTTTCAAGGTGAAACATACTTTCGCCAGAATAAACTCCGCCGATCAAGGTTCCGTAATTTCCTGCGACAAGTTGATCCCCATTCCAAACCTCGACACTATGGGCAAGTCCTTTTTGATGAAGTTCTATCCAGGCTTCAACAAAAGGTTCCGAGATCCAGGTGCCTCCGTCTTGCCGAGGGACGCTTGCACATTGGCGGATCACTTCTTTGAAGGCTTGGTTGAAAGTCACGCGGTAGTTTCCGGGCTGGCTTTGCATTTTTTTAATATAGTTGCGATCAGATTTCGGAATATCCAATTCAGAAAACTTCAGTATTCCGCGCTCCACGAAAGAGTACCATTTTGCGTTGCCTTCAGGAGTCACGGACCAAGGGAAAAGTCCTAATCGGTAGGCCGCAACTATGGACTCGGTTGTTAAAGGGTAGCTTTGAGTGACAAAGCCCTCGTCTTCATCATCCGGAGTTTTAAGGAAGTCGCTAAAATCAGATGTGTCGGTAAGGCGACCTTCGCATTTCTTATAATTTTTAAGATTGTCTTGAATTGCAAAGCTATGGGCATGGAACAGAGTTAAGGTTAGAAGAAGAACTGTGGGTCGGCGGATCATTTTATTACCAAGCTTCGCGGTCAAAATTTTTTTAAAGGCAAAAATAGTATGCAAAGTGGATTCCAGGCCTGTTCAAGATAAAGACCATTCCAAATTGTAAATCGTGTTCTTCCGTAAACAAGTCTGTATTAGTTTCAGAAAGCTTACAGCCCCTTCAAATTTGAGTGAAATAAGCTATTGAAATAACTTGATTTTATCTGGTCCTTAAGTTTTTTGTTATGACTTAGCCATGGCACCAAGCCTGCATTGCAGAGTGAAGATGATTAAAAACGAAAAGATTTTTTCAAAAAGCTTTATTCTTATTCTTTCTGTATTCCTTGGTTTTGCGCCAATAAGTCAGGCGGTTATGCGGCCCGGAAAGGTCGAAAAAGATCTTAAGGTCAGAAATCACCTCTCCCAAGCGACTCTTGAACAGCATATGAATGAGGCAACCGAGGATATCCCCGAGGTTCTACCTAAATTCTTGATTCCGGTTGCTAGCCAACTTGTTTTGTCAGGGCAAAATGATTTTATTTGGCCAGAGCAAGTGGCCTCTCACATTTTAGACAGCACATTTTATATGATGTTTAAGTCGCTTCCGGCCAAGCGCTTCCAAATCTTTGACAAAATTTATTCGGAAGCAGAATCAAGCCAGATTGATTGGGTTGCCTCATTGGGAACGGTGCTGCCAAGTATGAGTTTGACGGGACTTTCAAAAGAATTAAGTTCAATGCGTTTGGTGGATTTCGAGTACCTTGATGCTGAAAATATGAGGTTAAAAATTCCAAAAGAGTTTAAGGAATTCCCAGTGCTTCAAAAATTCCTGCGGCTGATCGGACTTTTAAGATTAGAAGCCCATATTCAGTTGATAGAGTATTATGGGGGACTTCAGGTTCTTAGAGAAAACTATCCAAAAATCCGTTTGCTTGAAGAGCTTTATTCATCTTACGCGATGTTTGAAATTGGAATGAAAATATTTACGGCCTTGGGCCGCGAGTATGAACTTGCGGAAGTCGAGGCTGGACAAAATCAATCCGACTCAGTTGAGTGGAGACAGTTTCAAGTTTTGTTAAAAGGTCTGTCAGAAGGGCAGCATATGATGTACCACGGAATCTGGGTTGCAGCTTATCAAGAAGAGCTTCAAAAAAATGAAGTCCCTTACGGAAAGCTGTATACTGAAATGATGCTTCATCTCTCGGATCGTCATGAGGAGCTTCTGAAGTCAAATCAGGTGATCACTTGTGGTTTGGCTCTTTCGGATTGGACTCCGGGTTCATCTGAGACCCGGCACTAAAACGATTTCGCGTCAGAGACTTCTGTCAGACCTTTTGTCATATTGCACATTGGTTCTTGCTAGTCTATTGGCTTCGAGCTCTAAATTCAGGAAGGCATTACAATCAGAGGTTTGGTCTAGTTTTTTAGAGGTTCAATCCGCTGGATCTAGGTCGCAAGATTTAAGTCCTTCAATCAAGCTTCCCATATTCTTTTCACATCGAAAGGTTTAATATTAAATAAGTCAGCGAGTTCCGCTTTCATATTAACTAGGGGGCAGGATGCTTCGAAATCTTATAGCTTTTCTTGGTTTGTCTTCGTTTTTATTTCTGCTTGCACCAAGCTTTGCACAAGCGAATATGCAGGGGGTCATCCTTCAGCCA
>CAYMDP010000077.1:0-7512 GCA_964389375.1 uncultured Pseudobdellovibrionaceae bacterium | reverse complement strand
AGCAGCAAGTATCAGGATAAAAGCGAAAATAAATGAAAGTGCCGCAAAGCTATGGGTCCTTAAATAAGAACTAAACGCAGTATCGGTTTTAATCATCCCTGTCATTGGTGGAGGCAGAAGTCAGGGACTCTAGGTCCTCAGTGTTCTTCGGCTCTACTTTAAAAAGCCATCCATCTCCATAACAATCATCAAGAATCAACTGTGGCTTTTCTATAACCGCCTCGTTGACTTCAACGACTTGACCTTCAACAGGACAATAAAGATTCATCGGGCCTTGATCGGTATCTAGCTCTCCACAAACTTCGTCTGGGATGACTTCTTCGCTTTCAGCGGGAAGATTTAATGCGTTGACCTCGGCGAACTCGTCAAGTCCGGCCTCGTTGATTCCGATCGTGATGACACCGTCTTCAACAGAGATCCACTCGTATCCCATATATGTAATTAAATCGTCCATCTCGAGGCCTCCACTAAAAGTTGAGCTATGCTTAAAGTCCTATACAAATGCCCTATCCGACAAGTCTTTTTACGATACAGCCCGAGCTTTTCGAATATGCTTAAAGCGAAAGCTTTTCGAGCGCATTAGGCGCGAGATTTCGTCCTTGTGCATTGTGCTGAAATAAAAAAGGCCAGCTGTTGAAGCTGGCCTTTCGGATATCCGTCCTGTTTTAAGACCTAAAGATCATAATACAAATAAAATTCAAATGGAGTAGGGCGCTGAAGCAGCGGAATAATTTCGCGCTCAGTTTTAAAGGCAACCCATGATTCTACGAAATCTTTAGTGAAGACATCGCCTTTAAAAAGAAACTCACCCTGTGTTTTAAGATTATGAAGAGACTCATCAAGGTCCTTCGGAACAGACGGAACCTTTGCGGCCTCTTCTGGAGGAAGTCCGTAGATATCTTTATCTAGCGGATTTCCTGGATGGATTTTATTTTGTATCCCGTCAATTCCCGCCATTAACAAAGCGGCAAATGCCAAATAGACGTTCGCACTAGGATCAGGAGTTCTAAACTCGATCCGTTTTGCTTTTGGATTCGCTCCGGTATTTGGAATTCGCATCGCTGCTGAGCGATTCTTGTAGCTGTAGGCTAACTTCGTTGGAGCTTCATATCCCGGAACTAATCTTTTATAAGAGTTCGTTGAAGGATTTGTAAATGCGCAAGTCGCAGGAGCGTGCTTTAAGACCCCACCGATAAAATAAAGAGCGGTTTCAGAAAGACCTGCGTATTTGTCACCGGCAAAAAGAGGCTCACCGTTTTTCCACAAAGAAATATGAGTGTGCATCCCTGAGCCGTTATCTCCAAAAATGGGTTTTGGCATAAAGGTCGCAGATTTTCCGTGGCGCTTGGCTACGTTCTTAACGACGTATTTGAACCACTGCATTTTGTCTGCAACTTCAAGCATAGCATCGTAGCGAATATTGATCTCGCATTGGCCCGCGGAGGCCACTTCGTGATGTTGTCTTTCGACGATCATTCCGAGTTTTTCAAGCTCTAGACAAATCTCCGTTCGCAGGTCATGAAGCGAATCCGTTGGAAGGGCGGGAAAATAGCCTTCTTTGTGGCGCGGCTTATATCCCAAATTTCGTCCACCTTCGTCACGGCCCGTGTTCCAGGTCGCTTCATCCGAATCGACTTGGTAAAAACTCATGTAAGAATTTTGCTCGTAACGAACATCATCAAAAATAAAAAATTCAGCTTCAGGTCCAAAGTAAGCGGCATCGGCAATTCCAGTTTGCTTTAAATAAGCTAAAGCTTTTCTAACAATCTGGCGCGGATCTCTTTCGTAGGGCTCATGGGTGTCGGGAAGAACAATGTCACAGATCAAAGACAAAGTTGGAACTTCCATAAAGGGATCAATTTTTGCGGTTGTCGGATCGGGCATTACAGTCATGTCTGATTCGTGAATGCTTCTCCAGCCGCGCAGAGAGCTGCCGTCGAAGCTTAAACCTTCTTCAAAAATATCTGGAATCAATTCACTCATCGGAATGGTGAAGTGCTGCCAGCTTCCCACCATGTCGGTGAACTTCATGTCCACCATCTTCACGCCTTTTTCTCTTGCGAATGCGATTACCTCATTTGGGGTCATGTTATTCTCCTCTAAATTGCGTCATTGTTTTGTTCACCAGTTCGAATTCGTACAATTTGATCGACTGGCAATACAAATATTTTGCCGTCACCAATTTTTCCTGTGCGTGCCGCCCCTTGAATAGCCTCTAAGGCCGCAGAGCAAAGCTCGTCGGGCAGCACAACTTCGATTTTTACCTTGGGAAGAAAGTCGACAACGTATTCGGCACCTTTGTAAATTTCAGTGCGGCCTTTTTGCCTGCCGAAGCCGCGAACTTCAGAGACAGTAATACCTTCGATTCCAATTTCAGTTAATGCCTCGACCACATCGTCGAGTTTGAAGGGCTTTATGATGGCCTCAATTTTTTTCATGGACTTCCCGGGCCGGCCGTTTTCGAAGCAACATATCAAATAGATGGAAGCAGTCAAATTCTATCTGGGTGCGACAGAAACCAAACAAAAATGGTGAATTGTAAAAAAAGAATTTCGCGAGGGGGGCGGTTGCTCAGCCATTTTTGATCTGCTATATCCCCGGCCTCTCTAAGGGGATAAGAACGGGGGAAATTCATGAAAAGTTACGTTTGGACTCAGTCATTGGGGTGGTCATAAATATGGCGATGACGGAATCACTGTTTGTTTATGGGTCTTTTTGTTCGGGAATGGTTCATCGGGAAAAAATAGAAGCCTATATTCGATCTAGCCAAAAAGCTTTTGCTCGTGGATCGGCCATTCGACTTCCTTCAGGATATCCAGTCTTTATCGACGAAGGAGACTTTGCGGTTGAGGGTGAGTGCATCGAACTTGAGGGGCCAGAAATGCTTTTTAAGCTATTGGATGATCTTCACCTTTGTAATCCGCTCCAGCCTGAAAAGGGACTATTTATTAAAAAAGAGATCTTAGTTCGGAGGGAGGACCAGGCGGAACCTTCTTTGGTTAAATCCTTCGTGGCGAACCTTTCGAAGCTTCCTCGAGACGCTCGAGTGATCGAAAACGGCGACTGGGTCAAATCACTTCAAGAAAGCCCTCCGCTCCCGCTTCGACTGACCGAACGCCAATCGGGCTATGTGCGACGACTCGGGACCTCAGTGGGGAGAGAAATAGTTCCTATTGACCTAGATCTTTACCGTGAATTGATGAAGCTTGAGCTGATCATAGATAAAGGGCGACGCCTCGCTTTAACCAAGCTCGGCAAAGAGGTCTATCGTTACCTTGGAAAGTAAGTATCCTCGGACCTATTTCAATGTGGTTTTGATAGAGCCAGAAATTCCTAATAATACCGGAAACATAGGGCGAACTTGCGTAGGCACCTGGTGCAAGTTGCACCTGGTTGGGCCCCTGGGTTTTGAGCTCTCGGATAAGCAATTAAAGCGAGCCGGTCTCGACTATTGGCCCAAGCTTGACCTTGAGGTCTATAAATCTTGGGACGAGTGGTGGCCCAAAGTTAAAGATCCCTCGCGAGTTTTTTTTCTAAGCACGAAGACTGAAAAGCCAATCTACGATGTCGAGTTCCAAGAGGGAGATTGGTTGGTATTTGGAAAAGAGACCACCGGTCTTGGGCCCGAGATTTTAAATCGATTTAAAGAGCAGAGTTTGACCATTCCGATGCTTGGGGGCATTCGCAGTCTGAATCTGGCAACCTCAGTTGCAATTCTTGTCTACGAAGGGCTTAGGCAGATCCGCAAGTCCTAAGACGCAACGCACCCCTTAAGAGTTTGCTCTGTATAGTTCGGCCGAATTCTGGACAGGTCCCCTCGAAAGGGATATCTTGGTCAGATTATGTTTTCACAAATTTTCAAGAATATTTTCGGAACAAAACATGATCGTGAGATGAAGCGGATTCAGCCGATCGTGGATCAAATCAACTCCTTCGAAGCTCAGATGAAGGCTCTTTCAGACGAGGCTCTTAGGGCGAAAACGCCAGAGTTTAAAGAAAGGTTTAGCCGCGGTGAAACACTCGATCAACTTTTGCCGGAAGCTTTCGCCGTTTGCCGAGAGGCCTCAAGCCGCGTGCTTGGGATGCGCCATTACGACGTTCAGTTGATCGGGGGCTATGTTCTTCATCGCGGTTCGATCGCTGAAATGAAGACTGGTGAAGGAAAGACCCTTGTTGCGACACTTCCAGTTTATTTAAATGCGCTTTCAGGAAAAGGTGTTCACGTCGTTACTGTGAACGACTATTTGGCAAAGCGAGATACCGAGTGGATGGGTCGAATGTACAACTGGATGGGCCTTACGACCGGAACCATCGTTCACGACCTAAGTGACCAGCAAAGAAAAACTGCTTACGGCGCGGATATTACCTACGGAACGAATAACGAATTTGGATTTGATTACTTGCGCGACAACATGAAGTTTTCTTTAGAAGATTACGTCCAGCGAGAATTAAATTTTGCGATTGTCGATGAGTGTGATTCGATTCTGATTGATGAGGCCCGAACGCCTTTGATTATTTCTGGGCCAAAGGAAGATTCGACTGAAAGATATTCTGAAGTGAATAAGGTCATCCCTCACCTAAAGATGGATGTGCACTTCACCATGGAAGAAAAATCCAAGACGGCCTCCTTGACCGAAGAGGGAAACTCTAAGGTCGAGCAGCTTCTTGGGATTGATAATCTTTTTGATCCTGAAAATATCGATTTGTTGCATTTGATCTATCAGGGCCTGAAGGCCCATCATCTGTATCGCCTAGATGTGGATTACATGATTAAAGATGGAGAGATCGTTATCGTCGACGAATTCACGGGCCGCCTTATGCCGGGACGCCGATGGAGTGATGGATTACATCAAGCGATCGAAGCCAAAGAAGGGGTTGCGGTTAAGAACGAAAACCAAACGCTGGCGACGGTGACCTTTCAGAACTATTTTCGAATGTACAAAAAATTGGGCGGCATGACGGGTACTGCCGATACGGAAGCGGTTGAGTTTAAAAAGATTTATAATCTAGACGTGCACGTGATTCCAACCAACCGCAATATCCAGCGCTTGGATCAAAATGACTTGGTTTACAAGACAGAAAAAGGAAAATTCGGTGCGATCGTCAAAGATGTTAAGGTTCGTGCAGAAAAAGGTCAGCCGGTTTTGGTTGGTACCATCAGCATTGAAAAATCAGAAAAACTAAGCCGCGCGCTTAAAGCCGAAGGCGTAAATCATAACGTTCTGAATGCAAAACAACACGAACGCGAAGCCGAGTTTGTGGCGCAAGCCGGACGAAAAGCCGCAGTGACGATTGCAACCAATATGGCGGGTCGGGGGACAGATATCGTTCTTGGTGGAAACCCGGAATTTATGGCCAAGGCAAAAGTTGGAAGTGATGCAAGTCCCGAGGTCTACGCCGAGGCCTTAAAGCAGTTCCGTCAGCAATGTGAAAAAGAAAAAGCCGAAGTGATCGCAGCCGGCGGACTTTATATCGTCGGGACCGAGCGCCATGACTCGCGACGTATTGATAACCAGCTTCGTGGTCGATCGGGTCGACAAGGGGATCCCGGAGAGTCTCGTTTTTATCTTTCCTTGGAAGATAATTTAATGCGGATCTTTAATGGAGAGGCCACTCAGCGAATCATGAATATGCTCAAAGTTCCTGAAGATGAAGCCATTGAAGCGGGAATGGTCAGTCGGGCCATTGAGGGCGCTCAAAGAAAAGTTGAAGGTCATAACTTCGACGTTCGCAAACATCTTTTAGAGTATGACGACGTTATGAACCAGCACCGTACGGCCATCTATGGGATGCGCAAGCGCGTTCTTCGAGGTGAAGAAGTCGAACGACTTGTACTGGACATGCTTAGTGACGTGACTTCAGAGATCTTAGATCTGTTTGCCAATGAATCCGTTAAAACTGAAGACTGGAATCTAGAGGCATTAAATCTAGCATTGACCCAGCAATTCGGAATTAGCATCGATTTTGGTCCAAGAGAATTGGTCACGGCAGATCGAGTCAATGAAGTCGTCAGCCGAGACGTAAAGCTCGCCTTTGATTTTCAAAAAGACAAGCTGGGTGAATTTTTCGAACAAGTTACTCGAATGCTTTTGCTTCAGACTATCGATGCTCGCTGGAAGGATCACCTCGAGGGGATTGATCGCTTAAAAGAAGGGATTAATCTTCGCGCTTTTGCTCAAAAAGATCCTTTGATCGAATATAAAAAAGAAGCCTTCTTAAAATTTACTGAAATGAGCCGGGGAATTCGCTCTGAATTTATAGAAAAACTTCTGAAGATTCAGTTGGTCAGTCCCGAACGCGCCCGTGAATTAGAGATGAATCGTCGAGAAGTCGACACCACAAGCCTTCAATATGCGGGCGCCGAAGAAAGCCAAAGTTTTTTTGATGCCCAGCCTGCAGGAAGTTCGGCTTTCCGAGAAGATGGTCCGTCTCAAGGCGGCCGGTTTCAGACGGGTCCGAACGGTTACGGAGATGGTGGGCCGAAAATGAATCGCGAGCAGCGTCGTCGAATGGAAAAACGGGCAAAAAAGAAATAGCTTTAGACTTCCTAGGATCGAGGTAAGGGTGGCTCAGTGTCCGACTTGTCAAAAAGATGTTCCGGATGATTTTGGTCTGATTGAATGCCCCGGCTGTGGCATTCAGCTGTTTATTGAAATGGATGGCCGAGTCATTGCGGCAGATTCCAGTGGCCGCTCGAAAGTGGCCGACGAGCATCTGGGTTTCGTCGATATGGATGAACAAAATAATAAAAAAATGTCCGAAGAAACGATGATGGAAAAAAGTTTCTACAAAAAACTCGACAGGGATATTCTCGACTCGGACAGCCCAGAGGAAGCAGCCCCCTTGGACGCGACTCTTCCGATTCAAAGTTTGGAAGAAGAGTCGCCTTTGGATTTTGCCTCTGATCCTGCGGAGGAGACTTGGGAAGATCCCGTTTCTGAGCAGGGGATTTTTTCAGAGCCAAACGAGGCCGCGGCATCGGCGGATTTAAGTGATTTAACTGAGTTTGCAAACTCGGATGCAGTAAAGTCTTCAGACGGCGGTTTAAGTTACTCATTGATTATCTCAGGTGTCGATTCGATCGAGATCCGCACCATGCTTAAAGACTTATTGAGTGATCAAAAACTATTGTGGGACCATGAAGCTCTTCTGCGAAAGATTAAAGACGGAGTTTTAAGAATCGAAAATATACCGGCGGTGAAAGCGGCCTTTGTCGTTCAGCAGATGTCGGATATGCCTGTTCATATTCAGTGGGTGCAGAATGCTTAAATATTTAATAGGTCTTGGTCTGGTTCTTCTTTTTTCTTCCCCTGTATGGTCAGTGGATGAAGAGCCCGAGACGAAAGAGGCTGCAGCCGTAGTCGAGGGCTCCGCGGGAGATTCAAAATTGAGTCGGGAGTTTACTCAAAAAACCACTCGATTGAACACTTTGAAATCTCGCATTGATGAAGCCGAAAAAAATTTCGAAATAGCGGTTCGGGAAAAGCAGAAGGCAAAGACAGAGGATGAAAA
>CAYMDP010000076.1:0-7632 GCA_964389375.1 uncultured Pseudobdellovibrionaceae bacterium | reverse complement strand
CCACTCCCCCCGGAGGCATTCGCATAAGCCTCATTGTTTGCACCATCATCCGCGACCATTTTTTGACTTCTGCCATTGAGGTAAAAAAATCAACCTCTCGGTTCAAGATATGACATTTCAAACAAGCCCTCGAGAAGCTTTGCATCACCTCTTCAGTAAGCCTTGTGGGCAGTCCATTCTGAATGCGACTTTGGCAACTCTTTGGATCCTTTGGTTTAAAGTCCACATTACCACTTTTATTCACTAAGCCCGTCTTTGTATCGATCGACACAAACCGGCCCGCCTCCCACAATTGATAGTTTCTGGACACGAACTGCCAACGGTCAAACAAGACGGGAATGGAAATTTGTGAGAAATCCGAGGCCTTATCTCGCTCGTCTGCGCTCACGAATAGAACTTTTCCTTCGATCCGACGCCGAACCGCTTTTAGAAACTGGGCCTCGCGTCCTTGAATACATTTTTTATCGATAGAAACTAAATTTATTTTAGGTAAGTCCTTATAGTTGGATAGTGAGTGGGCGTCGCTAAACTGGTCCATAAGCCGAAATTTTTCGGGACCCTTCAGTTCGCTTTTGGTCCTCATCTTCGCATCCGAAATCGGAGACCCCAGCAGGGCAAATTTTAAGCAAACTCCAAAGACCAGGCTAAATAAAGTCAAGCCCCCCAAGCACTCCATTTTCAGTTCTTGTTTTCGACGACATTTAGGATGCACCCAAAGGCGTCTGTCTCCTGAAATTTTGGTGACTGGCCTTTTAACACCGAACTCAGTACGTCTTCTAAAAAGTTATTCTTTGGCTGCGGCCGCTCAAAATCCAAGGTCAGCCGGTCATCAATTGCACCAAGATAAATTTGAGAATAGTTTTTTGTCTCTATGACGGAGACCTGGGACGCGGTTTTAAGTTTTAAATAGTGATTCAGCCTTCCGTCTACGTCATAAACCACGGGCATTCGGGGTTGTGTTTGTTCGGAAGCTACCGATTTTGTTTCAGCCGGTAATCTTGAGATATTCGCAGGATCGAACAGCAAAAAGCGAATATCCTTTCCATATTTTATTTTCATCTTGGTCAAAACCGGATTGTACCTTTTTAAAATCGGGCACGCCTCTAAGTAACCGATAAATACGATGGCCCTCACCTTTGAATTTTTCATTTCTTCTAGGTTTAATCCCGGGTGAGATCCCAGCAAAATCCCTAGATCCGATGCCTCAAGCTCACCAGAATAACTGGCATAAAGAATAAGAAGCGCGAGTAAGCGCAGGATCAGAAAATTTGACAATTGGGATCCTCACATAAACTCAAATTGTAAAACACGGGCTTTGGGTGCGCAATGTCACCTGCCTGGAGATAGACTTTAGATCAGGTAGAAAAACTTAAACGGATGTACCAGATTGTATTTCTAGAGTTGATAACTTGATGAAGGCCTAGGTAACATGATCTCTTGGATCAGAGTTTAATAACCTTCATTTATACGCTTCTCGTTCTCAGTGTCTTCTTGATTCTGTTCGAGTTTTTTTGGGCAAAAAGAAAGGGCCTTCGGATCCACAGCTGGCGAGAAAACATTCCAACGATCATCATTTTATTGGTCAATCTAAATAAAGCCTTCATCGTCGGATCGGTCGTAGCCTTGTTTTTGTCCTTAGGCATGGAGCCCGTCGCAAATTTTCTATCCACTGAATCAGTTCTGCCCATAGTGAACTGGGTTGAAAGCAATCTCTTTTATCCTATCGCAGGCACGGGTGCACTACGGTGGTTTGCTCTATTTTTGACGGTCGACTTGATGTACTATTTCAGTCATCGATTAAACCATAAAGTGAACTTTATCTGGGCCACGCACTTCGCTCACCACAGCATAACAAGCTACAATATCCTGGCGGCCCACAGAGATCCGGTTTTTTTCCTACGCTTTGGAAAAGTAATCCTGCTTCTGATGCTTCCTGTCTTCACCGTCTTTAAGCTGAGTGAGGTCGCCTTTATGCACATAGTGATTGGTATTTACTCAACCTGGCTGCACGTCAGCTTTTGCCCGAAACTCCCTTACCTCGACTGGATATTCACTACCCCCTCTCACCACCGCATGCATCATTCATTAACAAATCAAGATCGAACGATGGCAGTGAACTTCGGTGGAGTATTAATTATTTGGGACAGACTGTTTGGGACCTTCTTGGAGGAGAAAGAAAATAATCACGTCTTTGGGGTAAAGGGATTTAACCAGTCAGAACGACTGATCTCTGTCCTATTTTTTCAGTGGAAGCAAATTTTCATTCAACTTATGCGGTCCCGATCCTACAAAGAAGCGTTCTCCGTTATTTTCTGGAAGATTTAGGAACGAGGTTGTTTTTATTTCCGGGCCTTGATCCACAGAACTACAGAAGCCCCCGCCCCGCGCTGGGCAAAGGGCCCGTAACTCGATGACTCAACCCATAATGCCCGGCGCAAATCGCGACTGTATTTGGTCAAAGCTCTATGTCTGCATTACTATAAATAAGAAATGAAATTTTTGAGATTTGGGCTTTTCTGCATATTACTTCTAATTTCCTCCGCAGCGCTCGGAAATGAGCCCAGCGCATCCCATTCCTTAAAACCGTCGAATGAGAAAAAAGCAAAAAAGGATCCCTCTGCCGACAAGCAACTCGCTGTCTTTGCATTAAATCCAGGCGCACGTGAAGCCAGATTAAAAATTTTTAATGCGCCCACAAAAGAAAATCTTATCGAGTGGCGAAACGCAATACTGAAAGACCCTGGGATACGACAAAAGGTTCAATCCAGCAGAATTTCAAAGGAAGCTCAGGAAGAAATCCTATTGTTGCTGAGGGGTGCGGATTTCGAAAAACTTGGAAAGGATGGAGCTATTGCTCTTGGAGAAGTTCTTGGCGCACTTCATACAAATGTGGGCCAGACCTTCACCGATGATTTGATCAACAGCGCCTTTAGAGATCCTAAGATATCAACGAGGAATAAATTGTTTTTCTCGATTCGGCTTGCTAGCGCCTTCCGTTTTTTTCGGGATTGGCCATCCACCCAAAAGTTACTCCTGAAGAGCACTCAGCACTTATCACGGTTAAAAAATCCCTCATCCGACCCGATGATCCTTTCTGAGATCCGCTGGTTTGCGGAGTCGCAGGACCTGTTTAGCAACGTAAGGTGGCTGTACTTTTTTAATTCACTGTATCTGACCTCACAGCGATACCTCGGCTCGGAAGCCGATGTCGATTTGAAACCTCTCTATCTTAGACACCTGGTGTCCTTGGTCACTCTGGGTCAATGGAGTGATGCCGTTCAGTTCGGAAACTTTCTATCAAAACTTCAGAACTCTTCTTGGACCATTCAGGACCGCCGGGCTCTTTTAGATGCGCAATTGACCGCGCTAGTGTTCTCTGGAGACCGATCCGCGCCACGCCTTGCCGATCAATTTATCGAAGAGAACAAAGGCCGAGATGGATGGACGAGCCTTCAGACCGACATCACTTTGGTTCGGAAAGCGCTGGCATATATTTACCTAGGCGAAGCTCAACCTGCAAAACTGATTCTTGATCAAATGGCGAATAAAAATTTGAACGATAGAGAGTTTAAGTTAAATTTACTTCGAGTTCGCTCTCGTCTGCACGTCTACCAAGAAGCCTGGCCCGCAGCTTTATCTGACATACAGAGTTATCTCTTATTAGAGCCCTCGGCGAGAACTTCGGTTATGAGAAGCTTCTGGGATATTTTCGCCCTCTTTGTTAAGGATCGAATTTCGATGCGTATCACTGGGGATGACGACACAGCACTTTTGGATGTCATTCGCAAAAGTCCGGATGCCGCGGAGACCTTTTGGTCCATTAAGCCCCTCGCGGAACTTGCTCAGATTCTGTACAACAGAAATAAAACTAGTGATTTGAAGTTTCTGATTCGTTATGCGAGGAAACAATACTCCGATGTGCCCTTGAAGCCCTATTTAGCTTTTTTCAATGCCTGGGGAGAGCTGGACGAGCTTCGCAAGCTTCCCAAAGAAACACTTAATTTACAAATTGTTCCGCTTGAAGCGAAATTCAAATCTCTTCGTGCTTTAGACGCGATGTTGGCTAAGCACCTTTTAGGTGCTCTCGCGCAGCTGAAACCTAAAGCTGGTGCTAAAAAGAAGGGGGCTTAAGGCTCTTGGAATTGCGGCTTGTCTTTCGTCTGTATGGATCTGAACAGCCCAAATTTAAGCCTTGCTCTGTCTCTCCGATAAGACTGTATAGTTGAGGGCCCGATGATTTTTGTATTCACCAGTGCCGTATTTATCATATTGGACTTCTTTCTTTGCAAACTCATGAGAAAAGACGCCTACAAGCTTGGTGAAAGTTTGATCACTTTGGCCCTTTATGGGACCAACGTGACATTAGTCATGACCGGTCTAGATTTTAGCTATTTTCCAGGTCAGCTTTTTGTAGAACCCCTTATCAACCTCCACGGCATCTTGGCCACCGCCGTTCCATTCGTAAGTCAGACCTTCCTATATCTCTTCATCACATTTCTGCTCGTTGATCTTGGGTATTATGGAATTCATCGACTTCACCACGAAGTCGGTATTTTCTGGATGCAACACTCGGTGCACCACTCGACTCGTCGTCTGAATTTTCTTGCGGCTCATCGGAATCCGTTGAGAATTACCACGCTCTCTCTGCCCGCGGTTTTGCTTACACTTCCGCCCTTGCTTGGATATCGTCAAGACGTAGGTCTGTGGATTCTGGCTTGGATCCAGGTGCACCAAACGCTGGTCCACTCGGAATGGATTCCCCGATTGTGGAGCCCGATAGAATTTATTTTTAATACTCCCCATCACCACAGAGTTCACCACTCAGAAAATAATCAATACCAATCTGGTAACTATGGCGGAGTCTTAATTCTTTTTGACCGAATGTTTGGAACTTTTCTTCCACATAATGATCAGACCCTAAGCTATGGACTAAAAGGAGAACCGGTTTCGACAAACCCCATTATTATCAACTACCGTGGCTGGCTAAGGCTTTATCAACAGGTCAAAGGATCAAACTCTCTTCACCATGCGATGCAGGTCCTATTTATTCCAAGGTCCTTAGTAAAACCTAATAAACCGGTTTCTGAGAACCGGCCAAATTCTACCGCAGCTTAATTTTTTTTCAGGTAGAATAAAAATCCGTCTCTTTTTATAAGGCGATAATCCAGGTTAATCACATCAATAAGGCCCAAGGAATCTAAATATTCGTAGATCGAAAATCCTCGAGGAAGGCACTGTCGCAGAGAGGTCTCTTCCAAAATATAAATAAGCTTGGGCTTAAGGGTTCGAATGTCCTCTTTTAAGATTTGTTCATAGCTTCTTTCCGCTTCCGTCAAATTCCTAGTGGGCGCTTCCCCTCGCAAGTTGTACGCTTGCGTCCCTAAGACGCTTAAAGGATATTGATAGAGATAGCGACTTCCGACTCGAAGCCCTCTGGTATTGATCGTTGGAAAGGAAAGCCACCAGGGATCGCTCGACAAGGCTAAAACACTATCCCCCCTTTGAACATGCTCTTCCATAAATTGATTCAGCACATTGGCAACCCGAGCAAACTCACGACTCTCTGGGATCACCGTCTCTTTCATTTCCCTGAGTAGAAAAATGAAGCAAAATAGGTAGACTAAACTTCCACACAGAATGAAGACCTTCGCAAAAAATCTAGACCCTGGCTCCCGAAGGCCCAGATAAGCTAAACTACACAAGACAATGACTGAAAAAACTTCGACTGGCAAAAAATGATAGGGAAAAAATTTGGTCTGCAGAAGTGCCACAAACCATCCCGCACAAAGATTAAAATATATAATCCGAAATACTGGGCCTTTACTTCGAATACAAAAGCCAGAAAATATTGCGGTCAGATAGATTCCCAATTGGAACCAGTGAACGGCCTGAAGATCTGCAAAGTCCCTTCTGAATGAATTAAACCCGCCAAAAAGTTGCGGCATATGAATATTCCAGAAATATTGTCGGGCTGTCGGGTCCCAAAAAAATAGAAGATAGGACCAGTACAAAAATACGACCGCTAGGGGTCCGACCCACTTAAGGTTTAAAAAAATGGACCGCTTCAGGCCCATTTGTTTTTTTATCGCAAACTCTGTTGCCAATAAAAACAAAAGAAAATGAGGCTTAAGTGCCAGCGAAATCGAAAACGGAAGCAAAACAATCGCCATGAGTAGCCAAGAAATTTTTGCCTCTGGTTGCCGAAGGTCCATTGCCCTTAAAAAAACATAGGCCACCAATGAATAAGAAAAAAGATATTCTCTCTGAGCAAAGCTCATGACAAAAAATTGCAAACACGCAAGCAGACTAAGAACTCCGATTAGGATGTATCCTTCGGTGGCTTTATTCATCCGCTTTGACATCCAAGCCAGACTAAAAAATGTCACAAGCGTCCACAGCAATGAAAAAACAAGAAATGTGCCGTTCGCGCTCAAAGCCGTAAGATCGAAAAGAAAAAGTGCGCCGGCAGATATGTACATAATCAAGGGCGGGTTGATTTCATAAAAATCTTTAAAGGGAACTTTTCCTTCTAAGATTAACCTGCCCGCATAGACATATAGGCTTTGATCCCCGCCTAGGTATTCAAGATTTTGGAAGACCAGTGCGATGAGGCCCATAACCGAGAGGACCCCGAATAGAATTGCCTTAAGACCCACACCACTTCCTCTCGACCTCGCTGTAGAGCTTTTTTCTTTGATCTAAAATATCGGATGGGTATTTTTGTATGATTTTCTTTAGGCTCTGGCAAACGACGGCCTTATCTTTGAATCTTCGTCTTCGTAAATGTTCGATGACAGTCAACTCAAGCATCCTTGACTGTTGAACTTCAGAGATACGAACGAGCAGCTCATCGATAAGGCTATTTTGTCCTGCAAATGGGATGCTTAATAGATATTTAAACCTCCAGTAGTTTGCCTCATCCAGAGCGAAATGATATTCCTTCGCATAATGAAAGACCTGGTCTGCGGCAGCATCTAGGTCTTTTACTAGCATTCTCCGCTCGACCTCCAAAGAGGTCTTTAGGATTTCACTTAGGCTTTTTCCCTTTCCCTGAAGGATCCGGTTTAATTTATAACTCGAAACCGTTTGGGGAAGTTCTGCGAGCTGATCTAAGGGGTGAAGCTGGCCCTCTAGGTATCGACGAAGCCGATAGTCTCTGCTTTCCTGAAAACACCTTAGAACAGCTGGACTCGGAGCATAACGACTCCCCGAGGCCCCCTTTTTTATCCGAAGGAGGACCGGATCCTCATCCGAAGATACGAGGTCCCCGAGCTCTAAACAGTTCTTACTTATATAGTTAAACACAAAACTTGTAAAAAGATCGTTTGCCTCGGGGTTTAGGGATTTTTTTATCTCCACAAAGGAGCTGTCATCAAATTTTATATTTCGTTGTAAAATCGCACCATAAAATTTTAGCCATGGATTTTTCGACTCAAGGTGCCTTCGAATTTCACTTTCGTGATCTATATCTAGATTTGCGTCGATACTGATTTTTAGGTCCATGCCCCGGCGTTCATCGTAGGCCAAACGCAAGTTCATCTCCTCAATAAGGCTTTTATAGCGGGTCTTGGGGTCATTCCACAAATTCACCCGACACTCTGGATCCCGCGCCAAGTCGCACAGTATAAGGCG
>CAYMDP010000075.1:0-7900 GCA_964389375.1 uncultured Pseudobdellovibrionaceae bacterium | reverse complement strand
AGAGCGTCAGAAAAACCCTGACCAGCAGTGATCGATCCAGCAGTAGAACCAGCATAAGCAGCAGTTGTGCTTGCAGCAGATCCTTGAGAACCGTTCCCGATGGAACCAGCGTGTGCAGCAGTCATACCTAGAGCGGCAACTGAAGCTACGATTATTTTTAACATGTATCCTCCTTTTTGGTCGCAGCCCCTTAAGTGACTACGAACCGTTGTTTGTTATTTGTTAGTGTTTAAAAACCTTAACAATTTTATTTCCTCTTCAATGTTTCGAAGATCGTCTTAGTCTTTTGAACAAAAATTGTGCTGACATGTCGCCTGCCAATCTTTGTCGAAGTCTAAGTGAGCCTTCGAAACGATTGCGGCAAGCTACACCAATCGCCGTGGCGCGTCTCCAAAGTGGAACCAGTTTAAAAATTTTTCTGAGGGAAGTTGTAAGGCTTACATCCCTTTAGGGAAATTTTGAGATGATCTCGAAAATAAAAGCACGTGGCTTAGTCTTCAGATTTTGTGGACAAGATGGCACCAAGTGGGATGCGGAGTTTTCGATCCCGCATTGACTTTCGGATCCATTCGCTTTTTTGCACGATCCGAGAAAACAAAAAAGATTTTTGCTGAATCTGGGATAATTTTTCTTCGGCGGTTTCTATGACTAAAGTTTTTAAATCTCCGAGTGAAGAGATTTGAAGTTGGTAGTCTGTCGACGGCCACCACTTTTCAAGCTCGGATTGTGCCAAAGAAGTGAAAGCCTCTTCGAGTTCGCGCCAGGCTTGTTTGCGGCTGACTTTTGTTTTTGGCGTCCACGGCCGAAGACGCTCTTTGGGGCTAGCATTTGCCAGTTTATTTTTTTGGATTTTGCGGCGTTTTCGATTTTGTACATTTTCAAGTGAGAGCGACATCTAAAGAGTCCTTTCTTTAAAGATATTTTTTATTCTTTCTATCGGGTGAGACTGATTTTTTTCGACATGATTTATAAATGGGGCAAGTTCTTTCATTAAACTATTTATCTCTAGAGCCATCTCTGAGCCGGGCTTAAATTCTGGAATCGACAGATTGAGGGCCGAGGCTTCTTCTCCGGCATTGTGTTCACGAAATGCTGTGCTTAAACAATTGTGAAGCTGAGATTGGTACCACTCAAAGATCTCGCGGCTGAGTTTTCGATTTTTATTTAATTTTGTAGGGACAAAAACATGGTCAAAATCTAAATGCAGGTCGGACTTAAACTCTTTCACAAAGCTTGCAAACATTTTGAAGTTTCTAAAGTTGTTGATCTTGCACTCAAGGGGTGACACGAGGACATCACAGGCCACCAAAGCATTTGTGATCAATTGGCTCCAATTCGGGGAGCAATCAAAGAAGATCAGATCGTAGGCATTCTTTAATGGATCAGAGACCTTTTCTTTAAGCCAATATTCTCTTCGAACTTTTTGATTTAACTGTTGTTCGAGGGCAACAAGCTCAGGAGTCTCAGGAATAAAATCTAAAGTGGGCAGATCCGTCTTTTGAATCAGATCTTCTAAGCCCGCTTGGCCTGAGAAGTAATCCATAAGGCCAAGAGTTTGATCGACTTGGTCCATGGCACTTTGAAGGTCGTCTGCTTCACCCCCAGGACTGTAGCCAAGCGCTGAGGTAATATCGGTTTGCATGTCCAGACCAATCACTAAAGTCCTTAAGCCATGAAGAGCCGAAAGCCGAGCCATATTCAAAGTCAGAGAAGTTTTTAGAACCCCACCTTTTGTGACGAAGGTGGTTATGACCTTTGCTTGCTTCGGTTTTTTTAGATAACCGGTTTTCGCGGCTTGATCGAGGATCTGTTGAAAGCTGGCCCGCTTTCTAGAGTTAAAAACTTTCTCACCTTTTGGGCCATGAGTTTTCAGGTCAGATGGTTTTGCAACAGCTTCAGATGAAAATAGATAAGCTAAGTTTCCTTCTGTAATAGACATGTTTTTTAGCCTTTCTTTGCTCGAAACTTAATCGAGCAGCCAATAAATTTTGTTTTATCTGGTTTAATGGGCTGTCCTGACCCCATTTGATCCAAAGCATTTTTTAGAAAATGTTGAGCGACCTCGGTTTCTGAGTCCGCATTGTCGTCAATGGCGCCATGATAGACGAGTTTGCCAGACGAATTGTAAAGAAAAACTTCAGGAGTTCTGGTCGCTTTAAAAGCTCTTGCAATATTTGACGTGCGATCTTGAGCGTAAGGGAATTGAAAACCCGCCATTTTGTGAAAAGCCGGCATTTTTTCGAACGCGTCATCGGGCTCGGACTCCGGATCATTTGGATTGATCATCACAACGCCAAGCCCTTGCTTTTTTGCTTGTTCGCCAAGTTTGGCAATTCGTCCTAGCCAAGACTTAACAAAAGGGCAGTGGCTGGCGCCAAAAATAACCAGAGTTCCTTTAGCGCCTTTGATCTGCTCCAAAGTGAGCTCTTTGCCATCAAAATTTAAAAGGCTCTCGTTGATCCTGGGGTAAGACTCAGCGGGTTTTGCGAAACTGAAAGAGGGGATGATCAAAAGACTTAGGGCAAGGCAAATGGATTTCATTTAGGACTCACTTTTTTGGCTTCGAGTTAGTTTGTTTTTTGTTTAAATAAATTTTAAGGAGGGTTTCGAATTCTTCATAAGTTTTTGAGCCATGCCAGGAGTCCAGAATTGCGCCCTTGCTGTCGTAAAGAACGCTCGCGGGGATAGCTCCTGCCCACTTGGCATTTAAACCTTCAATAAAGCTTAAGTCTTTTTCCCCTTTGAAGAAGCTTAAAAAATCAACGCCAAGACTTTTCAAGAAGGCCTCGGCTTCATTTTTTTTTGATTTCACATCTGCTGAGACAAGGACAAGGTGAAGGCCTTTAGCTTGGTAGTTTTTCTTTAGCTTCAACAGATCCGGTAGCTCTTCTTTACAGGGACCACACCAGGTCGCCCAAATATTTAAGAGGGTCAGCGGTTTCGCTTCGCTTCGAATATGGGCCAAAATTTCATTTGCTGTGAGGCTTTTAAGTTCGGCGGCTTGAGTTGGCGAAGCAAGACCTAGGTTTAAACCGAAAGCAAGACTCAGAGTAAAACTCGAGCTTAGAACTGATAGAAAGAGACTGTTTAGGTCAAAGGGCATTGTTTGACTCCAGATTTCACATTAAAGTCCCAAGATCAGGCCCAGTCAATAGTCCGGGCTGCGTCATTCGACCCTCGACAAAAAGCTAATTTTCAAATGAATCCTAAGAGGGTCCCTGGGAGGTTCCGATTAGACCCTGTGCTAAAAAATATTAAATTCCGAATTCCAATTGCCCTTAAATTGATCTCGATCACTGCGGGCCTTTTGCTTGTGACAGCGGGCGGCATCACGCTTCAGTCGACAGGGGCCTTTGAGAACATCTCCGAACTTAGAGAGAAAGATTCGAACCGCGATCAATCCTTGGCTCGGGCGACAGAGGTTGAGGGCGTCATGTCGAACTACATCGACAAGATCAACATGATCGCCTCATTGATGACGAAAGAATATTCGAGCCCTTCGGAGCGAGATCAGGCTCTTGAATTAACTTTTAGAAGAGATCGAGATCTGGTGTCTGTTGAGGTGATCAGCCTTCAAAAGACCAAATCAAACCGAGTCGTCAACCAAGAGTATTTGGCGCAGTACCAATTGGACGAATCCTATATCGAAGTTTTAAGAGAGCGCCAAAAAGAAACGCGAAGTTTTCCATTTGAAGCCATCTTTGCTGGAATGGTCGAGATCCGAAACAGCTCAACTGCGGGAGCCGCCCCTTTGATCACTATTGGTTTGCCTCTTGTGCAGGATGATTTCGGTAAGATCACCCAAATCGCCGTAGCTGATATTCGACTGGATCGTCTGCAGCAGGTTTTTGGAAACATTAGTGAAAGAACTATGTATTTGATCGATCGAGAGGGAAGACTTCTTGCTCATCCGGACGAAGAAAAAGTTTTTAAATCTGTCTCTATGACGGAAAGTCCTGTTGTCGAAGCGGCTTTAAAATCTCAGGTGCGCCAGGGGGAGAGAGAAAACTATACGAGTCCCGAAGATGGCAGAACCTACATCGGAGCCTACACCAGAACTCCGATGGGAGTGACCGTGATCGCTGAAGCTTCAAGAGATGTCATCTTAGAAGGAGCGCGAAAAGTTCGTCGCGAGGCTTTTTATACGACGGGAAGAGTTTTATCTGTGGCTTTGTTTTTGATTTTTGTCTTTTCGATTACTCTAACGGGTCCTATCGAAAAACTTGTGATGATGACGACAGAAGTGGCTCAAGGTAACTTTGACGTCAAATCAGATTTAAAGGCCTCGGATGAGGTTGGCCAATTGGGTCGGGCTTTTGATTCGATGCTTGAAGGTTTAAAAGAGCGAGATAAGGTTAAAAATTTAATGAATAAGTTCCACGGGTCTTCAATTACGGATGACTTAATGAAGGGTGATCTTCAATTGGGCGGAAGTCGCAAAGAAGTCACGGTCTTCTTTAGTGATATTCGCGATTTTACCAAATTTAGTGAAGGTCACACTCCAGAAGAAGTGGTTGAAATGTTGAATGAGTACTTTCAGATTATGGTTGGCATTATCAATCGCAGTGGTGGTGTCGTGGATAAGTTCATTGGTGATGCGATCATGGCCGTTTGGGGAGCACCGACGGCGAGTGAACGGGATTCACAAAATGCGATTCGGGCCTGCATCGAGATGAGAGAGTCCCTGGCAAAATTGAACGAACTTCGAGCCAGCCGAGGGACTGTGCCGATAAAAATCGGGATGGGTCTTCATAGAGGGGATGCCATTTCAGGAACAATTGGTTCCGAAGAGCGTATGGAGTACACGGTGATCGGAGATGCGGTCAACCAAGCCGCTCGAATTGAAGCCTCCACAAAAGCCTTTGGAACGGACTTGTTAATTAGTGATTCTTTGGCGGACACTGTTGCCAGTGAATTTGTGATTGAAGAAGCGGGTAAGGTCGAAGTGAAGGGCAAAAGTAAGCCACTGACTCTGTTTAAAGTGCGGGGTTATATCAATGAGGCCGGAGAGCCCGTCCTAGTAAAAACAGCTTTTTCGGATTATGAAGCTGAAGGCGACGACAAAGTTAAAATGGCGAGCTAGTCTAAAAGCAAGCACCGATTTCTGCCATAACCAAGCCGCTCGGTATCGAAGTGCGAATCTGCTGAGTTATTCTTTGCCTCATTCAACCAAAACTCATAGGCAGAAATTCGGGCCCTTTTGGAATAGGCTCATCTTTGGTTCAAAATGGGGCATCTCAGTCTGAGACCCTTCGTAAAATTTTTTAATTCGTCTTAGATTCCAGCGACCTAAGGACTAAAGTCGACCTAGGTCTAGGCCGATAAGTAAGAATGCGGAACGTCCTTGAATCGACTTCATTTTCTAAGGCCTATGGCTTTGTCTTCGAGCAGAGCTTCTCCCATCTTTTTCGTCTACTTAGCCTTTCATTTTTTTTGATCCTTAATGCGTGCACAGATGCAATTCCAGAATTTGATTCCTCAAGTGCGTCTTTGAGTTCGCCAAATGTGGAGTCTTCGAACTATTCGGTGAGTGATTCGAACTCTTTGCTTCGCGTGACGGGCGCCTGCGATTCAAGAGCGGAGCGGTTGGTGATAAGCCTGGACGGTGGTTTAAGTTGGATTGAGGCGCAAAATTTGGGAGACCCAGGAAGTCAGTTAAACTGTCAGGATGGGACTTTCGTATTCGAGAAGTTTTCGTCCGTGACTTGGCTGGGTTTTAGTACCCCTCTCGAGCAAAGAAGTTTTGCCATTCGCTCGCAGTACAAAGATTTTTTTTCGGCTCAAACCTTGGTCACTGTGACCTACCAGCCAGATGCGGCCAATCTATCAATTTCTGCAGCAAATCCGTTTGATTTTGGATCGGTGGTCGTTGGAGGCATTGGGGCTCAAACTCTGACTTTAACGAATTCTGGAAGTGTCGATGCTACGGCGCTGAGTGGAGGCGGGCTTGGGGCTCCATTTTCTTTTACGGGAGGGTCCTTTCCAGGTTTAGGAGGGAATTGCGGGGCTGTTGTACCCGCGACCTCAAGCTGTACCTTAGAGGTTCAATTTTCTCCCGTCGGGTTGGGGGCCTTTACGGATTCTTTAGATCTGAATTTTCATAACGGGACTTCGATGAGCTCTTTAAGCTTAGGCCTTCAAGCTTTGGCTGTGAACCCAGCCGCATTAAGTATTTCGAACTCACCAACCTTTGATTTTGGATCCTTGGCTTCGGGCTCAAGCGCTACTCATACATTTACTCTGAGTAACTCTGGAGGGCATGTAGCCTCTGGAATTGCGGGTTCCGGAATTGCGGCCCCATTTAACTTCGAGGGCGGAAGTTTTCCAGGAACAGGAGGCACTTGTACAACGACTCTTTCTCCGGGATCGAGTTGTACTTTCGTTCTTCGATATTCTCCGGTGGCTGCGGGCGCAAGCAATGATACAGTCCTTGTGAACTATTTTGATGGATCTTCAGGTCAATCGGTATCTCGGGCCATTACAGCAAATGCGGTGGGTCCTGCGACACAAATGGTTTATTCCTTGCAGCCAGTGAATTCTACTGCTGGAACGAATCTTTTGATGAATATCGAAATTCGCGATTCTCTCGGACAGCTTGTAACTGTCGGCCCGGACTCGACTGCTTCGGTGAGTCTAAGTCTTCAGACGGGGACGGGCGTACTGTCCGGAACCACTTCAAGACTTGCCGTTTCCGGAATTGCGCAATTCACAATTTCTGAGAATCTATCGATCAATCATGCGGGGCTAAAGACCTTACGAGCGACAAAAGCGGACATGACGGGCTTCGGAGGAGTGGGGCCGCTTATTGTGGATTCAAATTCATTTAATATCATTCATGGAGTAGCATCACAGTTAGCTTTTTCAGCTCAGCCCTCGGACCCATCTCAGGCCGGAGTAGCCCTGTTGCCAACTATTCAAATTCAAGATGCATATGGAAACATTGTTTCCACTGGTTCTGATGCAACGGCCCTTATGACCTTGAGTCTTTTTTCTGGCTCAGGCGCTTTGTATGGAACTGTTTCTCGTGCAGCAACGGCTGGAGTTGCTTCTTTTATTGCGGGAGATGGAGTTTTCATTGACCTTGCCGGACTTAAAGTTTTGCGTGTCACTAAAGAGGATTTGTCTGGTTTTGGTGGGGCTGGAGCCCTTGTACAAAACTCTTCAAGCTTCACAATCACCCATGCTCCAGCAAGTCAGTTGGTCTATACTTCAGAGCCAACAAATGGAACCGCAGCTGGGGCCAACCTTCTTCCTGTAATTGAAATTCGAGACGCCTATGGAAATTTAGTAACAAGTGGTGCGGATGCGACGGCCTTTGTGGCTCTGAGTTTGTCGTCTGGGACGGGTTCTCTGCTTGGGAATATCTCTAAAAATGCTTCGGGGGGCGTCGCTAGTTTCATGCCGGCGGATACACTTGGCATTGATACGATTGGCTTCAAAACTCTAACAGCTACCAAAGCAGACACCACTGGTGGCGGCGGAACGGCAATTTTAAATCGGGATTCTGCGTCCTTCGAGATTATTCACGGTCCAGCCTCTCAGTTGGTCTTTTTAACTCAGCCTCCGAATCCTTCTGAACAAGGCGAGGATATTTACTTCGACCTTGAGATTCAAGATGCCTACGGAAATCGCGTGACCTCGGGCCCCGACGCAACTGCAGATGTCGAGATTTTTATAGATTCAGGACCGGGGAGTATCTTGGGAAGTTCGCTTCAGGCGGCGAATATGGGTCAGGTCTTTTTTGCGGCAGGAGGCCTGCAAATTTTAGGAGTTGGGTCGATGGTCCTTCGGGCTGAAAAAATGGATATGACTGGCTTTGGTGGAAGCGGACCCTTATCTGAAATTTCAAATGCATTTGATGTTGAAGATACCACAGCGCCATCGGTGCCAACGGGACTCG
>CAYMDP010000074.1:0-8232 GCA_964389375.1 uncultured Pseudobdellovibrionaceae bacterium | reverse complement strand
AAGACTAGTTTCGCAGGGCGGCCGAAGGCCGACCGAGAATGTTCGACGGCTGAGGCGGAGCACTTTCTAAAATAATTCAAACTTTCCCGGAAAAAATGCGGGAAAACCTTAATAGATTAACTTGGTGAGCAGGGGTTAGGCGGATTTTTCGAAAAGGACTTTGTGAACGGCCTCTCGAAGGTCGGAGAGTTTGAAGGGTTTGTTTAAGAAGGCATTGGCTCCCGCATGGATGGCTTTCTTCTCTGCAAGAGGGTCACCAAAGGCGGTTATTAAGATTACCGGAAGTTCTGGATGAGAGGATCTCAAACTTCCCAAAACCTCAAAACCATTCATCTGAGGCATGTTGATATCTGAAATTACAAGATCCAGATTTTTATCTAAATTGCGCTCAATCGGGCAAAGCTTGTCCATTGAATATGACCGAATACGCTCTAAGGCCTGACTGGCAACCCGAAAGGACTCGACCCGATGCCCTTGAAGCTCGAGGAATTCGCTTAACAGGGATTCCATGGCCTTGTCGTCCTCGATAATTATGATTCGCGCGGATTCTTTGTCCATTTCATGCTCCTCTCAACAACTTTAGGGACATTACTTCTCTTAACTTGGGTCATATGTTGGGTCACATTCTCTCAATATCTCCTAGCGCTTGATCTTTAATGCTCCCCTAGGATAAAAATGCAGCCTCTATGCCAGATTCAAACACCTCCTATCAAGACGGCTTTATCGACGAGACCCACAATGTCTACTTTGGAGTGGTCGAACATAGCAATGAAGCCATCATGGTCACCGATCGTCAGGGAAAACTAATCTACGTCAATCCGGCCTGGGAAAAAACTTATGGCTACTCAAAAGATGAGGCCATTGGACAAACCCCAAGACTTCTCCGGTCAAAACATCAAAACGAACAAACCTATAGTGATATGTGGGCCCAAATCTTAAATCCTGCGATTGGATTTTGGAAAGGCGAGCTGATTAATCGCGCCAAAGACGGACGCGAGGTTTCGGTTTTGCTTTCGATCAATCCCTATAAGGATTCCCTGGGTCGAAATATTGGTTATGTGGGAATTGCATTGAACTTAAGTCAGCAAAAAAATCTTGAAGCCCACTTGGCCCAACAAGACCGCCTGGCGACGATTGGCGAGTTAACAAGTGGCCTTGCTCACGAAATCGGGACCCCGATCGGAGTGATCCGCGGACGCGCCGAGATGCTTCAGATGAGCACTACAAAAGATCCGGTCTTGCAAAAAAACCTCGACATTATCATTCGACAAATCGATCGAATCTCGGGACTTATCTCGACACTTTTAAAGCTCAGTCGCTCACAGATTGCTGTAGAACTTAAGGCCGTCAGCCTGAAGAGCGTATTAGAGGACGTCTACGCCTTGCTCTCTTTACGGATCGAGAACAATAAGATCCTCTGGTCGACAAATATCGACGACAAATTTTTAGTGATGGGAGACCATCATCGCCTCGAGCAGGTTTTTATTAATCTTGTCATCAACGCGATCCACGCAATTTCAAAAAACGCAGCTTCCGACTCGACAAAATCCATGGCGTCCATTCGCATCGAAGCAGAACAGACCGGCTCTAAGGTTTTCATTTATATTGAGGATACGGGCTGCGGGATCGCTGACGAGGTCCTCCCAAGAATTTTTGATCCATTTTTTACGACAAAACCTACCGATCAAGGGACTGGGCTTGGATTATCTTTGGTCTCTCGCCTTCTTGACGAAATGAAGGGCCGGATTTCGGTCAAAACCAAAATCGGCCAAGGAACCCGCTTTACTGTGTCGCTGAATGCTCCATCAGAGACTCCGTAGCAGGATCTGCTACAACCCAGCCATACTCACGCTCTTTACGGTATAAAGTGCGGCGGTTGATTCCCAAAAGCTGCGATGCTTTTTCTTTTCTGTCGCCGGACTTCTGCAGAACGTACTCGATATAGCGCTTTTCAAGTTGGGCCAAAGTGGGCAAATCACTAATGGCGGATCCATAAAAATCCTCTTGGGGCTCTTGGACTGCAGTCGTGCTTAGAGGAAGATCTTCAACTTCGATCAAAGTTTTTGAGGACAAGACGACCAAACGCTCGATCAAATTTTCAAGCTCCCGCACATTTCCCGGCCAAGACTGATCCATTAGGGCCGACATCGCCCCTTGGCTAATGCCTTGAACAGGAGAGGAGTTTGCGGCGGAGTACTTATTTAAAAAGAAATTCGCCAAAAGGGGAATATCTTCTTTGCGTTCTTTTAGGGAAGGAATATGAATCGGAACAACACTTAAACGGTAGTACAAATCTTCACGAAAGCGCCCCTCTTTTACCGCTTGGACCAGATCCTTATGAGTTGCAGAGATGATGCGAACATCGATATCTTTGTATTCATTCTCTCCAACTGGGCGAATACGTCTTTCTTGAATAACGCGCAATAATTTGGCCTGAAGACCCAAATCCATATCGCCGATTTCATCTAAAAAGATGGTCCCGCCGTGGGCCTCTTCAAATAAACCCTTCTTTTTCTGAATGGCTCCAGTAAAAGAACCCTTTGCATGCCCAAAGAGTTCAGATTCAAGAAGGCTTTCTGGAATTGCAGTGCAGTTAATTGCGACAAATGAGGAGTTCGCCCTAGAACCCCGCTCATGAATGGCCCGAGCGACCATTTCTTTTCCAGTTCCGCTTTCGCCGGTGATCAAAATATTGGCTTTTGCGTCGGCAACTCGCTCGATCAAATCAAAGACAGATTTGATCGCTTTGCTTTTTCCGATCATCGAAGAAAAACTCCAAGATCGTTTTACTTCGGTCTTTAGAATTTGATTTTCAAGTTTCAGGCGCCTCATCTGAACAGCCCGCGAGACTCGAACCCCAAGCTCGGTCAGCTTGAAAGGTTTTGTTAAATAATCGAAAGCTCCCTTTTTCGTGGCCTCAATGGCCGAGTCCACTCCACCAAAAGCCGTTACTAATATCACCGGGATTTCGGGCAAAAACCGGTGTAAGCGTTCGACCAGCTCAATTCCGTCCATTTCTGGCATCTGAATATCTGAGATGATTAAATCCAGTTCCCGGCAGTGGCCCAATTCTTCTTTTTGTTTTCTAATTTTTTCGAAAGCTTCCGAAGCCAGGGCGCTGACTTCGACCTCGTATCCAGAGTTCGTTAAAAAGTCCTGAAGTAAACCTCTCATCTCTGCATCGTCGTCGATCACCAAAATTCGTCCGTAAGTTGCCATGGGATATTTTTACTCCTCTGAGTTAATTTTAGCCCGAACTGGGATATTTAGTCCCATTTGGGCCAGATTTCCATTGAAATCTGTGTTCTTGAACTCTTTTTTGCAGTCGCTATGCCATAATGTCTCACAGAATTTAGCCAAAAATCTGAGCCTCTAGGAACCTGTAGTCGATATGGGCAGAATCTCATCTCGGACTTAAGCCTTGAGAATGGGCCAAGATGCCCCAAGCCTTGGCCTTCAGCAGGCCCAGAGATTGACTTCATCAGGCATGGCCTTAGCATTGGGAACAAATACAACTTATGGAATCAACAGTGATCAATACATCCGAGGACTCTCAAGAGAGTCAGTTTTATGTCGAGGGTATTAAATGCTCGCGCTGTATCTATAAAATAGAGTCCTCACTCTCTCAACTCCCGGGACTTAGTTTTGTTCAAGTCAACCTCGGCCAAAAACTTTTAACTCTTCACGGCAGCTCAAGTGCCCTAAAAAATGTCCCGCAAAATTTGTTAGAACTTGGATTCTTAGCCCGCCCCCTTCAGGACAGCTCAGATTTATTAAAAAAAAATCGCGAGAAAAATCGCTGGCACCTTTTGCGCTTGGGTGTGGCCGGATTTGCGATGGCAAATATTATGTTACTTTCGGTTTCAATTTACGCCGGAGCCGATCAGAGCGAGCTGAAGGGATTCTTCGAATGGCTCTCATTTTTTCTATTTTTACCAAGTCTGCTGTTTTCCGCTTACCCATTTTATCAGGATCTGTGGCGGTCCCTAAAAGCAAAACGTCCTAATATAGACCTACCAATTGTTGCCGCGATTTGGTTTGGCTTTGGAATGAGTGTCTACAGTCTACTGACTTCTGCTCCTTATATTTATTTTGATTCCCTGAGCACTTTGATTTTTTTACTTCTTGCGAGCCGCTATCTACTGATGCGCATTCAGGACCGCTACCTCTCCCCTTCTTTATTGAAGGCCTTTACTCCAAGTGGAGTCGTCTTGAAGATTGAGGGATCGACCAGAAGCCTCGTTCCAATTGAAAAAATCCATATCGGAGACCTATTGGTCCTCGGGGAAAATGAAACTCTAGTTTTTGATGGAGAACTTTTTTCGACCTCCTCTTATCTAGACACTTCGATTTTAACCGGAGAATCGCTGCCGCAAAAAATTCTTAAAGGTGAGAATCTTTATGCGGGAACAAAAAATCTAAGCGCTGAATCTATTTTAAAAGTGACCAAATTAAGTCATGAGACCCGCTTATCTCGAATTTTGTCCTCTATGGAGCAAGAGATCCTGACAAAGACTCCCACGATTGAATTTGCCGATCGAATGGGGCGCTGGTTTACGCGCATTGTGATGAGCCTTTCCATTTTAGTGTTTTTTTACTTTTTAGGATCCGATCCTGGAGAAGGCCTTCGCCGCGGACTTGCCCTTGTTATTTTGGCCTGCCCTTGTGTGTTTGCATTTGCAACACCTCTGACCCAAAGCCTCGCACTGATGCTTGCCGCGCAAAAAGGACTATTTATTAAAAGCGCCTTAGTTCTTGAAAAGCTAACTCAGATTAAACAGATCTATTTTGATAAAACTGGAACTCTGACCAAGGCTCAGCTTCAAGTTTTGAAGTGGTTTCCAAAGGCCCCCTCAACCGAACAACTCCGTTTGCTTAAAAGTCTTGAGCAAGGCGCACACCACCCAGTGGCCAAAGCCATCTTGCGTTCGACAGAAGAACAAGACCTACTAAGCCTTGAGCAATGGCAAGAGATTCCAGGTCGCGGAGTCGAAGCCTACTGGCAGGGAAGATTATACGAAGTAAAAAGCCTCGATCAGGCCATAGAATCGAAAGTCATTGGAACTCAAGTGGGGCTTTATGAAGACGGGAAATTGATCCTCGGAATTGTGCTTGGTGACGAAATAAAAACCGATGCCTTTGATTTGGTCTTAGAACTTAAAAACCGTGACTACCGGCTTTCATTAATTTCGGGAGATCAAGAGGAATCTGTTAAAAATTTGGCTGAAAAACTCGAAATCCCATTTGAAAACTGTCATTTTAGAATGTCGCCTGAAGATAAACAAAATGTACTTAAAAACTCCTCTAAAGCCATGATGATTGGCGACGGCGTCAATGACAGCATCGCAATGGCCGCAAGCTCTGTCAGCCTTGCCGTGCAAGGAAGTATGGAAGCCAGTTTAAAAGTTTCGGATATCTATCTTGCGAATCCCAACTTGAATTTAATCTCTGCCAGCCTTAAACTTTCGAAAGAAAGTTTTAAGGTCATTCGAAGGAATTTATTTTTGTCACTCACATATAATTTAATTGGCGGGGGCGCCGCTCTTTTAGGCCATATTCACCCCTTACTTGCCGCAATCTTAATGCCCCTGAGTTCTTTGACGGTCTTGAGCTCGGCTTTGATTGGGACTCAATGGATTCGACAGTTTCGAAAAATTGCTCCCCACGAGACAAATGATTTAAATAGTCAGTCTTCCTTTGCAATCGAAGAGTCCTCTACAAAATCAACGCACGACAAAATCCCACGACTTCAAGTTGGAGAGTCCAAATGAGTTTACTTCAACTGCTTGTCCCTGCCGCCATTTTCTTAGGTGCGATTTTTCTAGGCGGCTTTTTATGGGCTGCATGGCGAGGACAATTCGAAGATCTTGAAACCCCAGCCCACAGAATGTTGTTTGATGACGATGACCAAATTCAGCAAAAGAAAGGAAAAAGCCAATGACCTCGCCCTCCTCAAGTCCGCAACACTCGAATCGAGCCAATACCTACGACGACGAGATCGTAAAACTGTTTTTGATTGCCACCTTTACTTGGGGCCTCGTTGCTTTTCTGGCGGGTCTTCTTGCCGCCTTGCAGATGGCCTTTTGGCAGGCTAATTTTAACCTTGAGTGGCTGACCTTTGGGCGCCTTCGCCCCTTACACACAAATGCCGCGATCTTTGCCTTTGCCGGGAACGCCATCTTTGCTGGAATTTACCACTCGAGCCAACGCCTCTTAAAAACTCGGCTGTTTAACGACACTTTAAGTAAGATTCATTTTTGGGGCTGGCAGGCAATTATTCTTAGCGCGGCAATTACTTTGCCACTCGGACTGTCTCAGTCAAAGGAATATGCAGAACTCGAATGGCCCATCGATATCGCAATTGCGGTGGTCTGGGTTGTTTTCGCGATTAACTTTTTTGGAACTCTAGTTCGCAGAAAAGAAAAACATCTTTATGTGGCCATCTGGTTTTACATCGCCACCATAATTACGGTGGCGGTTTTACATATTTTTAACTCTATCGAAATCCCGGTCAGTTTATTCAAAAGTTATCCGGTTTACGCGGGAATTCAAGATGCCCTGGTTCAGTGGTGGTATGGACATAATGCGGTTGCGTTCTTTTTAACAACGCCTTTTTTAGGGCTTATGTATTACTATATTCCAAAGGCTGCAAACCGTCCCATTTATAGCTACCGACTTTCGATTATTCACTTTTGGGCTCTCGTTTTTTTATATATCTGGGCAGGACCTCATCATCTTCTTTACACCGCACTTCCTGATTGGGCACAGACTTTGGGAATGGTGTTTAGCTTAATGCTTTGGGCTCCAAGCTGGGGTGGAATGATCAACGGGCTATTAACTCTTCGTGGCGCTTGGCACCTTTTAAGAACCGATCCCGTCATCAAGTTTATGGTGACCGCAATTACATTCTACGGAATGACCACTTTCGAAGGCCCTTTGCTTTCTATTAAAAGTGTTAGTGCCCTAGCTCACTATACAGACTGGATCGTTGGTCATGTTCACGGCGGGACCCTGGGTTGGAATGGTTTTATGACCATCGGCATGGCCATCTATCTTGTCCCTCGACTGTGGAAAACTGAACTTTATAGTCTACGTCTTGCGAATTGGGCATTTTGGATCGGACTACTTGGAGTTCTTCTTTATTACATTTCGATGTGGGCTGCGGGCATCACTCAGGGTCTGATGTGGATGGCCATCGACGAAACCGGACGCCTTGTTTACCCGGACTTTGTTGAAACCGTGACTCGAATTGTTCCTTTGTATTATGTCCGAGCCATAGGTGGATCCCTGTTTATCACCTGCTTTGCCATGATTACTTGGAATCTTTGGAAAACGGCGAAGATGGCGCCAAAGGACGAAACCCCAGAGACCATTCCTCAACCTGCTCATAAAGATGTTCCACTTGGAAAAGGACATCGCAAGCTTGAAGGAATGGCGACAGTCTTCAGCGTTCTGGTTTTTGTGGCCATCGCCGTGGGCTCTTTGTTTGAAATTCTGCCGACTCTATCTCTACATCGCTATATCGATCCGACTCAAAAAATTAAACCCTATAGTCCCCTAGAGCTTGCGGGCCGGGACCTATATATTCGAGAGGGTTGCCATGTCTGCCATTCTCAGATGATTCGAAAACTAGATTTTGATGTTCTTCGTTATGGCCCAGCCTCCACAATCGAAGAGTCGATGTATGATCATCCTTTTCAATGGGGCTCTAAGCGAACCGGGCCTGATTTAGCTCGAGTAGGAAAAAAGTATCCTCACTTATGGCATGTTCGCCACATGATTAATCCTCGAGAGGTGGTCCAGGGTTCTTTGATGCCGAACTATCCTTGGCTTGCGAGAAAGAAGATTGATTTTTATTCGCTTCGAAAAAAGCTATCTGTCATGAAAATGCTCGGTGTCCCCTATGACGAGGAAACGGTCGCAAACGGAGACCGGATTGCGGAAGAAGAAGCCCGGGCGATTGCCACCGAAATCCAGGCCCAAGGGGGACCCGAGGGTCTTCACGATGTAGAGCTTGTGGCCTTAATTGCCTACCTTCAATCCCTTGGGCAAAAGGGGATAAAATAATGAAGCAAGAGGGCCTCAAATATTTTACAAATACCGAATATACATTGATCGCGCTTATGATATTTTTTGTGATCTTCGTCGGAATGATCCTATGGGTGTTTCGAAGGTCTGCAAAAACACATTACTCCCAAGTCGCAAACATTCCCCTTGAAGATCAAAACACGG
>CAYMDP010000073.1:0-8960 GCA_964389375.1 uncultured Pseudobdellovibrionaceae bacterium | reverse complement strand
GATTCCTTCTTTTAAGGTCTCAGGCCTATGGCCTCTGGCCGTAATCAATGAAGTAGGCCGTTGATTGAAAACTGCGTGATAAAAACAAGACCAAGAGGGACCCTTCCAATGAAAATCCGGATAGCCCAAAGCGTGAGCTAAATCCTCAACGAAGCTTTGCCTTTTACCCGCAAGCTTCTCGGTCTCACCAATATCTTTGTCGCGAAAGCAGCGAAAGGTTCCCACTTCTTCGTCAAAATCAATTTTGTAATCTCGGTAAATCCCACGGCGACCGATGTCTCCGCTGTGTTCTGCAAATTCTTTACTGCTTAACTTCAGCTCTAATCCAGTCTCTTTGTGAAAAATGTAAGAGGGTGTCGACAAAAACGCGACGTTGTCGTCGAAGTCAAAAAAGTAAAAGCTACGTCCGCCCTTATGAAAATTACGATCGGGCTCAAGAGGACGCTCCAACTTTAACTCAAGTTGGGACTTCACCTGCTGAATTCTTGAACGTAAAGACGAACTCACGAAACCCCTTCATTTTTGGCCTCGAGCTGTTGATTCTGCAAGCATGACGCGACTGCCAAGACTCGGCAAATAGGTATCAGATCTTTGAAAAAAATCCAAGCTCAGTAGGCCCAAGAAGCTGCACTTAACCAGAAACTAACTCAAACGTTTGCCGGCCTCGGAGCTGGATTTTTTTAGAACGACTTTGGAATTTGTCTTTTTAGCCTCGGCGACTTTTTCGGTCTCTGTCTTTGCCTTCACAGTCTTGGCCTTAATGGCTTTTGGCTTGACGGTCTTTGCCTTTTTCACTGCTTTGTCCCCGGCCGCCTTAGCGGCTTTGGGGGCTTTAGGGGCTTTTGCTTCTTTCGGCGTCTTGGAAGACTTCTTCTTGCCACCCGCCGCACCAAGCTTCGCGCTAAATAGCTCGACAGCCTGGGCCACAGTAACGGCCTCTGGGGTCATATCCTCTGGCAAAGAGACGTTGGTTTTTCCCATCTTTAGGTAAGGTCCATATTTCCCGGAAAATACCTGAATCTGTTCACCCAACTCTGGATGGGCGCCAAGTTCACGTAAAGCAGCGGCCCGGCCTCTTGATTTTTTCGGTTGGGCAAAAAGGTCTAAGGCTCTCTTTAGGTCCACATCAAAAATATGGTCCGTCTTAGGAATCGAGCGAAAGTCACCATCATGGACAACATAGGGACCAAAACGGCCAAGTCCTTTTTTAATCTCTTTTCCGCTTTCCGGATGCTCACCGATCACCTTCGGAAGCTCGAGTAATTTTAAGGCCACTTCAAGAGTTAAACTCTCGGGCTCCATTCCAACAGGAATAGCCATGCGCTTTGGTTTTTCTTCCGAGCCCTTGCCTTCGGCTTCTCCAAGCTGAACGTAAGGACCGTAGCGACCATTTAAAACATAAACAGGATGACCCGTGACCGGATCTTTGCCGAGAGCATCAGTTCCATTAATCTTTTGATCGATTAACTTATTTGCGATGTCTTCGGTCATGTCTCCCGGATATTGATTCTCTGGCAGAGACGCGCACACATCTTCACCAGCCTTGTCTTTTCGACAAACATAAGCCCCGTAACGTCCGATGCGAAAGCTTAAATTTTTAAAGCCCTCAAGCTCGATGGCGCGTGAGGTCTCTCCATCAATCGCCTTTTCTTGAACATCAACCTGGCTTTTTAAACCCCTGGCTCCAAAGTAAATAGACTGCAGATATTTAGTTTGATCCATTTCTCCATTGGCGATCGTATCCAATGATTCTTCCATTCCCGAGGTAAACTTAAGATCCACATAGTCGGGCAAGTACCGACTCAATAAACGAGAAACCACGAGAGCCGTAAAGGTAGGAATTAAGGCATTACCCACTTTTTTAACGTAGCCACGATCCTGGATCGTCGAAATAATCGCAGCGTAAGTTGAAGGTCGTCCAATGCCCTCTTTCTCCATGGTCTGAACCAAGGAGGCCTCCGTAAAGCGGGCCGGAGGCTTGGTTTCGTGTCTTGAGGTCTGCAAGGATTCACAAGAGACTTTGTCTCCAACTTTTAATTGAGGCAGACGAATTTCGCGTTCATCTAAAGCGGCATCCGGATCGTCATGGCCTTCGACATAGGCCTTTAAATAACCCGGAAATTCGATTGTCATTCCGGAGGCAGAAAAAATGGCTTCATCCACTTTAAACTTTACGCTGACTTGCTTTTGTTGCGCATTGACCATTTGGCTTGCGACAGTTCTCTTCCAAATCAAGTCATAGACTTTAAACAAAGACCCCGAAAGGCCCGAGTCCTCTGGTTTTTGAAAGCTTGTGCCCGCAGGACGAATCGCTTCGTGTGCTTCCTGTGCGCCCTTGGCCTTTTTACCTGTGTAATCGCGGGGAGCTTCAGGAAGGTACTTCGCACCATAAAGTTTTTTAATTTCATCACGAGCCGCTTCGATGGCTTGTTGAGAAAGATTTGTAGAATCTGTTCTCATATAGGTGATAAATCCACGCTCGTACAACTTCTGAGCCGCTTCCATGGTCTCTCTTGAACTTAAGCCAAGTTTTCTGTTGGCCTCTTGCTGAAGAGTCGAGGTGATAAACGGAGGTAAAGGTTTTCGAGATACTGGTTTTTCTTCTACATCTGAAACAAGCCAAGGCTTGCCCTCAAGATTACTTTTAACCTTAGAGCTTTCATCTTCATTTAAGTGCAAGACTTTGGCTTTTTTAGCCTCCTCAGTGAGTGCTCCGGTTTCTTCACTAAAATCTCGCCCACTTGCAATTCGTCGCCCCTCTAAACTGGATAATCGACTTTCGAAAGCGATCTTGTCCTTCTCATTTTTCGAAGAAATGCCCCAGTACTCTGACTTTTTAAAGCGGATCCGCTCATGCTCTCGCTCAGAGATCAATCGAACAGCAACCGATTGAACGCGCCCAGCGGATAGACCGTAGGCGACTTTCTTCCATAACAAAGGAGATATCGTATAGCCCACCAAACGATCCAAAATGCGTCTGGCTTCTTGTGCACGCACTAGATTTAAATCGACATCTCGAAAATGTTTTAGGGAGTCTTGAATCGCCTCTTTCGTAATCTCATGAAAAACCATCCGACGGACCGGAACATTGGGACGTAAAACTTCAAGGAGGTGCCAACTAATGCTCTCTCCTTCTCTGTCTTCGTCCGTCGCCAGAATCAGTTCATCAACTTCTGCAAGTTTGTCCTTAAGGGTCTTCACAATTCGCGTCTTGGACTTTGGAACACAATATATCGGGTCAAAGTCTTCATCGACATTGACTCCAAGATTGGCCCATTTTTGTTTTTTATACTTTTCCGGAATGTCTTTCGCCGACTGGGGAAGATCCCGAACATGGCCCATACAAGACTCAACGATATACTCTTTGCCTAAGAACTTTCTGATTGTTTTAGCCTTTGTCGGAGACTCAACGACCACAAGTTTTTTAGAATCTGCTGATTTTGCCATTATCTATATATATCTCCGCACAGGCCGTTTTAAGAATTGCACCCCAGGTGCTTTACCATAGAGCCTCATTAAAATCGCAATCAAGCACTTTGTTTCGCCCAGATTTTCAAAGCGGTCTTGACTCAATGCTTCTTTTTCGTCTAACTCTTTCCAAGAACTTCAGTTTATGAATTCAATCCGTCAAAATCATTTCTAGAACAAAGTCGAGGAGACCTTTCTTGAAAGAACTCAGTGCACTGACCAAACACTCCATCAAAGTTGTCTTTACAGACATCGATGGAACACTCACCAATAGCGGACAGATTTCGAAACAAACTTATGCGGCACTTTGGGATTTACATCAAGCTGGTTTTTCCGTTGTCCCGGTCACGGGTCGCCCTGCGGGTTGGTGCGAGATGATTGCTCGAGTCTGGCCCGTTCATGGAGTCATCGGAGAAAATGGTGCGTTTATTTTCCGCTATGAAAATAAAAAGCCTCGAGGTCAGATGCACAGGCTCTACGCACTTTCAGAGGAAGAAAGATTAAAAAATCGAATAAAACTAGATTTGATCTGGCGTGAGATTCAAAAAATGATTCCTCAATCTCAATTGGCCTCGGATCAATTTTGCAGAATGTTTGATCTAGCCGTGGATATCTGTGAAGACGTTCCGGCTCTCTCAAAAACTGAAGTCGATAAGATTTTATATGTTTTTAAAAATCATGGGGCGATTGCAAAGTTAAGCTCGATCCACATTAACGGATGGTTTGGAAACTACGACAAACTTTCGATGTGTCGCACTTACTGCAAAGAGTTTTTTAACACAGCCTTCGAAGACGGATCCGAGAGTTGGTCCTTTATCGGGGATTCGCCAAATGACGAACCCATGTTTAAGGGCTTTGAGAACTCATTTGCTGTCGCAAACATAAATGATTTCAAAACACAGATCATTCATTGGCCCAGCTACGTCACAAAACGGACCGAGGGAGAAGGTTTTGTGGAGTTTGCCAATCACCTGATCAAGACCTCAGTCTGAATTCCCCCGCCAATCAAGTCGGCGAAGACCTAAGGCTCTAAGAATCTTTTAGCGATTCCCTTTTAAGGCTGCAAAAGGATTATTGAAGGGCTTCTTTTCTGGACGAGGCTTTTGAGGTGCCCCACCACCAGATCCTCTGGGACCTGAATGTCTTGGCTTTTCATTTGCTGCCCCACGAGGCTGAGGCCTTTGTTGAGCAGATCCAGGTCCTGCCTGTGCAGATCTTTGTGGTCTTTGCTGAGATCTTTTCTGTGGGGGTCGCTCTCCGCGTTCTGGTTTGGGAGCTGCGGCCACCCGTGGGCGATCTTCAAGCTTCATCGACAAAGAGATTTGGTTTTTCTCGGTGTCGACAGCCAACACACGCACCTGAACCTGATCACCAGGATTTACAACTTTTCGAGGATCATCCACAAACTGATCGGAAAGCTCAGAAATATGAACCAAGCCATCTTGGTGCACACCAATATCTACAAAAGCCCCAAAGTTTGTGACGTTTGTTACAAGCCCCGGACAAATCAATCCGGCTTTGAGATCTTTCACTTCATGAATATCATCTCTGTATTGAAAGACTTTAAAAAGATCACGAGGATCTCGTCCGGGCTTTTCAAGTTCTTTGACGATATCGTCAAAAGTGTAATCCCCAACAAGCTTTGTCCATTTCTCGCGAGCCGCTTTAAGTTTATTGGCGCCCTCTCCAACAAGTTGAGCCACATTTAAGCCAACATCTTGAGCCATTTCTCGAATCGCAGAATATCGCTCGGGATGAATCCCCGTGCGATCCAAAACGACTTTTCCGTCCGGGATTCTTAAAAATCCAGCAGCCAATTCAAAAACTTTTGACGAAAACTGAGGGACTTTTAAAAGCTCATCGCGCTCTTTAAAAAGACCATTTGTTTTTCTAAACTCTACAATATTTTTTGCAATCGCCGGTCCAATTCCAGAGACATACTGAAGAAGCGAGGTCGAAGCCGTATTTAAATCAACACCCACCTGATTCACGCAGCTTTCGACCACCTCGTGAAGACTCTTTTTAAGCTTCGGCTGACTGACGTCATGTTGATACTGTCCAACACCAATACTCTTCGGCTCGACCTTCACAAGTTCCGCAAGAGGGTCTTGAAGTCTTCGAGCAATTGAAATGGCACCACGAACCGTTAAATCCAATTCCGGAAACTCTTCGCGTGCAACGTCGGAAGCGGAATAAATACTGGCGCCTGACTCACTGACCATGACAACGGGGACATTGGCTCCCAATTCTTTCATTAGATTTCTAAAGAAAGTTTCGGCCTCACGTCCGCCAGTTCCATTTCCTACGGCAATCGACTCAATCTTAATCTGACGAACCACTTCCTCAAAAAGCTTCTTTGCATTCTCTTGCGCATTTTCCCCAGAGATCTGCACAACCGTATGAGAGATAAAATTCCCACCCTTATCAATCAGTGCAATTTTACATCCCGTACGGATCCCAGGATCCACACCCAAGACCACTCGAGGCCCAAAAGGACTCGACATTAATACTCGTCTCACGTTCTCAGCAAAAACCTTAATCGCATCTCGGTCCGCATTTTCTTTCAACTGAGCATGAATTTCGTTAGTAATCGATGGGATCACATGAACCATTAAGGCCTGCTTTGCACAAAGCCTTAAAAAAGGAGCCGCTTGGTTTGCATCCGTCGTCAAAGCGAAGTTTTCAAATGCCTTTAACAAGGCATCCGTGTCGCCTTCAATACTGACCTTCAACTCACCCTCTTGCCAGCCTCTTCTTAGCGCCAAATAGCGATGAGTCGCCTTAGGACTTCCCAAGCTTTTTACAGCTTCAGAAAACTCTGCATACATTTGATATTTCGAGTGAGGCTTAAACTGAGCCGTCTTAGAGGATACGACTTTCCCTCGAAGAGACAGCTCATCGCGCACAATCTGACGCAGTTCAGGGACATTCGAAATTTTTTCGACAATAATATTTTGTGCACCCTGAAGAACCTCTTCATACATCGCAAAACCCTGAGTCGGGTTAATAAAGTCTTTGGCTTTTACTTCAAGAGTTGTTTCGTCCTTCAACTCACCATGACCCAAAGCCCACAGCCAGTCGGCAAAAGGCCCAATCCCTGCATCTCTTGCGATGGTGGCCTTGCTTTTCTTCTTCTTTTTGTATGGGCGATAAAGTTCTTCAAGCTCGGTCAAATCAAAGCAGGCTTCGATACGAAGCTTTAACTCGTCGGTCAGATTCCCTTGGGTCGAAATCTCCTTAAGGACAAATTCCTTTCTTTTTTTAATCTCGTTCCATTCTTCAACAGCGTCGATCACATCACGAATCTGAACTTCATCCAGATTCCCAGTTCGCTCTTTACGATAGCGTGCCATAAAAGGAACAGTTGCTCCCTCTTGGTGCATGGCCAAAACCGCTTCTGCCGAAGCCTTTGATATTCCAGAAGCTCTGCGACTTAAGAACCCAAAGACCTGACTATCCATTTGTTATACCCATAATTTTTATTTTTGAGAGATTAAGGTTAAAAAGCGACATTACTTGTGTCTAAACATGATTAAACCGTGAGTCGGATCATAGGGAGAAACTCCAACTGTAACTTTATCCCCCACAACAACACGAATATTGAAACGCCTCATTTTTCCACAGATTTTGGCGGAAATCTCGAGCCCGTTTTCGAGCTTCACTTTATAATTTCCACCGGCTCCAGCATCCACCACTTGTCCTTCAAGCTGCGCTAAATCATCTTTCGCCATAAAATCTGAAATAACTCCTGTGTCGAAGCCTTCCGGGCCTTCAGGTTTAACCTTTGTAATTGGAAATTAAAAAACGAATTCCATCCTGAAACAAAACTTCAAGACGATCATTCTTATTTGCAAGGACGTATCCCCAACCGAGGCTTTTATGAACTATGGGGGTCTTAGGGTCAAAGCTTGACTTCATGCTGTATGGCTTTGGCTTAATCGCCTGAGCTTTACGGTACAAAGCCGCCCACTTTTGTCCCATCTGAGTCAATCGCTCTTCAGCAAGCTTCGACTTTCGAGTCCGCTTAACCTTTGCAAGCTTTTCGGGGACCACAGCGGGAGCCGCCGGAGTCACGTCTACTGACTTTTCCAAAACAGTTTTATTTGTTTCCACTAAAATCTTCGGTGTTTTGACAACTTCTTTTGCCATTGCTTTTGAAGCAGCCTTTGATTCTTTCTTAGGAGAAAGTTTTACGGCAGCTTTAGCATTCAACTTTGGTTTTAACTTTGCCGCAGTCTTAAGGGGCGCACTCGCCTTCTTCTTGCTTACAGATTTCGCAGCTTTAACCACAGATTTTTTTGTCTGAGTCTTTTTCGCAACTTTTTTGTTCGCCATAGTTTCTCCTTGTCCCTTGGCCCACCTAACTACCCCAAACCGCCCGAAATGGCCAGGCAATTCATGTCGATAAAAGGCCCTAAACTCTTGTTTTTCAAACAGATAACGCAAAAAGTCAAGTATTGTTGGGCCCGCCCTGTCGCTGTTACTGTCTCGCCAATGACGGCCAATACATCTCTCTCTGGAACTGAAATTCTTGAAAAGTTTTCTACACTTGTAAAGCACGAGTCAGGCCCACTTAGCGCTCAGGTTAGTGAAATGACCAATCCCGAACAGGCGACAAACCAAAGCCTGCTTTTTTTAAGAGACGAGAAAAACCTGAATGAGGCCCTTAAAACCGAAGCTCCCATTCTGATCCTAAATAAAAAGCTTCTAGCTCAACTTGGAGAGACCTCTTCAGATCGCTTAATTTTTTCCAGCCCAAATGTCGCTCTGATCCAGGCTCAAATCGCAGAAAAGGTATTTGCTCGAAACCCGCATAAGCAAGCATTTGAAGGGCATAAAATTCATCCGACCGCAGTCATTGCGAAGTCTGCTCAAATTGGATCTGAAGTCATTATCGGTCCAAACGCTTACATTGGGGAAAATTGCAAAATTGGGGATCGCGTTTTTATTGGGGCCAATGCAGTCATCGAGCCCGAGGCCAACATTGGCGAAGGCACTCACATTTTTCCTCAGGCCTTTATTGGGCATGGAAGTGTGATTGGAAAATTTTGTGAAATTCTTCCTCATGCCTGCATCGGAACAGACGGTTTTGGCTACGCTCAAGACCAACAATTCAATCACACGAAGCAGACTCATTTTAAAAGCGTCATCCTTGGGGACTATGTCCATATCGGCGCAAGTGTTCAGATTGATCGAGGCGTATTCTCACATAGCCAAATTGGTTCGGGAACTAAGATCGATAATCACTGCCACCTCGGCCACAACATCGAGATTGGAAAAAATTGTCTTTTAACCGCAGGACAAATTATCGCAGGCTCTGTGAAGATCGGAGACAACTGTGTCTTTGGTGGGCGCTGTAGTATCACGGGCCACTTAAGTATCGTGAGCAACTGTCACTTTGCAGGTCTTTCGGCTGTCACCAAATCTGTTACAAAACCGGGAAAGTACGGGGGCTACCCTCTGCAAGAAATCAAAGACTCTCTGCGCTCCCT
>CAYMDP010000072.1:0-9222 GCA_964389375.1 uncultured Pseudobdellovibrionaceae bacterium | reverse complement strand
TCGGGGCCAGTGCGTGTATTTCGCAAGGCTTCTCTTGTGGGCCGATGGAGAGCTGGTTTCAAGCGAAGAAGAGCTTTTGTCTCGCATCAATGCCCATGTGATCAGTAAAGTCGACCTTCTAAGTTTGATGGAAGAGATAAAAAAGTATGAAAGGGCTGACGAAAATACGGCTCCTAAGGGTCTAAAGGGTGTCCTTGAGAGATTCTTTCACCTATTCGAGTCAAATTAGCCCCGTACTCGAATTGTCCTCAAGTTGGTCTCCGTGTTAATAATTCGAATTTAGGAGGTCTTCAGATGGTGTCATTTGGCAGAGAAGCATCCCCGCAATTAATGAAATTCGGAGTGATTCAGTTTTTAAGGGCTCGAGCGGCTTATTTTACCGCTCAGTATCTTCTCTTTGATTTTATTGCGAGCCTGTTTCCTGGTGCAATTTCTCCTAAAAAGCGCAGGGATCCGGCTCTGCTAAAAGAGTTAATTCGGCAGATCGACGTGCTTTTAAGCGAAGATGCCGAATTGTTTTCGGGCGGTGTTCTTCCGATAAACCATTTATTGGAAGGCTCTGTACAAAAGCACCTCGGACGAATTCCAAAATTGATTCGTGATGGGATTCAAGTGTACCGACGCAGAGGTCAGTTTAAACATAAAGATTTTGAAGGCAAAGTGAAGAGCAAAGCTGAAAAGGCTCCGGAATACTACCAACGCAATTTTCATTTTCAGACCGACGGGTATTTTTCTAAAGATTCTGCAGAAATCTACGATCATCAGGTCGAAATGCTTTTTTCAGGCACTGCGGATGCGATGAGAAGGTCATGGATTAAAAAAATTCTAGAGCTTCAAAGGGCCAAAGACTTAAGACCCGAAGGTAAGAATTTAAAGATTTTGGAAGTGGCCTGCGGTTCGGGAGCAGCGACTCGAATTTTAGTAGACCTTTATCCAAAGGCAAAAATCACGGCAACAGATTTAAGTTCAGAATATGTGGCATTCGCAAAGGAGCGAATCTCTGCCAGAGGCTCAAGGGTGAGTTTTAAAACTGCGAATGCCGAAAAACTTTTGTTCAAGGATGGCGAATTTGATTTAGTTGTTTGTGTATTTTTGTTTCATGAGCTCCCTTTGGGGGCGCGAAAGAATGTGATTTCTGAAATGGGAAGAGTCTTAAAGCCCGGAGGGCTTTTCGTGGCCGTCGATTCAATTCAATTGGGGGATTCTAAGATCTTTGATCCCTTGCTCGCGGATTTCCCTAAGAATTATCACGAACCTTTCTATAAAAACTATGTCGCCACTCCTTTGGGCCCCTTGTTTGAAAGCGCCTCGTTAAAACTTATAGAAGCGGCACCGGCTTTTGCATCAAAATATTGGATCGCTGAAAAAAGGATTTCAAATTGAAAATGGAATGGATTAGTTTTGTTCTTTTCGCGCTGGCTGCACTTATTCATATTGGCTTTTTTATCGCGGAATCGATTTTATTTCAGCGACCTGGTGGCCATAGAATTTTTGGCTTAAAAGAATCCGATGTGCTAGCTGTTCGACCCTGGGCCTTTAATCAGGGTTTTTATAACTTGTTCTTGGCCTTGGGGACATTGCTAGGTCTTTATTTTGTTTTAAAAATGCAAATTATGCTGGCCGGAGTTTTAACCGGATTTTGTGCGGTCTCTATGATCGGTGCGGGCTTGGCTTTGTGGTGGTCGGTGCCACGCCTAAGACGTTTTGCTTTGATTCAGATGCTACCTCCTCTTTTAGGACTTTTATTTTTGTATTTTCACGTTTCGAGGTATCTTTAGATGAAACAAGAAAATTTTGAGGCCCCAGATGAAGGGCTGAAAAAGAAGATTCACTCGATTATATTTGAGGCCGACACGCCGGCCGGGCGCGCCTTCGACCTGGTCCTTATTGGTTTGATTGTCTCTAGTGTTGCGGTGGTTATTCTTGAGAGTGTGCTGAACCTATCCCAGCAACACGGCCAATTTTTTTATATTGCCGAGTGGACTTTTACGATACTTTTTCTTGTCGAATATCTTCTTCGACTCTACAGCGTAAAAAAACCTTGGACCTATGCGAAAAGCTTTTTTGGCATCATTGATTTGGCGGCATGCCTACCAACCCTCTTGAGTTTTTTCATCCCTGGAACGCAGTCTTTGATTGTTATTCGCGCTTTACGTTTGATCCGAGTCTTTCGCATCCTAAAGCTCGGGTGGTATTTTAATGAAGGAATGCTGATTGTCGAAGCTTTAAAAGCCGCAAAAGCAAAAATCACAGTGTTTTTATTTTTTATTCTTTTGATCGTCGTTATCGCGGGAACCGCGATGTATCTAATCGAGGGGCCAGAGGCCGGATTTGTCAGTATTCCTGTTAGTATGTACTGGGCTGTGGTCACGCTGACTACAGTCGGTTATGGAGACATTGCTCCGGTCACTTTTTTGGGGCGTTTGCTGGCCTCGCTTTTAATGATTACGGGCTATGCAATTATTGCGGTACCAACCGGAATTGTGACATCGGAATTGACCCGGAGGCAGCTTTCAGTTTCTAACAAGGCCTGTTCGGGGTGTGGGGCTCAAGGGCATTATCCGGATGCAGTTTACTGCAGGTACTGTGGGGTGGAATTATGAAGTTATACATGGTTCATTGTGGGTATTACGAAGACGACGCTTTTGGCGGTCTTTATGAAGATCACCGAAACGTCTTCGTTGCGGCCGAATCCTTCGAAGATGCGCGGCGTAAGGCGAAAGAGCTGCCAGAATTTAGGGCAAAAAAGATGCACGTGGATGGGATTCAAGAAATAAGCGCCATCTCAGGCTTCTCAGTCAGCTTAAACTGGGATGAAAGTCTTCAGGGAAAAACAAAACTTCTGAACTTAAAACATCGTGAACTTGCCGCATTAAGCTCAAGCGCTAAAGCAACTTAAGAAAAGCCCTTTTCCCTCGGGTCTTGAGCGTGTTAGTCTTTCGAGTATGAAAACAATCATCACGGCTCTTTTTTTGACACTTATTTCTCAATCCGCTTTTGCAAAAAAATGTCTGTACACATTAAAGCCAGATTCGACTGAGGTAAAATGGACCGGTTATAAGTTTACCGAGAAAGCCGGCGCAACGGGAACTTTTAAAGAGGTCAAGGTTAACACCAGATCCAATGCCAAGTCTGTTCAAGCTCTAGTTAAAAGTGTTCAGGTCGATATTGATGCCCTTAAGTTTGATTCAGGTGATCCAGCGCGAGACATCAATTTGACGAAGGGCTTTTTTAATCTTTTTAAAAACTCAAAGATTAAGGGACGAGTGATCAGTTATAAAGAGGACAAAATGCTTGTGCGGATGACTATGAACGGGGTCAGTCGGTCGGTTCCGTTTCAGGTTCGAGTGGATGGATTGAAATATACAGCAAAAGCCGAAATTGATATTTTGGATTTTAAGTTAAATTCGGCCTTGGCCGCCCTAAATCAGTTGTGCAAAGATCTTCACGTAGGTCCGGACGGAGTTCTGAAAACTTGGTCCACAGTCGATCTTAGCCTTTCTTCTGAAATTGTTGAAGACTGTTCAAAGAAGTAAATTAAATGAAACACGCGATTTCTATTCAGGGTCTGAACAAGGTCTACAAAGATGGTTTTCAGGCTCTCAAAAATATCAATTTGAATATTAAACAGGGAGAGATTTTTGCGCTTCTTGGTCCCAATGGAGCGGGAAAGACCACTCTGATTGGGGCGATTTGCGGAATTATAAACCCCAGTGCCGGAAAGATATTAGTCAATGAATTCGACATCATCGACAATTTTAAAGAGGCGCGTTCGCTCATCGGACTAGTGCCGCAAGAGTTGACGACGGATGCCTTTGAAACAGTTCTTGCGACCGTGACATTTAGCAGGGGCCTCTTTGGAAAGGCTCCGAATTCGGACTACATCGAAAAAATTTTAAAGGATCTTTCCCTATGGGACAAAAAAGATAATCGACTGAGGACCTTATCCGGGGGCATGAAGCGCAGAGTGATGATCGCAAAAGCCTTATCCCACGAACCTCAAATTCTTTTTCTAGATGAGCCCACGGCTGGTGTGGATGTAGAATTGCGCCAAGATATGTGGAAACAGGTTCACGCTTTAAGAGAATCCGGTGTGACTGTGATCTTAACTACCCACTACATTGATGAGGCCGAAGAGATGGCGGATCGAATCGGTGTGATTAATAAGGGCGAAATTATTCTTGTAGAGAACAAAAAAGATTTGATGAAGAAGCTTGGGATGAAGGAGCTGACTTTAGACCTTCAGCAGCCTTTGACCCAGGTCCCTGAGAAGCTGAAGTCCTATGGACTTAAGATCGAAGCTGAAGGCTATCGCTTGGTCTATTGTTTCGAAACTACAAAAGGTGACAACGGAATTGCGGATCTGCTTGATTGTCTAAAGTTGGAAGGCTTGGCTTACAAGGATCTTAATACAAAACAAAGTTCTTTAGAGGACATTTTTGTCCAGTTGGTGAAAAGATCATGAATCTTCGTGCAATCAGAGCCATTTACAAATTTGAAATGTCCCGAACTTGGCGCACAATCGGCCAAAGCATTGCCTCTCCCGTCTTATCAACAAGTCTTTACTTTGTGGTATTTGGTTCGGCGATTGGTACTCAGATTCGAGAGATCGAGGGAATCAGTTACGGGTCATTTATTGTCCCGGGCTTGATTATGCTTTCCGTTTTAACTCAAAGTGTGGCGAACGCGTCTTTTGGGATCTATTTTCCAAGATTTTCAGGCACAATCTACGAGATTCTTTCTGCTCCGATTTCATACATTGAAATTGTCGTAGGATATGTTGGGGCTGCCGCAACGAAATCCTTAATTGTTGGAACAATTATTCTGGCCACCGCTCATTTCTTTGTGGACGTCGAAATTCGGCATCCTTTTTTGATGCTGCTTTTTTTACTTCTGACTGCTGTGACCTTTAGTTTGTTTGGTTTTATCATAGGGATCTGGGCGGATGGTTTTGAACAGCTTCAGATTATTCCCTTGTTGATCATCACGCCCCTCGCATTTTTAGGCGGAAGTTTTTATTCCATAAAAATGCTTCCGGACTTCTGGCAACAGCTTTCGATGCTGAACCCAGTAGTTTATTTAATCAGTGGATTTCGGTGGAGTTTTTATGAGGTCTCAGACGTCAGCCTTGGAGTCAGTCTAAGTATGATTGCGGTCTTTTTAGTACTTTGCCTTGGTATTATCGGATGGATTTTTAAAACCGGATATCGTCTAAAAAACTAGATAATAAATTTTGGCCATCCGGTTTGGCTTAAAGTCCCCATTTAGAGCTTAGGTAAGTTTCAATTTTGGCGACATCTTCTGCCGAAAGCTGACTATCAAAAATTAATATTTCGCCGATAAATCCGGTCATGCGATTGTCCCCTGTACTGTCGTCGCCAAGAGAATAGTGTCCAGTGCCTACAAAGTTTGTATTAAAATCGTTAGTCCCAGAGTAAAGAACTTGATTTCGATTCTCAGTCACGGTTGAGGACGGACCTGAATTCTGAATTCTCCACAAATTAAACTGACCTTTTGTGAGCGGAGGGTTGTAAAAGGTATTTCCTGCGTACCGTCGATCAATAAAAAAGGCTCGCGCATTATTTGGTCCCAAAAACTCAAACATACAGCGGTCCGTAAAATCGGAATCGTATTGTCCGACAATAAACAGGGTCAGGTGTGTTCCATTTTGCCGAACAAATTGTCCTTGAAGACCGCGGTCCAGATTTTCAAAGCGTATTGCGGGAAGCCCATTTTGAATAGAAGCCTGAAACAAAGGTTGTCTATTCGGGTCGGGTTCAATTGCATTTTCTGCAGATCCCGTTTTGTCGACCCAAAGGCCAAGACGAGATTGATCTGCAGGAAGTTGGCCGTTGCCATTGGGATCCGCTGAGTCGAGCCAGACAATTGGAGAAAAACTCATAATGTTAAAAATCTCTCCAGACTGGATTTCAGAGTAAGGCCCATTCAGGCCGTTGCTTGCAGCGACACGGAATTCGTAGGATTGACCCGGAACAAGGCTTGCGATGCTGACAAAGTTTTGTAAAGCCACAGATGAGTTCCAGACTCCGACACCCGCGAGGCGATATTGAACAAGATAATGAGTGATGGCCCGATCTGGACTACTGGGTTTTGGCCAGGCCAAGGACAAAGAATCGGTGTTTGCGCTTGGCGCAATTGTAAGCCCAGAGACCTGGGCAGGTGCTGAAAATGAGGTTTCGATTAAAATATTTTGAGTTTCACCGATTGCATCTTCTAAATTTAGAGAAAGCTCCCATTCGGGTCCCGCAATCAATTCTCCGCTGTTAAGATCAATGTTTGGGAAAACTTGAATTCCATTTTGTGCAAGATCCCCAGCAGCAACTTGATACTGGAATGTTAAGCGAGTGGTTCCGGATCCACTTGAGTAATTTGCATAGGCCAATCCAGAATCCAAGGTCAGGATCAATCGGGGCCCGCCAGTCACTGTAAGATTTTGTGGAAAAACAACATGAAACTCTAAGGTTGATCCCAAACCATAAGTGCCGTCCGAGGGGAGTTCAACTTCAGTTGCAGAAATGGGAAGTTTTTGGTCTTGCCCCTCGTCTGTGGACTCATCCTGGCTGCCGCCGGCTGCGCCCGGTGAACCCGAGCCAGAGCTACAACCTACTGCGATCGCTAAAAAAATCAGGCTTAGAATTCTGGCAGAAAATAGTGAGTTCATAGACTTAAAGGATATCAGAGCTTAAGCGCTGTCACATTTGATTCAGAGCGAATTGGAGCTTGGTCCGGGGAGAGAATGTCGAATGCTTCACAAAACTCGGATAGCTCCATCTCTATGGACCTTCGTCCACACATTCCGTCTCGTTGAGTGAATAGACATTCATTTTAAATTAGCCGAGGCTCTCGCTGGACTTTTAGCTAATAGGGGGAGATTTCGAATCCAAAAAACTAGGCTTTGTTTAAAGGCTCTTTAAAGGGATTTTGAATGACCAGATAAAAGAGATAAAAAGCTCCAACAAAAAAGACTCCGCCCATGTAACCAAATATCGCGAAGGTCTCTTTGGCGGTCTCTCGTCCCCACTCTGGACCATAGATCGCAGAAAAAAACCAAACGAAGGGATAAAGAAATCCACCAATACTGATCGAGTAGGCACAGATCAGTTTTTCAAGTGGCCGGGTTTGAAGAAAAGCTAGTAAAAATAAAAAGACCAAGGATAAAGCCGCAATTCCATTGGCATGAAAGTGATAACGTTGATAATAACGCCAGTTTTTATCTTTCTCTGCTTTAAAAACTTTTTCACGCTCACCAAGGTCTGCGATGCTTTGGATCTGAACATTTTTATTCAAACCCTCTTCAATTCGTTTCTTAAAAATATCCTCATCAAGTCCGAAAAGGATGGAAATAAAAACTCCGCCCAAAACACTTAAGATCGAAATTAAATAAGGAAACTTTTGCTTCATCCTAAAACACCCATCCCAAGGTGTACTCTAAGGCAAGGCCACCAGTTGGGTTGGAGCGTACAGATGTTGTGGTCCCGTTGGACTCTCTAACGGTAATATCTGAATCACCCAAGCTCAGGCTAAGACCTCCACCAAGCATCATATTAAAATTTTCCCAAAACCAGCCGTAGCCAACAAGGCCCGAGATATATAGGGCTGAAGCGTCTGCAGAAACTTCGCCTCCAGAATCGCGAGTCTTTAATTCAACATTCGTATAGGTCGCTGAGGGGCCAATATAAAGCCCGTCCGTAAAGACCCCATTTTTAAACCAGTTCGCACGAAGGCCGGCCTGGAAGAAGGAAACCTTATAGTCTTCTAGGAAAGTAGAAGACTCTTCCTTAATCGTGAAGCTGCCGAAGCTCAAAGTTGGTCCCACGGTCCAATTGGAGTCCAATTCAAAATCGACATCCACACCCAGAATCCCGATAAAAAGTCCAAGAGCACCGACGCGTACATTGACTCCGTCCGCTGCGGCAGGAGCTCCACTAAAAGAAAATATTAGCGGCAGGGCTATAAGGGCCTTAAGTAAAGTGGACCGAAGCGCGGATTTCATATTTGTCTCCTGAAGAGGTGAGTATTTATTGTTAAGGCTATATCTGAGCCTTAAGGGTCGGACAAGGTGAATTTCTGTAATGATAATCAGTTGACGAAACCCTGCTTTGGCCCAAAACTTAGGCTCGATGAGTCACCCAATTTTCCCTTTAATCCTTCTAACAATCTCCAATATTTTCATGACCTTTGCCTGGTATGGGCATTTAAAAAACCTAAACACCAAGCCTTTGTGGATTGTGATCTTTATCAGTTGGGGCATTGCATTTTTTGAATATTGTTTTCAGGTTCCCGGCAATCGAATCGGCTCTCAGTATTTTACTTTGCCTCAGCTGAAGATCCTTCAAGAGGTTATCACTTTAGTGGTGTTTGCTGGATTTGCGGTTTTTTATATGGGAATTAAACCCAGTCTTAATTTTTTGTGGGCAAGTTTTTGTATTTTGGGAGCCGTCTTTTTTATTTTCCGTGACGGACTTTAGGGGGACAGGTCCGATATACGGGCGCACAGCGTCCGTATATCGGACCTGTCCCCTTAAGATTTTTTCAAGAGATCTGGATTTAATCCCCAAGACTTTACAATGGCCTGTTCGTCTTCGGCGGATTTAGATTTTTTAAACTTGGCCCCGGCTCGGCCTTTGACCTTGGCTTCACATTCGGCCCAGGTTTGATGCCGTTCAAGCTGACCATTTACATAACTTAAGTAAGAGTGCGCCGCAGGTTTTTTCTCATATTCTGTCTTCATTGGGGGTAAAGAGAGGTCTTCGGGAAGATCATGAATGGCATATGGGTACTTTAATAAAGGGCCAGAGTATAAAGGAATGTACTTTCCTTTTGAAAAAGCCACAGCAATTTCATCACAGCGTTCGTTTCCAGGATGTCCAGAATGGCCCCTTAGATACTTCCATTCGATCGAGCCCATTTTTTTTCGTTCTCGAACTTCTTCATCTAGAAGAATCCAGTAGTCTTTGTTGCTCACTTCGGCGCCCTCGCCAGTGGTCCAAGAGCGTTTCTTCCAGCCAAAGATCCATTGGGTAATACCCCGAATAACATAAGTTGAATCTGTTAAGACCCACAAATCACCAGGCTGTTTTCGCAGGGCCTGAAAGCCCTTAATGATGGCCAACATCTCCATCCGATTATTGGTCGTATCTGGTCGCGCTTCCCCAAGCTCCTTCACTTCGCCTTCTGGAAAAACAAGAATCGTTCCGTAGC
>CAYMDP010000071.1:4921-9363 GCA_964389375.1 uncultured Pseudobdellovibrionaceae bacterium | reverse complement strand
GGAAGGCTGGCCCCGAATGAATTCGTCGTTAAAATTTGGGCCCCTGCTTTTTTAAAGGCAAGGCTAACTTCTTTTACCGCCTCGGGGCTTGTTAGACTTAGCTCTTCGAAGCTGCGGTTGATGTAAAAGCCCTTGTCGTAAAGAGAAGTCGCCATACCGCCGTCTGAGACTACGGGCTTTGTTAAGCTTTGTTTCAAAAATTCGATTAAATCTACGCGCACGGACACTCCACAGTCTATTTTAAGGTCTTGCCTATAACTTTGAATCTGAGGTCAGTTTCATTTTCGGCACTGTTCTTAGTCTTACCCTTGGTATTCATCTCAGTTTCTATCTCTCGGCTTCAATTCTAAATTCCAAATCTCGGTTTCAACGGACATCATTGCTTCCATGTTCTTCTTCGGCCCACTAGCCTCAGAGCCTAAACTCGATTATAATTATCTTCAAAACGCTCGATATCATCTTCCCCAAAATAACTTCCCGTTTGCACTTCAACAAAAACCAGAGGCAAATGCCCTGGATTTTTAATTCGGTGTTTTGCTCCTAGAGGAATATGAATGTATCCCCCCTTCTTCACGGGATGGGTGACTTCGTTTAAAATCACCTCGGCCTCACCTTGAATCACGATCCAATGCTCTTCCCGTTTTTTATGGGATTGATAAGACAGCTGCTGACCGGGATCGACGGTAATTGTTTTAGCCTTAAAGTCCGAAGCATCTGCCAAAATTTCAAATTTTCCCCAAGGGCGAAGCTCGAAGGGATGCTCGGTCGCAGCCGGCAAACCCTGAAACTTAATTTGGTCTAATAGATTTTTAACTTTTTCGGACTGACCTTTTTTTGAAATCAATAAGGCGTCTGGAGTTTCAACCACAATTAAATCTTGAACTCCTACAAGTCCCACAACTTTTCCGCGCATCGAGAAAACATAGTTTGAAGAAGCGTCTTCACTAAAGACCATTGCCGAGGTCTGTCTTTGTAAAGCCGGAGCTTCTTCGCTAAGGCGAGCTAATTCATCCCAAGAGCCCACATCGCTCCAACCCATATCGCAGGGGATACAAATCTGACCTTTTAGTTTTTCCATGATTGCGTAATCAAAACTGTTCGATTTTAAGTTGGCGTACTGATATTTGGCGTTCGAAAGATCCGGCTTGATTTCGCTGATCCCTTTCCAAATCTCGGGCTCAAGTTTTTTAAAATGCTCGATCATTTGGCTGACTTTAAACACAAACATTCCGGCATTCCAAAAATGTTTTCCTGTTTGCACAAACTCTTCAGCTTTTTGAAGTTTTGGTTTTTCTAAGAAGGCTTTGACTCCAAAGGCCTTTAAGGATCCCTTGGACTCGATCGCAGAATCCTCGACCTCGATATACCCAAAGCCTGTTGCCGGATAGCGCGCTTGAATTCCCAAAGTCACAATGGTCGAATGTTTTTCGGCGCAAAGGGCTGCAAGCTCGACGGCGGATTTAAACACTTCGGTATCTGCAATCAAATGATCGGACGGAAAGATACCCACCACTTCATTGGCGTGTCCTTGACGCTCGAGGATCAAACACATCAGAGCAATTGCAGGGGCGGTGTTTTTTCCCATGGGCTCAAAGATTAAATGATCCGGCGCGATCGAAAGCTGGCCTGAGATTCTTTGGGTTAAAGAGCGCATCGAATCCACGGTGAGGATATAGGGGCTTCCAAAGTGCTGAAGGCGCTCAACCGAGTTCTGCAAAAAACTTTGATCAAAGAATTCACAAAATTGTTTTGGGTAAGAGGCCCGCGAGACCGGCCACAATCTAGTGCCGCTTCCACCGGATAAAATAACTGGGATCATAGGGGGTCCTTTGGCCTATAGCTCTCAAGCGCTCAAATAAGAGGGGAAGAATACCAAACTCTCAGAAATCATCAATAACGCTTTGCTTCAGCCCCCGCCTAGGCCTCCTCAAGTTGGGATGCTTCGTGCATACTGCGCCTCAAACTACAGCCGCGAGCGAGGATGATACTTATGACTCCTATTCCTTTTATAGATTTAAAGACCCAGTACGAAGCCCTTAAAGGAGATATCCAAGCTAGAATCCAGGGCGTTTTGGACCATGGACAATTTATCATGGGTCCTGAGGTTGCGGAATCCGAGGAACTCCTGGCCAAATTTGTGGGCAGCCGCCATGCAATCACATGCTCAAGTGGAACAGATGCGACGGTCCTTGCGATGATGGCCTTAGGTATCGGACCTGGCGACGAGGTCATTTTACCGGCATTCTCCTTTATCGCCACAGCAGAAACCGTAATTCTAGTCGGAGCGACTCCCGTATATATCGATATTGACCCTTTAACCTACAACCTCGATCCAAAAAAAATCGAAGAGGCTGTTACATCTAAAACTAAGGCCATCCTTCCCGTTTCCCTTTACGGTCAACCGGCAGAAATGGACGAAATCAATGCGATTGCAAAAAAGCATAATCTGTATGTGATCGAAGATGCCGCTCAAAGTTTTGGAAGCTCCTACAAAGGAAAAAGAAGTTGTAACTTAAGCCTGATCGGCTGCACAAGCTTCTTCCCCGCAAAGCCTTTGGGAGTTTATGGAGATGGTGGAGCAATCTTTACTAATGACGACGAGCTTGCAAAAGTTTTAAAACAGATTCGTTTTCATGGTCAGCAAGAGCGCTATTATCATGTCCGCATCGGTATGAATGGCAGAATGGACACTCTTCAGTGCGCAATCTTAATTCCCAAATTAAAACGCCTTCCCTGGGAATTGGAGCAAAGAGAAAAATGGGCCCAAAAGTATAATGAAAGACTTATGCCGCTTCAAAAAAACGGCCTAGTATTGCCACTCATTGCTTCTGACAGGCAGAGCTGTTGGGCTCAGTACACCCTTAGGGTCAAAGATCGCAGCCAGTTTCAGGCAAAATTAAATGATTTAGGTGTTCCAACCTCTGTTCATTACCCTCGAACCATGCCCGATCAGCCGGCCTACACAAAAATTGGCAGAATCCACGATATTCGCGAATCTCAAAGGGCCGCAGAAGAAGTTATAAGTCTTCCGATGTACCCCGACATGAATGAGCAAATCTTCGATAGAATCTGTTCCGCCGTCGAAAAGTCGGTTTAACTCATTGCCAAAATTTTAAAGATATTACTGCCAGACATTTTCTGGCTTACCGCCTAGCGAATGGTGATTTGCCTCACAGGCCCTCGACTATGCCCTACATTTAATCGTGGTTTCCCACTAAAATAATTTATTTATAAATTTATTTTGTTTATCTAGACCACGGTCAGATTGACACTAAAGACCCTCGAAACTTAGCATTCATAAACACAAAAAATAAGGAGACTAAAATGAAAACGATCTTGTTAATGATAGCGGCCAGTATTGCGGTCAGCGCCTCAGCCGTAGGTTTTTCCTCAAGTACAATCGATGCGATGAACTTCGATTTTATTGCGCCAATAGTTGCGAATAAGGCTGACAGCCCAAAGCAAGTCGGATTGATCGTTTTTGACAATGACGAGCAAGGCTTCTTTGGCTTTGATGTTAACGGAAATTGGGTGGCTCTTTCGACTCCTGCTGCCGGATCTTTCGAAGAAGACGCTAGGACTATAAGCCCTTATACAATCACCGCTAACACCTGGGGTGATCTAGGCTCCGTAACTCTCACCCCTGGAACTTGGGAGATATCTGTGCTTGCCACTTACTATAGCAATGGCACAACGACTACCACTGAGATTGTAGCGGGAATCGGGACGTCATCTGGTGCAGGTGGCACTGGCGTTATCACTGGCGTAAATACTGCCCACGGAACTAAAACTGCGGCTTCAACATCCTATGATTCATTGGCCGTCCCGTCTTACAGAGTCACTCCCGCAACAACGACGACTTACTATTTAAAGGGATTCGTTAGGACCAGCACTACTAACCTAGAGGTCGCTTCACGAATTTCCGCAAGAAAAGTAGATTAAAATCCATCCAAGCGTTTGATCGGGCGCGTTGAAGCGCTCGATAAAAACCAAAAGATCCAGATGTCATTCTTAAAAATTCAACTTGTCCTAGAACTCAATCTACCGGGGATAAGTCCTTTAATACCCATTGCCCCTTGGGAATTCTTTCGCTAGAAGACCCTATGGAAGCGGGCGAAAAACCAGCACTTGGCATCATCGGGCTTGGCTATGTTGGTCTAGTCAGTGCCGCTTGTTTTGCTGAGCTTGGCCACACTGTGATTTGCACGGACTCGGATCCCACAAAACGAGATTTAATTAAAAAGAATCAAATCCCTTTTTTTGAGCCCGAGTTAGATGCCCTGATTCAGCGAAATCATAATAAAATTCATCTGAAAAACTCAATTTCGGAAGTGTTAAAAGAAACCGACCTTATATTTTTATGTGTCGGAACTCCCGAAAAAGAAGACGGGGAAGCCGACCTTACTTACCTTAAAAGTGCCTTTGAAGAAATACAGGCAGGG
>CAYMDP010000071.1:0-4911 GCA_964389375.1 uncultured Pseudobdellovibrionaceae bacterium | reverse complement strand
CCCCCACCCGCATAGTCTGGATCCAGAGCACTGTCCCCCCTGGAACTTCCGATCTGTTAAACACCCAATTAAAAATCACCCATCCTGGAGCACAAGTTGTTAACAACCCAGAATTTTTGCGCCAGGGCTCGGCCGTGGCCGATTTTATGAGACCCGACAGGGTGATTCTCGGAAGCTTAAACATCGAAACTCAAGATCTGCTTCACAACATCTATCGGCCCTTTGTATTAAATGACGAGCAGATCTTATTTATGGGCAATACATCCGCCGAGCTGAGCAAATACGCAACGAATTGCTTTTTGGCTTTAAAAATTAGTTTTATTAATGAATTTGCTCTTCTCGCTGAACGCCTTCAGGCCAATATTCAGGATGTCCGTCGCGGACTTGTTTCTGACCACAGGGTAAGTCCCCACGCTATGATGCCCGGAATCGGTTTTGGCGGAAGTTGTTTTCCAAAAGACCTTCGAGCCCTGGTAGAGATCGGAAAAAATATGGGACTTCCGCTTTACACTTTAGAGTCCGCTCTTCAGGTTAATGACCGCCAAAAGCAACTGGTCTACGAAAAACTAAAAGCCAAGTTTGAATGTCTAAGGGGCAGAAAAATTGCAATCCTTGGATTAAGCTTTAAACCCGGCACTGACGACACTCGAAATGCGCCCTCAATGAACCTAATCGAGCAACTTTTGCTGGATGGAGCCCAAGTTTCGGCCTTCGATCCAAAAGCCAAAATTCCAAATGACCACCCCTTTTTCAAAGGACCTTTTGAACAAACGAGCTCGCCCTACTTGGCAGCTCAAGAGTCAGAGGCTGTGGTTTTACTCACCGAGTGGCCAGAATTTAAGTCTCTGGATTTAGTCGCTTTGAAATCTCGAATGAAGTGTGACTTTTTTGTCGATGGACGAAATATCTTCTCCCCAAATCAACTTAGTGAGTGCGGATTTGAGTCTGTTGGGATCGGAATTTAAGGAAACCGCGCTTAGCGCAACGGGCCATCGGTCAACTTTGCACTTCGGCCCGGGCCATTTTCCGAAATAATTCAGCAATAAATTGAGTGTATTTTACCCCTAGCCTGTTGTAGCATGTTTGGCTTCAGAGCAGCCCAGGAGGCCCAATATGTCGACTTCTCCCTTAAAAAAAGTACCCTTTTTTAATTACCAAGCCCTTTACATGTCTCAACGAGATGAGCTTTTAAAGACTATGGATGACGTTTGCCAAAGAGGCGCCTACATCTTGCAAAGAGATCTCGAAGAGTTAGAAAGAAATCTTGCAGAGTTTTTGGGCTGCCGACACGTCATTGGAGTTGCGAACGGAACAGATGGCTTGATCATTGCGTTTAAGGCCGCAGGAATCCAGCCCGGTGATGAAGTGATCTTGCCTTCTCACACTTATGTCGCAACAGCAGCTTCTGTTCACTTGACCGGCGGAAAGCCTGTTCTTGTTGAGTGCGGCCCCGATCACATGATTTCTGCGGACGCGATTCTAAAAGCGATTACTCCAAAGACTAAATTCTTGATGCCTGTTCAAGTCAACGGCCGAACTTGTGACATGGACAAAATTATGAAGATCGCTGCAGACCATAAGCTGACCGTCATTGAAGATGCGGCTCAAGCCTTGGGATCAAAGTTTGGAGGCCAATGTGCCGGAACTTTTGGTCTTGCTGGGATGTTTAGTTTTTATCCCGCGAAACTTTTGGGCTGCTTTGGAGACGGTGGAGCCCTATCGACAAACGACGATGCAATGGCTGATCGTATGCGCCTATGGAGAGATCACGGAAGAAACCCTACTGGAGAAGTTGTCGGCTGGGGATTGAACTCTCGTCTTGATAACCTACAAGCGGCGATTCTGAATTTAAAACTAAAAAGCTATCCACAAGATATTCTACGACGCCGAGAAATCGCGGCCATGTATCATAGTGAGCTTGGAAAAATCGAACAGCTGACTCTTCCTCCGGGTCCTGATGCAAACTCTAAACATTTTGACGTTTATCAAAACTTCGAACTCGAAGCCGATCGCAGAGATCAGCTAAAAACCTACTTGGCTGAAAAGGGCGTCGGTACAATTATCCAGTGGGCCGGGAAAGCCGTTCACCAGCTTAAAGGTTTAGGCTTTGAGAATGTAAAGCTGCCTATCACTGAGCAAATGACCTCTCGCTTTTTAATGCTGCCGATGCATGTGGCCTTAAGCAATGAGGACGTCAGTTACGTTTGCCAGCAAATTTCTGACTTTTACAAAAAGACCTAAGGGAAATCTCGATGCATACTGAAAATTCGCCGACGATTATGAATCTAGATTTGGGTGACCTTACTGATCCTCAGAAGTATAGAGACCCAATCCCTGTCTCTCCTGATCAGGCTGAGATGCTCACAGAACAATTAAAAACTATCTTGGTCATCCGACGAACCGAAGAAAAGCTTGCAGAAATGATGCAAGCTGGAGTCGTCAAATGCCCTTGCCATCTTGGAATCGGACAAGAAGCCATTGCCGTAGGAGTTTCGACTCACCTCAATCAGAAGGATCGAGTTTTTGGAACTCACCGATCTCACTCACACTACATCGCGCTGGGCGGAAGTGTTGAATCGCTTTTTGCTGAAGTTTTAGGAAAAGAATCTGGTTGTGCCAAAGGAATGGGGGGCTCGATGCACCTGTTTAATGAGGCCATAGGCTTCAAAGGCTCGGTTCCAATTGTTGCAGCCACTGTTCCATTAGCCGTTGGTGCAGCTCTAGCAGCTCACCTTGATTCACCGACGAAGAAAAATATGAATGTGGGGCTTGCTTACTTCGGCGATGGAACGACTGAAGAAGGCTCTGTCCATGAATCCATGAACTTTGCTTCTAAATTTAACCTGCCCATGCTTTTCGTCGTCGAAAATAATTTATTTTCGAGCCACCTTCACATCGGACTAAGACAACCAGGTAACTCCGTAGCCCGCTATGCTGCGGCTCATGGACTTAACTATGAAGTCGTCGACGGAAATAATGTCGTCGCCGTAGCAAAGGCCACCGAAAAATTGATTCAAAAAGCGCGTAATGGAGAGGGGGCTGGATTTTTAGAAGCTGTCACTTACAGATGGCGCGGACATGTGGGCCCAAGCGAAGACAATGATGTGGGATTAAAGCGCGGAGACGAGTTAAAGCATTGGAAGCATCGAGATCCAGCTCGCCGGCTTAAGGATGGTCTTATTCAGATCGGCAAGTTTTCAGAAAAGGCCTTCGAGAAAATGACTCAAGAAGTAGCCGATCATATTGAAGAGGCCTGGAAAAAGGCTGAAGCCGCGCCTTACCCAGCAAATGAAAATCTGCTGGCTCATGTTTGGAAAAATCAAAACGACGGAGATCCTAATTGGATAAAACATTAAATTACGGCCAAGCCATTCGTGAAGGCTTTGCTTACCTTTTAAAAAATCATGAAGACGTCTTCACCATCGGACAAGGCCTTTGGAGCCCTTGGTATGTCGGAAACTCCATGACCGATCTAGATAAAGAATTCGGCAAAGAACGAGTCATTGACACCCCAGTTTCCGAAGCTGGCGTCACTGGAGTCGCTATCGGTGCCTCTCTTTGTGGAAAACGCCCCATCGTGATTCATCCAAGAGTTGATTTTATGATTCTTGCGACGGACGCCATCGTCAATCAAGCCGCTAAGTGGTCCCATATGCTGGGCGGACAAGCCCATCCCGCCGTGACCATTCGAGGAATCATCAACCGCGGTGGCCAGCAAGGAGCTCAACACTCTCAGGCACTTCACTCTTGGTTTGCCCATGTTCCCGGGCTTCGAGTTGTGATGCCTGCAACCGTTCAAGATGCTCGAGACCTTTTGATTTCGGCAACCTTGTGTGACGATCCTGTTCTTTATATTGATGACCGCTGGCTTTATGATCAAGTTGCGACCCTTGCGCCCGTGAAAGAAACTCCCCTAGAAAGTATCGGGCCACAGGTTCTAAGAGAAGGTAAGGATCTTACTTTAGTTGCTTCTGGCTACAGCACGCTTCAAGCCATGCAGGCCGCGGAAGAACTCGCTAAACTTGGAGTTTCTGCCGAAGTTATTGATCTGCGCATTCTTAACCCTCTTAAATACGATTTAATCCAACAGTCAGTCGAGAAAACCGGGCGTCTTCTTTCTTTAGATGGTGGATGGACGAATTGCGGAATGGCGGGCGAAATTATTGCTGGTGTCAGCGAGCGGGTCGAAAGAGATGTTTGGAAGGCTAGTCCAAAACGAATCACTTTAACGGATTCACCGGCTCCGACCAGCGGACCGCTTGAAGATCTATATTATACAAAGACTTCAGCCGTAGTAAGTACTGCAATAAGCATGATCCCCCAAAAAAATAACTCTAAAAGCCTTGATCGATCAGGAGCTGCTTTATGAATTTGACGAAACGACTTTTCGATTTGATCCTCTCCACAGTCGGACTGATTGTATCTCTGCCGATTTTGCTTCCGGCCAGTATCGCAGTCTGGCTTCAAGACCGAAAATCCCCTTTTTACTTTGCCCCAAGAGTTGGACAAGGCGAAAAGATTTTCACTATGGTTAAACTTAGGTCCATGGTGGTCAATGCAGATAAGTCAGGGGTCGATTCCACTTCGGCAAATGATATGCGCATTACAAAAGTTGGACAGTTCGTGCGCAGATACAAATTGGATGAATTGACTCAGCTATGGAATGTCTTTAAAGGCGACATGAGTCTTGTAGGACCCCGGCCCAACGTAAAACGCGAAACTGATCTTTACACTCCAATCGAAAAGAAGTTGTTGTCGGTTCGCCCTGGAATTACTGATTTGGCCTCGATCGTATTTTCTGATGAAGGCGATATTCTAAAAGACAGCTCCGACCCTGATCTAGATTACAATCAGCTGATTCGTCCCTGGAAAAGCCGATTGGCACTTTTCTGCGTGGAAAACCAATCTATT
>CAYMDP010000070.1:0-10331 GCA_964389375.1 uncultured Pseudobdellovibrionaceae bacterium | reverse complement strand
AAGGGCTCTGCTTTTGCCCCTTCGAATAATGGGACTTATCCTGGCCAGGATCCTGCGCTTCTTCGACGCTCGCATGGCCCGAAGCTCCACCATGACCCTCTTGCACGATCGATCCTGCGGGCCCTTTGGCTGTTGGCCCGGATTGATGAATCGTCTCAGAAGAAGCTCCGCTCTCTTCACCCATCAATTTCAACATCTGGTTTGCATCTTCAGCATTGTGATCACGAAGGGTTTTGGGCTTGATGTCTTTTAATTTTCGCTTGGTCTTTCCGCTCGATCCCTCTGTTGGTTCTCCGGCAGCACTTCCGGCGTAGGCAGGAGATCTGTCTTTTGAAGGGCTGACTGAAAATCCCATAACATTTGTATTCGTGTTGGTATCGGTCTCCTTCGACAGGGACCCGCTTGCTGATTTTGATTTTGCAGCATTTTCGGAAGCCTCTGCCTCTGGATTATAAAGTTTCATCAAAATTTTTCTTAATGATCTTTGTAAGGCCGGGCCACTTGGAAGGCCGATAATTTTGTGTTCTTCATTCGAGTTATTCACCATTGCGGTTGTCGCAGAATCACCCGTCTCCGCGTAGATGACACAAGTTGCATCAAAGCTTTGCTTAAAGACCTGAGGAAGTTTTGCAATGTTCGGATGGGCTAGATTCATACTAATCAAAACGAAATCAGGAGGATTCGACGTACAATGTTTAATGGCCTGTGCAAGATTGCTGACAACTGTGGTTGGCCATCCTCGCTTTACTAGAAAATGAGCCGCCTGCTGAATCTTTTTTGGATGTTTTGCAATAATCAGAATATCGATTTCAAGATCATCAATATCTATGGGCTGATTGCTTTGAGCCTTTTGCTCCAAGCCGTCTGTCAGATTTCCCTGTGCTGTCTTAGCTGATGAATCACTCATCGAGTTTATATCCCTGGCCAGCATGCCATGTAAGCTCTCTTCCAATTCCTGAGTGCTTATCGGGATTTAAATACCAATTACTTAAGTTTTTCGATCCGCTTAAGGACCTTAGTCCAAATTGAAAAGGCCACGCTCAAACCACGTGGCCTACAAAGCTGAAAATTCGAATTAAAAACTAGTCCTAAAGCTTGCCGACAACAGCAAATGCAATAACTAGAGCGTAAATTACAAGTGATTCAATAAGAACTAGACAGATGATCATTGGAACAAACATTGGCTTTGCAGCTTGAGGATTTCTTGCGATCCCGTCCATTGCTGCGGCTCCGATTTTACCTTGAGCAAGCGCTCCACCAAGTGCAGCTACGCTGATTGCGATTGCGGCTCCGATTGCGTAGTATGCTGAGCTTGTTACTCCAGCTGCTGCCTCTTGTGCGAAAGCAGGAACGGATACAAGTAATGTTGCTAGAACTGCTATGGCCTTTTTCATTTTCTCTCCCTTTTAGTGATCGTGTGATGTTGCCATTGATACGTAAATCATACTGAGCATGGTGAATACAAATGCCTGCATCGAGCAAACAAAAATTCCCAGACAGTAAAAGATGATAGGAACCCCGTATGGGACCAAATCCAAGAAGATCGAAAGAACAGTATGGTCACCCATCATGTTCCCTTGTAAACGAAGCCCCAAGCTGAAGGGGCGAACCATATGCGATACCAACTCGATCACTAACATTAAAGGGGCCATCCAGATCAAGGGCCCTAAGAAATGTTTTAAGTAAGCAATCCCGTGTTCTTTAAAGCCATAATAGTTGTAGGCAAGAAAAGTAAAGATCCCCAATGCGATTGTCGTATTTAAGTTATCCGTAGCTGGCGTCATTCCAGGAATCAGGCCCGCGAGGTTATTAAACCAAACGTAAATAAAAATGACCGCAAACATCGGGGCGAAGTGTCTGGCTTTTTCTCCGACCACTAGGTCTGAAAGGCCAACGATAAATTCTAAAATGACTTCTACAAAACCTTTAATCGATGTTTTACCTGCTGGAGTGTAGGAAGCGGCACCGGATCCCAAGGCAATTCTGCCCACGACCGAAAAAAGGATTAACATAAGGCCTACGATGATCGCAGTCGCAATGTGGATGTAGTAATGACCGACCTGAGGAATCAGTTGTGTCCAATTAAAATGAACCAATTTTCGACCGCCTTAAGACTTAGAAGAAAAAATAAAATCTTTTTTAAGGGAGAGGGCCAACACTGTCGGAAGGACAGTAGAAAGTCCAATAATAAAACCCAGTACATCTGCCCATTGCTGAACAACCGTCAGATAAACCAAGACTCCCAAAAACGCGTATTTCAATACAATGACACCCGTGGCTAAGGCAATTGATTTTTTAATAAAGATTCGATCCCAAGCCCAAATCAAGGCCAACAAATTCAATCCCATAAGAAGTGCGCCCCAAGCCACCGATACTGCGAAATACTGGCCCCATTTTAGGAAACAGCCAGCGACTAATATTGAACTACCTATGAAATGTAAGGCTGCGACACGAAGTATCATTGGCTTTCCCCTTCATTTGGATCCTCTGCCATGAACCGTTTAATTAAAACAATGAAATGAAACATCCATCCTAAAAAGGTCAGCACAATAAGCCCAGCAACTCCCATGCCTTCCCAGCCAAAATGGGCATCAAGGATCCCTCCAAAGTAAACGGAACCGATCACGAGCCCAACAAGCTCAAACCCGATGCCCATAAAGATCAGTCGCTTATCCTTCAGCACTATTTTCTCCAACCTCTTGCGCCCGGCAGATTTCCTTGGCGCTCTTTAAGTCTTTTTATTTTGAGCTCTAAAAATTCAGGGTTCGGATAGTCTTCCATCAGGTCGGTCAGAATCGAAATTGCCTTCGAGAAATCCTGGGTCTCTTCGTAAAAAACTGCCAAAGTAAGGGGAACATTTTCTTTTTTTGCCAACTCCGGAAACTGATTCATGATTTCTGTTAGGATCTCTATGGCACGAGGATCTTTTTTGTCCGTCATCAATAGATTGGCTTTAAAGAGCATCAAATCAAACCGCTGCTGGGAACTCAGTTTTTGGCTTAGAAGAGACTCAACTTCGGATTGGGACTGAAAAAAGTTATTCAGCTGAAAGTAGGCCTTGGCGATATTTAAACGAAATTCGAAAAGCTCTTCCTTAGGAAGGGGCAAGGTCAAAAGGCGGTTGTATTCTATAATTGCTGCTTCGAAATTTCTGGTCTTCTCAAACTGGATATTCGCAATCGATTTTTGCGCATCAATTCTTTCGACCGGGTCTTTTGAATTTAGAATTAAAAAACGATAAAATTCAATCGCGGACAAAAAATCTCGTTTATCAAGAAGGCTTAAGCGTGCCGCTTTTCTCGCCGACTCAAGAGCGAGCTCCGAATTTGGATAGCGTTTTAGAATCCTCGAGAAGCCTTTTATGGCTTCATCGGCCTGACCTCTTTCCATCGCCTGATTCGCACGATGGTAGTCCATTTTTTGTAAAGAAAAGCCACAGGCACTTAAAAAAAAACAGCACAGCGTTAAAAGAACACGGGCTTTAGGCATCTGCCTCTTTGTCCTCGCCTTCGTCTTCAAGCAAAGCAAGGCTGGTTACGGCCTCTCCGTCTTTCAAATCCATAATGCGAACACCCTGAGTGTTTCGTCCTAAAACAGAAATATCCGAACACTTCACTCGAATCGCCTGGCCATTGTTGGTCATTACTAGAATCTGCTGGTGGTCATGAACCAAACGTGCGCTGACGACCTCGCCCACTTTATCTGTGGTCTTTTGAGTAATAATCCCAACTCCACCGCGGCTTTGTGTGCGGTACTCTTCCATGGACGTCCGTTTACCGTAGCCTTTGGATGTGACAATTAAGATTGTATCCTTACAGTCCTTCGAAATAACTTCCATGCCTATGACTCTGTCATCTTTAGCAAGGGTCATTCCTTTTACGCCTCGAGCGGTACGCCCCATTCCTCGAACGTCACCTTCATCAAAACGAATCGACATACCCTCTTTGGTCACAATAAAGATATCGTTCTTTCCTGAGCTCACTCTTGCATCGATCAAGTTGTCTTCAAGTTCGATAGTTAAAGCGATAAGGCCCGACGGACGGGGTCGCGAGAAAGACTCCAGAGAAGTCTTTTTAATGATCCCTTTTTCAGTCAACATAACAACGTAACAATCAGGAGAAAAATCCACAACCGGCAAAACCGCTCTAGCAAGTTCACCCGAAGACAGATTTATGACGTTGTTTATCGCTCTACCTTTTGAAGTTCTAGATCCCAATGGGATTTGATAAACCTTCATCCAGTAGACTTTTCCACGGTCAGAGAAAACTAAAATGTTCGTCAAAGTATCCGCCGAGAAGACTTTCCAAATAAAATCTTCGTCCCGTGTATCTGCACCCTTTAGGCCTTTTCCACCCCGACGCTGCAGACGATACTCATCAACAGGGATCCGCTTTAAGAATCCAGAGTGGGTCATCGACACCACCATGTCTTCTTTTGCAATCAGATCTTCGTCTTGAAGGTCGTCGGAAGACTTTTCAATACGAGTTCTTCTTTGATCTCCGTACTTTTCTTTCATCTCTTGAAGTTCTTGGACAATCAATTTGTAGATTTCTTTTACATCACCCAAAACACTGCGAAGCCAAGCGATCATTTTGGTGACTTCATCAAGTTCGTTAATGATTTTATCTCGTTCAAGACCCGTTAATCTTTGAAGACGCATTTCTAAAATGGCCTGAGCCTGCTTTTCACTGAAAGAGAACTGACTCATCAGCTGCTCTTTCGCGATACTGGCTTCTTTACTTGCACGAATAGTGACAATGATTTTATCAATCTGGTCTAGAGCCTTTTTTAAGCCCTCTAAAATATGGGCTCTTGCTTCGGCTTTTTTAAGATCAAAAATGCAACGTCTCGTGACCACATCTTTTCGGTGGGCAACGAAAGCTTCGAGCATAGACTTTAAATCAAAAACTCGCGGCTGATTGCGAGAATCCAAGGCGAGCATGATAATTCCATAGCTCATTTGCAATTGAGTAAATTTAAACAGCCGATTTAGAACAACCTGCGCGTTTTCATTTCGCTTTAGGTTAATGACGATTCTCATTCCTTCGCGAGAGGATTCGTCACGAATATCCGAAATTCCTTCTATTTTTTTATCTTTAACAAGGTTTGCAATACTTTCGATCAGGCGGGCTTTGTTCACCTGGTAAGGAATTTCTGTGATGATAATATCTTCGCGATCTTTATGCGGCACAATCTCAGCAACAGCTTTGATTGTGATAATTCCCTTACCCGTCTTGTAAGCCGAAATAATCCCGCTATCTCCTGATATAATTCCTGAAGTCGGAAAGTCTGGGCCAGGAATCAAACGAATCAGCTCGTCCAAACGGATCTCAGGGTTTTCAATCAGCGCGATACAGCCGTTGATGACTTCCGTAAGGTTGTGCGGAGGAATGTTTGTCGCCATGCCTACGGCAATTCCCGAACTTCCATTGACCAAAAGGTTTGGAAACTTTGCAGGAAGTGTCAGCGGAATCAAAAGTGAATCATCATAGTTCCACCCGAAAGAAACCGTATCTTTTTCAATATCAAGCAGAAGCTCTTCAGCAAGTTTGGTCATCCGCACTTCGGTGTATCGAGCAGCGGCTGGAGAATCCCCGTCAATCGATCCGAAGTTTCCCTGTCCATCCACGAGCGGGTAGCGAAGCGAGAAATCCTGAGCCATACGAACCATTGTATCGTAAACGGCAGTATCTCCGTGAGGATGGTATTTACCGATCACATCACCCACGATACGAGCCGATTTTTTATAGGGCTTGTCGTGGGTATTGCTCAACTCGTTCATGGCAAAAAGAATGCGGCGGTGGACAGGTTTTAAACCATCACGCACATCGGGAAGTGCACGACCCACAATCACACTCATCGAGTACTGAAGGTAGGCTTCGCGCATTTCTTTATTTATATCTATGTCCGTTACACCAAAGTTTTCAGCGTCCATTGAGTTTCCTTGTTTAAACGTCTAGTTCGCCAGCAAGAAGGGCGTTATCTTCGATAAACTTTCTTCTTGGCTCAACTTGTTCGCCCATTAAAATGCTAAATGTCTCGTCCGCGGCCATCGCATCATCGATGGTCACACGAAGAAGATTTCTGTTTTCTGGATTCAAGGTGGTCTGCCAAAGCTGTTCTGGATTCATCTCTCCAAGACCCTTATAGCGCTGAACGTAGTTGCCTTTTTTCCCAAGCTCCATAACCCAGTTATAAAAATCGATGTAGTCTCCAAAGGTCTGCTCGGCTGCCTCAGCCTTAGCAACCACAGGAAGTGGGACAATCGAATGGAAAGACTTGTAAAGCTGGCTCAGCTCAACCCACTCGTGGGATTCAGCTGTCTTGCTGCCAAACTCACTTTTTGATTTGTAGCCATACTTGATTGTCATAATGTCGAAATCAAAGTTTCCATACTCTTCGTTTTTACGAATTTCTAGTTCGATATCCGAAATTCCACTTAGGGGGTTATTCTTTGCCCAGACTTTTAAAGACTCAAAAGAGCTTTTGATTTCTGCTTCGGACTTCAGAATATCGACCAACTTTTTTTCGGTCGCAAGAAAGTGAATCAAAACTTCGCGATCAAAGCGGTTCGCCATTGCCTTAAGCAAATCGTCGAACTTATGAATGTTTAAAATAAACTTCTTAAGCTCCAACTCGGTGACAGCCTCTTTCATATTTTGCACGCTAATTTTTGAAAGACTGGTATCCAATAAAAATTGGGTTAGGCCTCGTTCGTCTTTCAGGTATTTTTCTGAATTCCCCTTTTTTACGCGATAAAGCGGTGGCTGCGCGATGTAGACATAGCCCTTTTCAATAAGACCGGGAAACTGCCGATAAAAGAAAGTTAGAAGAAGCGTTCGAATGTGAGATCCGTCGACATCCGCATCCGTCATGATGATAATTTTATGATACCGAGCTTTCTCGAGATTAAAATTATCTCGACCAATTCCAGTTCCAAGGGCAGACACCATCATTCGAATCTCTTCGTTAGATAGCATTTTATCAAAGCGAGCTTTCTCGACGTTTAAAATTTTTCCCTTAAGCGGAAGAACGGCTTGAGTTCTTCTGTCTCTGGCTTGTTTTGCAGATCCACCGGCAGAGTCTCCCTCAACCAGATAGATTTCACAAAGAGCCGGGTCACGTTCTTGGCAATCGGCCATCTTGCCTGGCAGAGAGCCGCCGTCTAAAGCTGTTTTTCGGCGCGCTAGATCCCGAGCTTTTCGGGCCGCAAGACGTGCGCGAGCAGACTCCACACATTTCATAATGATGGTCTTTGAATAACCAGGATTGCGATCAAACCAATCCATTAACTTTTCGTTTACTAAACTTTCAACCGCACCCTTAACTTCGTTGTTTCCAAGCTTTGTTTTTGTCTGACCTTCAAACTGAGGTTCTCTTACTTTAACACTTACAACGGCCGCAAGACCCTCGCGAATGTCGTCCCCTTCAAGATTTTCCTTCAGGTCCTTCAGTAAGTTTTTCTGTGTGGCGTAGGCATTTGCAGTTCGAGTTAAGGCGCCCTTAAATCCTGCAAGGTGAGTTCCGCCTTCAATCGTGTTGATGTTATTGCAATAAGAATAAACCGACTCTGAGTAAGAATCGTTCCACTGAAGCGCAATTTCAACTTCGACATCGTCCTTAACACCTTTAAAAAAAACAACTTCAGGATGCGTCGCTTTTTTTGTGTCGTTCATGTAGCCAACGAATTCGACCAAGCCATCTGCAAATTGGAAGTCTTGTTTTTTTCCAGTTCTTTCGTCGGCAAGATGAATATGAAGGCCGGCATTGAGGAAGGCAAGTTCGCGAAAACGATTTGCAAGAATTGAAAAATCATATCGAATTGATTCGTCTTTAAAAATTTCTCGATCCGGCTTAAAGGTTGTTTTGGTTCCACGTTTTTCAGTTTCACCCAATTTTTCAAGACCCGTTGTTGGAATTCCTTTTTCATAGGTCTGCCGATAAAGGTGACCGTCTTTTTTGACTTCCACCACACAACGAATTGAAAGTGCGTTCACAACCGAGGCGCCCACTCCATGCAAGCCGCCCGAAACTTTGTAAGTATCCTTATCAAATTTTCCACCGGCGTGAAGAACGGTCATAACCACTTCAAGGGCAGACTTTCCGTCTTTGTGCATATCGACAGGGATTCCACGCCCATCATCTTCGACTGTCACCGAATCATCTGCATGAATAATCACACTCACTTTAGAACAGTGCCCAGCTAAGGCTTCATCGACAGAGTTATCAACAACTTCATAAACTAAATGGTGGTATCCGCGAGAGGTGGTATCGCCAATATACATTCCCGGACGTTTACGAACGGCTTCAAGGCCTTCTAAAACTTGAATCGATCCTGCATCATAGGCTTTTGCTTTTGCGCCCGGCTGTACGACCTGATGTTCAGACACGAGTACTCTCCCTTTTCATGATCTTCATTCTTGAATCTTCCCTGCACTCACGGTGAAAAGCTTTAGCAATGATGTTCCAAACGATTTTTCCAAACTCAATTCGGTGGTCGTCAGGATAATTTGAGATTCTTTCAAAGCTAAAAATCGAACCAAGTTCTCTCGCTTTTCGATGTCGAGTTCCGACATCACGTCATCTAGTAAAATCAAAGGATCCCTTCCAAACTGTTTCCTATGCGCTAAAACCAAAGCCATCTTATGCGCAAGAATCATAAGCCTCTGCTGCCCTTGAGAGCAGAAGGTTCTAGAATCTTCTCCGTTGAAGTTAAAACGAATATCATGTTTGTGTGGCCCAACCAAGCTTGAACCGCTTTGAATTTCTGCGGATTTCAGTTGGTTAGCCCTTTGATTCAGTGCATTGAGTACCTTTTGATAATCCCAGTCCCATGCTGATTCTGAGGAGATCAGGTAATCCACAGAGATATCCACTTTCATAGGGAAAAACAGCTCTTCCGCTATGATTTTAAGCAGTGGAAGAAGCTTGCGAAGGGTTTCAACTCGGGAGTAGGTCAGAACTGCAGCTTGGTTCAAAAATGGCTCAGTGAGGCTTTCAAGAACAGCCAATGACTCTGAGGATCTATCCTCTTCAGCCTGAAGCTTTTTTAACAATGCGTTACGGTTTTTTAAAGCATGAGCATAGTTTTCGATCAATACAGCTTGGTCTGGAAACAAATTTATTAAAGCTTCATCCAAAAGCTTTCTTCTTTCTTCAGGCCCTTCTTTAATCGCGGCAAGACTCTCTGGACTAAACAACACGATGGGGATTTTTGCGCTGAGATCAGAAAAACTTGTTCGTTTTCCATTTAAAGTTAATGATTTTGAGGCATGAGAAAGATCAAATCGAACTTCACTTTCTAGTCCCCGGTCGTCGAGTCCTGCTCGGATAAATCCTTTTTCTACTCCAGAAATTTTTCGATTCAACAAAACATCACGAGAGCCTGGCCGAAATGATTTCCCTCGGCTCAAAAGATAAATGGATTCTAAAAAATTGGTTTTTCCCTCTCCATTTTGACCGACGAAAATATTTAGGTGAGGGCTTAGCTCTAATGTAAGCGCTTCATAGTTTCGAAAGTTTCTAAGCTCAATTTTTTTATAAAACATTTATTCCCAAAGCGACCCGAGATTGCCGCTTGTGACCGGGCTTATCTAGCATCTTTGCGTCTTATTTTTGCCAATCATTTTAAGGTGGTGGATCCTCTAGCTCTCTCTGGGATTTGGACTGGGGTCCATTCTAAAAATGATTCGTAAAAAGGCAAAATCTCATATCCGTCAGCGATCATCTCGGCTCGTGATGAATATCAGCGAAAGACGCTTAGATCCGCATTGGCATAACGACACAAGTGTAAGACTGGTCGTTATGAGGGCGGACTAAACCTGGAGACAGTTGATCGTTAAGCTCGATCTGAACTTTCTCGTCTTCCATGCTTGTCAGTACGTCGAGAATGTACTTCGCATTAAAACCAATTTTTATATCTTTACCCTTGTAATCCACTTCTAGCTCTTCTTTGGCATCGCCAAGTTCAGGATTATTAGAGGTGATTTCTAGTCTTCCGCTCGAAATTGCTAAGGTTACACCTTTGGATTTTGCATTCGACAGAAGAGAAACTCGTTTTAAAGAACTTAACAAGGCCTCGCGATTGACGAGTAAGTTTTCAGCAAAGTTTTGTGGAATAAGCTGTTGATAGTTGGGATATTTACCTTCAATCAAACGAATCATGATGACCGTAGAGTCACTTCGTACAATAAGCTGTGATCCTTCAATCGCCATTTCGAGATGATTACTGACTCCCTCTAAAAGTTTACGAATTTCTTGAAGCCCTTTTCTTGGGATAATCACACCCTGAACTGATGATTTAGCATCTGTCCCACTGCCCGAAGACTTTC
>CAYMDP010000069.1:7877-10971 GCA_964389375.1 uncultured Pseudobdellovibrionaceae bacterium | reverse complement strand
TTCCCTTTTCCCGTCTCAACGCAGCAAAAATCGATGACGTTGTGTCATCGATTTTTGCTGCGTTGAGACGGGAAAAGGGAACTGTTACCGCAAGTTAAACGTAAGAGCCGGCTTTGATTTTTTCTACGATGATCTTCTCTGGCATCAAAGGGTCTTTTGGATTGACCGAGAAAATCGCTTGCTGCTCGCAACGTTTCTTTTCTTTCACTAGCCATCTTAAAATGTCGGCTACGTCTTTGTTCTTTTTATCCTGAAAGAAAGGATCATTTTCTAATACATCTCGAGCTTTTTTAAGAGACCTTGCCTCGCTGGCATCGACTTCGCCCACATCATAACAATCTAGATCATATTTTTTTACGTCTTCAGGGAGCACTCCAAGAAAACGAACATCCGGCGCACTAAAATCAGCATTTCGAATCAAACTTGCGGCCGATCCGGCCTTTAAGGTTCGGAAGATATTCTGCATGGTATAAGCATCCAGATCTCCGTAAAAATACATGGGCACAGCCAGTTGGTCTTGAATCGTTTTACACCAGCCACGCACTCCGTTTGAAGGAACACCTTGAGCACCTAAAATAATACAGTTATGGCGCTTGGTCATTCCATTGGCCACCAAAGTATTCGCCGTACCTTCTGACTCAACAATCAAACAAAAATCAAGTTTCCCTTTTTTCTTTAATTTAAACTGCTGAGGCTTATTCTTCGGCTGAAATGGAGTTGTTCCAAGACTACTTAAATCAACAACGGCTTCTGTTCCGTCGGTCAAAGTTTCAGTCACCACCAAATGCTGAGAATAAGTTTGTCCCCCACGGTCGTTAGCAAAACAATTTAACTCTTCCCTGTAGACTTCAAGCATGTCGCAAATAAAATCCACAATCGCGTCACTCTCGGGTTGATCATCAAAGGCTAAGGCCTTTAATTCTGCCGCCGACTTCACAAGACCTTTAGAGATGTAATAAAGCTCACGCTTCGTATTGACCGCACCGGTTTGAAGATTATTAAGCAAAACCTCAAGCATAAAAATGGTTCGTGCCATTTTTTGAACGGAAGACACATTCAGTTCGGTCCGAACCCGCTTATCCCCCGCGGTTAGGTAGCCGACTTTGGGGTTGTAGTTCGAGTTATCCAAAGAACATTTAATTGCCTCTAAAACTGGTCGCTTGGCTTTTTCTAAGTCCGACAGCATCGTGTCGCACATGGTTTTTGCCATCTTCGGAATGTCTTTGTCCATTTTTCGAATTCGAATCATTTGATCTCGAGCCATTTTATAAATCCTCGCTTACTTTTTCTTTGCAGGAGTTGGTTTTTTTGCAGCCGCTTTCTTCGCCTTCGGCGCCGAGGCTTTAGCACCAGCCTTTGCCTTTACAGGAGCTGCTTTGCTTTTGGACTTCTGCTTAGGGGTCTCAATAGTTTCTTCTACAGAAATTAGATCTTCTTCATTAGGCTCGATGTCATCATCCAGATGTTTTTCAGTGGCCTTTAACTTCTTCAGGCGACTTTCGGCGTCTTGCAATTGTTCTTCGGCCGCACTTGCATCACGACCTAAAATCTTTTTAAGACCCTCTTCGGCCTTAAGCTCACGAGACTTCGGCGCTTTTACAATTCTTGCCAAACCTTGCACCAGAATTGGCGCAAACTTTTCGATATGCTGAATCTTTCGCTCAAGATCCGCCGCCTTACTTTCTCTTCGGATATGACGAGAAAGTTTTTGCCCTGCTTGCATCAGGGCCCTACGAATCTCTTCGACCAGCTCGTCGCTGGCATCGATAGTTTCCTTAGAGGCATTTTTAAACTTAATAAAAGGAGAAGTAACCGCAATCGCAAAGACATAAGGACCAATCGGAACACTGTTTTTAGGTTGAGCCAAGCCGTAGGCTCTCCAGTTGACTGACTCTGCGGCTTTCGTAATCGCGCAAGCCGCCTTATCAAACTGTAAGGGCACACGATTGGCAAAACGCAAAAGTTGAATGGGCTCATCTTGCTCGCCCCGTCTTAAAAAGCGTGCAATTGCGACTTCGACAACGACCGGTTTAAAATCACAAATCTTTGGTTTTCGAGTCACAACGCTAAAAAAGTCCACTTCCCCAAGGCGGTGAATGCTTTTTGCCAAACCCTCTTCTCCGACAGTCAAAACCGAGCGTGTGGACGGGTTTTGAAGCTCGGTATCTTGGATGGCTCTAAAAATATCCTTATATTCTTTTTCCGAAATCGCCATGAGATGCTTATTTAAATGGCCCTTATTAAGACCCTTTTTCACAAACTCTTTAATCGAGATCTCGCTGACCCGAGAAAATCCCTTTCTTAAGAATTTTTCGAGGCTAATTTTTCCATAAAGACCCGCATGGGTCATAAACTCGCCCAGCTTCATAGTGTGGGGGTGTGGAAGTGTCGGAGCTGGAACCTCGGGTACTGTATCACTGACTCGTCCGATATGAACCCAGTCCGCTTCCATCAACTTATAATTTAAAGACAAATGGGGGTTCACTAAGGTCGTCCCATCTAAATAGGTCAGAATTCCTCCATCCCCATTTAACTGAACACGGCCATCAATTCGAAACTCGACCCGAGTTCCATGAGGGCGATCCCAATCAATACTCTCTTTTTTCTTGAGGACGCCTTTATTACTTTTAATATCGACATCCACAATGGCTTGAATCGCTTTTCGCATTTTTGAGGTCTTAGAGGTCACCTTAACGCCCGATGCGTTGGTCAACTGAGCCCAAGTGGTTGCCGCAGAAATACCAATTCCCTGCTGTCCTCTTGAGCACTGACCTTTTCCAAATTTAGATGAGGCCAAATACTCCCCGAAAACTTTAGCCAGATCATCCGCATCAATCCCCGGACCATTATCTTCAACAATAATTTCGACCAGGTCAGAAGATTTTGAAGCTCCAGCTCCGGCTTTGGTAATCATCACTGTAATCTCTGGAAGAAGACCGGCCTCTTCACAGGCGTCCAAGGAATTGTCGACAGCCTCTTTGAGCGTGGTCAAAACCGCTTTTAATGGGGACGAGAAACCGACCTGCTGTAAATTCTTAGCAAAATACTCGGCCGTACTACTGGTCGTAATCTTAGACACTGAACATCACCTTTT
>CAYMDP010000069.1:0-7777 GCA_964389375.1 uncultured Pseudobdellovibrionaceae bacterium | reverse complement strand
CTCCAATAAACAATTAGAACCCTTAGTTATGCAAGTAGAAGTTAAATGGGATTTAATCAGAAGTGCTGATTTCTTCTATGCGAAGCTCAGCAAGCGTCTTATTTTTTTTATGAAAGTTGCAAGCTTTGCAAGCAACGACGACATTTTTTTTGCTGGTCCGCCCGCCTCTGGCCAGGGGGATCAGATGATCCATAGTCAGTTCAGAGCGAGGAAAACTCTTCTCACAGTAGGCACAAAGCCCTTTTCCGATTTGTTGCCTCCACCAGTTTGTGGCCTTAAGTTCCTTGGCCTTGGCGCGTTCGATACGCAAATGGGATGGGTCAACTGGGGCATAAAATAATTGGTCCATAGAAGCCAGAAGGATTAACACACTTCGTCAACAATCCGCAATTATTGATTCTCAGATCCTGTTCGATCAAGTAAAAGGGGTAAAAAATAGCCTATTTAGGGATTTTAGGAGACACAAGTCGGATGAACTCGGATCAAATGGAGCAAAGATTGAAGGCCGCCTTCCCCAACTCCCAGGTCGTCGTTATTGACCTGACGGGCACAGAAGACCATTGGGAGGTCCGAATCTCTTGTGAATCTTTAAAAAGTCTAAGCCGGATCGAGCGCCATCAAGCCGTCATGAAAGTCTTTAGTGCAGAGCTTAAAACCGGAGAAGTCCACGCCCTGACCATCAAAGTCATTTAATATTAAAACTTAAGGAGCCCCCATGAACCCAGAAATTAAAGCTAAAATTGAAGAATTACTTGGCCAACACAAAGTCATGCTTTTTATGAAAGGTGACCCCTCTTTTCCTCAGTGCGGATTTTCTGCTCGCGCTGTTGCCATTTTAAGGGAACTTAAAACTGAGTTTGGATCATTCGACATTTTGGAAGATGAACATATTCGCCAAGGCATTAAAGAGTATGGCAACTGGCCGACCATCCCACAACTTTATGTGAACAAACAATTGGTTGGTGGCAGTGACATTATGATGGAAATGTATGAATCCGGAGAACTTTCGGATCTGCTAAAAACATCTTAAAAATTCAAAGAGTTCTTAGGGTCCGGCAGAGACAACTCTTCGGACCTAGCGATCCCGTTTAAATTTTAAGACCGCATAGATCGGACAAAAGCTCCAAGCCGCCGTGGCCAAGGGAATCAGTCCGATATAGGCCCACACAGGTCCGCCCGCCAAGGCGTAAGACAACAGCGCGACTCCAAGAACAAATCTAAAAATTCGATCAAGAAAATGCATATTCTTTTTCATAAGTCCAAAATGCCCCGTCCAAAGAAGCTCGTCAAGAGACGGTCCTCGCCGCTGAATCTTTCGAAAAATGTCGAAGTTTTCTACAGGACCTGGGCGGCCACTAAATAGGCTCGATTTAATGGGCCTATGCCGCGGAAACCCAAGAATTCCTTGGGCTTTTCTTAACTTAATCCCAGATTTGACCGAAAAGACAGAAGGTGAATATGTCCCTAAAATGGAGTGGATATTAGTGCCAAGAATTTTGATTGTGGATGATGATCCAGACATTTTAAAAATTGCCGAGCAGGTTTTGACCCACGCAGGCCACATCGTCTTGACGGCCTCAGACGCTATGAAGGCTATGGCTCTTTTAGATCAGGTCGAAGTCGACCTTCTTCTTTCGGACGCGAATATGCCTCACTACACTGGATTTGATTTAGTTCAAACCGTGCGAAAAAACCAAAAATTTAAAAATATCTCAGTTGCGATGCTGACGGGACTCAAAGAAAAGCGTGATGTCGAAAAAGCAGTTCGAGCCGGTGTTGATGATTACATCGTAAAACCAATCGATCCGCTTCTTTTGATGAAAAAGATCGAAGCCTTGTTTCGTAAAAAACCTCCGACTCAACATCCTGAAGTTCGCTTTCATCAAAAGCACGCCGGAAACGAAGGCCGCATGTCTCACCAAATTCACGTTCAATCGATCTCTGAATTGGGCGTCAATGTCAGCTCGCGGCTTTCGATGAATCCGGGTGAACTGGTTGAGCTTCAATGTGAGCTTTTCGAAAACATGGGCATCGGAAAACCTCAGTTTAAAGTTTTAAGCTGTCAAAAAAATATTGGGGCGGATGAGCACCAAATTCAATTGATCTTTATGGGAGCCTCTGAGGCCCTATTGCAAAGAGTTCGCGGCTGGATCTACTCCCATGGATCTTTAATGAAGTCAGCGGCCTAAGGGTTATTTATGAAGATTCTTCTGGCGGAAGATGATCCGAACATTTCACTGATTGCAAAGATGGCCTTAGAGCAGCTTGGGGGACATCAAGTCACTGTCGCTGAGGACGGAGAGGCCGCGCTTCAGTTGGCCTTGACCGAAAAATTCGATGTGATTCTTTTAGACGAGATGATGCCCAAGATGAATGGGCTGACTGTGTGTCGCGAGTACAATTTAAATTCGATGGTGCGAAAACCCATTATCTTTTTGAGTGCAAAATCCCAAGAAGTCGATGTTAAAGAATTCTTAGATTGCTCGGTTGGACATATTCCCAAACCTTTTGAGCCGACAACTCTTTGCCAATCCATTGAGGACCTTTTAAAGAACTATGGAATAAGGGCGGCCGCATGAGCATTCGAAAACGGCTCGCCACAATGACCTTCGCTTCGACTGCCGTTCTGGGGACTTTTAGTTATCTGGCATACGATGCCTTTAGCAGTTACTCTGACCTTTCGAATCAAGTCCAAGAAAGCATAATGCTTGAGGATCTCTCGGTCGAGATCAAAAACTCGAGTCTAAATTCGAATCATATAAAAGTACTCCAAAAACATCGCGAGAACTTAAAACCTCCGCACCGGATGGAAGCCTTAAGCGATGTTATCCAAAGCTATGCAGATCGCAACTCTCGGCTTTTGAATCGAAGAGTCGATCACTTCGTCGCAAACGAGCGCGAATATCGCAAGTTCGTTCAGCCCCAACTTCCCTATTACGCAGACCGAGTAAAATACTTTGGGATTTTAAGTCTTGTCACTATGGCCTTAACTTTGTTTGGTGGACTGGCTTATTTGAATGCGGGAGTTTTTGAACCCCTTCGTCAGCTTTCTCAAAAGATGATTGATTTCTTAAACGATCGTTATACTTACCAGTTTAGCGTTCCAGCCCCTAACGAAGTCGGAAATTTACAGTCCACTTTTAATTCTCTGGCTCAAAGGGTTTTGGCCAATATGGAAGACCTTCAAAGTCTGGACAAGGCCAAGTCGGAATTCTTAAGTATTGCGAGTCATGAACTACGCACTCCCCTGACCTCTATTAAAGGATCCCTTAGTCTATTGAAGTCCGGAGTCGCCGGAACCATGAACGAGGCGACCAATCGTTTGTTGAGTATCGCCGGCAACGAAACAGATCGATTGATTCGTTTGATCAATGACCTTTTGGATCTAGCAAAAATTGAAGCTCGAAAATTGCCGCTGAATAAAGAGTGGCACTCGCTGGATTTGATCGTTAAAAATGCTTTCGAAGGACTTGATGGATTGGCAAAAACCGCAGGAGTCCAATTGGTGCAAACTGATCCTAGCCGCATCAAAGTTTTGGCCGATAAGGATCGAATCCACCAAGTCTTAACAAATTTATTGTCGAATGCCGTCAAGTACAGCGAACGCGGAAAGTCCGTGGACGTCGAAATCGAAATTTGTGAGGACCAAAAAATTGAAATCCGCGTGATCGATCACGGCAAGGGCATTGCCCCAGAAGATCAGGAACTGATCTTTCAAAAGTTCCGCCAAGCCACAAGCCCAAAGAATCCTCTTGTTAAAGGAACGGGCCTAGGCCTTGCGATCGCAAAGGCTCTGGTAGAAGAGCACGCGGGCAACATCGGTGTTCGCTCGAATCCGGGCCACGGAAGCGTATTTTATTTTACTTTGAAAGACTGGGCCCTAGACAACCAGATTCACCAACTTGAGCCCTACGAGGTCGCAGCATGAGTTTTCAAGAAATGATGGATCAACTAAAAAAAGAATACATCGCATCCCTCCCTCATAAGATTGAGGAACTCGAGCTGAAGTTTGCCAAAAAGGATGCACAAAATCTGGGAGAAGATTTTCATAAGCTAAAAGGCACCGGAAAAACCTATGGCCTTCCTGAGGTCTCTCAACTTGCAGAAGTTCTAGAATTCTTATGTTACCGTCGCCCTCAATTTTTAGATCAAGCCATTCCCGACGCTTTATGTATTCTGAAAGACATCCACACCCAACGAGACCTTGAGCAGTGCTTTTCGATCGATACCGACGATCGCTATCTGCGCCTAAAAGACCTCGCCTCTTAACAAAAAAAACCATGCACGACGACCACCCAAAAAACCTCTTCCATCCGGGCACAAAGCCCAAGAGTCCCTTATCACCTTTTCCTGTGATTTAAGGAGTGACTGAGAAACCTTTGCCTTTGTGAATAAGTTTCCGCCGAAGACTAGTTCCGCAGGGCGGCCCAATATAAACCTGGTTATCAAGGTCAATCCGAAGGGCCGACCGAGGATGTTCGACGGCTGAGGCGGAGCACTTATTCACAAAGGCAAAGGTTTCTCAGGCATGGAAGTGAAGGTTCGTGTAAAGTTGTAATAGGACTTTCGCACGAGTCTATGCTAAAAATCGCTTCTTTACTGAAGGATCGATCGTGGACTCATTCTCCGAATTTAAGCTTCTCCCCTCGCTTCTGGCCTCTCTGAAAGACAAACAGCTAGAGATTCCCACTGAAGTTCAAGCGAGAACGATTCCCATATTGATGGATAAAAAGTCCGTCGTAGCAATTTCCCAGACTGGAAGTGGCAAAACTCTCGCCTTTTGCCTGCCGATTCTGCACACCCTCAAAGCCCTAGAAAATGAAGGCTCCCCTGTCACTGAGACCGCTCGCCCCAGAGCGGCCATCATTGTTCCGACCAGAGATTTGGGCGAACAAGTTTCTAAAGTCTTAAAGCCCTTCACCCACACCACTCGCCTTCGGGTTCGAACTCTGCTGGGTGGAACTACAATGGAAGTCGCCAAAAAAAATATTAGTGGCGTCTTTGAGGTTTTGGTTGCCACTCCGGGGCGCCTGGTACAGTTGATGGAGAGAGGGTTAATTGGTCTTGAGGATGTTCGAATTCTTGTTTTTGATGAAGCTGATCAGATGCTTGATCCCGGTTTTTTAGGCCAAGCAAAAACAATTGCGAACTCCTGCGCTAAGGACAAACAAATGGCGCTTTATTCCGCAACGATGGCCGTTCCCACCCAAAAACTGATTCAAGAACTTTACTCCCATGCCGAAATGGTCCGAATTAAGGGCAGCGAACAGCTGGTTCCCTCTTTAAGTACCCAGAACTTCCAGGTTGTCGATGGCAAGCGCATGCCGATCCTGGAAAAAATCCTGGCCCAACCGATTGAAGGCGGAGCCCTTATCTTTACCAATACCCGAGAGCAATGCGATAAACTTGCCCAGGAACTGCATAAGAAAGGCTATAAATGCCTTATATATCGCGGCGAAATGGACAAGGTTGAGCGCCGCTCAAACCTTAAGGCCTTCAGGGAAGGAAAAGCTAACCTATTGATTTCAACGGATTTGGCTTCCCGAGGCCTCGATGTAGAGCATGTGGGACTGGTCATCAATTACCACCTGCCTCAAGAAATGGACAATTATCTGCACCGTGCCGGACGCACCGCCAGAGCCGGACGTAAGGGAAAGCTCATAAATCTTGTGACGGAGCGGGATAAGCCATTAATCGATAAATTAGCAAATTTAAAATTGGCAATCCGCTAAGTTCCCTGTTACACCTTTTCTTACAATTATTGCTAATTTCGCCGAGTTTGTGTTCACTGTGTTCATGTCCTCCGAAGTAGCGCTCATGCCTATAGGAGGTTTTATGAGTAAAAAATTATACGTTGGTAATCTTCCCTATTCTGCGACTGATCAGTCTTTGACTGATACTTTCTCTGAGTGTGGTTCTGTTCAATCTGCAAAGGTGATCATGGACCGCGATTCAGGACGCAGCAAAGGATTTGGATTCGTTGAAATGTCGACTGAAGACGAAGCGTCTCAGGCGATCAGCCGATTCAACGGAACTCAGATGGACGGTCGAGCAATGACTGTTTCTGAAGCTAAGCCACAAGCTCCTCGCGACAACAATCGCGGCGGCGGCGGCGGATACGGAAGCCGTTACTAAGCTTCGAATTTATTCAAAATGCTTTTTAAAAGCCAAGCCCTCAAAAGCTTGGCTTTTTTTATTTTAAATCCACCGCACATCACGCATAATTGTTTTTATAGTTTCGGCCAGGAGATAAAATGTCTGAAAATCTTAAATCTTTGACCGACCTTCTTGGCTCTGATCGGCTCCTCACCGATGCCTCTAGTCTTGAAACCTACGGAAAAGATTGGACCAAGCATATACCTGCGAAGCCATTGGCAATCGCTTTTCCGAAAAGCACTGAAGAAGTTCAAAGTATTGTGCGCCTCGCGCGAAAAAATTCTTGGTCTTTGGTTCCATCGGGAGGCCGCACAGGCTTAAGCGGAGCCGCGATCGCAAGCAAAGGCGAAATCGTGGTCTCTTTTGAGAAAATGAATCAGATTTTGGATTTTGACTCCTTCGACCAAACTCTGACGGTCCAGGCCGGTGTCATTACCGAAACAGTACAAAAATTTGCAGAAGAAAAAGGGCTTTGTTTTCCGGTGGATTTTGCCTCCCGTGGGTCTAGTCAAATTGGGGGCAATATCGCAACGAACGCCGGAGGCATTAAGGTGATTCGTTACGGACTGACTCGCTCGTGGGTCGCGGGCCTCGAAGTTGTGACTGGAGCCGGAGAAATTTTAAAACTGAATAACTCTTTGATAAAAAATGCGACTGGCTACGATCTGCGCCAACTTTTTATTGGCTCTGAGGGCACACTTGGTTTTGTGACCAAAGCCACCTTAAGTCTCACCCGTCCGCCAAAGTCCCCTTCTGTCTTTTTGTTTGCACTTCCCGAGCTCAGCTCGGTCATGAAGGTGTACCACGCCTACCGCAGTCGCCTTCCTATTTTAGCTTTCGAAATGTTTACTGAAATTTGCCAAGAGATTGTTCTAAAACATACCGGATTAAAACGTCCGCTTGAGGCAAAAACCCCATTTTATGTTCTTCTTGAGCTTGAAGGCGGAAGTCAGGAATTGATCGAAGAGGCTCTCGAAATTTTCGAAACACATTTAGAAAACGGAAATATCACTGACGGGGTCTTAAGCCAGTCCGATCAACAATCCAAAGATTTTTGGCGACTTCGGGAAGATATCTCGGAGGCGACATCGGTGTTTCAGCCATATAAAAACGATATCTCTGTGCGCATTTCGAAAGTCCCTGAATTTTTAATCGAGATGGACGAAATCTTAGTAAAAAATTATCCGGACTTTAAAATCTGTTGGTTTGGCCATATTGGCGATGGCAATTTGCACATTAATATCTTGAAGCCAGAAAACTTAAGCTCTGAAGAATTTGTCAAAAGATGCAAACAAGTCGACGATCATCTTTTTAATATGATCGAACGCTTTCAAGGCAGCGTTTCAGCGGAACACGGAGTGGGCCTTACCAAAAAAGCCGTTCTTCATCACAGCAAAAGCCTAGAAGAAATCGAAATCATGAGACAAATAAAAAAAGTGTTGGATCCAGACCAAATCATGAATCCCGGAAAAATCTTCGATCTTTAGACAACTGCTGCCTTGGATCTCAACAAATTACTCCTGGGTCTTTTTATGAAAAATTTCGGACTGTTTTTAAAAGTGTCCGCCGAAGACTAGTTTCGCAGCTGTTCCTTCGGCGAAGCCGAAGGAACAGCGAGAAT
>CAYMDP010000068.1:0-11219 GCA_964389375.1 uncultured Pseudobdellovibrionaceae bacterium | reverse complement strand
TTCAAATTTGCGCGCGCCATAACTTCTTGGGTCTTGTGGAATACATTGTGGGATTGCGGAGAGTTCAAATAATATAGGTAATAGTAGCAATTGTAAGATACAAAACCCATCATGATGGCAAGGAGCCATTTATGCTGCCGAAGTAGCACGGGGCCTTGTTTGTAAGTAAAATCGCCAACTTCGTTTCGAAGGAAAAGAAAAGCAAACAAGCTGAATCCAAGAGCGGTTTCTAAAGGCAGGAGGTGATAGGGAAACCAGCGATTTTGGACCAAGAACAGAAAAAGCCCGGTTCCAACAAAAATTAGACAAAACTGTCCAAGAAGTTTTAGCCGCTTAACATTTAAGATGAGTAGGGCGAGCGCCAGAGGCCCCAGAAGCCAAGAATAGCTTCTCCAGACCAGTGAATTTTTAAACAAAAAATAGTCATAGGCACCGTAGTATTCAGAGACAAAGGAAATATGCTCTTTCCAGAAATAACTCCTGGCAGGCTCAGGAAGAGTAAGGAGGCTAACTCCGTATAAGCTCGGAAAGACGAGAGTCGAAAGCGGAGCAAGCAGAAATCTCCATTGAAAAAATCCCCGTCCTTGTTTCAGAAATATTAATAGCTCAACGAAGATGAAAAACAAAAAGAAATGAGGTTTTAGTGACAGGGCAAAGCCAAAAATCAGACCCATCATCAAGATCATGCTCAAACCAGGAGGGGGCTTGACTTTAGAGACTTGCATGCGGCGAATGAAAAAGTATGGCAAAACAGTTTGAGCAAAAATTGACTCCCGTTGTCCCCAAAAATGTTGGGTCACATGATTTGTAAGAACCAACAACTGAAGGGCGATAAAGGCAGCGCGGTTATTCGCATTCAATAGCCCGGCTCTTTGTCCGAGGTACACAGTCAATCCGATAAACAGAAGGGAAAAGAAGGTCATAGATATCTTGAAAAAAGTGACAGCATGAATTCCCAAGCTGTCAGCCAGAGAATTTAGAAAGCCCGAAAGGCTGACGATCAAGGGAGGGTTTATATCGAAAAAATCTTTAAAGGGGAGTTGCCCCTGATTTAAAAGGTCACCCGAATAGATGTACATCAAAGAATCACCATTTAAAGAAAAGGTGCGTTCAAAAATAGAAAAAAGGTAAAGTGTAAAGAGAAGGCCGACGGCGGGCCATTGGGCCCAACTCCATAAATTGGATAAAAGCTGCTTAATCGAGGCGCGTATAGACAGCATAAATTCCATAACCTTCTTGTTTTTGATAATTTTTATCGAAAAACTGAATGATGCCAAGACGCTTTAAATAGTCATCCACAGAGAATCGAACCCGAAGGTCGGGTTCTCGGTTTTCGGAATTGATAAACCAGATGACTTTTGGTCGGTATCTTTTGATGTCAGTGATCAATTCTTCAACGTATTCAGACTCAAGAATCTCAAGATCTTGTCTAGTTTTGTCATACTCCAAGAATCCGTTCTTATATCTTTCTGCGCCGTAAAAATTTAAGGGGTATTGCATTAGGTATCTGCTCGAGATCTTTAAGCCCGTCGAATATATCAAAGAAAAGTTTACGCCGTGGGCACCGAGAATCGGCAAGACATAGTCTCCGCGACGGGTATATTTGTTTAAGAATGAAAGAATGACTTTTGAATGGTCATTTAAGGGGGTTTTGGATAGTGAGGCCTCCCGGTAAGAATAAAATGAGAAGGCGTTTATTAAGAGAATTCCCGCAAGACCAAGAAGCGCCATTTTTCCTTGCATGCCAAGCTTCGAGTGGCCACTTGGCAATCTTGGTGGATCAATAAAAACGAGGCCAAACAAAACCAAGGCTGTGAATGTTTCAATCGGGGCAAGGTGATAAGGAAACCATTTGTATTGAAGGAGTCCCGAGAGCAGGCTGGAGCCCAAGAGCAGAGTGCTTAACTGAGTCCACGGGCTTCGAGAGCGCAGGTTGGGCACTAGACTTATAAATGTTCCGAGCCCCAAAAAGACGGGCCAAAGATATGTAACCGAATCTCCGGATTGCCAGTTGTAGGCCTGATAAAAATTTAAAATAGAACTCAAGTGTGTGGACCAAAAGTAAAAACGACCTGGATCTATAAAAACGAGATGAAGTAGGGCTAGAGCGGGGATTAAAATTGATCCGAACAGTTCCGGGCGTTTATAAAAATAACGGCCAAGGTGCTTCGTTTTATGGAAAATAAAAAACTCGAAGAAAAGAAAGTAAATTAGAAAGTGAGGTTTAAGGGCCAGTGCCCAGCCCCAAAAAATCCCAATGGGAAGACAAAGAAGGAGAGGGAGGTGAAGGTCAGTGCGCTTTATTCTCATAAGGGCCAGAAGAAAGTAGGCTAGGCCGAACAGGCCAATGAGGTGGTCTCGATCTCCAAAATTAAACCGGGCGATTTGACCCATTGTCAGCGTGGTGATCAGCGCCGTTAGATAGAAAATCACCTTAGGCCTATAAAGAGCCCAGCGGAGGCCGAACCAAGTTGCACAGAAAAATGGAAGGGCAAATGCGAGGGTCACAGCGGCCTTAAAAAACACAATTGGATCTAGTCCGATCAGGCGGGCCAAAGCATTGTTTAAGCCCATTGAATAGATCACAAGGGGAGGATTGATATCAAAGAAATCCACGAAGGGGAGTTGTCCGACGCGCAGTAGGTTCGCGGCGTAAATGTACATCGCCACATTGCCATTTGAGGCGAGATCAAAATTTCCAGAATATTGGAAAAAAAGTACAGCTGCGACCAAGCTGAATGAGACGATAAAATAGAAAAAGAAAAGGGGCCTTAAGTCTATCAATCGGAAGACCTATTCTGTGCCTTTCTTCAGCTTTTTAGCCGGTGTCGTCACAAGGATCAATGTGTCGGACAGATACTTCGAGAGCATTGCATCTTTGCTACGAAGAGTTTGGATTCGAGCCTCGAGCCGAGGAATGGCTCTGGCGCGCTGATTTTGCGGAAGCGGACTGATTTCGTGGATGCTTTCTAATAAATCAAAAAAAGCGAGGTAGGGCTTGAGGGGAGTTTCTGCATATTGCTTGTTGGCGTAGCGAATCAAAGATTTTAGGTCTGCAGTTCGGCCTCTGTTGTGAAGCATGATTGCCAGCTCAAGTTGAGGCTTAATAGACCAAAGTGTTTCGGATGCGGGCAAGCTTTGCTGCAGAATATCCAAAAGTTCTTTGTGCTGATCCCAAGAAATTTCTAAAGAGATTTTGTCCTTAACAAAAAGCGCAAATATATCTCCAAAGCTAGCCAACAAGGAGGCTCTCGACGCGGGCTCTAGCAATAGGGCGGCCTGAATATCCGCCAGAGCTTCGGGCCAACGCTCAAGATAGACATAGAGTCGAGATCGAGTTCGTAGCAAATTTAATTTGAACTCGCGGTCGTTCAAGTTTTTTGCAGAGAGCGGCTCTAAAATAGCTTTAGCGGGCTCAACCTCGCCCAGGTAAAGGTGGGCAGAGGCTTTTCGCATCAAAGCAATATCCGCCTCTCTCACGGTCCATTTTGAATGATTCTGATTTTGCTCGATAAAGCGATCGGCCAAGCTGGGAGCAGACTTATTTCCTGACAATGCTAAGGCGTGAATTTGAGCCTCGTAGAGTGCGCGTTTGTCGGCCAAGGACCAATCTGGATTTACCAGACCGGACAAAAATTCGCCAAACTGAACTGCATCAGAAAAACGTCCTAAGGTGACCATAGAAATTAAGTGACGAAGATAAAGGGGTTTTAGATCCACCTTCGGCTCAGGACCGAGAAATCGTTGGGCTGTCAGATAAAGAGAGTTGTAAAAAAATAACCATCGAACATTTGCAAAAAGATCTTGTGCCTCGGCAAAGGTACGAATGTACGGGAGTATTCGAGGATCTTTCGGAGCGGAAGATTTTGTTCGAAGCAGGTAGTTTATAGTTAAATTAAATATTTCTATTGTGGACTTATAGTCTCGATTGAATCGGAAACTAGATGCCGTCCGGAGCGAGAGAAAAATTTTGTTCATCATAGAGATCTGCGGGTCTTTTATGGCAGCATCGACCAGGCGGACGCAAAATTCGTCACCCAGGACAATGTAAAGGGCCCCGATCACCTCTCCGAAGGCCATGGAATCTAATGGAGAAAGGCCTCCAAGGTCAGCGCCTCGCAATAGTAACAGAACCTCTTGTTGAGACTCGCGAGCGATGCGACTGGACCGCAGTTTTTGAACGAGGCCGGGATCTTTTACAAATGCCTCTTTCCAGGCGGTGAGGTTTTCCTTGTTCACTTCGGCTTTTAGATTGAGCCGCGCGTTTTGGAGCGCAAGGTTTAATGCAAAGTCGCCGTGCTTTGATTTAGAGGCTCCCTCCTCAGCGGAGGCGATTTTTGGAAGAATGAAAACAAGGCAAATGATCACAAGAATATGGCGCATATGTTAATAGATTAGAGCAAGATAAGAGGCTTGGCCAAGAAATCAATCCGAGCTTTGGTGCCTGGCGGCATTAGTGCCATGGGAGTCGTCCGAGCTTAGCGGGAGGACTCGCGACTTCTAAAATACGAAATGTCAGATTCTGTCAGTTGGTGGAACTGAGAAATTTTTTTTGTATCAAAAACATCGCAAACAAAATGGATGCGATCGGTTGGGCCAGGATTAACAACCTTATGGAGCCGATTCACTTTTAACAAGTAAGCAGCCCTTGGTTCGAGATGTACAGAGCCGGCTTCACATACAAACAAGCAGTTTTGATGCGTGATGATCGGAATGTGGAGTCGAACAGCATAGACAGATTCAGGTCGGTCCCGATGATAATTACTCTCTCCTCCTGCCTTAAGGAGCATATACCGAGCTCTTAAGGGAGTCAGTCCGGACACGGAGAGAAGATCGAGCAAGCCTTTCCCTTCGGGCCCGCAAAGCTCAGTTGGCTTTCGATACTCTTTTAAAGGCAAGAATCCTTTTTCTGTTTCAATCTTTAAGGCCGGATAGTTGGGAGTTGTATTTTCGGCAGAAAAATCGTCACCACGAATCCATCCATCTTTATAGCTTCCGTCGGATGAAGTTATACTCCATCCCCCAAAAAACTGAGTCAGCATAACCGGAGCCAGGTCTTTAGAGCGCTGAAGAAATTCATCTTTCAGCGCTTCGTGATTAACATTGAGGTTAAGTTTTTCGTAGACCATCTAATACTTTACACTGCATCCATAAGCTCGGCTGGAGGCCACTTCAACAGCCCTTCCTGCCATTGCGGCATCAAGTGCCGTAGAAACGTAATTCTTGGACTTGGCGATGACCTTTGGGTTTGAAGAATCGTTGTCATCAATCGCGCCATTGTACACAATCTGACCCTGTGGATTGATGATGTACATGTGGGGAGTGACTTTTGCGTCATAGGCTTTGCCCATTACACTTTCTGTATCCAAAAGCATTGCGCTGGCTTTGATCCCATCCTTTTTTATCAAATCCATGGCCTCTTTTGCCTCAAGGTAACCTTGTTTTCCTTTTTTAGAGGAAATCACGGTCAGCCACTTAACTCCTTTTCCGGTATAATTGGCCTGAAGCTTTTGCATGTTCTGAGAGCCGTAATGTTTTTTCACGTAGGGGCAGTCCTTATTGAACCACTCCAAAACAATCCACTGGCCCTTGTAGTCCGCAAGCTTATGAGTTTTTCCTGTCGCATCTGTGACTGAGAAATCGGGGGCTGGTTTTCCGGGTTCTGCCTGCGCGAAGGCCAGCACGGGTGAAAGCGCCCAAATTGTAAGTAGGCCTAAAATCACATGCTTCATAAAGCATCTCCTTGGTTTGTGTTAATGAACTGTTTTAAAATTGAAAGACTTAAAATCTGAGGCAGAAGGTGCGGGGGCGCATTCGAGCCTAAACCTTTTGGGTAAAAAGCATAAACGGGGATCGAGTTACGGCCAAGGGCAGAAAGTGTTGCCGTGATTTGTGGATCATGATTGGTCCAGTCAGCTCGAAATAAAGTTATGGAATTTTCTTTAAACAGCGCCTCGGCTTCAGGGGTTTCAAGCACCGACTTTTTATTCCATTGGCAGGTAATACACCAGGCTGCAGTGAAGTCGATAAAGACGGCTTGACCCTCTTCTCGAGCGCGGGAAACCTCTTCGGGACTATAATTCTTCCAAGAGCTGGAGCTCTCAACAGGTTTTCTATCCGAGGGATCCATAGAGGTAAGACTTTTTCCAACAAATAAAGTCGCAGTAATAAATAAGATCCAAGCAAGGCCTTTAAAAATTAATTTTTGTGATCTTCCCAGCCAAATAGCGAAAGCCGAGGCAAGAAGCAATCCTCCCGACAGAGGCCAGGCCAATTCGCCAACCTGCTTACCCAAGACCCACAATAGCCAAAGCACTGTGGCGAATAAGGGAAAGGCTAAAAACTGCTTAAAGGTTTCCATCCAAGGTCCCGGGCGAGGGATTTTTCTTAAAAGGCTTGGGAAAAAAACCAAGACAATCAGCGGAGCACTTAAGCCAAGGCCAAGACTTAAAAAAAGGATCATGGCGGGAACTGCAGAAAGGCTAGTCGCAGCGCCGAGGGCGGAGCCCATAAATGGACCGGTACAGGGAGCAGCAACAAAAACTGAGAGGACCCCAGTTAAAAAGTGTGATGATCGAGTTTGAAATTGGCCGGCCCAATTCATCATCCGATCTCCGAACTCTATGGCGCCTAAAAAATTGAGCGCTAAGATCCAGAACAACAAAGCCAAGGACAAGACTACCGGGGGAGATTGAAGCTGAAAGCCCCAGCCCACGGAATGCCCAGCCGCTCGAAGTAGCAAGAAACCTGCGCCGAGTGCTGAAAAGGTGCTTAAAACTCCCAAAGTATAAAGAGCAACACCCTTTGAGATCTTTTTGGGTGCGTCGATGTCCTTTAGAAAAGATAAAGCTTTTATGGACAGAACGGGAAACACACAGGGCATAAGATTTAAAATAACTCCGCCCAGAAAGGCAGAAAGGACAAGCAAAAGATAAGCGGGCCACTCAAGTGGATTAGATGCTTTCGAATAGGAAAGTTCCCAGGCCTCAGCGTCCCTAATGAGGACGAAGTTAAAAGTGGAGGCCGGCTCGCGAGCAGGATTCGTTTTAAAAACGAATTCAATAAAGTCCTGTGCCATTTGAACTTCGGGCTTAGCGGGAAGGATATAATCTCCGTCCTCAAAAAAAAGATCGAAGGATTGAGGAGATCCCCACGAGGCCAATTTTTTTAACTGAACTCTAAGACGCTGGTCTTCTTCGGATTCAATTGTTAAAATCTTGGCCGGTGCTGAAGCCGAATCTTTAGGGACTTGCGCCAGACCTAGATCAAAAACAGATTTTTTTTCTGCAGACCACTGATCCCTCGCCCCGAGTTTTCGGTGCAGCTTAAGGGTCGCAAAGCCGGGAATACATTCTTCTTTACAGACCAGCCACTCGAGATTGATCTCGAGTTCAAATTTCTCACCAGCAGTGTTTACAGAAAATGGAAAAACACTTGGACCCTCAAAACCTAAGTTTGTCAGATCGCCAAAGGGAATTCGTTTTGGATAAGGCCAGCGGACCGAGCCAATGACTGAATCTGCCGGCGTGAAATCAAATTTGGGTGCAGCCCCGGAATCCCCTGGGTTTTTCCAGTAAATATGCCAGTCAGGATCGGGCTCGAAAAGAATCCCAAAAGAGGAGGTTCCATGGGCCATCACTTCAGGCGCAAGAATGGAAACTCGAATATGGGGAGCCGAAACAGACTGAGCCTGTACCTCGCCTTGGCCGCAGGCCCAGAACAACAAGGATAGAGCCAGGCAAAGACTTCGCATTACTCGAAACACTCCGGATTTAAGAAGACGTCAGTTCCCAGATCGTGTGTCTTACAGGCTTTAGGCTTCGGCCGAGAGTTTTTCGACTTCTCTCTTGCTTCTCTGTTTGTCTGCGCAATTGTTTGTTGAGGGCATCAACTACGGAACTAACTAATTTTTTAGGGTCATGGCCTTTTTTTGAAACCCGAAGCTGTCCTTGACGAGCAATTTTAATTGCACCGATGACTTCGTAAGTTGTCACTCGCCCCTCAGTGTTTTTAGAGTTCGCCTTAATGGACAAAGAAATCTTATATTTGTTAGGATGGCTCTCTAAGCGTTGAGCCAGGCTAGAGCATTGTTTGCGGACAAAACTATCCAGGGCCGGAGAAGGTTTTACATTGATATACTTCATCGAGGAGCTCCTTGTGCTTGGGATGATTTCAGGGCCATATTCGAGTGAAAGAAGCTTATTCTTTCGAGGCGGAGTGGTCAAAGCCACCCGTGACAAGGCACATATTTTTTAGTCTACCTCAAAAGAAAATATTGGCCTGAAGCTGAAAGCCGACATCCTTGGTCGTTTGATCTGAGGATTTGGTCTTCGAGTCCCTCATGACATAAAGCCCCTCAAATTCCATTCCAGAAAGCGGAAAGCTTTTAAAGCCCAGCATCATCTCGTTTGCAGAGCCTTCTTTCAGGAAACGATTCGTGTTTCCCATCGCGTAATTAAGGACCGCGTAGTTTTCGCGCCACAGTTTATAACGAGACTCAACAGTGTAAACAGTCCCGATGTCTTTGGCCCCAGGCTGAAATTCTTTATCAGCTCGAAGCATTTCAAGGTTCACAATCAAATTCTGATACATCCCACCTGCGGTCAGGGCCATAAGGTTTCTATTGAGAACATCCCCATTTGCCGCCGTGGCCTGAGTGCTCCAGTAGGAAAGAGCGATGTTGGCGCTATATGTGATCCATCGTCCGCCGACGGTTGCGACAAATCCTTTATCGGAATTTCCAAGTGCAACTGCGGTTGATTGAACCGGCTGGGCATCATTCGAAGTGGGCATTAAATAGCTGAAGGTAAAGAAGGGAATATTTGGAGCTGCTCCAAAGCCGATTGCGCGAAAGACAGATTTTTGATCAAGACCTGCGATATCCTGCGACAGTGTCGTGTGATCGGGAGTATAAAGTCCAAAAAGAGGCCGATAAAGTCCAGTCTGGATAAATGAGTTGTACATCAGATCATCAACCAAAAGATAAGCTGATTTAACTTGAGCGCCACTGGTAAAGCCCTGGTCTAATTCCGAATCAACAGCTGAGTTTTTAAAGCGAGACTCAAGAACAAAAGAAGCTTTGTGAGTTTTGAAGGGGCGAAATCTTGCGCCGATATCCGCAGCCATCAAAAAATTTAAATCCACTTTACCCTTAACTGTGCTGGCCGGGCTTGAAACTTGGCGGTCGATAGATCCATAAAGGTAGCGTAAACTTCCGCCGGCGTAGATAGACTCTGTGCGCTCCAATCGATAGGGATCATCTTTTGGGATAATGCTCTCGAACTCTGCATTATCTGGAACGATGATATGCCACTCGTCGTAGGAGAATTTATCGTAAAGTCTTATATGAGGATCTACATTGCGGGTAACAGTCATTCCGGGAACCGCCCCAAGACGTCGCGTAGGACGGGGACTTGCTTTGCTTTCGGACACCTGCTGGGGCTTTCTTCCGGAGTATTTTTGAGTGATCTCTTTTAAGCGTCCATGATAGGGCTGTTTATCTAATGGGGCTGGATTATATTTGTCTTTTAAGACATCAGTCGTTCCGCTTCTTAGCCATCGCTGTTGAGTCCATACTCCATATTGATTTCTCATGCCTCCACCCTGGGGGCTAACGTGACATCCTTGGCAGGACAGTGTGCAGCGTCTTCCTTCAGGGGGGCGGTTCGGTCTTCCCGGAGCGTGGCAGGCAGCACAGTTTTGGGCGTAACGATTTGCAAGCCACGGTTCAGCGTAAGGAGCCACTCCGAAGAAAAAAAGCAAAGATGAAATCGAGAGCAAAACAAATGCACGAGCTTTATTCATTCGGGGTGTCTCCTCAAGGTGTAGCCTCTAAGAGTTTACTCGTGCGCTTATGTCGGGGTCAAAACGGAGTTCCATGGGACCGGCCCAAGGACTAGAAGGGATGGCTACTTATTTAATGTCGCCTGAGAGACGGACTTTAGAGTGCAGCTTGAATAAGCCAGAATGATTGGCTTTTTTGATTCTGGGTCAAGATGTTCGATTCGGCCAATCAGATTGCCTTCGGAAGAAAGGCGAAGAGTTTCTTTTAGATTTTCTTTTTTGCCGATCAAAGAGCCCTTTGAAAATGAATAATTTCGAATGACTTGTGCGCCCTTGTTAGCAAATTCCGTTTTAGATCCAGATTGGCTTAAATCATAAAGGTGAAGATTGCGTTCGATTTGCATTCGAGTTCGAGTGCCGAATAGATTGCAGGTCCAAATTGGTCCGAGGATATCTTTTAAGTTGTCGGACTTCAGGGTTTTTGCCGACTCAAATGAGTTGGTTAAAATCTGAAGCTCTTGTTGTTCGATAAACGAGATCTCGACGGCATGAGCTGAAGACAGAAAGAGGCCTACCGCGATATGCAATCCCAAAAGGACTCTAAATTCTATGAGTTTTGCAATTCGCTTCACCGGGCCTCCAGAGCCTCAACAAGGCAAGAGTGATGCCTGAATGAGGGGGGGGTGCGAGAGATCTCAAGTAGCTAATATCTTTAAACATTATTGCGCAAGCGGGGGCTTGATGGGTGCTATGGTATGAAAAAAATCCCTCCTCGGGCGCAAATGCGCGTCTGCGGGGATCTAGTCTTCGTAGTTGCGATAGCGCCAGAGGAATCGCCCAGCCATCAAAATAGAAAAGGCCAGGGCAATGCCAAGCCCGATTCCATAGCCTTCACCGGGGTAGTTTGTGTAGTTGATCCCAAAATAGAGAACAAAGGATTTTCCAACGAGAAGTGGGAACAAAGAGACCATGATCAAATCAAAAAGACTAAAATCTTTTTTGGGGTCGGGTTCTTTTGTAGAGGGATTTGTCAAAATGGGAGTCCTAAAAATGGCTCAGGCGGAGGGACTCGAACCCCCGACAAGGTGATTAACAGTCACCTGCTCTACCAACTGAGCTACGCCTGAACAATGGACATTGGTACTTGGACATAATTAGAGGACGATGCGCCCCTTGTCAATAATAGGGGTGGAAGGCCATACATTTGAGGGTCTTAGAGGGCATACTGCGGCAAGAGTGGCTTAGCCGCATCCCGGGCCGAGACCCTAGGGCTGTTATCCGGAGGGTCTCGTTTAAACAATTGGCTTTAGTCGCAGCTAAGGCCTTCTGCCATTTCGACTTTTGTTCTTAGGCCACTGACTCCACACTCTCCAACAATCACACTTTTTTTGCAGATTTGAATACCCTCTGCGGAATGAGTCTGAAGAACCAGTTCG
>CAYMDP010000067.1:0-11262 GCA_964389375.1 uncultured Pseudobdellovibrionaceae bacterium | reverse complement strand
GGGCAAGTTTTAAGGGGAAGCAACGAGGCTGATTCAGTTTTAGGTAGTATTTAGGCTCTTTCTTGAGTAAATCAAAGTCATGCTGAAGGGGAGCGAAATTAGAAGGGTCCATTTGGAGGTTACGGACAAGTGTAACGCATCTTGTCCTATGTGCGCCCGAAATATTAATGGGGGGAAGCTAAACCCCAATTTACGTTTGATCGAGATGTCCTTGTCTGATGCTCAAAAAATTTTTAGACCAGAATTTTTAAATCAGCTCGAATTTATCCAACTTTGCGGAAATTTTGGCGATCCCATAGCCGCTAAGGACACGCTCGAAATTTTGCAATACTTTCGAAGTGTAAATCCAAAGATCACCTTAGGGATTCATACTAACGGTGGCTTAAAGTCGACGGATTGGTGGGCTTCTTTGGGGGGGCTATTATCTCAGGCTGGGGATTACTGCAAATTTGGATTAGATGGCCTGTCCGATACCAATCATATCTATCGCCGAAATACGAACTGGGACAAAATCATGGCAAATGCCAAAAGTTTTATTGAAGCCGGTGGAATTGCTCATTGGGAGTTTTTAGTTTTTAGGCATAACGAACATCAGGTTGAAGAGGCTAGACAACTTGCCGAAGAAATGGGTTTTAAAGCCTTTTACGTCAAACGGACCTCAAGGTTTTTTGACTATCATTCGGGACAAAATGTGGCTTTTCCAATTTTGGATAAGGATGGGGCTCAGGTTGGAGTTTTGGAGCCTCCTACAAATGAAGATTTCGTAAACCCAGTCAGCGTCTTTGCCAATCAAAAGTCTGTCGAAAATTTAGAGGATAAAGTTGTTGGAAGCAGTCAGCGATCTGGGGAAGCCATAAAGAAGTCGGCAAGCTTAAGAAAGCTCTTTGGATCTTTGGATCAGTATTTTAAGAAGGCCTCGGTCGATTGTATGAATCAGGGCGAGAAATCGATCTATATTACGGTGAGAGGCGAAGTTTATCCCTGCTGTTTTTTGGCAGGTCAGGTGCGCTATTCAGATCCTGGAGTGGACGGCAAAAATCTGGAGCGGATGATTCATAAGATTCGAGGCGGTGAGGCGGGATTAAGTGCCCTAGAGTCCCCCGTAGGTGATGTCGCAGATTCCGGATGGTTTGCGTCCATAGAGCAAAACTGGAAGCAATCTGGGAGCTCTTCATCGACGATTCAGACCTGCCGCCGGATGTGTGGCAGTCATTTGAAATTGGTCTCTGCAGAATATAAATAGATTGTGCGGGCTTAAGATTGAGATTCCTTCTGGATCCTGGCATAACTGTGACTTAAGTCTTAATTCAGGACCACGTAGCTCAGTCGGATAGAGCAACAGTTTCCTAAACTGTAGGTCGCAGGTTCAATTCCTGCCGTGGTCACCAACTAACAATCGATATCCACTTCTTTGACTGTTTCCCAGTTTTGATTCTGATCCTGGGCACTGCATTTTTCGCAGAACTGATAGATGACTTTGTTGACCTTGACCGCGGTCGGAATCTTATTCTTTAGGCAAAGAGCTTCGGCTCGTCCCGCGATATCGGTCAGGATAAAGTCTGCATCTGGATCTTGGGAATCTTTGTAAGCCAGAATCTGAGCTCTAAGAATCATCATGGCTCGAAAGCGACCAAATGGGCTTAGCCAATTGGGCGGGATGGTCGTACTAGTCCCATCCTCTTTAGCAACTAAAGTTCGGACTTTTGTTACAGTCGAATTGGATTTTGCGAACATCGTCAAAGAGCTGAAGGGCCAAATATTTTGATAGGTCCACACCGCCCAGCACTGAACTGCAATGAACAGGACCAAAAATGACAGAATAAGTTTCTTTTTCTTTTCCTTCATATCGCCTTCTCATACTAATATTTTGTACGAGATGAGCAAATACTATTTAAAATTTGAATCCTTCTTCTTCACTCAGATGCCACGCTTTGATCTGGACTTCATTCGAGTGGCCTTTTATCTGATGTGTTTCTTCTATTTTCTTCCCTCAGAAGATGCTCGTAATTTTATGCAACTAGGACCCGAGTACTGGTCTGCGACGGGCCTATTTGCGACACTTTCCTTTTTGGCCCCGCCGCTGAGTCCTGTGCCCCTCTTTGAGCTCTTATGGAAGGCCTCATTTCTGTTTTGTTCAGTGGGACTAGGGACCCGATACTTCAAGTGGATTTGTGCACTCAGTTCGTGCTTTTATTTAGGCTATTCAGGGCAATTTGTTCTGTATCCGGTTGAAAATATGGTTATAACTCATATTCTGATTTTGTTCGCTTTCAGTGATATTGGCAAAAGCCTCTCTTTGGATTCAATCCTTACAGATCACAAGCCCTCCTTGCAGGTCGAAGCCTGGCCCATTCGATTTATTCAAATTGCATTGGTCCTCTTTTGGTTCGGAGCGGGCCTGCAGAAGATCCGCCTATCAAATGTGGATTGGTTTCTGGTCAATCATGTGAAGCTTTTTGTGAATCAAAATGAGTTTGTCTTTGCTAGTAATCAGTTGGTGCAGTTTGGACTTTTTTTAAGTTTATGCGCCGAGCTGCTTAGCCCTTTGGTGTTCGTAAAAAAACTTAAGTGGCCCTTGTTGGGGCTGCTCTTTTTGTTTCACGGCTTCACAATTCTCTCGATGAGCCTGACCATTTTGACCTGGCTTTTTAGTTTCATTTTTTGGATTGAGCCTACGAAAGTTAAAACCTTCAGTTTTTCATCAAAGAAGATGATCTGATGAATTTTTATCTTAAGCAATTTCAGACCTTCTTCTTTGTCTCGTACCCCAGGTACCTGATCGAAGTTTTTCGCATACTATTTTATCTCTTTTTATTTTTTTACTATTTTCAATCCAATGAAGTTCAAGGGTATTTAAATCTTAACGAGGTCTATTGGAAGCCCACGGGACTTTTTAATTTTCTTGAGTTTATAAAGCCACCTCTCGAATTACCGGGAGTATTTTCAGTTCTGTGGAAGTCCTCTCTTTTATTTTGTGGGATTGGTCTGTTCGCAAATTATTTCAAATGGCCGGCCCTGGTCCTGTCATTATTTTTTCTAGGCTACACTTCAAATTTTTATCTTTTTACGGCCGATACAATTATTGTGACTTACATCCTTTTGATTTTTAGCTTTTGTAATTTTGGACAGGCCCTTAGTTTAGACAAATTCATATTAAAGAATTCAAAAGCTTTGGGCGATTCCGTTCCCGCTTGGACGATCCGCTTTATTCAAATCACTTACGTCGCTTGTTGGTTTGGATCTGGAATTCAAAAATTGAGACTATCTGGCTTGGACTGGGTTTTTGTGAACCATCTGCAGTTTTTTACCAATACAAATCCAGTTGGTTCCTTATTGCCTGCAGAGATCCTTCAGGCTGGTTTAGGATTAACCTTAATTTTGGAGCTTAGCTCGCCTCTGATTTTTTACAAAAAATTAAGACCCCTTTATTTAGCCACTATGTTTGGCTTTCACTTAGTATCCATGGCCTCTTTGAATTTGCCCTTGTTGGCATGGCTTGTGGGATTTATTTTTTGGATTGAACCAAAAAAAATGCAGGCAAGCTAGTCGTCTACCGAACCTTGTGTTTTTCTAGATAGTTGGAATAAGGAATCATTCGAATATCTTGAATGCGTGTGGGAATTTGTTTTTTTATCAGCCATTGTCCTTTGCTAGAGACCAAACCCACTGTAGAAAAATTTTCGGCAACTGTTTTGCCAGGGAATCCAACAAGATAATGAGTCCCAATTTTTTGTACACCACCGCAACAGCCGACCGGGATATAATCTTTCTTCTCGGTAGGAAACTCAAAGTGAGCCTCTCCGTTTTTGAATTCAAAAATTTTAAAGGTCTTTTCGCCATGGCTAAAATTACTAAAGAAGAGATAGTTTTGAGGTTCTAAAATTTGAAAATCGTGAGCTGCATAAAACTTCATTTTCTTGTGAGTGGGGAAGTCCACAAATTTTAAAAATTTTAGGTTTTTATCCAGAACAAATGCGACCCCTCGAAGCTCATTGACGACGATCTGGTCCTTATGAAGTGAGATTGAGTTAAGGTGGGTTTTCTCAAATCGAACACCTTCTTTATATGAATTCATAAATGGCGCAATGGGGAGTAGCTTTTTATCCAAATGACTGCCTTTGAGGCCTTTATTGACTTCAAGTTCTTTATATAAAGAGAATTCTCTTAAAACCCTTCCCGACTTTGCACTTAAAATCTGAACCAAGTCGTAGTGGATCAGCTGCCCTTCGATCCTATGGGCTGTGGCCTTTAAAACAATGACTTCTTTTTGATTTAAGACACGGATTTGGTGGTGATAGTCGCCTTCGAGCTTCCAAAGGATCTTTCCTGTTGCGTCATAGTTACTTAGACTTCGGTTGTCCGTCGCGTACCATCCGCCATCTTCTTTAACCTGACAGGTCCAATGATTAGAGAGAAGTTTTATGATTTCAAACCTATGATCAAGGATGTAGCAGGATGCAAGATAAAGCCGTTTGTTTTCGCTTTCCAGTTCGTCTGCAGAAGCTCGGCTTAATGTCATTGTCACAAGGCACAATGCCAGCATTAGAGCAACTCGCAGAATTTCAAAAGCGCTTTTATAAGAGAAAAAACTCATATAGGCTTACTTTATGACAAAGTTTGTTTTCGTTCTATTGTTTTTGCTGACTTCGCAGGTCTCGGCAGAGATCTCAATGAATGATATTCGATTGCTTCAGTTTGGAGACTTCACTGAGAAGTGGAGGCTCGTGACAGTTCGCTATCGGCAGGACAGTAAAGAGATGCGCTTTACCTACGCGAATCCAGCCGCCTGGAAAGGACTTAAATCTGGAGCTTCGGTTTATCCTGATGGGGCTGTTTTTGCGAAGGTCGGTTTTAAGTCAGGAGTAGACCCAGCTTTTAGTAGCTCGATCGTTCCGTCTGGGACCCGTCGATTTCAGTTTATGGTGAAGAATGCCAAAAAATATTCACAAACCGATGGTTGGGGCTATGCCTTGTTTCAGTCAAATGGGGAATTGTTTGAGGGCGATCCAAAGACGGCCAGTATGGCTTGTCATGCCTGTCACAGTGTTGTGCCACATCGCGATTATGTTTTTTCTCAAGCGATCGAAATGTCTCCTCTTATGAGCTCTGAACCACAATCGGATGTAAAGGCTAAGGATAGATCCAAAGTCGTCTATGTTCTTTTAGAGAAGAAAGATTTAAAAAATAATTTAAAAAAAATGCAGAAGCAGATCGGTGTGAATTCGATTCTTATTTTGGACGGAGAAATGAGACAGCATTATTTTGGAGGCACTCTTGATGAGGTCACTCCACTGTTAATAGACCAGGCCCTAAAAAATGAAGGTGCTGCCGGTTTTGTGTCCGAGGATCAAAATACTTTTAAGATCCTAAGACTTTCCAAGCTTTCCAAAAGCTGTTCTGAAAATGAGGTGGCTTTGGATATTTTTGAGTATCGAAAGGAATGGCCCACCCATAGGGCAATTGAAAAAAAGCAAATATGCTATTCGAAATCAAATCTCTAAATCAATTTGCTCTACTTGCGTCCCTTGTGACTTTAGTTTCTTGCCAGTCTTTCGAAAAAAAACTGTCTAAAGACTCGTTGGTCATTTCCAGTGCAGATCAAACTGAGTATTTTGAAGGCAAGGAGAGCCACGAGTTTAAAAAACTTCAGACCTCATTCGGCGAGTTTTTTGTTTTTAAAACTGAAGTTCAAAGTCCGGAAGATGCCCAAAACCTTATTGAGAGGAGGCGTAGCTTCTTCATCCAGCTATTTGAAGATGATTTGGATCCATACACCGGAGCCAAGATCGAACGGAAAATGTGCCTTAAGGGCAAAGCAAAAGACGCCATAGAATTTGTTCCGGGCCCAGGGGTTCTTTGGAGTGATTGTCGAATGAATCAAAAGAGTTCAGACTTAAGTCCTGTCGCAATCCGAGTTTGGAAGGCCTGCGGCTTAAATCTTTGGGAAGTCACTTTTAAGACAGAGAGTTCTGACTTTATTGCGAAGCTCAGTGTGGATTGTTTTTAGATTCCCTAAACTCTTCATAATCTTGAGCCAAGGCCCAGGCTATTTCTTCAGCCATGGCTTGGTGAGAAATTGGAGTGGGATGAAAGTCTGCTGGAATAAGAACCTGGTGTTCCGGAAAGATCATGGTCAATCTTCGGCCGACAATCGCCTTAAACCCATTTCTTTCTAAGCGCGGGATCATTTGATTTGCAAGGAAGGAGCTGGAATTGGGAAAATAATTGTAGAAATCAAGGACCTCAAATGACTTTTGATATTCGGTCCTAATATTGTTCAAAAGAGACTGCCAAAGTAGTAGATTGGAATCTTGAAAAACCTTTTTGTCTCTGATTGCGTAGGCTTCTAAAACCCGGAACCCAAAAATAAAATTAAGAATGGCATTGGCGGGGTAGATATCTGAAAGGAGACCCTCTTTGCGAAGGTCCCCGCTTGAAGTTATGGCAAAGCGAGGGCCATGGATCATCCACTTGTTTCGTCCGTAGCAGGACATGTCACAAGTCTGGCGACGAAGATGATCACCAAGAAATGTATTGACGAGGATCAATTGAGTTTCTTGAAGGTCGAAGTAAAAGTCCACCTTTTTGGATTGCATATCATCATAGATTTTGTTTAATCCGACCCCTCCGACTCCAAGATTGTACACATTGACCTTGGGAAAACGCTCGCTAAGAAGAGATACAAATGTCTGCTGGTCTTCGACCCCCTCACCATAGGTATAAGAACATCCAATAAAAACCAGAGCCAGCTTTCGATTTGGCTTAGGCTGGGTCTTGACTTGCCTTCGACCCAAATGGTCCCGTTGGATGTAAATGGAGTAGAGAGGTTGCTCACGACCTCGAATAGTCACGACAGAATGATATGGTCCAATGGGTTTTTTAAATCCGGGAAACTTTTTGGAGGTATCCAAATCCCTCGGAGAAATATCTTTGGGATACTGTTTTACATTGGAGAGATCAATTTTTTCAAAGATCTCTAGGGGAGGCATCTTTCTCAATTGATCCGGGTGTAGCGTTTCTGGCGATTCAAAGAGAGTGACGTCTGATGAAGTTTTGGTAAGAATATTAAAGCCCAAGAACATGAGCAAAGAGATGCTGAGGCCAAAAAGGAGAGCGAGGAAGTTCTTCATGGTTTAAAACAAAGTGTACACAAAGCTAAGGCTTGCTGTTTGGCTGAAAAACACAATTGTCGAAAGAATAATCAGTGTTATGATAATCGGCGTTAACCAATATTTTTTTCGAACTTTCATCATTAAGAAGATTTCTGTTAAAAGCTCCATTAGAATTGCCTTTCGAAGTTGGGTTTTCTGTTAATGTCCTGAATCCGAAGAGTTGAACTTCCGGGTTTCATGAAGAAGAGATCTTCTTTTTGAGTCCAGCGTCTAAGCAGAGACAGCGGCACTAACATACAGTAGTAAGTTGCGACTAAGCACAGCAATGTGATCGTATGAAAAAATATAAAAATTCCCGATCCAGTGAAAGAGATGAACAAATGGGATATTTTTTTATTGGAAAGAGTTAGGGCAAAACAGAGACTTGCCACTAAGGGGATCCAAGCCATCTTCGTAATAAAGGTAGCTAATCCGACGATCAAGGATACAAGGATGGCAAATTTGCGAAGCCTCGGAGTGGGACTGATCGGCTCGTGTCGGTATAGTAACTTAATCCAAGCTAAATTGCTCATGCCAATTTTTAGTCCTTCTGGAGTTAATTTCTTCATTTTTCAGGATGAGACAATGGTCAAGCACAAGCGCATCGATATCAGTATTTAAAAAGCATTGAATTGCATCTTCTGGGTCGCAAACAATGGGCTCCCCCCGAACGTTGAAAGATGTGTTAATCAAAACAGGGTGACCTGTTTTTTCTGCGAAAACTTCAAGCAGTTTATGGAGCCTCAAGTTTTTTTCTTTAAACACTGTCTGGACTCGAGCCGTTCCGTCGACATGGGTAATGGAGGGCATCAGTTTTTTATCAAAAACCGGAGACACAAATAACATGTACTCATTTTTGTTTTCCAAAGAAAAGTACCGGCTGTAGCTCGAATCTGTGACGATCGGGGCAAAAGGCCGAAAGCCCTCTCTAAATTTAATTTTCATATTCATTTTGGATTGCATGTTGGGATCTAATGGGTTGCCAAGAATGGACCTGGATCCGAGAGTTCTTGGTCCAAACTCCATTCGGCCCTGAAACCATCCGATCACTTTATTATCCGCTAACAAGCTTGCGATTTTAGACAAAAGTTCAGTTTCGTCGAACTCTTGAAAGGGCAGCCGGTAAGTTTTTAGGATTTTTAAAGTATCCTGTTTAGAAAACTCGGGCCCTAAGTATGCGGCATTCATGTCATCTTGTGGCTGTGGAGTTCTGCGAGGTTGAGGCAATTGGTTCATGTAATAAAATGCAAGTGCCGCTCCCAAGGCCCCTCCTGCGTCACCTGCTGCAGGTTGAACCCAAATATTCTTAAATATATTTTCTTTGGCAAGAAGCCCATTAGAAACACAATTCAGGGCGACTCCGCCGGCAAGACAAAGGTTTTCTAAGCCAGTATCTTCTTTGATTCGAAGGGCCAAGTTTACTATTGCTTCATTTAAAACGGACTGGATGGAGGCGGCAATGTCCATGTAAAATGGGTCCAAGGGGTCTTCGGGTTTTCTTGCGGCCCGAGAAAATAACTTTTCGAATTTTGCATTCGTCGCGACGAGGTCGTCCGTGTACCCAAAAAACTGTTTGTCCATCCAGTAGCTTCCATCGGAATTCAAGTGGATGAGTTTTGTCTTTATCAAATCCTGGTAAAGGGGCTTCCCAAAGGAGGCTAAGCCCATGAGTTTATATTCGCCGGAATTGATTTTAAATCCGCAATAGTGAGTAAAGGCTGAATATAAAAGACCAAGCGAATGAGGAAAGTGAATTTCCCAAAGAGGAGATATGTGACCATCCCTTCCGCGCCAGGCTGAGGTCGTCGCCCACTCTCCGACGCCGTCAAGGCAAAGGATGGCGGCCTCGGTATAAGGAGAAGGGTAGAAGGCTGAGGCGGCATGAGACAAATGGTGTTCACTAAAATAGATCTTTTGTGGAATAAAATTAAAGTGACGTTTAAATTCTGATCGGAGCAATTTTTTATGATTCAATTTTTTCTGAAGCCAGGGTGGCATGGCCGTTAAAAAGGCCTTCAGCCCTCTGGGGCAAATATTAAAAAATGTTTCTAGAATTCTTTCGAATTTCAAAAGCGGCTTTTCATAAAAAACAATAGCATCAATTTGATGTAAGGTTAGTCCTTGTGAGCTGAGGCAAAACTCTATAGCATTTTTGGGAAAACTTTCGTCCCCCTTAATTCTGGTAAAGCGTTCTTCTTGAGCCGCACAAAGAATTTGAGAGCCATCGATCAAGGCGGCGGCACTATCATGGTAATAGCAAGAAAGTCCTAGGATTTTCATCAGAATCTAAGGATTTAGCCCTTATGCAAGATATGCAAGACCCTGGGCGCCAAAAATTTTAGGATTTCGTGCTGTGTAATCGTGGTTGTTGTGACCCATAGGACGGACATCGGATTGCAGTAGAGCTTCTAGGCACATTGTTGCCCAATGGATGATCACTCCAAAAATGGGCCTTTGGCCCCACAAGATAGCCATAGAATTCAGTTTGTAGGGGGCCTGTGGCTCGAATTTGTGGGAAATCACGATTAAAGCAGAGACCTTGAGTATAATTCGAAACCTAAAGGTCAAATGCGCTAAGGATTAAAATTCAATTTCGAAATTTTTTTTCAGGCCTAAACAATAGTCTTGAAGATTCTTGACCTCAGTCGTTGGGGCATGCGCTATGCGTTCCTTTGCGAGATTCAAAAGTCTAAACGAAGGAATTGTGTAGGAAGTATTTGAATGGCTTCGTGGTTTCATATTCTGTTTGGGGTCTAAAATAACCGAGTCTTCAGGCAATGCTAGATCAGGGTGTGAATAAGAAAGTCCCGAACAGAGAGGCAGATCAAAAAAACGAGCTTTTAAAAGATCATAGTGTTTGCGATAAAGCGAATAATTCAATAGTGGCTCTTCCGGATAACTCAAAATATAACTCACGAGCTCGCGATTTAAAAAAGGCGAAGTCGTCATATGATGAAGATTGGAAGGGGAGCTCCAGGATCCTGACTCACTCTTATAAAAGGTGGATCTAAAGCTGTTCATAAAAATCTGTATTGCATCAAAAAGAGAAAACTTAGTCTCACTGGGAATAAAGTTTACCGCTTGAGCTCCATAAATTTCGCCTCCGCACAGGCCAGACAATACGGCCTCGCCGATCTCGGGGTACCTTAAATAAGAGTAATTTTGGGCGCTGGGTCTTTGAATTTCGAGTCCCCATCCTAATTTTTCACAGATCATCTTCGGAATCTCTACATCAGCATCTCGTCCATCTTCCAGGTGTGGAGACTGGATGGACACAATTTTAGAGGGACTAAGGCCAGTCTCCATCAGGGCAAATACAATCAATCGAGTGTCAATTCCTCCACTGAGATTAAAACTAATTCGAGGATTATTTTTAAAAATTTCGACAATTGCCGTTTTAAAAAGAGTCCATAGCTTGTCTAGGTCAATTGCAGATTCATGGTCGACCGTGATCTGAGAAAAACCAAGAGTGTTAATTTTTTGGATCCCTTCGCTGAAGGTCTTCCCGAGGGGAACAAATCCATTATGAAGAAAGTAATCTAGTGCAACAAGGTCGGGTTTTAGGTTCGCGCTCCGATCTAGAATCTTCATCAAGATCCCACAGACATTAGAGTAGTGAACCGCGGTTTCAGTTTCGAGTTTAAAGACAGGCATCAGCCAGATTTGGTTGGTCTCTTCAATTTTTTTGTTTGTGGATTAAAATTAATTGTGAAGTTGTCCTGGGGATCAAATCGATTTTTGACAAGGAATGAGCAAGTATCTTGAACTTGCGAAATCTCCACGGGCCTATGGCCTGAATCGGCCACTGCATAATCGGAAGTCTTAGCCCTCGAATAAAAGCTAGGCAGTTCGCCCTGATTTATGGGTTTTTTGAATAGGGAGATTAAAAAGTAGTCTCGAATGAGCCTCTCCTTTATGGCAAAGGCGCAGACTAAGCGCCAAAAATCTTAGGATTTCGTACTAAGTAATCAAGACTCGCTCGAACCATATGGCGTACATCTTCCCGTATCTGCTCGGGGCTGAGCAAGGGATCCGCTTTACATTGTAAAAGAGATCCCAAACACATTGTTGCCCAATGTATGATCACTCCAAAAATCGCCTTTTGACCCCA
>CAYMDP010000066.1:0-12114 GCA_964389375.1 uncultured Pseudobdellovibrionaceae bacterium | reverse complement strand
TCTTGCCCGAAATGAGAAAAGACCTTAAACAGCTTCTTGAAAATAAGGATTAACCGCCACCCATGAAGTCCTTTTATATCACGACACCGCTTTACTATGTGAACGATCAGCCACATATCGGGCATGCCTATTCAACCATTCTTTCAGATGTGTTTAATCGTTATCATAAATTTTTTGGCGAAGAGACCTGCTTTTTAACTGGAACCGACGAACACGGACAAAAGGTCCAAGATGCGGCAGAAAAAAGAGGATTAAATCCGCAAGACCATTGCAACGATATGGTGAAGAACTATAAAGAGATCTGGAACAATCTAAATATAACTTACGATATCTTCTTTCGCACCACTGATGCCTTTCACAAAAAAGCGGTTCAAGATTGTCTGCAACAGCTCTTCGACAAAGGTGAAATCTACGAGGCCAGCTACGAAGGTTGGTATTCGGTTTCTGAAGAGATCTTTTACACCGAAAAAGAGCTGGTCGATGGAAAAAGTCCGACCGGCCGTGAAGTGACTAAGATTTCCGAAAAAAATTACTTCTTCAAAATGTCGAAGTATCAAGAGACCTTGATCCAACACATTCAAAGCCACCCAGAATTTATTCAACCGGAGTCCCGTCGCAATGAAGTCCTCGGATTTTTGCGCCAACCCCTTGCGGATCTTTGCATTAGCCGCCCCAAAAGCCGCCTCAAGTGGGGTATTGAGATCCCCTTTGATACAGATTTCGTAACTTATGTTTGGTTTGATGCTCTACTCAACTACGCCACAGGCGTGGGCTATCAACAGTCCGAGCGCTCTAAAGAGTTTGAAAAATGGTGGCAAAGCACTGGGGCCGTCCACATTATCGGAAAAGACATCATCACGACCCACGCGGTCTACTGGACGACGATGCTAATGGCCCTGGGAATTAAACTTCCTAAGACCATCTTTGCTCACGGTTGGATTTTAAATAAAGACCAAGGCAAAATGAGCAAGTCTATCGGCGATGTTGTCAGTCCCCTGGCCATGAAAGATTTGGTGGGTGTTGATAGCTTTCGCTACTTCCTAACACGGGACATTCATTTCGGAAATGATGCCCCCTTTTCGAAAGAGCTATTGCTCGGCCGAGTCAACAATGACCTCGCAAACAATATGGGCAACTTGTTAAGCCGAACTTCTAATCTGATTGATAAGTTCTTTTCTGGGCAACTTCCTGCCACAGAGACCAAAGATGAACAGGGCCTTCACGTAAAAAAACTAAGTCTGGAACTCGCAAAGTTGGTGCAAAAAGATATTGAGGCCTTCGCCCCAAGTCACGCACTTGAGAAGATCTTTAATACTTTGACCGAGGCAAACAAGTATTTAGAAAATAAGGCGCCGTGGAAGTCTGCCAAAGAAGATCCAAAGGCTGCGGCTGAAGTCTTGGTGACGGCCCTTGAGTGCCTCAGAATCTGCGCCCTTTTGCTTCAACCAGTCCTCCCAGAAAAGATGGATCAGTTGCTGACCCAAATTTCTTGCAAGGATAGAGATTTTGAAGCCGCTCAGAAATGGCCCGGCTTAAAAGTGGGAAGCTCGATTGTTAAAGGCGATCCTCTTTTTCCTAGAATTCAAATTCCAGAAGCAAAGTAAGCTTTTGCCTTAAGTTCAGAATCGATCCCTTCGGCATTCTATTTAAAAAAATAGATAGAGCTTAATCCGGCGCAAGCCCCTCGGGGACTTAGGCCGAGGATTCCGCTCAGCCAAATGTTAAAACAATTATCGATTGCCCTAAAATGCAAAAAGGCCCTTTCTGTAAAACACAAAGTTTGTTGTGTTCTTAAGAAAGGGCCTTTTCTGCTTCGACTTTTCGACGAAGACCTCTCGGTCCTCGTCATAAATCCATCTATACGATCAAGGGAGCAAGAATCAAGGCGACGATTGAAATCAACTTCACCAAAATATTCATTGCAGGACCAGTTGTGTCTTTGAAGGGGTCACCGACCGTGTCACCGATAACTGCGGCACCATGTGCAGCTCCGCCCTTCTTCTCACCAGGGATGTCTCCCTTTTCGATGAATTTCTTCGCGTTATCCCAAGCGCCACCTGCATTCGACATCAAAAGAGCCAAAGTCACGCCAGTCAAAAGCGATCCCGCAAGCATGCCACCCAAAGCGCTGGGGCCAAGTCCAAAGCCGACAACACAAGGAGCGATCACCGCCACAAGACCGGGCGCAACCATCTCTTTAAGAGCTGCGTTTGTAGAAATCTCAACACAGCGAGCTGTGTCAGGCTTTCCTGTTCCCGCTAGAAGACCTGGGATTTCTTTAAACTGTCTTCGAATCTCGGTGACCATTTCTCCAGCAGCTTTACCCACAGAAGTCATAGTCATCGCAGCCGCAATCAATACGGTCATCGCACCCAAAAGAAGACCAATCACCACTCCAGGATCCGTGATCTCCATCGAGATCGCGGCATCAGGACCCGCAGCAAAAACAATCGCTTGTTTGTAAGCTACGAATAAAGCCAAAGAGGTCAAAGCCGCAGAACCAATCGCAAAACCCTTTCCGATCGCAGCAGTTGTGTTTCCAATTGCATCCAGACCATCAGTGATCTTACGAACTTCTGGACCAAGATTGGCCATCTCAGAAATTCCACCGGCGTTATCCGCAACAGGACCGTAAGCATCAATTGTCATTGTCACACCAACAGTCGCAAGCATTCCAACTGCGGCCATTGCGATTCCGTAAAGACCGCAAGTTTCGTAGGCCGCATATATAGAAGCCGCGATCAAGAACAAGGGGCCAGCACATGACTCAAGGCCTACTGCCATACCCGCAATAATGTTTGTTGCAGGACCTGTCTTTGAAGCCTCAGCAATTTTGAAAACGGGACCAGAAGCTGTGTAGTACTCAGTCACTTTTCCAATCGCAATTCCACCAATTGATCCGGCGAAGATCGCCCAGAAGATATCTAAACCGTATCCGAACTGAACCAGAAAACCTGCAGTCATTGCCAAAAACAAAACCCCTGCTGTGACTTCAGAAACAAACAAAGCTTTGGAAGGATCTAGCTTCTTAAAAACATTCATCCCGACAATTCCCACAACAGAAGCAAAAAGCCCCATCACCGCAAGAATCAAAGGAAGACCCATCAACATGACTGGAGTTACGTTTGAACTAAAGTGTGCGTTTAAATCCGCAGGCGTCATTGTCGCCGCAATCATAATCGCCGCAACCATCGCTCCAACATAAGATTCAAAAATGTCCGCACCCATTCCAGCAACGTCACCAACGTTGTCTCCAACGTTATCCGCAATCACACCAGGATTTCTTGGATCATCTTCAGGAATTCCGGCCTCAAGCTTTCCGACTAGATCCGATCCAACATCGGCAGCTTTGGTAAAAATTCCGCCACCGATACGTGCAAACAAGGCAATCGAAGAGGCACCCATTGAAAAGCCTGAGATCACCGCAACAGTGCTTACGTCACCACCGAAGGCGTAGAACAAAGCGCCCAGTCCTACAAGACCAAGACTTGCAACCGCAAGACCCATCACAGATCCGCCGTTGAAGGCGATCAAAAGGGCCGCTGCAACTCCAGAATCTTTCGCTGCCGCTGCAGTTCGAACGTTTCCTTTAGTTGCTGCTTTCATTCCGATAAAACCCGCAAGCCCCGAACAAACCGCTCCAGCAACAAATGAAACTGAAGTCTGCCAATCAAAAGCCCAAAACAGAAGAGCCGACAAAACCACGACGAAGATGATGAGTTTTGAGTACTCTGCCTTCAAAAAGGTCATTGCACCGAGATGAATTTCATCTCCGATCTCAATCATTTTCGGGGTTCCGGCGGATTGCCGAACCAAATTAAGATAAGTGACGAGAGCGAAACATAGACCGAGAGCTCCCGCAATAGGGGCAATCACGCCGATATCAAACATGGAACAGGCTCCTTGTAGGTAATTTTTGGTAAGGGCCACTATCGTGGATTCCCATGGCTAAAGTCAATTTTTGTGATAGGTTTCATAAAAAAAACTTTAAGGAGAATCCGGATGAGTTATAGCTTTTACAAGATCATTCATATCTTCGGGATACTTGCTTTGTTCATGGCCCTAGGGGGTTTGGCTCTTCACACCATGAATGGTGGAGATAAAAAATTCGCCAACCGAAAATGGGTCCTGCTTTTTCATGGTTTGGGACTCACCGTCATTTTAATCTCGGGATTTGGCTTGTTGGCTAGAATTGGCGTGGCGCATGGCGGCCTACCGCTATGGGTTTACGCAAAGCTTCTTATTTGGCTGGTTATGGGAGGCATCATCGCGGCTATTCCAAAGATGAAATCCTCGAGCAAGCCTATGTGGCTCGTGATCCTCAGTCTTGGCACCTTAGCCGGATGGCTCGCGGGAACAAAACCCTTCTAAAAAATCCTATGGTCCCTAGCCGGCCAGGTCCTAAGGGATCTGGCCACTTGGGAAACTCAATTTTTAAAATTCTAAATCTTTAGGGGTTATCTCGAATATCGTAGCGTAAAAGGCGACAGTCTAGATTTCCGTTGTAGACCTGAATGCGACGGCTTGATTTTAATTTTAGAACCGAGGTCACTTCTTCACTTCCCGAGAGAATCCAGCAGGTCCAACCTTGAAAACGAGTTTTTAAGACAAAACCTAAATCCCGGTAGGCGTCTTTAACCTGTTCTAGGTCACCAAGCCGCTCCCCATAAGGCGGATTCACTATGATCGTGCCTTTTTCCGCAGGAGCTTCCACAAGGTCCACGGGAGACTTTTTAAACTGAATGTTTTCATCCACCCCGGCCCGCGCCGCATTGGTTTTCGCAAAGGACAAAACCTTTCCGCTGATATCAAAGCCAAAAAGTGGCGGGCACTCTTCGATTTCCCCTTCAATAGACTGATCCAGAGCCTCGGACCAAACTTGCTCATCGAAAGTTTGGAAATGTTGAAATGAAAAATTCTTACGCAAGGTGCCTGGGGAAATATTTCGCGCCATCAAAGCCGCTTCGACTAAAATCGTCCCAGATCCACACATCAAATCGACTAGTGGAGACTTACGATCCCAACCCGTCAAATGAACAAGGCCTGCGGCCAAATGTTCTCGAAGCGGAGCTTCGCCTTGCTCTTTTCTATAGCCACGAAGAGATAAACTTTCTCCCGATGTATCCACAGCAATCGAAACCTGATTTTTTACCACCCGCACCTGAAACGTGACGTGAGGAAATTTTGTATCCACGTTCGGACGCTCACCAAATTTTTCACGAAACTGATCCACGATGGCATCTTTGATTTTTAAGGCGACGAAGCGCTGATCCTTAAAGGCGCTCTCGCGAACTTTAGCGTCGACCGCAAAGGTCTGATGGACCCCTAGGTACTTAGTGAAATCGTGTTTTTTAAAAACATTATTGTAAAGTTCTTCCGGCTGATAGGCCGGGAAATCTAAAACAGGAAGTAAAATGCGAGTCGCAGTTCGAAGTTTAAGGTTGGCCAAATAACAGGATTGCCAATTCCCATCAAACCAAACGCCACCGATTTTACGTTCAAGCCCCTTCATCCCAAGATCTGATAATTCTTGGTAAAGAGCTTCGTCCAAGCCCCTCGAAGTCACTGCAAAAAATTTTGGCATGGATCAACCTATTCCGCTTCGGGAGCGCTCTCATCTGATTCGTCTGGGATCATATCTCCAAGAACATCTTTTTGAACCTGACGAAAATTCACCTTCACTTGGGCATCGGGAAGCTGTGGCAAGACCCTAAGATCTTCCTCATCCGCGCCGCCTGGATAAAGCCGCTTTCTTGCAATCTCAGAAGCCTCTTCTGGAGATATGACCTTAATGGGGTTTTCGTTGGCCCAAACTCTCGAGCTATTCACCGAAAAGCTATGGATAAAAAATAGGGCAAAAATCACGAATCCGATAGGTCGAAACACAAAAACTCCAGATCAAAAAGAGCCCAAATCTAAAAGCTAAGACTAGCTTGGATCTGATGAAACTTCAAGACGAGAGGAAGCGCCTAGAGCCGATATTAGATATCCTTTGGCTGATATCCTGATGCATGGACCTCTATGAGATGCAATATAGCAAGATTAGGTCCGCAATGCGCAGCGAGACAGATCGACTTGATCTTTCGACTGTCGCACTTCTCAAACTATAGATGAGCGACAATACCTCCCAAACCTGAAAATGGATATGTGACGAAATAAACTAGACATTTTTTGCGCTGTGAATTTTGAATCCGACCAAGGCGCGACGACGAAAGACTGCCTATAAGGCAATTCGAGGAGGAGCAACGAAGCTCCGACTCAAAATAAACGAATTGGGGGGATCGCGAAATAAGGACACGCCCTAAGTCTTTAGGACTCTTTGTCTGGAACTTGAATCGTCTTCTGGGGGATCACAACTGGGGCCTTTTGTTCGGGAGTCACAGCCTGAGCGATATCTTGCTGAACGGGAACTTTGAACTGAGCCGGAGTAGACACCTTACTTGCAACAGCCTCAGGACCCTTAGGGTTTGCGTTCGCAAGCTTCGAAGAATTCTTCGTCTTAAGCGAAATCTTTTTTGAAGCTTTTCTTTTTGATGCATTCTTGGCAGCAAGCTCATTCAGCCAGATGGCCTCTTCATTGGGATTGATTTCTAAAAAATTGCGAGCTGCAACCATTTCTGGAAAACTATAAGAGGCCGCACGAATTTCGTCTAAACTTCTTTCGGTCCCCCAAGCTAAACTTGAAAAACCAAGAACTCCAAGAAAGATACACATGCAAATTTTCATATAACCTCCAAGCCCATGGGATCAAGGTCCTTCAGACCTTCGCCCTAGCCTCTTAAGGACTTTCGGACTGCAGAATCCAGAACTTAACTCCACAAACGTCCAGCTTCATCAAGGCAGTGGAAGGTTTTAGCCTCAAACTCCAGGAACTCACTTCCCAGGGAGGTCGAACTTGGACTAAAGGCTTAAAGGGCCACACTCATTCCCGCAGCTTCGTCTAGAAGATTGAAGAAAAAGATCGGCTCTACTATTTTCGCATTTTTGAAATCCATTAACCTCAAAACGACAGGCCATTTATTGGTCTATGGAAGTAAACTTAAACCTTAAAGTCTTCGGTGGTCTTTCATTGGGATTTGCTTGCGAACACGCTGTAGCTCTTTAAGAGATAGCTCCACAACTTCAAAGCTTGGGGATACAGAGATTTCGCAAATAATCCGACCCCAAGGATCTACCGCCAAGCTGTGACCGAAGGTCTCTCGCTCTCCTGATTTTTTTCCCTTATGAATCCCGCCTTGAGCCGGCGCAAGAACATAAGACTGGCATTCAATCGCTCGAGCGCGCAACAAGATATGCCAATGCGCTTGCCCAGTTGGAACCAAAAATGCCGATGGAACCAAAATCGCATCCACCTCAGCTTTAGCATATTTTAAGTAAAGCTCTGAAAAGCGAAGATCATAACAAATACTTAAACCCAATTTCCAACCGTACAGATTTATTATTGCTGTCTGTGAACCATGCCGAAATTGATCTGATTCCCTAACGGGTTTTTGCCCCTCAACCTCGACATCAAAAAGATGAATCTTGCGATAAACGACCCGTGGCGGCTCCTCCGAACACACCAAGACCATCGCATTGCTGACCGACTGAGCTTCTTTAACCGGAAGGGATCCCAAAAGAATTTTAGCCTTCGACCTAAGGCAAAATTCTTGAAGCTCCAAAAAAAAGGCTTCGGATAAGTCAAAACTTTGAACATTTGATCCCGAATCCACCCGCAAGAATAAAGAGTTCTCTGGAAACACCACAAGATCGATGCTTTCAGATTTCTCTATTTCCGATAACAAGCTCAGAATCTGTTTCTGGTTTGCTTCAACATCATCAGTTGAGGTCATTTGAACTAGAGCGACTTTTATTTTTTCTTTGGTAGAATCTGTGTCAGAGGATTTTTGTTGAGAGCTACTCATTCGAACTTGAGACATGAGAAATCTGAGACTTGCTAATATCCTTGCAAGCCCAAGCCGCGCCCTCGAGATTGTTTTTGATATTACTCAAAATCCCTTTACAGCTATTTAGATTTCGACCGTTTCCAACTTCCTGGTCGACCCCAGCTTTTGTGTATAGAGTTTTACATTCTTGATCTTCTTTATCAAATTCAACACGAATCGTGCGCACATCTTTGTGGCTTCGGCACATCACATAGGTCCCATTTTGTGATTCAACGGCAGCCTGAGCCAAGCCAAAGTGCAAAGGAAAGAACAGCGCCAATAAAATGGTCATCGAAATCAATCTTTTCATAAGATTAAGGCTAGCAGAAACATTGGGCATTCTCAATGGCAAGACTCCTCTTGAAATAAAAAAAGCCGATTTTCACCGGCTTTTTTTAGGTCCTAAACATTGGCTCACAGCCTATTTACGAGCCGTAGCCTTTTTCTTAGTCTTCTTTTCAGCGGCTTGTTCAACCAACTTTACGTTCGAGTAATGAATCAAACCTTCTTTAGTCTGAATTCCATCTTTTTTGTCAAAGTGGGTTTGCATTCTCGCACCCTGAACACGAACCATCATTTTGGGCTTATTGATTTCAAGAACCACACCCTCGTGGCCCTTTTGAGAGCCAGAGATGACTTTTACTTTTGCGCCTTTTTTAATTTGCAGCTTCATTTGAGGCTCCCTTAGACTTTCGGTTCAGTTTTCTCAAGATTCGTGAGCGCACTTTTAAAGCTCGTGCCGACAAAGTCTTGGGCTTTTGATTTAAAATGAAAGTATCAAAGCCACCGTTTCTTTCCATCGACCGAATCGTGGACGTCGCCATTTTCAGGTTTACCATCTCGTTTAGTGAACTGCTAAATACTCGTTTTTGTTGAATATTTGCGTTCGCGGTCGACTTGGTCTTAATATTAGAGTGGCTGACCAGATTTTTTACCTTAGGTCCCTTGCCAGTAAGTTCACAACGAGGCATCTTTAACGCTCCTTTTAGGTCGCACAAATTCTTAAAATGGCGGCGAAAACCGAAAAAGTACGTATAGTTAAAATGGGGCTTGTTGGCAACCGAATTCTATCGTATAAACCCGGAACTCACGCTTGCTTCCCGTTAAGGAAATCAAGTGAACAAATAATTTCAACGGCTTACGAGGCGAAATGACTATGAAAAAGTCTTACCGATCAAAATACCGCCCAGAATTTCCTGGAGATTTTAACTTCGATTATAAGGATCCATCGACCCTTTCACGATTTATCATGGAAGCCGGAAAGATTGTTCCAGCTCGAATCAGCAAATTGAGCTTGTCTCAGCAAAGAAAGGTTGCAGCGGCTGTTAAGCGCGCTCGATCTATGGCTCTTCTTCCAATCGGAAATGATGCCTACGACCTTAATGAGCGAGTTGAGCCCATTTCTCCTCGTCCTTTTGAATATTAATTTCAGTTTAGGAACTCGGGCAGCCAAATAGTCTGCCCGAGCTAGCTCTCTTTTCGGAATCGAAAGACCTCAAATAGGGTCAATCCCATCAAAATTAGATAAAAAATTTCTGAGGCCCGATGAAACTGCGACCCTGTCCAAATAATAAAAGTCACATTATTAAAATCGACTCCCGGATTGATCCAGCGAAAAAGCATCATGGGTAAGGCAAATGCGAAAAGATGAACCCAGGCCGCCTTGTAGGCCCAGGATTGCTTCCTAATGGGACTTTTTCGCATCGATAGAATAATCAATGCCCCCACCAGAATAAATGAAACTCCAGCGATACTTGCGGCCGTAGGTCGATGATCAATAATACGGAAAACAAAAACTGCGACCAGGGTCGCCAGTATCTCTACAATCAGAAACATCAAAAATTTTTTATTGATCACAAAATCTCCCTTGCCCTTGAAGGCACCGATCCATTCCTATGGCCCGTCCTCAATCGCGAAATGAGGACAGGCCCTAGATTAGACCCTATCTTCGGAGAGGCATCACCCGAATTTCGAAATTGGAATCAGCTTTTTTTGAAATTCCGAATATCTTGCAGAGAAAGTTCAAAAGAACGCTCCATCAAACTTGAGGAGCAAATCAGAGGAAGCTTCACCAGATGGACCGGGCCCTCGCGACTGGGGCCAGAGCCACTCTGGATGGAGTTCGAATTGGAATTCGGCTGACGAACCCTGAAGAGGCCTCAACAGGCGTCCACTTCCCCCTTAGGCTTGATCCCCCTTTGCAGATTGAGCGGCTAAATACAAAAGCTCACAAAGGGGACAACAATGAAAATCTCAACAGGAACAATTGCCATGCTTATTAAAGACCTTAAAACTTTTGGCCTAAACCCCAGGGATTGGTCGATCCTATTTATAAGTTCGAGCCGAAAAGAGCTTCGATTGATCCACAGACAAGAACGAGAGCTCGAATTAAAGGGAAATTTTGATCTTCGAAAAATCGGAAAAAAAGAGCTGTGGCATTGGACAGGACTCGAGATCTGCCCTTAACCCCCACATCCGTAGATTTCATCCTCCAGCGGCGCAAAGATGAAGTGCCGCCTAGATGCCGCTTGGAAAAAACGGAAGAACAAACGGGTTCAAAAAACTAAGTTACAACACTTAAGGCTAATTTTGTCTTTCTCTCTAGGGATAACGGGCGCAGTTTTCGGAAAATAAGCTGGCGTCCCATGCTTTCGCTCGGGGAAGTGCGGAGCCCCCAGGAAGCTCGCTAAAATAAGGCTCTCTAAAGCTCGAGTATGCGGCCTCACCATAGAAGTTTATGGCCTGCTGCTGAAGGCGGCAAAACAACGAAATATCCGCGACATCAAGCCAGCTAAATTTTTCGAAGTAAGATTTTGGAGGAGCGCTATCCCAGGCAATACGGACCATCAAATCAAGTGCACCAAATAAAGAGGCACGCACCGCTCCCTCGGAGGCGACGGCCTCGCTACACTCCATGGGCACGGCACCTAGGTCATCCAAAGCCTTTCTTAACAAAGAAAAAAACTCGTAACATCCACCCGGACTATTGGTTCCCTTACATTGATCGTGAAGACTTTGAAAGCGACTGCTCTTTTGAAAGGTCTGCTTCGGGTCAAGATAGATAAAACCCGTCTGCTTTTCTTTAAAAAGAGAAAGCTGTGAATCACAAAGTGTGTGCGGGGGATTAAACAAAATGATCAAAAGTATTCCGATAGAAATCACAATTAAAGCGAGGATATGTTTTGGAAGAGTCTGCAGCCAGCGCTCCATAGGCTACTGCACAAGCTTTCCACAGCTCGCAAAACGATCAGGACTGACCGGGTTCTGCGCCCGGGAGTCGGTCTGAATCCATACTGCGCGGTCTTTTGAGCAAAAAAAGATGCGATAAGAATCTAGCTTGTAGATTTGAATCAACTGAACGATCTGGGCGAAAGCCTCTTTCACACTTTGACTTCGCTTTGTCCCAAGTTGGTTTCGGCTGCTCTGCAGCTGAAGCTTTGCGGACCTGAGGATTCGAGTCAAATGAGGCTTTTGATCTCTTGCAAGGTCTGCTTTAGCCCACGCCCGGTCAATGGATCCAATCAACTGAGACAATGAAGCCTCAAAGGCCCTTTCGTCTTGAGCGTAACTCGCCTTTTGAAATTCACTGGCGAACTTTAAAACCTGATTGAGTTCGATCTTTAGAGGGGGTGCTGGATCTATCTGGGGGTAACGCCTAGACGCCTGAGATCCCAGGCTAACTAGACCCAAAAGAACTACGGGCAGGATTAAATTGAGCTTCAACATGATGTCTCCCCTGACAGCTTTAAGTCTGACACACTTTTCTAGATCCGAAAAGCAAAGAGCCAAGCTTTTGGCTTGGCTCTTTGAAGAGAACTAAAGTTTCTAAAGAAACTTAGAAGCTCATTTTACCTTCTAAGAAGGCAACAGTGTAAGCATCGCTCTTATCACCGTTGTTGTCTTTCATGTATCCACCTGGAGTGAACATTCCAAGACGTGCAGTCATTTGGAATCCACCTTCGTACTTGTGGTTAGCAACTAGATCAATTTCAGATCCGATATCGTCTTTGTCTCCAGCTCCACCAGTGATCCATGCACCACCGGTAGTTCCGGCAGTTGCAGCAGATGTCTTCTCAGTTCGTGAGAAGTTGTAGTAGTGAATACCGAAAGTTGTGCTGTCCATTGGAGCCAATGTGTAACCAACTGTGAAATAAGTTAAGTTACCCCAGCTAACAACATCCATGTAACC
>CAYMDP010000065.1:0-12402 GCA_964389375.1 uncultured Pseudobdellovibrionaceae bacterium | reverse complement strand
GGAGGCTTATCAAAAACGAAATAAATCTAGAATTTTTTGCGACTCGGCGCCGCTATAAAGTTGGGCCAATAAGGTCACGGACGCTCTTATCTTTAAATCGAAACAAGTGGGCATCGAAATAAAAATGAACAAATGATATAAGTTTCCCGAAGATGACTAGAGTATAAAATAAACTCGAATCAGAAACGACCTGAGGCCAATAAGATCGTAATAGATCAGAATAATGAATGTACATAAAGACAGGCACCAGAATGATTAACAGGCCGTAGGTGGTTCTGCGGTTTTTGTAGTCCACATCATAAGTTTCGGCAATTTTTCGGTATATCCCCAAGTACTCTAAGCCGTGCAGGAAGGCCGTCCCGATCATAAACCAATAATTTGAGCCGGAGTTCACATACATCAGATACCGGCAAATAAAAGAAGCGGAAGACCAATGGAATCCATGGCGTAAAAAATGAGCGCCGAGGGTTTTAACTTGAGCGGCGAGGGACAAGCCGAGTGCGGTATAATAAAGATCGGGCGCAACAAGGGAGCAGCCGAAAATAAAACTGGGCAGGATCCAAGCCAGAGAAGCATCAAGCCGAGAAAGTTCGAACCGGACAGTTTGTTTTCGGTTTTCCTGAAGTAGAAGGCCTAAAGTTTGATTGACCCCGTGATGACGGGATGCCGTAAAAAACAAACTCAACAGTGCGATCTTAACGGCCTCGGGGTTGAAGTGTTTCTCGATCCACATAAGAGCAGAAATGGAGATTAGAATAAAAGCCAAGCCATACCAGAATCGGGGCGTATTTAGAGAGGGGAGACTTCGGATTTCACGAACACCAAAGTACAATGAAAAGGTAAATATCACATGAGTCGAATTCAAGAAAAAGATACCAGAAACTGCATGAAGAGCCATTGCTAAATCGGATTGAACAAAAGGCTGCACCAAAGACAAGATGGCGATGCTGATAAATAGCATCACATAGTAAATAGACTCTGAGTGCCGAAAGAAATTCCTAAGAGCGCTAGACATAGGTTAATCATAAATTAAAATTAGAATAAAAAAAGAGATTTCAGATAATCAAAGTATTCAATCCAGGACTGTCCCTTCCGAAAAAATGCGACGTTTGCAGTCAGAATCAAGGAGTAGATAGTAAAAGTGACCAATATCATGAAGGTATTCAATGCAGTATTGTGTTTTTTTGCATCAAACTCAGGGGCCAGGCGGACAAATATCACGACGGCAGCCAGGGCCAAGGAATACTTCGAGAAATCCAGCGACCTTAGGATCAAAGTCCCAAAGTCATCAAACAAATCAATTCGTCTGAGGTGAAAAACAAAATGTGCAAGCGTGCCACCGATGAATACTGTAAAAAACAGGGATGCGTGGGCATTGTACTTTGTCCCAAGACGACGAAACTTTCTAAAAAATATAGGGTAAAAGGTCATCACTAGAATCTTATTATAATAGTGGAGTAAGTTTCCGTAAAATTTAGAGAAAGAGGCCATCGCAGAGAGGGGGTATGGAAACATAATAAAAGCGTAGCCAAACATTCTAGCAACAGAGACCGAGAAACCAAAAAGAAAAATAATTTTTATCACCGACATGATCGCGCCAGTGTATGTGATCAGCCAGAGAGAAACTCGTTCACCAAAATATTGTGAGTAGTGACTTAAAGTCCAGTCCCATAAAGTGATATTTGCACCCCCTGTGGCCATGGCCGTTACGTCAATTTGTGCTCCGTTTTTAATTGCCCAGGAGTAAAAGAAATTTTGCAATAGGTGAAGAACAGAGCAAAGTGCTACGAGTTTAATCCCCTCCCCTTGCCACCTCAAAAGATCCTTCATATTTTTCGCGCGTTTTTCTTCAAGATATCGGCTTCCTAAGGGCAGAAATCCGAAAATGCTCCAGGGAGGATTGTACCACTTAAGAAGATTCGTGTTCCAGCTTCCGGATTGACGGAGGTCGATTAGAATTGCGAAGAAATTTGTTGCCCATAGAAAAAGTGGAATCGTTAAGAAGTTTCTATAGGCCCCCAATCCTTCGGGGTGATAATAGAGAATTAAAAGCAAGGCTCCAAAAATCAAATAAATGCTGCCCGCGATCCGAGGGCGCAGCTTTGTGATTAGAATTAAGAGCAGGTAATAGACGAGAAGCATAAAGAAAATAAAAATGAACTCCGATGGCCGATTTTTCATAAAGTGCCCGAGCAAGATTGTCCCCAAGACAACGACCTGAGTACTCAACCAATAGGTCCAAGCCGCTTTCTGAAAACCAAGCGTATAGATAATAAGACCAAGGCTTAGGGGAATCCACTGAGTGAGTGGGTACAAGAAGTAAGAGAGCACTGAAAATAGGATTACATTTATGATAGCCATTTTGCCTTAGGGCCGGGCCTTCCATGGAATCCCTGCAATTTGGCAAAACTCGGGATTTAATTGGCCATCGATCCGTAAAGAGTAGACATGTTTATTGGGAGCATCACATCCATGCAGAATCGTGCCATCAAAAATGCAGACCTTGGAATCAATATATTCTTTCGACCCGTCTTCATGTAGCAAAAAGAATTTTTTCTGACGAAAGGGGTTAATCCAAAGGTAGTGATGGCGACCATCGTAGCATTCGTTGCTTCGATCGTGGTGAATATCCGATTTCATATATTGGTAGGTTATAAAAAAAACGACCCGGCCTAGATCCATAAAAGGAAGATCTTTTATAAAGCTCAGAGTTTTTTCGAAGTGCTGCGAATTGGGGTGCCAATCACAATTTTTCGAATAAAAAATGGCCTCTTGATTCTTTCGGAACTCTTTTCGCGGATATCTTAAGCGCACATACTCACCGTCGCAGTAAGCATTCTTATAAAAAATGAGGAAGCGTTTTTTCTGTTCATGATTAAGGGCCCGATAGTACTTCAGCTCATGACGAGACAAAAGCTCAGGCGCCTCCTTGATAATTTCCTCGACTCTGAGGCCTTCGTTGTGCTTGAACTCGATGAGCTTCTCGACGGGCGAGTCGGACATCTCGAGATGGGGAATCGGGCGCGCAGCAAGGCTAAATTCTGACTTTGCCAGCCCATAGCAGATTTCATCGTGAAGAGACTCTAATGCTGAAATGTCGACAAAGGGATCGAGGTTAATGTAACTTGGAGCGCCGTGTTTCATGCCGTCCTAATCTGAGATTCTTAGTGTCCGCGATTTAGCTGCTAGTCAATTCTAACTTTCGATTGAAGTCTACTAAGAAACTAGCTTTAATCCCTAAATGGGTCGAGTTCTTTTTATCTCGGATAATACATCCTTTAGTAAGATTGGTGGTCAGCGCTATATTGGTCCTTACGCCATTGCCTTTGCCTTGGAGTCTGCCGGACATGAAACGGTTGTCATCGACTACGTATCGCAGCTTCCAAATAATCTGGATTATATCAAAAAACTGATCACCCCAGACACCTTGGCCATCGGAATTTCATCTACCTTTATGACGCCGACGTTTACTCGAAGCGAATGGCATGATTTTAATTCTTTAACCATTCAGCTCGAAAGGTATTCTTCTTCGCCACTCATATTTCGCGAAATGGAGCGATTTTCTGCTTGGTTGAACGAGTTAAAGGAGTCCTTAAGATCAATTGCTCCGAAGGCTAAAATTTTGCTCGGTGGGGCGAAAACTCAGTTCCTTTTAAATTTTACTCCCGAGCAACTCGAAGCCATAGATTATTTCATTTGGGGAGCAGCGGATGCATTTATCGCAGAAGTTGTAAATCAGATCGAGGCCGGAGTTGAGCCACATCATCTTTTGATTAATGGCCACAAGGTGATTGATACCAGAAATCATTACCAAATTAAAAAAGATTGCCCGCCCTTCAAGTGGCAGAAACATTGGGCCATTCAGCCCGGTGAGGCCTTGCCGATTGAGCTTAGTCGCGGCTGCATTTTTAACTGCAAATATTGTCATTACGAGAAAAAAGAAAGCTTTAGAAAGGAAATGGATTTTCTGCGAGAGGAGCTTTTAGACAATTACGAACGATATGGGACGACGCAATATCATTTTTGCGATGATTGCTTTAATGACAGCCGATTGAAGGTCGAAGCCGTTTGCCAAATGCTGATCGATCTGCCGTTTAAGGTAGAGTGGGTATCTTATGGACGTTTTGACGTCGCGATTCGGTTTCCAGAGACCGTAGATTTGATGGTGAAGTCTGGTGCCAAAGGAATTCATTGGGGGGTCGAGACTCTAACCGGACCTGTGGCCCAGAAGGCAGGGAAGGGAACCCCTCCCGAAAAAGTAAAAAGTTTTCTCCTCGATTTTCATAAAAAAAACGGATCCGAATGTCTTTCGCACGGCTCCTTCATCATGGGACTCCCGGGCGAGACGCCCGAGACACAGGTGCAAACCATCGATTGGGTGACTTCAAATTCAAGTTTAGATTTTATAACAGTGGGGCCACTTAAAATTTTTCCTTACAAAAATAGTTTCGACGGACACGCGATGGATTTTTCTGACTACTCTCGGAATCCAGAAAAATTCGGATTTAAACGAATCAGTTTTGACCCGCCTGATTGGGAGCATGAAACAATGGATCGGGATACGGCGCTCAATTTTGCGGAACAGTTCAATAGGCAGTGGCGCGAATCAAGTCCACGAAGAAGGGGCGCAATCAACACATTGTGGAACTATCCGCACCTCAGAAGCTTAGGATATACCCAAGATCAAGTGCGGGATTTGTATTTTGATATATCAAAATCTAGGACTTATTTTGCAGATGCAAGTCAGCGCTTTCGCAGCAGACTGGATAAATATTTTGAAGATCTTTTGGCGATAAATCAGAGGTAGAATGAAATCTTGTAAGCTAAATTTTAGATACTTGGGATCACGGGACTACTTAGATATTTCTTCAATTACGGATTCTTTTTGGAATTCTTTTGGCGTTGAGAAGAGGGAGTTCATAAAAAATCTTGAATTTAAATTGCTGAAGGAAATTAAATTCAACTGCGAGCTGAAGTATGAAGAGCTTCATCGCCTTGACTCTGGGCTTAAGGATAAGGCCGTGGCAGAACTTTATTGGGAAATCGAAAGCCAAATGTATCAGGGCTATTTTTTGGCCACTGCAGAGAGAATTACTGAGCGAGAGCCCGAGCAAGTCTTTAAGTTTGAGGAATATTGTGATCTGACTGGGGACAGAGTCAGACTGAATAAGCTATTTAGGCAAGACACCTGTTATAATTTAATGAAGATGGGTAAATATTTGGTCACCGAGAAATATGGACCAGATGTGCGTGTGGTTAAGTATGTGATGAAATATTTCGTTCCCTCTGCCGACATGATTGGTTCTGAAATGAGCCTTTCACCACTCCCAGGCGGGCAATTTTTAAGGCTAAGCTGCTTTAAGAAGGATCTTGAGTTTGGGCAGATCATTATTCGCAGGAACCAGAGCTAGACCTTTGTTCAGAATGTCTTTAATGAATCTTCATAAAAAGCCTGCAGAGCCCGATCTTCATCAAAAATACTTAGCGGATTTAGCCGAGACAAGCTGAACACTAGATGGATCCGGTCTATTTGGCTTCCATTCATGGCGGAGTGTTCTTTTAGAGTATTGGTGAAGTAAGCCAGGCCATTTGCAGGGAGGTGAAACATGCCTTCTTCTGGAAAACAGAGAAAACATTGGCCCGAGGTAAAGATCGGAAGGTGAAGCCGGTAGCCATCATCCACGTGCACCGAATAGCAAGTCTTCGGCGGAAGCTTCATCAGTCGGATTCTGCCAACTTGCCCTGGCCAAAATGACAAAACACTCCGATAGATTTGATCAAAATATGTGCCTTCCAGTGACGGATTAAAATATTTGAAGTCGAATTCTTTAAAACCAGAGGGGTTATTCTGAGCGCAGTAAAGGCTTCCAAGGCCTTCTCTGGGGTCGAAGTGATTCGGATTCTGGGAGTTCAGAAGGATTTGATTTTTCTCGGTGAAAGGATGCTTGGATACGAAGTCTGAGAAAGCAGATCGAAGGGCAGCCAGGTCAAATCGAAGGCGAGCTATAGATGTTACAACTGGACAGAGGGATCGAATTTTGGAAGCCTCATTTTGCCTAATCTGCATCCTCGGTCCTGTGGGGCGGGTAAACATAAAACGAATACTTAATAGTTGTCCCTAATTTGGCAAACTTTCAAGGGCCTGAGGGGCCAAAGCGGGCAAAATTTTGGATTGGGTCATTTTGAGACGCCAATGCCTGGGCGCGTTACTGGCGGGGCTGTCCCTTGGGACGGAAAATTGAGGCTTGCAGTCTTTAGCGACAAGATTTTATAATGAAGGTATGAAAAGACGAAATTTTGTTGGCGGAATTTTTATATTTAGCATCCTTCCTGTAGCGAAGATTTTTGAGTCTTTGGGGAAGGTCCGGACGGTTCTTCGGCACTCGGTAGAATATTCCCGAGTAGATGGTGGTCTTATTGACTTCTTTCAGGTCGAAGCGGATATGAAATCGTGGGTGAACACTGACCGGTACATGTCCGTATTTAAAAGCTTCCGCGAATCGGGAAGAATAGTGAATTTTCACGATTTTTTGACTCCAACAAAAAGAACCTTTGCCTTCGATTTTAGAACGCAAGAAGACTTAGATGCCTTCCTTGCCCTGGTTCGCCCCCATGCAAATCATAAATTACGAGAAGATCTGGGTTACGCGATGAGCGTAAATTCATCCTGGGTCTAATTTGGAAATGATGGCGGATCCCGAAAAAGCTCGGCCATTTCATGGAAAGATTATCCTCTCTCTTCAGGCGATCGGCGCCCTTTCTTTACTTTTGATTCCCTATGCCCCAGATGGATTTTGGATTTGGACGGGACTGGTTTATTTTTTGATCTCCTGTGTGGGCGGGACAATTACTTACCATCGACTTTTATCACACGGTTCATTTGTTGCGCCTAGCTGGTTTGAGAAATTTGGGGTCCTTTGTGGAATCTGGGGAGCTTATGGATCTCCCATCTCGTGGGCGGCCATTCATCGAACCCATCATAGGTATGCCGATCGCAAGGGTGACCCCCACTCTCGTCGCTTTTTATCTTGGTGGAGGGTCCAATGGACGAGCATGCTTGTTCGTCCTAATCTAAGAGAGGCGCATGATCTTTTATCCAGCCCATTTTTGGTTTTTGTACATCGAAACTATCTTTATTTTCCATTTATCATCATTGCTTTGCTCGCAGTTATCGACCCTTGGGCCATTTTATATGCCTATGTTTGGCCGGCGGTTTTAGTTTGGAATTTGGCGTCTTTAGTGAATACCATCGGTCACAGTATTGGTTATCGAAATTATGAAGTGGCAGATGATTCAAAAAATATCTGGTGGTTGGCACTTGTGACATTTGGCGAGGGTTGGCACAACAACCATCATGCCCGCCCATCTCGATTTTTTTTCCGCACAAAATGGTGGGAGTTTGATTTAAGCGAATGGATTATTCGCCTAGTTCGGAAAAAGAACCTTCGACCGGCAAAGTCGTGAACGAGGCCTTTTCTGCCTGGATCCGGGGCCTATCGAAGTTAGATCTCAAAGAGGATCTGAATCAAATCTGGGATTCTATTTCGGATCAGGACATAAAGACCATTTCTAGTTTCGGCAGAGTGATTAGTCGACACGACGAACTGTTTGAAAAATACTGGCATCTAACCAGAAACGCTGAAGAGTATAAAAAATTTCGCCCAAGCGATGTTTACACCTATCACGATACGCAAAACAATATTTTAAACTCGGGATTGGATCAAAGCATCCTTGGGCCTCTTGAGTCCATCCAGAATAAAATCACAAAATCAGTGGTGAGTGTTGCAACAACCTTATATCCAGCCTTTGTCTGCTCTTATTTGACTGGCGAGCGAGAGCGTCTTCCAATTCATACCCACAAAAAGCCTGTTTTGGTTCAAGGAAAAGACGCGGCAGCCTTAAGCCTTAGCTTCGCTATCAGAATGACGCCGGCACCAGTTGAAGATGAGGGTACTCGATTAAGATTTTACCCCTCGCCGGAGTCCGGCCCGGGGAGACTTCAAGAAGAGCTGGGCAATAATCAAGCACAGCAGGTTTTAGAATTTAGACCGCAAAATATTTCGGCCTATATGTTTGCAACCGAGACAGCAGCTCATACTGCAATATTTGGAAGATCTTTATATTGTTGGCTCATATTTGATCATCTTGAGTTTAATTTTGATTTTGATCCAAAGGTTTATCACAACGCAAACAAGGTGTTCAGTCTGGATTTAGATAAGTCCGATTTATAAAGGGATTAGTCCCTGCAGGTGATTCTGCCCATGGACATCGACGATCAAATGAAGGCGCCATTCATCAGAGTTATTCTCGGCCCAGTGCTTTAATCCCGCGTTGATAAAATAGACCCGCCCGTCTGCGGGAAGATGCACCGACTGGGCCTCGCCTTTGTAGATCACATTAAAGGTGGCCCCGGGATTCGTACGAATGGGAACATGATAACGAACAATATAGGACGGATCGTGATCAACGTGGGGTTTAATCTTAAAATGGGGTGCAATGTAGGAGAGTCGAACTCGGGTGACTTGATCAGAAAAGCTGTCGAGGATTTTAGCAAAGACGCCTTTAACAAGATGGTTGCGTCTGGTGTAGTTAAGCTCATCGACAAGCGGATTATAGTTCGGACTTTTTGGATCAAGTCGCTTAAGTCGGTCACGGGCGGAAGAGTCCTCAAGTTCAGGTAAGGGGTGGTCCTTAAATTCGCTTTTAATTTCGGTCAGGTAAAGCTGGCGATACATATCGCCCTCAAGGTAATCTGCTCCGGGCTCGACAAAAAAAGACATTTTGGCTAGGGCATTCAGTCGCACGAACTTTTCGTGTCCCGAGGATGAACTGACCTTTATGTCATTATAAATCTCTGGATCCAGCAGGCCTTCATTTTCACAGTAGGCAAAGATCTCATCAATATCGAAGCGCAGATCTTTTACAACTCCGAAGGGCATTAGGTCTTTTCTTGTAAGATCAAATGTTTGTTGCATCGGCTCTCATTCCCTCAAAGGAATATTGGTAGCTTGGATCAAAGGAAATAACAATTCCAAACTGATTCGTGTTTTTGTAGCGGATCATGTGGGGTAAAGCCTTGAATTCTAAGGCCTTAAGGTCAGAATCATCGATAAATCTTTTTGCCCTTTGCATATATCTGAAAAGCTTTTCGTTGTGTTTATTGAAGACCATTAAGGCCTGCCGGGCCTTCGCGGCTTGGATGAGCCGAAGTTGAAGAGGAAAAAGAAAGTTTATCTGCACGCCCTTAAATTGATAGCGACCCGAGGTATAAGTTCTTACGCCACAGACATAAGTATTTGGATCAAAATCGCTTTGATGATAGCCGGACATTGCGACGATTTGATCTTCCGCATAGAACAAAAAAAACTGTCCGGACTGAAATCTTTTTTCGACATTGAGAAGGCGAGACAATGAGGTCCATCTGATATTTTCATCCGCGCGAGGGTCAAGGGCACACTCTGAATCGCAAAAATATTCTAGGGCTTCGGCCTGCTCATCCGAGTAGGCTACAATTCGAGTCTCAATATTTTTCCAAAAGCTAGGATAAATCATTTTCCTATCAACAAGGTATAGAAGCGATTTTCTAAAAGCAAGTTCTAGAACTTCGCCATAAGGAAAGAAAACAGACCCAGAGCAAGGAAAACAAAGCTGTTTTTATCACGAAACAGGTAGGAAATAGCGTCATCAATGGGACCCTCTGGGCCCAACCTACAGAGACCATACATCCAGTAAGAGAGTCCTGCCAGGAAGATCAGAAGCCACAGAGGTTGCGAGAATGTCCTGTGACCTTGATCGGAGAGAATATAAAAGAAAAGACTTAAGATGGAAAGAACACCCGCGAATGTGGCGGAGCGCCTTAGGATCTGCGTTCGGTCCGGAAGGTAAAGAGAAAAAACAGTTCGATCTCCGCGCGCCCTAATCGCCTGAGAAAGACGTTTTTGCAGGACCAGAAAAAGAAAAAGAAAAAATGAGAACCCGGACAAATAAAGTGTGATGGGGATTCCGACGACAAGTCCACCCATAAAAAGCCGCGAGGTCATAAGGCTTGAAAGCCAGAAAACATCAAAGACCGGAATCTTTTTTATTAATAAAGAATAACAAAGTGTCCCAAGGCCGTAGCCTACAAGCGGCCCCCTTAAAGAGCTGTAAAATATTGAGATGCTCACTGCCGCCAGAAGAAGCGCAAGCAAAATGTACAGTAAGGTCTTTCTTGAGATTTGGCCTGCGGCATAGGGACGGAATTTTTTTGTTGGATGAGTTTGATCTTCCTTGATGTCGATAAGATCGTTGATTTGATAGCCCGCCGAGGCAATTAGACAGAGGCCCCCAAATAGTATTCCGACCTCACTCAGGTTCAGAAAGTTCCAATTTAGTAAAGTAGGCACAAAAACTAGAAGATTTTTTGACCAATGAAGGGGCCGAAGCTGTCGAATTGTGACTAAAACCATTGAAGCACTCACAAAGCCAGGCTAGCGTTTAGAAAGCCTTTAATCAAGACGGGACTTCCTATGCATGGCTTTCTAGAGAACTATTTTAGACTCCTCGAGACATCTGGAAGCAAAGAAGATTTCAAGGCAGAGCTGAGCTTTGCGCTGACTCAGATTCCCTTCAGAATATACCTGATTATTTTGATTAGCGGTGTATGCTTCTCATTTGGATCTATTGGGCGATTTAGAAAGTCTTTTAAAGATTTAACCCGCGAAGAGTTTCTTTTTTTAGATAAAGAGTTCTCTCGCATCCCCGGCCTCAGTCAAATTTCAGGCTTGACCCGCACCTTCTTTCTTTTAGTCCAGACGGCAGCGATAAGTTCAAGAGTCAGGGACACCTAAGTGTCTGTATCTATGCACACAGAGGTATTAATCATTGGCGCGGGGGTTGGAGGAATGACCCTGGCCCACGCTCTTGCGGCGAAGGGAAAGTCTGTGTGTCTTATCGACACTTCGGTGGACACTATAAGTTCGGTAGACAAATTTTCGGCACGTGAAATTGTAAGACGATATAAAAATTCGGGTTTTCAGATCGCTTATGGCCACCCACTCGTTGCAATCGGAGAGGGCATTGGTCCGGGAGGCGGAGGTGCGGTCAATGCTAGTTTGATACAGCGACCCTCTCAAGAAATTTTGGACAGCTTTGTGGATCTATTTAAAATCGAAGCTTGGGACCCAGGATTGCGAGAGAAATATTTTTCCGAGGCAGAGGCTCTTCTGAGTTTGAAAATACCAAATCCAGGAACTCGCGGGCGGGTTATGGAGGCGGGTGCAGAGAGGCTTAAGTGGAAATACACGTGGGTTCCTCAAGCCGAAAATTCTAATATGGCGACCCTGCTTCTTGGTGAGTTCGGTCAATATGGAGGACGGCTTTTTACGGGAAGTATTCGCTCCATCAAGAAAAATCTGGGTGCGTGGAAAGTGAATCTTGAAGAAAGCACGGGCGAAAAACGTGTTTTTTCCGCCGATCGACTGGTCCTTGCTGGCGGGGCCATTGAAAGTCCTAAGATTTTGAATCTATTCGTACGCGGAAAGTTCATGGCACGAGCAAAATTTAAAGCCCACCTTTTTTCTAAATTTATTGCGACCTTCCCAATGCCAATTGAGAAAGAAAAAGCCTTAGACATGATTCAGATTAAGGAGTTTTCACCAAATCTTTCGATGGGCTGCTCGGCTCAAAACGAATTCCTGTTGAAATTATACTTTTCTGCAAAAATGAGTTGGGAATTTTTAAATTCTTTGAAAACAGAGAAAATGGGGCTTTTTTATTCTATGACTCGTACGAAAAACCACTTCGTGAACGTCCATAGTCGCCTTGGTGGAGACAGTCTCCTTTCTAACTTAAGCAAAGAGGACATGCAGAATTCAATTCGAGGTTCTGGCCAACTGGTTAAACTTTTACGCGCCTCAGGGGCTGAGACAATAGTTCTTTCTGATGGACGAAAGGTTTCTGAAGATGAGATTCAGAAGCTTCGAATAGGTGAACTATCATTGTCTACGGTTCATTTATTTTCGAGTCTACCGATCTCTGGAAACAGAGATTCTGTGATGGACTCTTTTGGAAAGGTTTTAGAGCACAAGAATCTTTTCGTTTGTGATGCGAGCTTGATCCCGGATTGCCCAGGAGTAAATCCGCAGCTTTTAGTTATGTCCCTAGCCCGAAGGCTTGCGGACAACTGGGAATAGAAGCTTATTGTGTGCCGAAAGACTCCTTTGGAAGAAAAACAATAAATTCAGCCAAACTGGGTGTCAGGCGATAGTGTTGATTGAGAAAGTCCATAAATCCCGTTTGTTCAAAATAATCTAGAAGCGAAAAACTGTGTGGGAGTCCGGCCGCGGCCCCCCCGGCACCTTGGTAAAACCAGATCAATCTGGGTTTATACTTGAGGATGTCTTCTTTAAGGGATTCGAAATA
>CAYMDP010000064.1:0-12487 GCA_964389375.1 uncultured Pseudobdellovibrionaceae bacterium | reverse complement strand
AGGCCCACGTTGCCCTCTTGGATCAGGTCAATCAGCTTGGCCCCAAATTTTGTGTATTCCGCAGCTACCTTTACGACAAATCGAAGGTTCGAAGTGACTAGGGCCTCAGCCGCCGTTCGATCTCCGTGTTCGCGGTAGGCTATAGCAAGCCGATGTTCTTCTTCTTTAGTGAGCAGCTTATACTTCCGAAGTTCAGACATATAGCGGGCCACAGGGTCTGAGGTGGCAATTGCAGTTGAGTCTGGAGCAGACTCCAAGATCTCGTCGAAGTCGGGTTCTCTAGGAGTGGCTTGTCCTGCTTCGATGATTTCAATGTCTTCAGTGGCAATCTTCGAAACACGAACGGGTTTCGTCTTAGTCTTTTTTGACTTTGACGGAGCTTTTTTTGCGGTCTTCTTTTTTACAACTTTTTTGGCTTTAGCCATAGCTGGCGGACCTTACGAACTCAGGATATGGTCGAGCTTCTTTTCGAGGGTCTTTTGAACCATGCCCTTCATTAGGGCCAGATGAAATGGAAGATCGATATCGATAGAAATATCCGCTCCAGAGGCCACTTCCGATATTTTCATTTGCGCCTTAAACATAGACCCGGTGGCTGTTCCAGAAAGGCTTTGATCGTTAAATTCACAAGAAATTTTGGGATCTAGCTTATGAAGGTCTTTGTCAGACTCGAGCAGTTTTTTAACGCGCTCGAAGCAATCTTTGGGGCTGAGCTGAGAATTTTTTGCAATTTTAAGTGTCGGCATGAGGGCAAGATAGACCCTTTTTTTGACACTGTCCACTGCAAAAGGCCCAGGACCTCGCCATAAAGCCCTCTTATGTATGACTTAAATGAGGTCTTCTTGATTGGTTTTTTAAGTCATGAGAGATTGGTACACAGTCCCTTCTTAATGAGGTTTCAATGGCAGAGAAAAGGTTTCTTAAAGACTTAAAGCGTACGGGATATTGTGGTCAGCTTCGCAAAGAAGATGATCAAAAAAATGTAGTGATTATGGGCTGGGTAGACTCTCGCCGTGATCACGGTGGATTGGTCTTTGTTGATTTACGCGATACTGAAGGTCTTGTTCAAGTTGTATTGAATCCAAATCTAGAGCTTACAAAATCTGCCAAAGATCTGCGCAATGAGTTTGTTGTCGCTATCGAAGGAAAAGTTCGTCTGCGTCCTGAGGGCATGCGCAATAAAAAAATTGGAACCGGAGAAATCGAAGTCGAAGCTTTGCGCTGTGAGATCCTTTCGGAAGCGGAAACTCCGCCTTTTATGATTGGAGATCCTAAAGTCTCTGAATCTTTGCGACTGAAGTATCGTTATTTAGAACTGCGTTCGACGGCCTTGCAGAATCAACTTAAAGTTCGGCATAAAGCAGCGGTCATCACCAGAAGAGTTCTTTCTGATTTAGGTTTTTATGAAGTTGAGACTCCAATCCTTTACAAGAGCACTCCAGAAGGAGCGCGGGATTATCTTGTGCCTTCGCGAGTGAACCCAGGGCAGTTTTATGCTCTTCCTCAAAGCCCTCAAACTTTGAAGCAACTTTTGATGATCGGTGGAATGGATCGTTATTTTCAGATCGCCCGATGTTTTCGCGACGAAGACTTGCGCGCCGATCGCCAGCCTGAATTTAGTCAAATCGACGTCGAGATGAGTTTTGTCGAAGTCGAAGACGTACAAAAAGTATTGGAGCAACTGGTCCGACAAATTTGGAAAGAAGTTTTGAATATCGAGATCAAAGATATTCCTCAGATGACTTTTAAAGAGGCCATGGAAACCTATGGATCTGATAAACCAGATCTTCGAAATCCTTTAAAGTTAAAAGATATCTCTTCAGTTGTTGCGAAAAGTGACTTTAAAGTTTTTGCCGACACGGTGGCTCGAGGAGATAAGGTTAAGGCTTTGGCTGTGCCCAAAGCTGGATCTTATTCGCGGGCCCAGATGGATAAGCTAACCGACATGGCAAAACAAATGGGTGCCAAGGGGCTGGTTTGGATTAAATCCGACAAAGGAGCGCTGAATTCTCCGGTTTCTAAGTTTTTTCCCGATGACAAACTGAATGAGCTTTTTAAAAACTGCGGCGGTGAAGAGGGCGGAGCCGTTTTTATTGTTGCGGATGAATTTGATATCACTTGTGCAGCTCTTTCGACCTTGCGTAATCATTTAGGGGCCGAGCTGGGTTTGATTGAAGAGGGTCAGTTTAAGTTCTTGTGGGTCGTAGATTTTCCGCTTTTTGAATACGACCGGGATTCAAAGCGTTGGATGGCGCGCCATCATCCCTTCACGATGGCCAGTGATGAGCACATAGATATTTTAAAAGAACAAAGAGAAAAAGACTACGGTCAGGTTTTAGCCAAGGCCTATGACTTTGTTTGTAACGGGAATGAGCTTGCGGGTGGAAGTATTCGAATTCATCGTCGCGAGATCCAAGACATTATGTTTAAAGCATTGGGCTTAAGTGAAGAAGAAACTCAGCTAAAGTTTGGATTTTTTATCGAGGCCTTAAGCTATGGAACCCCACCGCATGGTGGTTTCGCCGTTGGAGTGGATCGTTTGATTATGATTCTTTGCGGAACCGATGCCATTCGTGATGTGATCGCCTTTCCGAAAACCGCAAAGGCAACTTGCTTAATGTCTGAGGCGCCAAGTCCCGTTGCTCGCGAGCAACTTCTTGAGCTTGGCATTCGTGTGCTAGGGCCCAACAAAGAGTGAGCGGAAGACCAGAAATCTGGCATTTAGCTTTTCAAGATCGTTTTTGCGATCTTGATGGGGCTCTTCGAAAAATATAAAAATTGGAGCTTTTGCCTCAAGTTTACGTCCTAGAGCCCGGTGAAAATTATCCAGGTGTCGCCGAGCAATTTGTTTTTCAAGCACACCATCCTGGCTCGGACGGCGGACGAAATAAACATCTTGAGACAAAGCGCTAGAATAATAATGCTGGATTGTGCCTGGTCTGGAGTGATGATCCGTAAATGTATCAAGCGCGTGAAAATCTCCGGATAGGAGAATTGAAAGACTAAAAAAAGTCATCGTGCGAAGGTTTCTTTGCCACACAAGATCAAAGCCAATCTGAGGAGCGGGTAAATCGGGGCCTTTTTCATCGATACTTTTAATGTGTCCACGGATTTCGGCCACATAAGGCCCTAAGGAATGATGGAGCTTTCGAAGTTGGGCTATAAGGGCTGGATCTGCTGGGAAGAGAGTTGTTTCGTCATACATCTCAATGAGTTTTTCAAGGCGCTCTTGTGTATTTAGTAGGCTGGCCTTTCGCCGAACCAATAAATTATAAAAATCTGAGGAACTCAGTTTTGATGAGAAAGTATCTTTTAAGATGTTTCCGAACACACTTTCTAAAAGACCTTTAAGTTCCGGAATGGCCTGAATAGATTTTAATTCTTTTGTGCCATCGGCCTCTAAAATTTCCGAAACTAGCTGGTCGATGATTGGTGAGGCGGCGGACTGGTTCAGTTTGGGGGGCTCATCCAAGACCAAGCCACAGCTCATCGCTAAGGTCTGTTTCGGGAAGAGGATTAAACTAAGGGCTAAAAGAAGATGTTTCATCGCAGTCCTATGATGCAAGGAAGACTCCAGAATTTTAGACCCAAAAAAAATCCTGGGGCCTGTCTAAATTTGCGGGCAGCTCTAAAAAGCCTTTTATCCTAGGCCTTTATCGGCCCCCTAAGCCAATTTTCGCTCACCTCGCCTTCTTGATCACTCATATGTTTCTTTAGAGCCGGATTTGACCCAAGTCGAACCTTCGGGAAGAAGACCGTCCGTTACGAACTCCGGCGCCGGAGTTCGTGGAGCTTTCTCATAAGGTACCAGTGAAATTCCGCGTTTCTAACGCCACACTTTTCCGGGGCGGGGCGCATCAATTCTTGCCTCCGAGCTTGGACTTAGGTTTGCAACCTCTTGAATATAGATCTCTTCTGTCTAAATATGTAGCCTAGCGGCGAAGAAGATTCGTTCTGCGGACTTATGTTTTAAAGGGCGAATCAATTATGCTAGGCTCTAGCCCCTGCGGAGGTAAAAATGAATAAAAAACCACCTCGTTCTTCCGAGATTTTGGTCACTCAACAGTTGCTCTTAAGTGTAAAGAGTGAATTAAAAAGTGACATTACTTCCGTTTCTCTCGATGTAAAGTCCCTTAGGTCAGAGGTGGATTCTGTTCGGTCAGAAGTGAATTCTCTTCGTTTTGAAATGAACTCACGCTTTGAGATGATGGCGTCGAGATTCCAAAAAATGGATTCTAAATTCGAGAACATGGATTCGAAATTCGAAAAAGTTGCCGCTGCAATCCATCGGACAAATGCTTTAGTGGAAGAACAAAACTCAAGAAACCGAATAGTCCTTGACGGCTACGATCAAATTTATCGCAGACAAGAAGAATACGAAAAACGCCTTCAAGTTTTAGAAAACTGAGCACCTTAACTGGAGCAGGCGAGGGGATTGTCGTTTAGTGCGCATCCTATCTGATTTTTAAATTGCGACTCCTGCACCGGAGTTGATTATATCCAATTTCTGAAAGCGAATTCCTTCCATTTTTGCCTCAAATTTTTAGCCTAGATCCTCAAGCACTCAAAGGGGAAGCGCGTCCAGTCCACCACTTTTATAAACAGGTAAACTTAGGTCGTGTTGGGTAATTCCCTGCTCGGCTTAGCACAAGAGGTAGAACGCTTCTGGCGTCTTTTGGAAACTAGACCGAAGTCCACTGTTGCGGCCCCCAAGTTGTACCGAAAAGAGACATGAGGGAAGGATTCTCTCAATGACTGCGCACAGGAGGTGTTGCTTTGGAAAAAATCAGTGGAATCGTAAAGGGGTCTGCAAGAGTGTCGTCGGTGGACTTAAAAAGTGCCGCACCTCTTCGCTCAGGAACTCCTAGCTTCGGAAGACCCGTCGCGGAATCAACCCAACTTAATACATCTGGACCGACCACGGCGCAAAAAGCTGTCGCTCTTCATAAAGAGCTGGCCGAAAAGCGTAAGGCGACGGATCAGCCCCAGATTGTTCAGAATATGGCGGATAATTTTTTTATGAAGAATCGAGTCGAAGCGGTACCCGTTCAGGATTTTGACTTTCGTGAAGATGTAGTTAAGGCGGATCAGGTTTCAACCTTGGAAGCTGGACAATCGATAGATTTAGATCCAGCCCCCCAAGAGTGGACAGCTCCGGGCACTTATTTAGACGTCAACGTTTAAAGCGGATCTAAGACAAAGCCAAATCGCTCTAGACTTGCGATTTGGCTTATTTCTTTTAGACGCCTTTGTCCTTGGCGTTTTTCTAAGACCAAAATCGAATCCAAACTTAAGTGAATCAATTGTCTGACGGCCTCAATGCTCCAGTCGGGTGCTCCAAGTTGCACCAGCATTTCAAGTCGCACTAAGGCTTGCCTTGCATCCGAGGCATGAATTGTTCCAAGGCTTCCTTGGTGTCCTGTCGCAAGAGCCAGCAGTAAATCCTTTGCTTCTGGTCCTCGAACTTCACCCATGACTAAACGATCAGGCCTCATCCGCAGGGCTTGTTTAACCAAGTCACTTAGGTCGAAATCCATCAAACTTCCGTGGGGATCTTTGCGAGTTAAAAGTTTTACGCTGGCCGAGTTGGGTTGTCTAAGTTCGCTCGTGTCTTCGATAATGACGGCGCGCTCATTTTCTGGCAACAGCTGAAGACAAGCATTTAGAATAGAGGTTTTTCCACAACCCGTCGGACCTACGACCAAGATATTTTTTCGATCTCGGATAAGTCCTCGGATCAAATCTAAATCTTTGGATTTTGCCCAACCTGTTTCGGCCAATGCCTCAAGAGTCCAGGGGGATTCTGGATGCCGTCTTAAACAAAGGTGGTAGGGGACATTGACCAATGGGGCCTGACTAAGGTGCACACGAAAGCCTCTCCAAGATCCATCTGCGGACAGATACTTTAAGTTGGTTTCGATTTCTGCTTCTTCGCATAATCGATGAATAAAATTTTCTAAGGTTAAGTTCGATAAAAAACGGTCTTCGTGTCGAAATAATCGGCCTGATTTTTCAAACCAGATCGAGTCGGTGCCGTTCAAAATAATCTCGGTGATTTCGTGATCCAGTAACAGCGAGGCCAAGGGCCCCTCTCCAAGATATTCTTGGAAGATTCTTTTTTTCAGAAGTGGTTCGGTTTGGTCCAGTATACTTTCGAGTTTGTATTCTAGAGTTTGGCCCTGAAGCTCTTTCGATTGAATTCCGGATTGAACTTGTTCGAAGCGATTTAGGATTTCTGTGTCCATCTTATTCTTGCTCCACAATTTCTGGGCGAACGAGAACGATCAATTCTGATCGCCCTTTTAAAAAATGCTCACTCGAAAATAAGCTTCCAAGGATGGGAACTTGAGACAAATAGGGAAGTCCCTCTTTGCTGGTCCCTACGGATTCTCTGACTAACCCCGAAAGGATTAAAGTCTGAGATTTTTTTAAGTCAAACTGAGTCGAGGTGTGGTTGGATTTTAATCCTGGGACGCCGTCAACTGCCTGAGACATATCTAAAACTGAAAGCTCGGTGCTGACTTCGATCGAAAAATTTCCGAAGGCGTCCGTTTTTGGGCTGAATTTTAATACGACTCCATGTTTTTTCCATTCAACACTTTGGCTGCGATATCCAGTCAGTCGAATTGGAAACTCTCCACCGGCAACAAACTCAGCGCTTCCGCCGCTGCGACAAATTAACTCCGGCGTGGCTAAAACCCTTCCAAAACTATCGGACTCAACCAGCTTTAGGACACTGGACCAAGGCTCTTCTCCTTTAAGTCCCGGGAAAACTTGAATTGAGTAGGAGTTCGGCCAACTGAGTCCAAACTGGCGTTGAAAATTGCGGCTGACTTCGGCAAATAAAACTCTAAGTCGGATCAGGGGCTGAGGCTCGAGAAGTTGTTTGTCCAAGACAGAGCGTATTCCTAAATTGGCTAAGGCTCTGTCGATGCGTTTTTGTTGATCTTTTAAGCTGTGGGGGATTCGAACTTCGGATGGCTCTTCAGCATTCCAGTTTAGATGAGAGAGATTATTTTTCTTAAATTGCTCTCGAACAAAAAGCTGAGACGAGAAAGAAAGCTCTTTGGGGATCCGAGCTTGAAAAAGATATGGTAAATCCAGACTGGATAGCCGATCCGAAAGATACATCCAGTCTTCGGTTCTTAAAAGCTCTCCTTTTACTGCGACTTCACCTTCTTGAATTTCGATACGAAGCCCTTTAAGTGCCTTAAGGATTTTTTTTAGTTCCAGAAATCCTGTGTATGCAGATGAATCCAGAACTTGGATTTCTTTGTGTAGGGTCCCTCGGCCGATGGATACATCTCCTGCCTTAAGAGCAAAGACCCTGATTTTGTCCTCTACAGGAACCGCTTTAATAATCTTTTGTTTTGTGATCCAAACGGGACCCTTACCGCCCAATTTTAGATCTATGGATTCTCCGGTTTTTAGAATCAAGGAGCCGGGGATTAGTGGTGGGGGACCGGCATAAAGAATTGGGCTTAGGAAAGAGAGGTATACTAGAATTAGATTTTTCATAGACCAAAGCCAACTGCAAGATGGATTAGGTCCCCAAATCAAATTGAGCGATTCCTCAAAGATTCAGAATCCGGTATCCAGCACAGCAGGTCGGAATACCGTAAACGGGTCACAGAAAATAGAATACTGAAAACACCGAATGCCGTGCACCGTGAACTGTTTCCAGTATCCGGAAAAAACTAAATTATGAAGCTAGCTTTAAACAGACCCTTAGGGCACTCGATTTGAAGCTCGGATCCGTGGGCCTTTAAAAGGGCTTGGCTAAGGCTAAGCCCAAGTCCCGAGCCCTTCGAGTGATGCATAATATCTTCGTCTAAGGCGAAGGGCTTAAGAATTTTACGAATGCTTTCTTGATTCATGGCCTTGCCCTTATTGGTCACACTGATTCGCACCCGGTCATCGCTTTCTGGAATGGCTTCAATTTTGATGTCGGATTCTTTTTCTCCAAATTTGACGGCATTGTCTAAAAGGCGGGATAAAACAGAGCGTAAAACTTTGCTGTCGGCGTTGATAGAGAGATCCTCGGATTCAATCACAATATTTTGCTGCTTCTTTAAGGCGCCTTCTAAAAATTCTTTATCAAGACCCTCCAGAAGTTTAGTGGTCTTCATTTTTTTTGGCGCGACTTTTAAAAGACCAGTCTCGGCAGTGACTAACTCGAGAGCATCGTGAATCAAAGCCTGAAGGCGCGCGCTGCTTTGTCCAATTCGGTCCAAATATTTCTTTTGATCTTCATCCAGCGCAGTTTCTTGTAAAAGCTCGAGATAGCTTGAAATTACAGTCAGAGGAGTTTTTAATTCGTGATTGATGAGGATCATAAACTGATTTTTTGAATCATCGAGAGTTTTTAATTCATCATAAGCCGCTTTAAGGGCGATATTTTTTTCTTTTAACTCATGGCTAAGCTCGTAGCGTTCGATCGCCTTATCGACTGTGTTCGCCAGGTCGACAGAATCCCAGGGCTTAGTGACATAGCGATAAATTTGACCTGAATTAATGGCATCAATCACGGATTCGATGTCGGTGTAACCTGTTAGTAGAATTCGAATTGCGTCTGGATGGGTCTTCATGGACTTTGAGAGAAACTCGACACCTGTCATGTGGGGCATTCTTTGGTCGCTAATAATAAGGGCTACGGGCTCGGTCTTAAGTAAAGCGAGAGCCTCGGCTCCGCTTGTCGCTTTAAGCACGCGATATTTTTTTCTGAAAAGGCGCTCAAGGGCGTCTACGTTGTCAGACTCATCATCGACGCAAAGTATACTGTGTTTCATCTAGAGACAGTTTAGAGGTCCAGCAGAAATCAAGCAATGGCTTCTCCTGATTCCTTGCGCTTTAGTAAGTCTTTGCCCAGGGATTGACCTCGATTATGGTCGAGATCCAGCCAAAAATACCGGGCCTTTGTCGGGAATGCTCAAGTTTGAGTCAAGTCTTTGTCCTAAATTGTCGAAACTAAAGAAGGTTCGGTTTCTTTTTTTATTCGGGAGAAGACTCTTATGAAACTTTTTAGACTTCTGATGCTGATTCCCTTGGTGACATGGATTCCAGTGGTCAGTGGATTTAGTGTGCAAGGTCAGTTCGGCGCTGGAATTTACCCAGCTGCAGCTCACTGTCCATACCCATACGAAGTTGCTGATGGTGCTTCCGAAGAAAGCGATAAAATTTCGGACCTTTCAAAAGACGTTAAGGCACTTGAGAAGAAGCGTAAAGACCGAGAAAAAATCTTTAAAGACGTATCGAAGGAAAAGCGAAAGGCAGAAAGTACTTTACGGCGATTCTTAAGAACAGATGGTCTGGACCAACTGATCACTCATATGGATCAGGGCCGTGATCAAACAAGTGGAGTCGAAGATTGTACAGTAGCCAGTGGGTCCGCTGGGGAGCCTCCAGCGACAACCGCGGTTGAGAAGATCGAGTACCCAGTCGGAACTGGATTCCAAAATTGTACCGAAGTTTATGTGAACAATTGTTTTTGTTATGTCTGCGGTCCAGAAAAGAAGGTCATTAACGTCCTTCCTCGCATTGTCGGAAACGGCGGAGAAGTTGATGATGGAGTTTGTGGACGTGGGTCGCCTGCACTTGTTGAACCCTTGACACGTGACAAAGAAGAAGATTGTAAGCGTGCCCTTAGAGAATACCAAAAGCTTTCAGAGCGGGAGCGTGATAACGCTGAAAAAATCAGCGCCATCAAAGACGAGCTTTACGAAAAGAAAAGTGAACTTGCCGATGCAAAATACGAAAAAGCAAACCGTGATGATGACGACGAAGAAACTGAAGCCGGTGGTTGCTCTGGTCCAAATTGCACAAAAAATCGCGGTCGCTCTAAAGGCCCATCCACGGCTCAAAGTTTAGTGAACCTTGCAGGAATTGGCTTGGGAGCTGCGGCGAGCATTTATGGATTTAGAAAAGCTGTTGATGTGAATTCACAACTTGGTTGGCCAACAGATCCTCGATACGCACTTGGACTTGGCTACGGCTTGATGTCTGCAGGTGCTTATTATGGTGGTGTTGGAAGTGGTGTTGGTGGCGGAGCCTTTGCTTGCGCCGGCGGACCTTGGAATGCAGGCGGAAATATCTACGGCGGAGTGCAAAATGGTGGAGCCTTTGGTTATCCTCCGGGAATGATTGGAGGCCCAGGTGGGATTCCTCCTTGGATGATGGGTGGACAGCAGGGTGGAGTCATGGGTGGATATCCTGGCTTTGGCGGAGTTCCCGGATTCGGTGGCGCAATTGGCGGACAGCTTGGCGGAAACATTCCTCCTTGGATGATGGGTGCCGGTGGTGGAGTCATGGGCGGTTACCCTGGTTTCGGAGGAGTTCCTGGATTTGGTGGTAATATTGGCGGTACGATTGGCGGCGCATATCCTGGAATGATGCCGGGAACTTTCCCGGGAGCAATGGGTGGTGGTCAGTATCAGATGCAAATGCTTGAGTATCAGCAGCGTATGGCTCAAGAGATGATGATGAAGCAGCAATCCGATATGGCCTTACAGATGGAAATCATGAGACTCGAGTCTCAGCGCTATCAGATTTATTATGGTGGTGGAGCCGGCGCAAGTTTTAATGTCAGCGGCGCTCCTTCAGTGCTTCCTTTTCCTGGACCCGGTGGATCAAGCAGCCCGCCAGGCACTACGATTCGCGGACGCTAAAAAATTAGAAGTAATTTTGCGAGCTAAAAGGCACTCATTGAGAGTGCCTTTTTCATTTTTGGGTCAAGTCCTGACAAAGGCCTGTTTTTAAGCTAACTTCTTCAAACTTCTCAGCAAGGAGTCGCTTTGTTTTCTGAAACCTTATTTAATTGTTATGATAGTCATGTTCATTGGCTGGCCACTGGACAGATGAAGTATCGTTTGGATTTAAGTCAGTTGAAGTCTCAAGAAGACATCAAAAGTCTTAAAATTGATCCGCACTTTTTTCAAGGAGACTGGCTACTTGGTTTTGGTTGGGATCAAAGTCTTTGGGAGCAAAAACAATTTCCCGACAAAAAAATTCTAGATCAGCTCTTTCCAGAAACCCCAGTTTCATTTTCACGAGCCGATGGTCATGCGACTTGGTGTAATACCGAGGCCCTAAAACGCATTGGCCTTGCGGATGCAAAGGGGCGCACTCAAAATCCCTTGCCAGAAATTCAAGGGGGAAAAATTGAGTTGGATTCTGAAGGGCAAGCCACAGGCATTTTAATCGATTCCGCCGAGCGCTTGATTGATCAAGTTCTTCCGGTTCCAGATCAAAACCAAATTCGCAGATATCTGATGCAAGGAATGCAGATTTTCAACCGGGCCGGGATCACTCATATTCGGGATCTCACCTGTACCCCCGAGCAATGGGCCTCGGTCGTGCACCTAGACAAAAGTGGTCTTTTAACTTTGGCCGTTGAAGAATTTTTTGGAGCCTATGAACCCAAGGACTTCTTGCCCATGCTTCAGGCGGCCATTGAGGCTAAAAAAGATAAACTCAAGCGAGTGCGGGTTATGGGAGTCAAAGTTTTTTTTGACGGAGCGCTGGGTTCTGAGGGGGCCTTACTAAGCCAGTGTTACTGCCGAACTCAGAACAAAGGTCTATCGATTCTTACCGAAGCCGAGCTTAAGGATATGATGCTGCAAACCTGGACAGCAGGTTTAGCTCTTGCCGTTCATGTGATCGGAGATGAAGCCGCAGATCGGGTCAGCACAGTCGCTTGCGAACTGTGGGATCAAGGTCAGACGGGCCAACTTCATTTAGAGCATGTCGAGATGCTTAGGACCGAGACCATTAAAAAACTTCAAGGACGCCAAGTCATCTGTCATCTTCAACCCTGTCATTGGCATACAGATAAGCGTTGGCTTAAAGAAAAGCTTGGTGGACTTTATCAATTTGTATTTCCTTGGAGAGCTCTTCAAGAAGCCAATATTCCCTTCTTCTTTGGAAGTGACAGTCCAATCGAAGAGCCTTCACTTCTTTCGAACCTGAAAGCTTTAGAGGACAGCGCTTTGAATTCGATTCCAAAACTTTTAGGATCGTTTACAAATTATCATCAGCATCCGGACAAGGCTTGGGTCGCCAATACTCATACGCATTTTAGTAATGGCGAAGTTAGCCAGGTTGTCTTTGATGGTGAGCACCTTTTTTAGAATTTATGCCCAGCAAAATCAAAAAGCTCTGTCGCTTAGGGCATAACTCCATAAGTCGTGCTGCTTTGAATTTCTGGCTCTGAAGACGAAGATTGGTTTTGTTTGTGAATGACAATCGCTGCAGCAACAAGCCCAGTTCCAATCCAAAACCACCTCGATTTTAAAAGTGAAGTTTTTTGTTCCCCTTTTAGCCAAGGGTCATTTGCTTGGGGAAGCTTTAGGGCCGAGGCACTTTCAAGATCCATCGATCGGTTCATCGGCTTAAACTGGACGATCATATTTTTGCAGCTCTTGTTTTCAAAAATCTTAAACTCTAGGTTATTAAAATTAAATTTTTCTGAAGATTCAGTCTTAAGCTGATA
>CAYMDP010000063.1:0-12857 GCA_964389375.1 uncultured Pseudobdellovibrionaceae bacterium | reverse complement strand
AGCTAGAGCTTGACCGTCTATTAGTGATCCCGGCCTTTCATAGCCCAGGACGCGCTTTGATTGCTGGCCCCACGGCTGAGCAAAGACTTGAGATGTTAAAACTTGGCTTAAAAGACCGCTCGGACAAAATTGAAATCTTGGATTGTGAAATTCGTCGCGGGGGAGAAAGCTACACCATTGACACACTGGATGAAGTTTGTGGCCCCGAAGCCGATTATTATTTGGTCATTGGCGTGGATCAGTTCGAGCAATTTGATCAGTGGAAGGATTTTTCTAAAATTCTAGACCGCGTTCATCTTGTTGTGACAAGTCGTCCGGGCTTTGACTTTCCTGACGATCTAGAAGAATTCCCAATGGCCGTTCAGCCTTTGATTTCTGACTATGATGGTGACCGCGCGCTTTTAAATCAAGGTAAAGAAATTCGCTTTGTGGATTTAAAAGACGTCGATGTGTCGGCGACAGAAATCCGCAGACGCCTTCGTCAGGGCCAAGACATTCATAAATTGATGCCTTCGGACCTTGCGGATCATATTAAGAAAAATAAGTACTACCTTCGAGATGAAGAAAATATTGGGGACTTTAGCGCCTTCACAGTTTTTTGTGCGGAATTTTTAAATGGCAAGGGTGCCATCCGCGTTGTTCCTGTCGATGTCTCTGCTCAGCAGTTTCCGATGGAGTACGCCATCATTTGTTCTGGAACTAGCACAAGGGCCACCATTGCTTTAGCCGAAAATTTAGTGCGTGAAGTAAAAGACAAGTATTCTGTATGGCCCTTAAGCATTGAAGGTCAGCGCGAGGGAAGATGGGTCGTGGTCGATTACGGATCTTTGATCGTTCATGTTTTTTACGACTATGTTCGACAAGAATATCGTCTTGAAGAGCTATGGAAAAACGGCAAAGTTCTTGCGGTCAATGGTATTGCTCCAAATCCGGCGGCTCTTCCGAAGCTATGAAGCTCGTCCTATTAAATTTTGCCAGCGGAAAACAAGCCGAGTGGTTCACATCGGCGCTTAAGACTTATCAAGAAAAGATTAATTATTTTTACCCAATCGAGATCAAAGCCTTAAAGAGCAAAAGTTTATCCCGCGGGGGAGATCAAGAAAAGTCTCGTTATGAAGACGATCTAATCCTTGCAGAAATCACCAACAAAGATTTTGTGATCGGTTTTGACGAAAAAGGAAAAATCTTTAAAGACTCGGTCGACTTCTCAAAATTTTTAGTCAGAGCTTTAGAATCCCAAAAATCCAGAGTCGTTTTCGTCATCGGCGGCGCCTACGGCCTAGGCGAAAAAACCAAAGCTCGCTGTGATCAACTGATCTCGCTTTCACCACTGACCTTCAATCACTTAGTCGCCGAAGTCGTAGCCCTGGAACAAATCTACCGGGCCTTCAGCATCTGGAAAAACCGCCCCTACCACAACGACTAAAAGGTGCCCGTCGTATTTTTGCGTAACGAGATGTCATTTATCCTGCGTCGTTACGCAAAAATACGACGGGCACCTATGGCCCGCTGATCCTTAACTGGGTTTCGCCGCGCGAACAAAATTCGATCAGCTTCCCTCTTAAAACTAAAGTTAGTGTGCGCTCCACTTTGGAAACCCAGATGTCGCCAAACTCTTCGGGAAATGCGATGACCTCTCCATTTCCTTCCCAAATCAAAGCGAAAGAGTCGAGGCTAAAGTCGACCGCTCCTAAGTAAAGAAGTTGAACGGTCTCGTCGTTTAAATCATCAAGGCTCCAAGTTGCGCGTAAGGGCGGACTGGGTTGAATCAAAAAATCATAATTTTCTTGGCGTCTTGACTCTAGATTTTCTTTCTCGGCCCAATCGGCGGCTGAAAATTTGCTGGGGTTCTTAATCATCTTATCAAGCAAGGCAGAAAGCTGTCTATCCACGCGCTGTAGGCTTTCGAGTTTGTTCACGGCCCTACGGCAAAGCAACGGATCCGCTAAAGGCTCAAGGAGTTCGAGAGGCGCTGAGAAATTCCAGCGACCCTCTCTGGTTTCGATTTGAAGCCGAGCGATATCTACCTCGGCCGCCGAAACAGCGGACATAAAAAAGAATAAGAAAGTCCAATTCCAAATCTTCATACTACTTGTCTCCGAAAGCTGTCTGGCCCATTTGAGGGACCATTTTTGTTTCGGAAACCTCTTCACCTTCCCAGTGATTATTTGCCTGAATGAATTCCGAAACGGACTTGGATCCACCAATGCTAGAAGACAAACCGTCTAAAACGAAGCCGGCGGCTTGACAGTAAATATGGGGACAAATCTTTAATGCTCCGGACGCCACATCCGCCCCCGTTTTTCCAGGAGCGATTAATCCCGGAATCTCAGGGTTTCCGATTGGCTTCGCACCTAGGCGAGCCAACAGACGCGCTATGATTTGAGCCTTCAGCGTTTGAGCGAGTTGTTCATCCCACTCGTGGCGCGAGTCTTCCGACTTCGACTCGAAGCTAAACCAACCCGTGGAGGAATTATCAATCACCAATGAATTGAGCGTGCTACTGGTGAAAAATCCGCCTTTGGTGGACTGCTTTTGAATCCGTTTAAGTAGTTCCGCTAAATTGTATTTCGCGATGTACTTGCGGTTGACCTGAACATTGTAAATATAGTCGACGGATGGAGCGATGTAACTCGTAAGCTGGCGGGTTTCGATAGTCTCTGGAAATGTTCCGCTTCTTAGGTCGTAAAATGGGCAAGCGCCCACAAGCGATAGAACAAGCTGACCTGAAACTCCCGACGAGAAAAGGGTGACAGTCTGTTTGTCGCCTTTTCCGTCCTCGTCTTCAGCCGTCAGTCCCGTGAAATGACTGGCGGGAACCTTGACGCCGGACATATCCATGTAAAGTGCCGCGGGTGCTTTGCCAATGTTATTGGTTACTTTACCTACAAAAGTCAGAACAGATTTTGCGATCGGCATCGGCCGCATTTCAATATTTGGATTTAGCTTTTGATAGTCTTGGACCAATTTATTGTGGTCGGCGGCGACGGTGATCCTGACTTTTGGACCTTCGTAGGTCGCGAGTGTTTCGTTCCACTGAAGGACTTTAAGTACAGTCTCGGTCACTTTTTCACGCATCTGTTCGAGCTTTTCAATCTCAGGATTTAAATCCTCAGGGGGCTTGGCAACTCCCGAATCAATCCAGGGATCCTTAAGGCTACCGAATTCGACATCCTCTTCTGCCGCTTCGATTTGTTTAATGTACTGACTGACCTTGCGGGATTGAAAATCAAGCGTTTCAAAGACGTTTTCGACGGCTCCGCAAGTGCGAACGTTGCTGAGTGCCGTTGGCTGAGCGAGCGAAATCTCGCCAAGCCTGGGCGGAAGAACAAAGGCCACAGAACAATCAGAGCTGAAGTAAATTCCTGCACCATTTTGTGGGGACTTTATATTTTTGGATTGTGGGCAAGAAGTAAACATGGACGGGGCAATACTTGCAACCGCAGGACCCCCGGTGACAAGGATCAATCCTAATGCAATCGTTCGAACACTTAGTTTCTTCATAATCTATTCCTTTTTTTGACAATATTTAGTTAAAGGGTGAGCCGGAGAGGTTCTGACCTGCCCTTCTTTTGTGAAAATTAAACTGAAGTACTTTAGGTACTGGGTCTCAAGATCTACGGAGCCATCGCGCATAGTCGAAGCCGAGGAATAAGTGTACAGCAAATACTCAGCAAATAAGGCGCTCGCCAAAGCCAATCGGTTGGCGTCTTCGGGTTGGGCGGAAAGATCCGCCGAATGAACCTTCATGGCTCTGAAAGCGAACACAAAGTCCTCGTAACTTTCGCAGCGGACTGGTCCTTGCGGTGGATTGCTTTCTCCCCTTGGTATTGCACCGGGCGTAGGTGAAGGGGACTGATCCTTTTCGCAGGCAAGCAAAGTCGCGCATAAAAGGGCCGTCAGCAAAGTTTTTAAAACTCTCATTTTATCACCCCGTTGAATCTAGAAAAAACCACCACGGAGGATTGGCTTAACTCCTTGCTTAAAAGATCAAACTCTTTTGCAATCTCTTTTGTATTTAGGCTTGAGTCTTCACGCAATTGGCAGGCTGAGTGGTCGTACACGGCATTGAAGGCTGCGAGATAAGTCGGGGCGCCGATTTCCGCAATCTTTCGATCCGTAACCGAATTGAGGTTGTTTGCAAAGATTGCTGAAGCAAGAATCAAGTTCTCATGACAGCTTTTGTCGCCTTTGAATTCCGCTTTTGCCCTCTCGATCGTCCTGCTTAGATCCTCAGATCTTAGTGTCGGTGTGCGCTTGAGTTTAGCACTTGGATATTCCCACTGGACCTCAAGACCTATACGCATTTGGCCGGTGATAAAGTCGCAGGCAAGGTAGTCATGGCCGGTGATGTCGATTTCTACCTGGCCCTCTGTGCGCAATTTATGGGATTGATCCTGCACTTGGGACTCGATCGAGCCTTCGAGGTGCCGAGGGTGTATGTTGCCATAACGAAGCGTGAATGAAGATGGTTCAAAGGCAAGTCGAGAGCGGAGTTTTAGGATCCGCATGGGCTGCGGACCCATCGCTCCGTCGACGGCCTTCTTCCAATCCGGAAGACCCAAAGTGATTATATGTCGATGGTTGAGCTCGCGCACAGTTGCAAATCCGTAGCTCATCCGTCCACAGTACTTGGTGAACTGCGCCAGTCCCAAACTGGACGCGTAGCTGGATTTGAGCTCGGTGGTGACCTGAAGCTCTGGAGCGATTTGCTCAAGCCGCCAAGTACCGGCACCTGTAAGATAGCCCGTGGCGGCGGGCTGTAACATCGAAGGAATTTCGATGTTGATGGACTGCCAGGATTTTTCCTGGCGAGCCGGCTCTTTTAGGACAGCATGAATATTTAGTGAGAACAATGTGGCTATGATTAAAAATATCTGTTTCATGTTTTTTCCTTTATTCAAATAAAACGTTGTCACCGTGTAGCACCAATTCGCGAATGCTGACTTCTTCAGTCACGGAGATGTTAAGGTTCTGCACTTTACTGAGTATGTCTTCCATGCGGCCATCGACCGGCAAAGTGCGGTTGACTACACGGTCATGGCAAGACTTGCGGTATCTCACGCCTACGAAAGAGCTGCTCGAGCAGGTTCTCACGGTTCCGACGGGTTCGGTGATGTAGCCGGGATTAGGAACCTCAGGGGCCGCTTCCTTTTCAAAATTCACTAGGCCGATCGCCTCAAGTTCACGCAAGTACTTGGCAGCCATGCGGTCACGAACATCACTCGTTAAGTTCGCCAGAAAGCTATTGCGATCCTGCTCATTCGTATAACGGTCTGCAAGATCCCCGAGGTCGATGTTCATGGTGAAAATATCTGAAGTCGATCCGGTTGCGAGCATTTCTGAGAATTGCGAAACGTTAAACTGACTTTTAACCTTTTGCGTGTCGAGCAGCAACTTCGTCGCTCTCTCGGTGTCGATCTTGGCAGAGTAGCTAACAGTCGACATCACGGGATAAGCATAGCTAAATGTGGGCGCGAGTTCACTGATAAGCGCTTTACCTAACTGTTGAGGGCCAAGCTCGGAACCAAGGGCATTGCTTTCTTTCTTCTTTTTATGAAGGTCACAGGCCAAGCTCATCCCAAGTACAACATGCCCACCCATGGAGCTGGTCATCTTATATAAGTTTTGATTCGTACCTTCGGCTTTAAGGGCAATTCCGTTCGCATGAACCGCAAGAGTCGAAGGGAACTTCGTGTCGGGCATCGGGCGGTAATCGGTGAGGCTTAAGTATCCATTCCGCACCGGCATAGGCATAAATTTGACCCTATTCGCGTAAACCAGCTGTTGATTCAGGCGATAAAAATCACTAAGGAGTTCGGGGGATACTCCAGCTTCCATTCGTACGTAAGCTTGGCCTCCGGGAACGTTTCGGAATGGATCTTTGACTTCGGCGAGTTCGGACTCCAGCCGGATAGAACGCTCTAAAAGCTTGTCGATATCGCGCGGATTACCCCCTACGGCCTCGAGTGAATTTAACTGGGTTTGGGTTTCTCGCAATGCACGTGATTTCTTAAGATAGATCTCGTGAAGGATATCAAAAGATTCGCAGTTCTTATCAAGGACAGAGTCATTAAGCCGGACATCTGCGGAAAACTTGCCTTTGGAAGCGGGCAATACATAGACGGTCTTACAGTCTCGGCTGTGCAGATAGCCGCCAGACTCATCCGGTAGACTGACAATGTATTCGCATCGGGAAAAGTTGACTGGATAATTATCCGCCTCGAAATCGGCTTGGGCGATCGCCGACTCCAGTCCGGTAAAAAGCGCGAGTGTTAACAGGTACGAGTGATTCATGGGGTCCTCCCTAAAGTGATTGTTGGATCTTCCGCTGCCGACCTATCGCAAAGACTTAGCCAAGCTCAAACTCAAGCCAATGAAGCTGGGCGCTTCAAATCGACTTACAGTCTAAAAGCCTGGACTCGGTTTCCGGATTCCGTGTCCGGAATTCGGACGTGGATGGCCTGAATAGGTTCTAGTGCTGGCTTGGGCCTTGCTTCAGCGGAGGTCTAACAAGCGCGGGAGGATTTATGTGGATCTGGATTTGGCTTTTTATATCATTATTTTTACAAGCGGCAGAAGCCCAACAATTGTGTAACCCGCGTTTTTCCCAAACGAAGAAAACTTCACGCGCCATCGAATTTCTGCAATCCATCGAAGGCTATTATCAGGGCGACACTTGCGAACTTTCTATTTCCGTATGCAAGGGATACGCGCCGGATATTCCTGAGCTCGGGGGTGCCCAAGTCGGAGAAGTTCTTCTGGTCGATCGACGCTCTGGCGAAGAGTTTTATCTGCCGATCGGATTTCAGTCGAGTGATACGATCAAAACCCGCGTCGAGATTGAAAACGGCCGCCGCATGTTCCACTACGAATTCAGCGACCGCAATCCCGATCCTGGCCGCGGTTCAGTGGCGGTATTTCTTTTTGAAGCCGTGAAAACCATGGACTTATCCCGCTTGGAATATGTCGAGTTCGGAATTAGACGGCCAAAGGGGCGTCGAATAGAGTGGGCGGTCTGCCGCCTGTAGGTTCCAGGTCCCAACTGGTAGCAATCGCGCGTCATTGCAAACCAGTTATTTTTGAATTGCTGCGGTGACGCTACCACTTGGGACCTGGAACCTTAAGTTTAAACAAAGAAGTTGGCGGATGGGCTGCCTGACGAAGAGTCTAGATTTCGAATGAAATTTGTTAAAAGGCGAACCTCGGTTTTGTCCGTATCAGCCAAAGAATTTGTTCAAGCTTGTTTAGAAACTTAGATCGGTATTGAGCTTTAGTTTCTTGCATCTCTGGGATTGATAGAGCTCGATTTTTTAAAACGGGGACCAAACGCGCCGAAAAGTTCCTATTTTAGGAGCTTTTTTGTTTGGGGTTGAAAATGGTTACCCTATGGGTCAGTGTGCTGGCTTAAGGGGGAGCGTATGAGCACACATAATTTTTTAGTTGTCCGGGAAGAGCTTAAAGGAGTTTTAAAGGCGCGAAAGGTCCGCTACGGCAGGCTTGCTAGCGAGATGGGAATTAGCGAGTCTGGCGTAAAAAAGATGCTGAATGGCAAAGATCTCTCTTACAACAAAATTTGCAAAGTTTTGGGTGCGGCGGGTATTGGAGTTTCCGATTTTTTTAAATCCATTGAAGAGGCGGCGCCACCAGAAAAAGTGCTGACGCCAAAGCAGCAAGAATATTTTCTTAAGAATCCAAATTCCTATTATTTTTTATATCAACTTCTTGGACTTGATCTAGATTGGAAAAAACTAAAGAAGCGCCATGGACTCAGCCAAAAAAGTGTCGATAGCTACTTGTTGGCCCTTGATAAAATTGGCGCCATCGAGCTTCACGCGGGAAATAAAATAAAGTCAGACTATGCTGGAAACTGCCGGATATCTTTCGGGATGCCGCTGATGAAGCAAGTCGTTGATCAGAAGCATCGCTCACTTTTAAACTTTGCTCATATTCCGAACGAAAAATTTCGAGGTAGAAAATATCTGGTAAATGGAATCCTTAGTCTAAAGCCATCGACGGCAACAGAGTTCAATAAGGATCTTAAAGAATTGCTAAGTGATTACATGAAAAGATCTCAGCGCGAATCCTTGGTAGAGGCAGAAAGTAGTCGTGAGGATATCGGATTTCTATTTGTGATCACTCCAACCGAGGGAATGAATCACGAAGCAATACCCGACCTTCCTTAGGGCCAATAGGTAGGACCCCCCTTCCCGCGCGCAGCGCATCCGATGGGTAATTTAGCTGTTCGGTGATGGATTCGAGAATTCAATCCGCTCGGCCGACATTCGGAGCCTATAGGGGGCCCCTAGCTACAGTTTTCTTCTTAGCCGCATCTGGGGATTTGCACAGAATCTCAAGCATGAAGATCCAAGACGTTCAACTTGCAAAAATATACATTATAATGTATATATATTTATGTGCTCAGCTGGAGGCTTCTTGTCCTTAAAAGAAGTGGTCTGGCTGGGGGACTCCAAAGAAGTTGCATCTAGATTCCCGGCGGCCGTTAAAGAAGACCTCGGGTTTCAGCTTTATAGACTTCAAAATGGTTTAGAGCCCTTGCGCAGTCGCCCAATGAAAAGCATTGGCCCGGGTGTCTTCGAGCTCAAGGAACAAGATCACCAAGGCTGGTATCGGGTGATTTATACTCTTCGGATAAGGAATAAAATTTATGTGCTTCATAGTTTTAAAAAGCAAAGCGCAAAAACATCAAAGCTTGATCTGGAACTTGCGAAAAAGCGCCTTAAGTCTGTCTTGTAAGGAGATGGCTTTATGAAGAAAGTGACCTCCGTTTTTCATGATTTAGGGTTTAGTGAAGAAGAATCCGCTTCTTTACGGCTGAAGTCGGATTTGTATTTTAAAATTATCGATGTCATCAACAGGAAGAACCTTAAACCACGCGAACTAGAGAAAATACTTGATGTGCCCCAACCACGAGTCAGTGAGCTTTTAAACGGTAAAATATCAAACCTGAGCATCGAAAAGCTAATCTCATATCTAGAAAAGCTCGGTGTGATGATTTCAGTTTCATTCAAGCCGAAAAAAGCGGGTTAACTTCTATAGATTTCCTGACTAGAAGTGGATCTATTGTTTAAGACGGAGGTTCAGGCGATTTCTAAAGGGGATTTCGTTTAGAGCTCCCCTGTCCTCGATGGACAAACCGAGTTTTGAAAAGCTCATTATTCTTTCAATGATCATTCCGTTTGTCTCTGCTTGGCATGTGCACGCTTGGGAATAGCAAAAGCAGTCACCGATCTTTTGTTGGTTTTGATCTAACCATTCGACCTTGTTTTTTGAAGTGTAGCGAAAGAAATTGATCGAATCTGAGTGATAACCTGTTGAAGTATTCGTTTCCATGAAGAAGACATTGTTTTCGATCGAAAGGAGGGTCGTCAGTTGAACGGGTTCTTCTTCCCCAGTAGTCGCCTCACCACTTCCGCTCCACAGGCTATCGGGAAATTCTTCAGAGAGTTCAAATTCTGTGACGGGAGGATTGGAAGCAGCCTTGTCCGAACTTTCGCTTTTACAGCCAGTAACGAACGCGATGCCAAGAATTAAGAAGAAGATTTTTGTCATGATTAAATGTTCTGTGCGCCCTTGAGGCGGGTCAACACAGTTTTCATTTAGTCGTCCTGGAGCTAATATCTCGTACGTGGATTAGGTCCAAAGGCTAGGTGTTGATTTGATCTTTAGCTGCTGGCTTAGTGTTCGGATCTCGGAGGCAGAGGGGAATTCAATTATTGTGATGGCCAGGGGGCCAAAGAGCGGATTGCAATGAAGAGTTTTGATGAAGTTTCTTCGCTCGCTTTTCTTGGCGCCTTGTCGCTTGTGTTTTAGTCCTTTTGGGGATGGAAGAGAGCTTTGCGGAATTTGTGAAGGCCTTCTGCGGTCGCGGATAAGCTCGAGGACCAAGGTAAAAAAAGAAATTGAGGGCTTAAGGGTTTTTAGTCTTTTTGAATGGAACCAAAGCGATTGGCTTTTATATGAATTTTTGCATTCGCTTAAAAATTCGAAAGACCTCTCCCTTTTTCTTCCTTGGGCCAGAGAGCTGCTTTTGAAAATGGACTTAGCTGGGCTTAAGAAAAGGCGGCCTATTTTACTGGTTCCGGCACCCCCGAAAGTTGCTGGCCAGATGGACCATGCGGGAAGTTGGGCCCTGGCACTAGCTCAGCTTCTTAAGGCCGATATCTTTTGGGGACTTCAGCGGCCATTCCAAGAGGGAAAAGGCCAAAGGCTGAAGGCTCGAAGTGAGCGCCAGAAGCTGCGACTAGGACTTAGGGGACAGGAAGCTTTGTCTTGTCAGAATTACAAGGCTGTTTGGTTTGTCGACGATGTCGTGACGACGGGATCGACGGCTAAAGCTGCATACAGGGCTCTTGGGGGAGTGGCCCGAGGCAGATTCTCCGTTATCAGCCTTGCCTATAGGCCACCTTGCGGGCTTCCAAAGCCTTTGCTATAGTCCGCCGATGTTTTCAAAAGCACTTATTCTACTCTTATTCTTAATCCTTAGTTCGGCTTGTGCCCTCGGCACCAGAAGTGCAGATGCACAGGCTAAAAATAAGGACTTAAACGAAGTTGCTGCAAAAAAGGGTGCCCCGACTGAGGATCTAAGCTCGAAGGAGCAAGCCTCGGCGAAAACCAAGGCGAAAACAGCGGATAAGAGCGACAAGGCGAATACAAAGACCAGCGCCAAAGAGATGGCAGGACCTGAGGATTCTCAGCAAAGCCTTTTTGATGAAGTTGTTCGCAGATATCAGACCTCCATAGCCGTTAAAATGGATGTCAAAAAGAAGCTACACCAAGAGCTTCTTGGAAAAACGGTCGAAAGTGATGGGCAGCTCGAGATTTCTCGAGGACGTATGCGGGCCGAGTTTAAGGGTGAAGATCACACGCTCATTGTCTTCGACGGCAAAACTCTTTGGGCAGTGACATACTTGCCAAAAGATTTCGGAGGCGGAGTTCAGGTCGCTAAAATGGCGATCGAAGTCGAAGGAAGAAGTCAGACGGTATTGGCATCGCTATTTCGACTAGAGCGATTGAAGCAAGAGTTTAAGATTAGTGAGGCAAAAGGAAAGTTAGAAGAGGCAAAAGCAGAATACGACCTTAGCCCCAAAGCAAAAGATGGCGACGTAAAAAAGATGAAAATGATTTTAAACAAAGACCTTAAACAAATTGAACAAATCGAAATTGTTGATCAGATCGACAACAAGACTTTGTATGTCTTTGAAAACCCAAAATTTGGAGCAGAGCTTAAAGCCTCTCGCTTTAGTTATGTTCCCCCAAAGGGCGCAGAGATAACGGAGTACAATTGAAAGATCTTAGTCTTCCTCAAAAGAAAGTCCATTTCGTAAGCCTTGGATGCCCTAAGAATTTAGTGGATACCGAAATGATGTTGGGCTCGCTAATGCAAGAAGGCTATCAAGTTGCCGAAAACGCAGACGAAGCCGACACAGTCATTGTCAATACCTGTGGATTTATCGAAGCTTCAAAACAAGAATCCATCGATAAGATTTTAGAAATGTCCGAGCTTAAACAATCCGGCCAACTCAAAAAACTCGTTGTCGCGGGTTGCTTAACCCAAAGATACAAAGATGACCTGGTCGAAGGACTTCCCGAGGCCGATCTTTTTGTGGGCTCGGGTCAATTTCAGAATATCGCAAAAATCTTAAAAGAGTCTTATTCCGGAAACGAAGAGAAAAAGTTTTTTCATCTTCCGACCTATCTTCAAGAAGACCACACCCCAAGAGTGAATTCTCAGCCGAAGTACCGCGCATACCTTAAAATTTCAGAAGGCTGCAAAAAACGCTGTGCCTTTTGTGCGATTCCTTTAATCCGCGGAAATCTTCAATCCCGAAAGCTTCACGGCATTGTCAGCGAAGCGAAACTTCTGGTCGCAGGCGGAGTCAAAGAACTGATCGTGATCTCTCATGACTTCACCGATTTTGGCTGGGATTTAAAAAAACAAGACGCTTCAGCCAAAGAGTCTCCGGTCGAACTTTTAAGGGCTTTATCTGATGAATCGGGTGCCGAGTGGATCAGAGTTCTTTACCTATACCCAGATGGGATCACCCCTGAAATGGTGCAGCTAATTAAAGAGCGAAAAAATCTAGTGAAGTATTTCGATATGCCCCTTCAGCACATCAATAACCAGATGTTAAAGTCGATGAACCGAAGAATGACCAGGGCCGAAGTCGAAACGGCCATTCGAAACATCCGCGAAGAAATCCCAGAAGCCGTAATCCGCACCCAATTTATCGTGGGCTTTCCCGGAGAAACCGAAGAGCAATTCGAAGAGCTTCTAGAATTTATCAAAGAGCATGAGTTTGATCGCGTCGGCTGCTTTATGTACTCACAAGAAGAGCAGACAAAGGCCGGCCAGATGCCAGATCAAATTGACGAAGACACCAAACAGCGCCGCCATGATCTTTTGATGGAAACCCAAAAGAAGATCAGCCACAAAAAGCATAAAGCCATGCTAGGGCGAAGAATGGACGTTTTGGTCGAAGGTTTATCCGAAGAAACCGAGCTTCTCCTTCAAGGTAGAAACTCCCAACAGGCCCCAGAGATCGACGGAATCACCTACATCAGCGCTGGCGAAGCCAAAGTCGGAGACATCGTATCCGTCCTAATCACCGATCACCACGACTATGATCTAGTCGGCGAAATCCAAGACCCCGCCTTAACTTAAGAGTTCGCCAAGTCAGTAATTACTTTTTTGGGGGTGCCCAAAAGAGGGTTCTTAAGGGTGGTCCAAAGCTATCACTGTTTTAATGTTCTATTATTAGCCAAATATTCGGCTCAGATTTCCATTTCTATTTGTAAGTGTCCGCCGAAGACTAGTTTCGCAGGGCGGCCCAAAG
>CAYMDP010000062.1:0-13278 GCA_964389375.1 uncultured Pseudobdellovibrionaceae bacterium | reverse complement strand
GGACACTGATCTTTTGTTGATCTCCAGAGCCTTCAACCATAAAAATAGATCCGGTGCCAAAGGTTGGATGCCTTACGCGCATACCCTTTTCATAACGGCCGCTCGAAGAATCCATATCGTCCGAGAACTCTTCGTAAGACGGAAAATCATCAAAGGCCTCATCCGCATTTCTGCGGAAATTGGGTCCCGAAGAAAAATTTCCACCAAGTCCACTGGACATCGAAGACATAAACTTTGGCCTTTGAACCGTACTTTCCTTTTGTACAAATTCTTCGGGTATATCTTCTATAAAGCGGCTTGGGGCATGGCTTTGTTCCTGACCATAGATTCTTCGCTCCCTAGCGTAAGTCATAAAAAGTCGTTCTCTGGCGCGAGTCATTCCCACATAGGCAAGGCGGCGCTCTTCTTCTAGCCCATCAGGCTCTGAGGAGTCAAAACTGCGCGCACTGGGAAACAATCCCTCCTCGCAGCCCACGATAAACACCACGGGAAACTCTAAGCCTTTCGAAATGTGAAGAGTCATTAAGGTCACAAAATTTTCAGTTTGATCTAACTTATCAAGGTCCGAAACCAGGGCCATTTCTTCTAAGAAATTCTGCAAAGTGCCTTCTTCGCCCCTCTCATGTTCAAACTGCCGAATCGCACTATCGAGCTCTTCTAAGTTATCGATTCGGGCCAAGGCTTCTGGGCTGCCATCTTCTTTAAGTCTTTTTGCGTAATCGGTTTTATCAAGGATCCTAATAAAAAGCTCAGAGAGCTTCATGCTTTTTGCGGACTCTTTAAGATCTTCAACAAGCTCATGAAAATGCCGAATCTTTTTTGTCGCTCCCGAATGGACTATCCTTTGTTCGGAGCCAGGGATAATGGCCTCATAAAAACTGAGACCCTTTGAAATACCAAAATCTTCGATGGCCTGAACGGTTGTTTTTCCAATACCTCGAGCCGGAACATTAATAATTCGTTTTGCGGCCACATCGTCCGCAGAGTTCAGGCAAAGTCTTAAGTAGGCGATGATGTCTTTGACCTCCATGCGCTCGTAAAACTTTAAACCGCCGATAATTTTATATGGAATATTGTGACTGCGCAGCTGGTCTTCGATCACTCGAGATTGAGCATTGGTTCGGTAAAAAACAGCAAAATCTTTGTAGAGATAGTTTTCTCGAGAGACTAAACCTTCAACTTGTCCGGCAACAAAGCGCGACTCTTCGTACTCGTTTAGGTTTTCCCGAATACGAATTTTTTCGCCCATCGGATTTTGGGTAAAAAGAGTTTTATCTTTTCGCTGAGTATTTTTTCTGATGACGTGACTTGCGGCGCTGACAATCGTTTGGCTTGAGCGATAGTTTTCTTCAAGTTTGATCACTTGAGCTTCTGGAAAATCTGATTCAAAAGACAAGATATTCTTAATGTCGGCGCCTCGCCAAGAATAAATCGACTGATCCTCGTCTCCGACAACACAAAGATTTCTGTGCCCACTTGCCAAAAGCTTTACCAGTAAATATTGAATGTGATTTGTATCTTGATACTCATCGACTAAAATAAAACGAAAGCGTTTTTGGTATTTCTCTAAGATATCCGGATACATTCTAAAGATCTCATAGGTCTTCGACAAAAGATCCCCAAAATCCAAAGCATTGGCTCGCTTCATTTCTTCTTCATAGATTTTGTAAACTTCAAGCGAGCGCGCATCAAATAAATGACTTCCCTTTCGTTCGGCATCCTCAGGTGTCAGCGCAAGTTGTTTGGCTTCGTTGATACGGTGCTGAAAGGATTTAGGAGTGTGCATCTTTTCGTTGATGTTCAGTCGGTTTAAAACTTTTTTAATTAAACTGACCTGATCTGAATCATCATAAATAGCAAAGAAGGGTTGGTAGTCGAGAAGATGAATTTCTTCGCGTAAGATCCGGGCACAAATACTGTGAAAGGTACTAATCCACAGCTGGTCGTAGACCGGAATTCCCAAGTCATTCAAGAGCTGAACCATTCGGTGTTCCATCTCTTTGGCGGCTTTATTGGTAAAGGTCACGGCCAGGATTTCTTGCGGAGAGGCTTCCCCTTGAGCGATCAGATTGGCCATCCTGTAAGTTAAAACCCGAGTTTTCCCCGAGCCCGCACCAGCGAGGATAAGTAGGGGGCCGTGAAGAACCTCTACGGCTTGCTTCTGGGGAGGGTTTAACTCCTTAGAAAATCTTTCACTTAAGGACACTCTGGGCTCCCTTCCGACACTAGATGCTGCTCCTGGTCAAAATTTCCGTGACCCTTGCGGGAGGATGGCATAAACAAGCCCCAAAATCGGAGTTCATTTTGAGTCTGAAAGCCATATCAAAAGTTCTAAGCCTTTGTCTAGGGCAGAGGCTCGGCATTTTGCTTCTTGCGGCTTGTCTGACTTTAACTGTGGCTTGCGATCGACCTGTGGGCTCTGCGAATTCTTCTTATCGTTTTCTTCTTCCTTGGGCAGATACAAAGGGACAGTTTCAGCTCGAAGAAGTTTCGGTCACATCTTTAGAATCCCCTTATTTGATGCGTGGAAGTTTGGCCAAAGTTTTTGTTGAAGCGGGTATCGGACAAAACGGGTTTAGGGGAAAAGAAGCACAGGTTAGATTGGCTCGTTCGGGAGCTTTGTTTATTCCTCGGGACCCCTTAAGCAGTCTTTCGGTCACAACCTATGCTCAGATGGAGAGGATTTTTCTTCTCGATAAAAGCTTAGGGTGGGACAAGAATCTAAGCTGGCCAAGATCCGTTGGAATCTCAATTCATACTGTTCAAAAATCGGGTCTTCGTGAAACCAATAATGCGCGCTACTTTTCTGGCGTCGATGTGATTTTAATTAATCCCTACACTTTGGCCGACATTCCACTGGCAATTAATCCCGGGGTTTTGGCCCACGAACACTTTCACGCTCATTTCGAAACTCTGGTGTTAGGACCACTGCGCGCTCACTTCGCCGAAGCCCTTGATGCTGATTTTGACGAAACCAATATCTTGTCATTGATACTGCGCTCATGGAACGAGGGCTTGGCAGATTTTTATGGGCATGTTTTTTCTGGAGATCCAGAGTTTATGTCTCGAAGTCTAAACCGACCCGATGTTCAGTTTCGAGCCTTAAATCAAAGGCCCCTTCAGTTTTTGTCGCCAGAAACCTTTCGTGATCAAAGTTTAAAATTGATTCGCGAAAATCAATCGCCCGTTTATCTTAGCTACCTCGAGGGATCTAAACTTGCGCGCTTTTTTTATGCCCTTCTAGAACAGCACGAAGCTTACAAGGGCGAACTTGGACGAAACAAACTATTTCAGGAATTGGATTTAGCCTTAAGGGCACTCCCTGAGCTTATCAAAACCAGAATGCTCGAAGCCAAGCTTCAATCCGCAGATTTTCTAGAAGTCTTTTATCAGAATAAAAAATCAATCTCAGATCCCTTTGAGTGTGAACTTTTAAGTCAACTTGTAGGCAAGGGACATCGCTTGCCTTTAAACTTGGGATGTAAATGAGACAGCTTTTGATTTTAAGTTTTATATTTTCTCAAGCGGTCTGGGCCTTAGAAACTTCGCCCGCGACTTTGAAATACGGATTCGGAATGGGTTTTGAGAGTCGTTATCAGGAACAGGTGAACACGGCGCTTTCAGAAAACCAAATCAACCCAGAGATTTTTCTTAGGGGTCAGTTTCGCTCGATCGCGATTCATTTGAATCTACTTTCTTACTCAGAAGCTTCGTCGGTAGGAGCCCTGTTTGTCGAGCGTAGAGTCTTAGAGGTGATGCCTTGGTTACGCTATGAATTTTTGAATACCCGCCTGATTCAACCCTTTGTGGGTGTGGGAGTGGGGGTCTTAAGCCAGCGACTGCGAACGCAGCTGAATCAGTCTGTCGATGTCCGTCGAACTGAGCCAGAGGTTCAATACGGTCTTCTTGGGGGCTTTATGCTAAGAGGGCAAACCTACGAGAACGTCTTTTTCGAAACTTCGACCAAGTGGGTGATTCCGGATCGGTCACGCCAGTCCTGGTGGGCCTTTAACTTCGCACTCGGAGTCGAGCTCTAGAGGTAACAGTTCCCTTTTCCCGTCTCACCGCATTAAAAGAAATTCAATTTCATTGTGATTTTAGCGAGAGAAGCGCCCCTTAATACCTGGGTCATCAGGGGCCTCTCTTCGACGGATTTATCCGGATCTAGACGAAAATTACTGAACGATTTTTTGAACGATGGCCGTCGTCAGCTTCGCATCACGCATAAGTTCTGCGCGAAATTCGTTTGCACTTTGAGAGGTTGTGAACAAACCAACACTCACTCGGTACCAAGTTTTTCCAGCGACCGTTGCGGGAATATAAAATGAATTCCAACCCTGCTCTTTCAATTTTGAGGCGTGGGTCTTGGCTTCAGTCTCGTCAGCAAAAGATGCGACCTGAACCGTGAACTTTCCAATTGCTGAAGAAGCGACTGAAGGCAGAACGCTATCTGGCTTTCTTTCAGATTTAGGATCTGGAGTTGGAGCTTTTCCGGCAGCAACTCGGGTCGCTGCGGTCGAAGGAGTCGTTGGAGTTGGCTTAGGTGTTTCCACTTTTTCTTTAATTTTTTCTTTGTAAGCCGCAACTTTTCTATCTTGAGTTTCCATTTCTTTTTTGTACTGACCTGTCGGCTTTGCTTCCGCAAGATTACGGTAGCCCTGAAGCTCTGCAGGCTCTTTGCTGTTCTTAGCCGCAGTCTTCGCCTCTTGAGGTGGTGGAGCAGTTTCTGCTTTTTCGGAGTTAATGAATTCTTCGGCAAGACTTGCAATGTCGTCTTCGCTAAGGCGGGCAGAATCTTTCTCGGCTTTGTCAGTCGAAGCTACTCCACGCATTGGCCCGTAATCGTCTTCAAGAGCGGCGCGCCGATGATCGCTATCGCTAACTTGTTTTCCGACAAAAGTTCCAACTGAAAATGAGAGTAGAGATATAAAAAAGATTAAGACCAATTTAACGACTGTGTCCGTTTTTGAATTGCCGGATTTGCTGCCCATTAAGTTTCCCCTCCGAAATTTTTTCCGAAATATCCTTTAATCGTATCGAGAACCACTTGTCGGGTCAATCCGTCAAAGTCTTGACAAAGGCTGTGGGCGGGGGGAAGAAAGGTCTATGGGGTCTAGCTTATCCATTTCTGAAAAACAAAAATTTCTTGATGCAGCACTGGTGGCAGTTCAAAAGTCGCGCGAAGTTTTGCTCCATTATTTCGGGCAGTTGACGCAGGTTCAAGAAAAGGGCGCTTTGGGTTTAGTCTCGGAGGCCGACCGCGAAAGCGAACGTGTCATTCAAGAAATTCTAAAAACTAAGACGCCTGAAATTGGCTTTCTGGGAGAAGAAGAAAGTTACGAATCTGGAGTTAAGCCTAAGGCCTTCAGTCCAGATCGCTCCCTTTGGGTCGTGGATCCTTTGGATGGAACCACCAATTACGTTCATCGCTTTCCCATTTTTTGCACGAGCATTGGTCTTTGGCATAAAGGGGCTTTACAGGTCGGTGTGGTGGACGTTCCGATGTTGAACACGACATATAGTGCGATGGTGGGTGAGGGCAGCTTTCGGGATGGAAAACCAATCCGCGTCAGCGGCTGCGATCGCTTAGAATCCTCTTTTCTTGCAACAGGTTTTAACGCTTTAGATTCTGAAACTCTTCAAAGACAACTTGCGATTTTTAGTCGAGTGGTTGCGAAGGCTCGCGGACTGCGCCGGGCAGGCAGTGCAGCCTATGATCTGTGCTTGGTTGCGGAAGGTGTCTTTGATGGTTTTTGGGAGTACAACTTAAAGCCCTGGGACACAGCCGCGGGGGCTTTGCTAGTGCGCGAAAGTGGCGGCAGAGTTTCAAATGCAAAAGGAGAAGAGTTTCATCTTGATGATGAGTTCTTAATTGCATCGACTCCCGGCTTGCATAAAGTCCTGCTACAAGAAAAAGCAGAAGCTCTTTCTTCCGGCCTCAGTCCTGTCAAAAAATCGCCCTAAGGGCTTGGCGTTTCTGTCACTCTTCAAGAGGTTTAAACCTCATTTTTCCCGACCTACATACTGAATCAAATCACTGAATCAATGGTTTGAGTGCATATCCAAGCCGCAAAAAAGACCTAACAAAGACCTAAGACCAGTTGGCACTTCCGTTGCTCTACAAATGTGTTGAAGAGCCACGACCAATCTTTGGGCTGTATAAAAGCAAAAAAGATGTCGTTGCGATATTGGTTTAATGACCGACGAAGGTCGGGTGTCCGAAGGAGGACTTCAGTGGCAGAAAACGCAGCTCCACAAGCTCAACCGGAATCATCAGGTTCGAAGGGTGGCGGTCAGAAGCCAACTTTGTTTATCATCCTGGCGCTGGTGAATATGGTTTTTATTCTCGCGGTCGGCGCAATGCTTTGGATGGGAAAACAAAAAGAAGCAGCGCAACCAGGTCTTGATGATGTGATCAAGGGCGAAAAAGAAACCATGGTTCGCGAGCAACTCGACAAGGAATACATCGGAAAACTTGTTCCACTTGAGACTTTCTTGGTGAATCTAGCTCAAAGTCGAGGACGAAAACTGGCGAAGATCAATATGGAGCTCGAAGTTTCGGGAGACGAAGTTCAGGAAGAGATCGAAAAGTTAAAGCCAAAAATTCGCGACATCATCATTATTATTCTTTCTAGCAAGTCTTACACGAGCATCTCAACCAAAGAGGGGACGGATGCCCTTAAAGACGAAATTCGCGACCAGGTGAATCTGTTCTTAACTAAAGGTCAGATCATGAAGGTCTACTTTACTGAGTTTATTTTCTCTAACTAAGAGATAAGGGAGCGAGCATGAGTCAGGTTTTATCCCAAAGTGAAGTTGATGCCCTCCTCGCCGCAGTCTCTGACGGCGAAACCGCCGGCAATGAAGAAGGCGGCGGTGGTGGCGGCGGCCAAGGTGGGGACGATCGCGTCGTCGTCGTTTACGACTTAACCAGTCAAGACCGAATTATTCGTGGTCGTCTTCCTCAGTTAGATGTCATCTACGAAAAATTCATGCGCTCATTCCGTGTCTCCTTGTCATCAGCACTTCGAAAAATTGCAACTCTGAATCATGCCAGCACAGATTTCTTAAAATTTGGTGAGTTCATCAATACCTTGCCGATGCCGACTTGTATGAGTGTGTTGAGATTTAGCAGCTTAAGAGGATCGGCCCTTTTGGTGATCGAATCAAAGCTAGCCTACGCTCTGGTTGATAGTTTTTTTGGTGGAGCGGATCGACCCTATACAAAAATTGAAGGAAAAGACTTTACGCCGATCGAGCTTTCAATTGTTCGAAAGGTTGTGGACCTTGCAATTGAAGATCTTGAGAATGCCTGGGCCTCTGTTGAAGTCATTGGTGCTAGCTTCGTTCGGACCGAAATCAATCCTCAGTTCGTCGGGATTGTGCCTCCAACAGATATCGTGATTGCTTCGACATTTGACGTGGAACTTGAAAACGCAAATGGAACGATCACCTTAGTGATTCCCTACGCGACGATCGAGCCCATAAAACAAAAGCTGTCCACCGGATTTCAAGTTGAATCAGATCAGACAGATAAAAAAATGTGGACCTCTACGATCCGCAAACAACTTTTAGACACACAAGTCGATGTTCAAGTTCATTTAGGAGAAAGCCACATCACTCTTCAAGATCTGATGGGGCTAAAAGTTGGCGACGTCATTCCTCTAAATCAAGATGTTACCGGGGAATTTGATGTCAAGATTGAAGGGGTTAAGAAGTATAAAGCTTATTATGGAATTCATCACGGAACAGTCGCAGTGCAAGTGACTCGTCCTATAACGAAGTGAGGCAAGAATATGGCAGACGATAAATCAAGCGCGGCAGCAAATCTAGAGGCAGAAATGGAGGCTCTTAGTGCAGAAGCACCAGATGCTGCGATGACAGCAGCCGAGAAAAAGGCGGAGGACAAAGCCGCAGCCGACGAAGAGAACCATGATCGCAATCTAAAACTGATCATGGACATTCCATTAAAAGTCACAGTCGAGTTAGGTCGCGCCAAAATGGTGGTCAGCGAACTTCTGAACTTGGGCCAAGGCAGTGTCATCGAGCTGAGTAAGCTTGCGGGTGAGCCGATGGAAGTTCTAGTGAATGACAAACTTGTCGCTCGCGGAGAGGCCGTCGTCGTCAACGAAAAGTTCGGAGTTCGTTTGACCGACATCATTTCGCAAACAGAGCGCGTTGAGCAGCTAAAGTAAACAGGTGGGGATCACTATGTCGCGAGTCGTGTTGTTTATCACAGTATTTTCATGCATGTTTTCTGGCTTTGCCTGGGCCGAGACCTCGGCTTTGGAGCAACTAAAGGCAGAAACTCAAGTGACAACAAATATGAAGCCCCAAAGTCTTGAGGCAGAGGCTTCAGAAGAAACGTCTGGCGAAAACGCCGATTCGTCCGCGGCAGAATCAAATGCCGAAGAGACATTCTCGGATCTTAAGACAAATAAGTCTACAACCAAGCTTGGTGTGGATGACAAAAGTTTAAATGAGGCGCTCACCGAGGCCGAAATCCCAGTTCTTACAAAAGTTCCCGAAAAAAGCAAAGTTGGCGATTCGTCTTTGCAAAGAATGGTTTTAAGTTTGGCCGTCATATTGGTTGTTGCGGGTCTTTTAATGTGGGCCACGCGAAGATGGTCAAAAGAGAAAAATCCCATCGGAAGCCAAGCCAAAATTCAGATCCTCACTCAGTTTAAAATGGGACCTAAGCGAAGCTTAGCCATTGTCCATGTTGCAGGTGAGTCGATGTTGATTGGTGTCACCGATCACAGCATCAACTTGATAAAAAGCCTTTCCTTAATTGACGATGAATTGCCCCAGGATCTTCCACAAAAATTTGACACAGAATTAGACATGGACGCTGATCCACGTGAGTTGAGCCAGTACGAAGAAGAGTCCTTCGCTTTCGGAAGCGTAAAAGATGTCGTAAAGACAAAGATGAAGGGAATGAGGTCCATTTGAAGCCGCTCTACGGATATATCGCCATAGTCATCGCATTTTTAGCCACACTTCTTCTTTCGGAAAGTGCGCTGGCTCAAATGACTCTGCCTTCAGTCAATCTGGGATTGAAATCTACGGATGACCCAACCGAGATTGTGAATTCGATTAAAATCATTTTGATGCTGACGGTAATGACCTTGGCGCCGGCCATTTTGATTTTGATGACGAGCTTTACTCGCATCATTATTGTTTTGTCATTTGTTCGCCAAGCGCTTGGCACTCAACAAATGCCTCCTAATCAGCTTTTGGTGGGGATGGCTTTATTTTTAACACTATTTGTGATGTCGCCTTTTTTCTCTACGATTAATACCGAAGCAGTTCAGCCATTTTTAGCCGGAAAAATCAGTCAAGATTTAGCGATTGATAAGTCTTTGGCTCCTTTAAGAAAGTTCATGTTCCATCAAACCCGGGACGCAGATTTAGCCCTTTTCGTAAAGATGTCGAAAATGGAAAGACCTCAAACCCGAGCAGATGTTCCGACTCAGGTTTTAATTCCGGCCTTTGTTTTATCCGAACTTAAAACGGCCTTTCAGATTGGCTTTATCATTTACTTACCCTTTTTAGTTATCGATATGGTCGCGGCCAGTGTTTTGATGGCGATGGGGATGATGATGCTTCCGCCTGTTGTGATCTCAATGCCCTTTAAAATTATGTTGTTCGTACTTGTGGATGGATGGGCGCTCTTATTCGGATCCTTAGTTCAGAGCTTTGGATAGCCAAGGAGATTTATGTCAGAAGAGTTGATTTTAAAATTGGGCCAAGACACTTTGAAGACGACGGCTTTGATTGCCTCACCAATGTTGATTGGAGCCCTAGTGATTGGTCTGATCGTGAGTGTATTTCAAGCGGTCACTCAGATCAATGAAGCCACTCTTGCCTTTATTCCTAAGATGGTTGTTGTCGGAATGGTTCTGATTATTGCGGCTCCCTGGATGATGGATGTAATGAGTCAATTCACAATCGGTCTGTTTGAGGGACTGGTTGAATACGTGAGGAACTAAGTTTGGCATCGGTTTTCTCCTTTTCTCAAGTTGAAATTATCGCATTTGCACTGGTGCTCTTGCGGGTTTCTTCATTTGTCGTGGCTTGGCCCGTCTTTGGCACCGAAGGGATTCCCGCACCTATTAAGATTTTGTTCGCTCTTGCCATGACCATGATCATTTTTCCGGTCGTCGGATGGAACCAGGTTCGCGATGGACTTGAAACCGATGTTTTGGCTTGGCTTTGCGTGCGTGAGGTTTTTATTGGTCTTTGTATTGGGTTTCTTGCACGCTTATTTTTTCATGCAGTTCAGGTCGCCGGAGAAATTATAAGTGTTTCGATGGGTCTCGCGGGCGCCCAGCTTTTTAACCCTTCCCTCGGGGGGATGAGTACCGCGATCGAGCAATTTTATGTCATCTTAGCGACAATGTTTTTTCTAGCGATTAATGGGCATCATCTTTTAATCTCTGGTTTGGTGGATAGTTTTCGCATGGTGCCGATTTCGGAGACCTTACTTAGTTTGAGTCAATTCGGCGGAGTCGGAGCCTTTGTTCAAGAGATTGTCTTGGTTGGACTTAAGATCTCGGCTCCCGTCATGATTTCAGTTTTAGTAATGAATATTACCATGGCCGTTATTGGTCGAGCGGTTCCTCAGATTAACGTATTGATTACAAGTCTTGCAGTTAATATTCTTGTTGGATTTGCGGTTATGATTATTACGATCCCGCTTTTGTTATGGCAGATGAACGATTTATTAGAGGTAACAACTCTTAGACTGTTTAGCTTACTGAAAACTTTTTAGGATGAACTTAAGTTCCAGGAAGGAACAATGGCAGAGTCAGATCAGGGCGAAAAAACAGAAGAAGCCACGCAGCAACGAAGGGAAGACTTTCGTAAGCGGGGTCAGGTGGCTCAGACCAAAGAGTTAGCCTCTGTTTTATTGATCTTTACAGGAATCATCGCCATTTGGTTTCTTGGTCGATTTTATCTAGAGCAAATCTCACAAACTTTTACCGCCTCATTTGGACCCTTTTTCTTAGAAGCAGCAAAGACGGGGGACTTTGTTCCCGCCTTAAAATTTGCGATCGGAAAGACTCTTATTTTGGTGTTACCGGTGATGGGCTTGGTGTGGTTGGTCGCCTTTGCATCTTCAGTGCTTCAAATTGGATTTTTATACAATGAAGAGGCTCTTCAATTTAAGCCAGAGCGATTGGACCCATTGGCCGGGTTTAAACGAATTTTCAGTCTGCGCTCTTTGGTCGAAGGCGTTAAGGCCACTCTTAAGTTGAGTGCGGTCTTGGCCATCGCCTTTTTGATTATTCGCTCTCAGCTTTTTATGGTTCCAAATCTGGTCAATCTTTCTGTGGCTCAGATGTTTGTTTACCTCGGAGATATTACGGTTCAGCTTTTCGGAAGTGTTGGCTTTTTCATGGGTGTGATTGCAGGTCTCGATTTTCTTTTCCAGAAGTATGACATGGAAAAGCAAATGATGATGACCAAGCAAGAGATCAAAGAAGAGATGAAATCGCGAGAAGGGGATCCGCTGATTAAGGCAAGAATTAAGCGCATCCAAAGGGAGATTTCGAACCGTCGGATGATGAGCGAAGTTCCCAAGGCCGACGTCATCATAACCAATCCGACCCATATCGCCGTCGCCTTAAAATACGATCAAAACATGGTCGCGCCAACCTTAGTGGCAAAAGGTGCTGAACTTGTCGCCGCCCGAATTAAGGAACTGGCTAAAGAGCACAATATTCCGATCGTAGAAAACAAGCCTTTGGCGCGAACCATTTATAAGACCTTAAAACTGGGTCAGTCCATCCCACGTGAGCTGTATACAGCGGTCGCTGAAGTTTTATCTTATGTCTTTAAGTTAAAAAGAAGGAAAGTCTGATTATGGATCAAATTTTTCAATTTCTTAAAAGATTTGATCGAGTCACGAAGAATGTCGATTTACTGCTTGCATTTGGCTTAATCGGAATTCTTGCGGTGATGATGGTGCCGCTTCCTCCGATAGTTCTAGATATGGCCCTGACCTTATCACTCAGCTTATCTCTATTAATTCTTTTGGTTGCGATTTATACCGATCGATCTTTGGACTTCAGTGTCTTCCCAAGTCTTTTATTGATGACGACGCTCTTTCGCCTGTCCTTAAACGTCGCCACGACCCGATTGATTCTAGCAAACGGACATCAAGGTCCAGGTTCTGCAGGTGAAGTGATCGAGGCCTTTGGAAATTTTGTTGTCGGACAAAATTATGTGATCGGTCTTATTGTGTTTGTGATTTTGGTCGTGATCAATTTTATCGTGATCACCAAGGGTTCTGGGCGAGTCGCAGAAGTCGCGGCACGATTTACTTTGGATGCGATGCCCGGTAAACAAATGTCTATTGATGCCGATTTAAATTCGGGATTGATCACCGAGAACGAGGCGCGTGCACGCCGAAAAGAAATCGAATCTGAAGCTGACTTTTTTGGATCTATGGATGGTGCCAGCAAATTCGTTCGCGGAGACGCCATCGCAGGGATTATAATCACCATCGTCAATATTCTAGGTGGCTTGGTGATCGGAGTTTTTCAGCAAGGCTTAGATGTTGGGACAGCGGCTCAATATTATACCATGCTGACAATCGGGGATGGATTGGTCAGTCAGATCCCGGCTCTAATTATATCTACAGCCGCGGGTATTGTTGTCACTCGTAACTCTTCAAGTAAAAATATGGGGATCGAGTTTGCTGGACAACTTTTCTTAAAACCAAGAGCAGTGGCAATTTCTGCAGTTATTCTTGGGGCCTTAGGATTGGTTCCCGGACTTCCAACCCTTCCCTTTTTCTCGGTCGGTATTTTTATGGGTGTGGTGGCTTGGATGATTACTAAATTTCAAGAAGAAAAAGATCAAAACGAGCGTCACGAAAAAGAAGAGGCTCTTAGAAAACCTCAAAAAGAAAATGTCGAAAGCCTGCTTCCTTTGGACTTAGTTGAACTCGAAGTTGGGTATGGATTAATTAGTATCGTAGAATCTGAACAAAGTGGCGATTTGCTTGAGCGAATCGTCTCGATCAGAAAACAATTTGCTCTGGATATGGGAATAGTGGTTCCAAGCATCCATATCCGAGACAATTTGCAACTTGAACCAGGTGAATATCGTGTGCTGGTTAAGGGAAATAAAGTCGGTGGTGGCACTCTTCGTCCGGATTGCTACTTGGCAATGGATCCTGGCAATGTCAGCCATCCTGTCGATGGGATATCCACTCGAGAGCCGGCATTTGGTTTGGACGCGCTGTGGATTTCTAGAGGACAAAAAGAA
>CAYMDP010000061.1:0-13615 GCA_964389375.1 uncultured Pseudobdellovibrionaceae bacterium | reverse complement strand
ATTCGCTTCTAATTTAAAAAGTGCTCCGCCTCAGCCGTCGGACATTCTCGGTCGGCCCGTTTGGCTCATTCTAATAACCAGGATACATTTGGGCCGCCCTGCGAAACTAGTCTTCGGCGGACACTTTTTAAATTAGAAGCGAATACTCTGAAAAAACAATTCCATTGGCTTGCTGGTCGAGCTTTGTAGAAATTAATTTCACCCTCCACCCAGTCCTATTTTGTAACACTTCTTGTCTGTTTAAATTTGAGCGAGAGCTTCTGGCCTCTTTTTGAATTGTATTTGAGCAGTTCTTCGCCGTAGTGCCTCCCCCAACTCTGAATACAAATTAGAGGTATTGCAAAAAACCATGGGAATCTCGTTTTCCGAGCAGGCTTAACTCTGATAAGTTTCAAGAAACCATTCTTAAAAATCCTCATTTTGATCCGGACTCGGAATCGAATAGTCTTGAATCTCTAATTTTGACCTGAGGTTGCCTTTGAGGCAGATCCGGTCGTGAACGAATCTGCGCCCCAGATCAGCCCGACATCCTCTAAGGTCCCGGTCATCTTTTTTTCATGGGTATCCTCCAGCTGAAGTAAATCGTCTCTAAAGGTTGGTTCACACTGGGTGTCTATCTAGGTAGATAGTGAAGAAAATGGGCGACTTTTTTGCTTAGAAATGATTGGATAGGCGCAACTCTTGGGAAAGGCTTCTTATGAGTTCTGCAAAAATTCCTCGTGAAACAATTAAGACTCTTTTTATTGCCTGCGACCATGCGGGCCTTCTTCTTAAGGATCATTTGATCCACACGGTTCCAGAGCTTCCATGGGAAGACCTTGGGACCTCTGGTCTTGAGTCTGTCGATTACCCGGATTACGCGGATAAGCTTGCGAAGCAGGTTAAAGATGATACGACCTTTGGAGTCTTAGTTTGTGGCAGTGGGCAAGGAATGGCGATTCGTGCGAATCGGTATTCTCACATCCGCGCGGCCCTTTGTTGGAATCAGGAAATGGCAAGACTTTCTAGGCAGCATAATAATGCCAATGTTCTTTGCTTTGGCGCTCGTACGATGGATTTTGCCGAGTGCGAGAAATCCCTTTTAGTTTTTTTAAGCACGGCTTTTGAGGGCGATCGGCATCAAAAGCGAGTCGATAAACTTTGGTCAACTCCGACGTCGGAGTCTTAAGAACCTGAATTTTTAAAATTTGCCCCTAGCGGAGGAACCTGATGACTCTTTCTGAAAAAGATCCCCAGATTGCGAAAATTATTAATCAAGAAGCTGAAAGACAAAAGTTTGGTCTGGAGATGATCGCTTCAGAAAATTATGTCTCCCCTGCGGTTCTTGAAGCTCAAGGTTCGATTTTGACCAACAAGTATGCTGAAGGTTATCCGGGAAAACGCTACTATGGTGGCTGTGAGTTTGTAGATCAAAGCGAACAACTTGCAATTGATCGAGCGAAAGAGCTTTTTTCTTGCGAGCATGCGAACGTTCAACCTCACAGTGGGTCTCAAGCCAATATGGCAGTTTATCTGGCGGCTTTAAAACCTGGAGACACAGTCCTTGGAATGGATCTATCCCACGGAGGACATCTGACTCATGGATCTCCTGTTAATTTTAGTGGGATCTTATTTAAGGCCCAGCACTATGGACTGGATCCAGAAACTGGAAGATTAAATTACGATCTGATCCGGGACCTTGCAAAAAAACATCGACCTCAAATGATTATCTCAGGTTACAGTGCCTACCCTCGAGTTTTAGATTTCGAAAAATTTAGATCGATTGCGGATGAAGTTGGTGCGGTGCTATTGACCGATATGGCGCATTTTGCTGGCCTTGTTGCCGGTGGCGTTCACCCAAGCCCCATTCCTTATTCGGACTATGTGACCTCGACAACTCACAAGACTTTGCGAGGTCCAAGAGGTGGAATTATTCTTTGCCGCGATGCTCAGGCAAAAGCCTTAAACTCTAAGATTTTCCCAGGCATTCAGGGTGGCCCTTTAGAGCATGTTATTGCAGCGAAGGCTGTGGCCTTTGGTGAAGCGCTGAAGCCTGGATTTAAGAATTACGCAAAGCAAGTCGTCTTGAATGCTCAAGCCCTCGCAAAAGTTTTAATGGATGAAGGCTTTCAATTGGTCACAGGCGGTACAGACAACCACCTAATGCTTTTGGATCTTTCCGATCGAGATTTGACCGGAAAGGATGCAGAGATCGCCCTGGATCATGCCGGTATTACCGTTAATAAAAACACCGTCCCCAATGAAAAACGAAGTCCCTTTGTTACCAGTGGAATTCGCATTGGAACTCCAGCACTGACGACTCGTGGAATGAAAGAAGCTGAGATGAAGATCGTCGGTCAATGGATCTCTAGAGTTTTAAAATCTGCCAGCAATGCCAGTGAGATCGAAAATATCCATAAGGAAGTTAAGGGATTTTCTGGGGAGTTTAAGATCTATCAGGAGCTCTAGAATTGTTTGGGCCTCGAGTCTTCCTGAAATAAAATCAAGAGACAGTAAACTTGGTCTCCAATTTTTAGAAGCTCTACTTTTTTGCGTTTCCTTCTCCGCTCAACTCGCTTTCTGCGATAGCTAAAGCTAGACGTAAATTTACTAAACCCTGACGAGGGCGACTTTTTTCTCTTTTCTTAAGCTGTGCATTAAGGTGGTTTTGCAGCCTATCAAAATGCGGATCTAAGACTTCGGCATTCTGAATGGCAATGGCGTGGTGAGGATCAAATTCGATCGCCAATAGCCAGATGCTGACCAATTCTGACAGTGCTTCTTCGGATTTTTGTGGATCTTCAATGAGTGATCTATTGTTTTGCACAAAACTATGAATTTCTTTTGTTGTTAAAAATACGATTTCCGTCTGTTGATCGTAAGTCTTTTTGTCCAGGATATTGGGGCGAACTCCGTGCCGCTCGATTAAGTCTTTGATTTTTTGCCTTGAAAGACTGGCTTCCATACAAAGTTGCGAGCAATTTTGTGGAGTTCGTTTTCCATCGACAGATTTATGAATCTTCGACGAAACTTGAGGTGTTTTGCTATCGGCGGAAGATCCCGAGGCAAAACTTACCGGATGGATCACACTAAGTGTGAGTAAGACGTGCAGCAGTGGCCTCTTCATAGGGGCTCCTTGGTTTTCTCTGTTTTAGTTTTTTCTACACTTGCGGTTAAAAGTTCTGATTGTTTTACGTACACACCGACGAGTTTTCGCGGCAATCGAGTAGAGACCGGCTTCGCGCTACAGAAGTCCGAACAGTACTGACCCTTTTTAGTCACGATTTCGATATGGCCCGAACCTCTTTTGCTTTTTGTATCCCGATAGACCAAAACTGCACCCTTGGGGGCAGAGAATTCGTCGAAGCGGTGGATCTTATTTACGAAGCCTTCTTCCTCTAGGTAGCCTTTTGAATGAGCTTCGACGGCGTGGCCTCCTTTGAGGTATCCATCAGTTAAACCAGCACGCTTTAGGGCCCACTTTACGGCTTCAAAGCACTTGCCCTTTGAGCGGTTTCCACAAATTTTACTTTCTGGGGCAAGACCTAAGCGTCTGATGACGGAACTCGAAGGGCTCCTGCATTTTTTAGCCTCAGTCTCGGCCCGCCGAGCGAGTCGCTCTAAATAGCTCAGGGTGGGAGGAAGAGTTGGCTCCAGTTTTTGACTGACCTTTTTATCGAATTCTCGAAGAAGAGCCTGGGGAGAAGTGATCATGTTTTTTAAACATTCGCCGGTGCAGACGCCTGCCACTGACTCAGATCGAGACGTCTTTTTTACGCCCGTGCCCCAAGCGGTAAAGCTCGAAAGAAGAAGGCTTAGAATAAGGAGTCTCTTAAGTCCGATAAGCATGATTCAGACTTAAATTGCAGTCCCGGTGCCATATAAATTCACGTAAATTCAATAGTTTAGGCCATATGCCAGGGGTCCAAAGCCCATAGCTGATAGTCAGCCGACTAAGGTCTAGCCATGGGCTTTTGCAACGCCTCAACTCGAGACTAAGTGATGGGAATTATATGGAAAATATGAACTCAAGCTGACCAAATCTGAGGTCGAATAAACATAGCTGAGAGTACTGTATTATTTTGAGATATGCTGCGGCGTGGCCTTTAAAAGGAGCCTGGTGCCTTTGGGGTTTTTCGGGTTAGCCTATTGAAATGACTCGTGCTCTTTTGGTTTTAAGCGGCTTGTTTTTAGCCTCTTGTGCCCAGCTTGAAACCCCAACATTCAGAGGTCCTGGCCCCTTTCAAGGACCCCCACTTCACGGAGCTGAGTCTCAGACTCCTTTTCAGCTCAGTTGGCCAGTTAAAGACATCCGAATTACCCAGCATTTTTCTCCACCGAAAAATCGACGGCATCAGGGGATTGATTTCGGAGGCCCTAGAGGAACCCCGATATTTGCAGCCCATGAGGGCCGAGTGGTTTATGCAGGCCGGGGCTTTAAGGGCTACGGTAAAATGGTGTTGATTGAGTTTGATTCTGAATGGGCCTCTTTGTATGCCCACCTTCATAAGATCTCCGTTAAAGAGGGGCAAAGAATTCGGCTTGGTCAAAAGATCGGTCAGATGGGCCGAACCGGACGCGCCACTGGTGTACATCTTCATTTTGAATTAATCCGCAGTAAAAAAACCGTAGACCCTTTGGAGTTTCTTCCTCACACCAGTCAGCTCGTAAAAAACCCATAAGTGCCCGGCACTCACTGAGAGACTGATTTTTTGAGTTCTAAAACAAACCAAGCAGAGACAAAACTTAAGACCGAAAAAACTAGGGCTGATAGAAATACTGCAACTAAGGGATGAGGCAAAGACAGCAAGCCAGAAATTCTTTCAGCCCTTAAGTCATCGAATCTAAAAATCTGAAAAATCAGACTTGCCGAGCCACTTAAAAATACTGAAACAAAAATAATTCTCCATAGATCTATAAAGTTTTTTAATACTACGCCACCCAGAAAACCTAAGACTATAAAGCCCCACCAGGGGCTTAAGAAAAACAAGGCACTTGATAGAGTCAAAAAGATAAAAAATATCACGGCTGAAATACCCACTTCGTCCCTTGCCACAACTCTTCGTCTTGAAACCAAGAAACTTCGCGAAGCTGGCCCTCTCCCCAAGATTTTAAAAAGCGAGTAAAATCTTTTGAAAAGGGGTGCCCAGATTGGCCTCCGGGATAATTGACCAGAAGTCTTGGCATTTGATTTTTATTCATCTCGACTAACATTTTCCAAACCGCCCCATGAGCCGGTTTATTGGAAGCAATCGCATTTCTATTTCCGAATGAACCCTCTAAGATCTCACCAAAACCAGGAATTCGTCCCACATGATCGAAAGTCAAGGGCCGAGCAGATCCCCACTGCCAAGAGTCTCCATAGGGCCCATGTTTCTGAGTTAATGTTTCAAAGCTCTTTAAAAAACTTTGTCTTATTAAATCAATGATCCGAACTTGATTTCCATTTTGATCTTTCGAGAGAATCAAATGTGCCGTCTTATTGTTTGGCTGCAGAAGAGTTGATTTTAGCCAATTTTCAAAAGCTTTGCGTTTTAATGAAAATTTTGAGTAGTCAATTAGTCCGGCTTGGATAACGCCTTCCCACACTTCAGATTCAAATTCCCGAATCCACTCTTCCACAAAGCTTGCGACCTTTGAATCCGGTTTAAAAGAATAATCCCAGGACGAAAGATCCTGATAAAGTTCTTTCAACTGGGGAGTAGTCAAAAACTCCGGAAATACAAAAGGCATCATAAATTGAACCATCTCTTTAAGATAAAAATCGACGGAATCGTTTTGAAGCTGTTTAAAATCTTCCAAAGTCCAATCAGACTTTGCTTCTAGCTTTTCTCGAATGCTCTGAGCCCTGTAAGGATCTTCATGATCCCAACCCAAGTAGATGGGCTTTGCGTTTAGATCAAAACTCTCTTCTCCAGTTGGATCTTGATTGGCTGAGCGGATATAGCCCGATTTAGGGTTTTCAACTTGGGGCAAATCTTTATCCTCAATCCAAGCAGGCCATGCGGACTGAAGAGTTCTGCCATTCATCACAAGACGCCCCTGCCCAGCATCCCGCCGAGGAAAACGCCCCTGATGAACCAAACCCAAATTCTGGGTATCAACACATAAAAAATTCTGCGCAGGGGCTTTAAAAAACTTTAAAGCCTCTTTACAGGCCCGATAATCTTGGCTTTGATTCAACTGAAGGAAGGTCTTTAGTTCGTTACTTGGGTCATGAGAAGTCCACCTCAGTGCAAGCCCAAGGGCGCCCTGCCTATGAATAACGGGGCCTTGCAAGACCCATGGAGTTTTTAACTCTTCGCTCTCTTTGCCACGGACAAAAATTCTCTCAAGCTCTTCTCGGCCTTGATTCCATTTTCCATCAAACCAAAAATCCAAAGACTCTGGATCTTTAAACTCAACTTCATACCAATCAAACACATCCGAGGCTGCGTTTGTTACGGCCCAGGCGGTTGAGGCTGTGCTTCCAATTAAGACGCCCGGACTTCCGGGAAGACTGGCCCCATAGGCTCTTAAACCGGGCGCAATTAATTCGACTTCGTACCAAATTGCAGGAAGAGAAAAACTTAAATGGGTGTCATTGGCGAGGAGTATGTTTCCAGTTTTACTTTTTTCAGAAGAGACCGCCCAGTTATTACTTCCATTCCCACTTAAGGGCAGAAGAAATTCAGGAAATTCTTTAAGGCTAGTCTTGAATTGTTTTTGTGAATCGATTTTACCGACAGGTGGAAAAAATAAATTCACGAAATCTTCACCAAAGGTACCTTCGAATTCGGTTAGCATCAGATCTCGGCTACGGCCCGACAACATATAGCTCATCATCTTAAGAAGATTCATCGTTCGAAGAGGAGACCACTCTTTCGGTTTTGCACCCAGAATTAAATATTCTGGAGGGAGGTCCTCATCGTCTAAATTTCGAATGTATTCATTTACACCCTTTGAATAGGCATCAAGAGCCTCAAAAGTCTCGGGATCTTTAAGGGCCTCAGATAAGGCCACGCGGGATGCAAATCTTTGCCCAATGCGAATCAAAAAACGATCCATTTCAAGAGTTCTTGGCCCGATCAGCTCAGAAAGCTCTGCTCCACCCAACCGAGATTGGATATCCATTTGAAACAAACGCTCTTGGGCCGTGAGGTAGCCTTGAACAAAGTACAGATCGGCTCTGTTTTGAGCTTCAATTCTTGGGACTCGGTCCTGATCCCAATAGACCTTAACTTCTTCTTTTAATTGGTTCGACTGGATTCGCTTGAATTCGGAAACCTTAGGCGTGTTTAAGCCCCACAGGCCTTTGGCAGGATGAAACAATGGGGCCAGAGCAGGCACCGAACCAAAGCCAAAACCCAAAAACCAAATCAGACCAACGAATAAAATTGATGAGAAAACTAAAGGTAAAAATGTTCTGATTGTCTTTAACATTCCCACCCAAGGAAAGTGGTTGGGATATGCGGACTCGAACCGCAGACCTCTACCATGTCAAGGTAGCGCTCTAACCAACTGAGCTATATCCCAACAGAAACGAGCCGCTATGTTTAAACAGTCTCAGGTGTTCGGTCAAGGAGTAGGGCTTTAAAATGCCGATTCCAACATTGAAAGACCTCTTGGGGTGAGGCGTTAATGCCTTGTTGGCGCAAACTATCGTGAGGGGCCATTGCTTTTCCGCAGGAGCGAATCAAATCAAAGTCCTCAAGGCGATTGGAAACATTTAAAGCAAGGCCATGGATGCTGACCCCCTCTTGAATCTTAATCCCAAAAAAAGCGATTTTTCCTGTTTCAGTGTAAAGCCCAGGAGCACAGCTTTTTGATTTTGCCTCAAGGCCATACTGCCCTAAACAAAGTCGGCTAGCCTCGACCAGAAGCTCAACATACTCACGCACACGAAGCTGCCACTTTTGCAAAGGAACTATGGGGTAGATCACAAGCTGCCCAGGAGAATGAAGAGTCGCCTGGCCCCCGCGAGGAACTTGAATTAATTCAAAACCCTTTGCATGTAGCTCTTCTTCTGAACAGGTTAAATCTTGATCTTTATTTCCGCGAAGCCCCAACGTCACACAAGGCTCTTGCTCAAGTCCTAAAACACAAGGAAGCGCCGTCTTTAGCACTAAAGAGTGTAAATCCATCTGAAGTTTTAAACTATTTTGATAAGGCTGAAGCCCAATCCACTGACTTTCGATGTGTAACATAAGGTTTTTCTTAACAAAATTTTAAAGAAATAACAAGCTAGCTAGAGTTTCAAGCACAACTAATAAAGTTCAACTTTATCATTTTCCTTAAAGCCACTTCCTGAGTGATAAACGGCAATGGTCCCGTCTTTCCCAAAGTAGCTGATGACTTCTATTGATCCCTTTAAGCGCCCAGGAGCCTTCCCTATAAAACGTCCGGTCTCTGGGTCATAAACATCCTCACCCTCTTCAGAAACTTTTAAAATGTCCCCGACTTGAAGTCCTGAAAGTCTTCCGGCATTTACAAAAACTCTTTCGCCAGAAATTAAGGCAATGCGACCTTCCCAAGAAAGTTTTTCGATGGCTCGAATCACTGGATCAACGCTTCCAGAAAAGGCGCGTCTGATGGAGTCACGAACCAGACTTGGATCCTCTTCTAGAAGTCTTGTCTCTAACTGGTTCTCCATAAAACGTCTGGTGGTGGTTTCGACAGTTGCCGCTCGAGTTTCGTTTAAAATTTCTTTCCCGTTACGAGCAGAAAACAAACGCACACGAATTTCAGAAGAGACTTCGGCTTTAATGTTTCGAATCAGTCCCATGGAATCCCCAACTCTTCGGGCGCGGACTTCGATGATTTTACCTTCCATGACAGCAGAGACACCCATACCGTTGGCAATTTTTGAGATTTCCTCTAAGTCGTAATCGCCTTCAGCCGTGGTCAAACTTTTAAGATCTTTTGGAAAATCCTTCGGCTCAAGAATTACAAATCTTCGAGTGAGGCCAAGTTCACGAACGACCACTCGGCGCGCCTCTTCTAAAGCTTTGGCATACTTCTGATTTTTTGCATCTTCTAAAAACGGAAGAACCAAAATTCGGTGCCTTAAAGTTTCTTCGCTATCCGTTCGCGCTCGATAAGGAACGTCCTGAACTTCCGCCGCAAGATTGTTGCGTGGAGGAGAAGTCGCGCAAGAAGATAAAATCAAGGGCATCAAAGAGACTAGAATTAAATTTTTCATAAGAATTATTATATCAGACCTTAAGCTTGAGAGCTATCAGACCAAGGCCTTAAAGAGACTTCACCCGAAGCTCTAAACCACTGGATTTTACGTCACCAACCTCGACTTTAAACCGGGAGAACTTTGCTTTCTGAATCGCCTCTCCAAGTTGGCTTGAGTTGGCTTCGGCATCCATCTCAAAAACTACGCGATCTCCTTCAAACTTTCTTTCTTTCAAAGTTTTTATACTTTTAAAGCTACTCAGGAGTTGTCTTTTGATATCGTCAAGTTGCTTGTAATCTAGATCTCCTTTAAGGGTCAGTTGCAAAAGATTGGCTCCAAAAGTTCCACTCTTCCAAGCATCCAAAATTTGATTTGTTAAATCCGCGGCAACGCGATCATAAATTTGCTGCCCCTTGGCCTGAACAACTTGAGAAAAAACACCTGGGTCGGTTTCGTAACTTCGGATCACCTCCCCGATGATCCGCCCATTACCCGCGTGCAAGGCACTTAGTTTAATATCCATCTTAAACACGTCACTGCGATCTGTATGGCGCGAAAGCATCACATGGCCGCGAACCACAATCTGACTTTTAAAATATTCACCCAAAAACTGGATGTCCTCGGTCGGAAGACTTTCCGCCTGGTAAACCGAAGGGATCAAATTTGCAAACTGACTTTGCACGGGATTTAAACCAAAAAACCCAGGGCTCCGAGACTGCTCTCGAATTTTTTGATTCAAAAAATCCGATTGGCTTGCTAAAAAACTTTTTTCAGATTGCTGCCCCTGAGACCACCACAAAAAAGATTGGGAATTCACTCGATCAATAAAGGCAACCACAGGAAGAATCTTAGGAGCCCCATCTATGCGGTAAAGTAGTCCCTCCTCGAGCAAGAGGGCCTCAAGGTTTTTAAGCGAGATTCTCATTGTAACCTGAAGTTGAGATGCGCCCTTTGCTGTCGCCGCCATGGGCTGGCTTCGCATTGTCAAAACATACTTACCCGACTGTTTGATCACTTTGTTACGAATCAAACTGAGGTTTTTTTGTGTCTTTTGTTCTCCAATAATTTCTTGAATATACTGAAGAGAAGCCTGTTCAACTGTTTTGTCAAAAATATCTTGTCTTGCGCTTGCACCCTGTTTGTCACTTTGTCCAAGCAAACTCACCTCTACGACCTCAGCGCCAAGCCCTTGAGCATGGACATCTGCCACCGACAGAATTAGAGGTAAAAATAGATGAAGAAGAAAAAGAGAATTCTTAATGCCAAAGCTTCGATTTTTCATATTCGAAGATCATAACGAATTCGCCAGGGCTTGCCACTGACCGAGACCAGATTTCTCGGATTTTATGCGTTGCAAAAGTAGCCTGGCCTTGTTAATTGTTTATGAAACTTTAAACAGCTGAAGTAGGCTGGAGTCCTAGTGAAATCTCGATCTTGCCCCCCAGAAATGGAACAACTCGCCGAGCAGGTCGGCCTCTTTATGAAGTATTGGGGCTTTAAAGAGATCCACGGTCGGATATGGAGTCATCTTTACGTCTCGAAAGAGCCTTTGGACGCGAACGCTTTGATCTGCAAAATTGGGGTTTCAAAGGCATTGATCAGTTTGTCTTTAAAAGATCTTCTTCAGTATTCGGTTGTTGAAGAAAAGGGCAAAAGCCCCTCAGGAACTCTGCTTTATGCGGCCAACCCTGATGTCACCTCTGTGATCTTAAACGTCTTACGTTGCCGAGAAAAAAAGATGCTTGGCCTTGCTGAAGCCGCGCAAAAAATGGTCTCTGAGCTTTCGGATCGGGAAAAGGAACTTTATAAGATTGATCCCGACCGCCTTCAAAGTCTGGGTCAAATGATTCAAGAAGCACGATCAACTTTGGAATCAATCTTAGATCTGGCGGAAGTCGACTTTTCTCACTGGCGAGATCTTTCTTCTTAAAGACTTTCGATTGCAGCCAATGCGTTTAACATCCCATGGCCATAAATGGCATTGGGACTCTGTGCTCCAGAGAAACTTCCACAAGTGATACTGGATTGAATCGGAGTGGCCGAGCGAATGAGGATCTCTCTAGTTTTTTCGATCTGACCGATCAACTCAGGTTTTTTTGACCACAGCAAAGCAATCACTCCGGCGACCTGAGGCGTCGCCATAGAGGTTCCGGACTTATCATAATATGAACTTTTACTATCCGTGACTGCAGAAACAATGCCTTCGCCAGGTGCCACCAGTGTTGGGCCGACTCCCCCATCCCAAGCCGAGGGTCCACGGCTCGAGAAAAAAGCAATTTCATTTCGATAGTTGTTGTAAGCGCCAACAGAAATCAACTCGCTTCCATAGGCAGCAGGTGGACGATTCACACTCCCACAGTTTGGTCCGGCATTCCCCGCTGCGACGACCATCATGATTCCAGCGGACTGAAGAGCACGAATGGCATCTAAAAACTCTCCGCCCGTACATCCTTCTGTCGTCGGACAAGACCAAGAGTTACTAATAATGTGAGGGGCCATATCTGAACGCCCATCCACTCTTGGGTCTCCACCACGGGGATAAGGCGCCATAAAAAACTCAAAACACTCTAAATAAGAAGCTACAGTTCCCACACCTAAATCCATATTTCTACAGCCGATCCACTTAGCCTCTGGAGCGACACCGATTCTTCGATCTTTTCCATCAAAGCCAAGAATCGTTCCCATCGTGTGAGTTCCATGACCCTTGTCATCACAAGGCTCTGAAGAGCGAGCAGGGCACTTGTTACTGCTAGGATTATCAATCGCATCATGCCAATTGTAATCGTGGCTTGTGCCAAAAAGCTTAAAACCGCGATACTGATTTTTAATCGATTCGTGGTCCCACATATATCCGGTGTCTTGGCCAGCAATCACGATACCTTCGCCCTTGATCCCCAGCTCCCAAACTTTATCGACCTTAATATGGGCAATATGACGAGGAGTTGAAAGACCGCGCTCCCCTTCACTTAAGCCTTTTGTTTCGGGAAGATCCATTTTAAATTTTGCATTCAATCCGATCGAAGCCACTTCAGAATCTTCAGCCAGTTGTTGAATCAGTTCTTTGCTTGCCCGAGGAATGCGAATTACATTTTCGATGTAGAATGCTTGATGGGAAATATTATGTTTCCTTAACCAGAGCACTAGATTTTTTTGCGACTGCTCCGCATTTTCCAACAATCTCTGTCTCACGAATTGAAGCCGCTCAACTCGGTCCTGTATTTGCGTTGCCGCACTCAAAGAGGGCCGACTTGTAAGAGTCACCATCACGTCCAAGACTTTTTCAGAGTGCAGTCGTGTTTGCAATGCCGGACTCACTTTGGATTGATTCCAATCCAAAGTTCCAGCAATAGGACCAAGAATAAGTGCAGCTGCAAGAAACAAAAAAAACAATAGAGCCTTCTTCACAGATTTTCCTTTCATACATCTTCTGCGTTTTTTAGCCTCAAAAAAATATCGAGGCCCAGAGTTTGTAATAAGAATCGACTACCAGCTTCTTTCTACTTTGTGCTGAAGCCCTTCAACACCTGTGACAGAGGCCTCATCCCCATAGATATAGGGATTTTCTAAGCTTCGATCGGCGGACAAATCTTGGCTTGCTCCAATTAACCATTTCCAGGCTCCTTGATAATGAAAAGGAGAAATTCCTTTTCGACCACCAAAAGAAAAGGGCTCGCTTAAAAGATAAAAATGATCCGCAGGATGAGTCGGACTTGTAGACCGATAAGATCGAACTGTTACAAACTGCTTAAAGCGCGAAGGCAGTCGGGAAAAAATCTCGCGTTGAAGTGGCTCTTTAACAATCGAGTCTTCTTCACCCCAAAAAATACTGACCGGAATGTCTGGATTGATCTTCTGTAAGTACTCGCGGTCATAACCGGCAGGAACAAATAAGACCAAGGAGGAAACATTTTGAATCGTCTGACCTAAAGAAGGAGAGCCTGCGGCAACAAGGGCGACATAAGCTCCTTTGGAGTGACCGGAATAAATCACACGACTTGGATCCAATTGTTCAGGAAAGGCTTTAAGAGTCTCAAATGCAAGCTGATTAAAGTCCGCAGCCATCCGGCGCCACTCTTGATCAAAAAATCCGGTATCGAACATTGGAAAAATAACTGCGACACCCTTTCGCGCAAGATGAATAAAGCTATCTCGGTAACTCTTTGAAGTAATCGCCTGCCCATGTCCAAAAACCACAACCGGAAAGGGCCCCTCTCCATCGGGCAAAAAGATCTCGACGCTTCGATTCATGAAATTGCGTTTTACTTCTTGAAATTGGAAGTCGTAGACCTCACTCCCTGGGTGACTGGGATCTAATGGCTTTGGAACATTCGCAAAGCTAAGCTTCGAAAATACTGTTAAAGAAAACAAAACTAGGAAAACTCGGCTGAAAAGTCTTAAATTTGACATATCTCCAGTTCCTCCAATGGCTTTAAAAAATTATTGTTGAAGCAAAATGCCCGCAAAGCTTATGAC
>CAYMDP010000060.1:0-14417 GCA_964389375.1 uncultured Pseudobdellovibrionaceae bacterium | reverse complement strand
ATCGCAGACGACAGCAAGCGAGTTGTAGATTTGTTAGATGTAGAGATCGGTGTAGGTGAAGCTCCCCAAGTCGTCGATCGAAGATATAAGTAAGAGCGAACTTTAATTTTGGTTTAATTTTCCATAGATCCCCCCATACCCTATGGAACCCTGGCCGATCCTTCCCCCCAAGGATCGGCCTTTTTTTGCCTTAGGGCGAAAATCCGAAATATAGCTAGGGACCGCGGTACTTAGAAAATGTGCAGGTGGGCAAAACTGAAAATCATCGCGGCCCAATCCTCTTGAAGACCTCGAGGGTGGAGCGATTGCTTAATGTCATTGGTCCAGTTGTGCTTCAGTAGAACAGACGAAAAGATGGCCTTTAAAAGTATTCCGTTTCGGCTATATCACATTCTAGCTTTTGTCGTCCTCTACTTAGGATAAACCAGGATCGACCGTCTGTAGAAAATTGGTAAAGGCCTCGCTTGTCCGCTTGAATGTCCGCCGAGATTTTTAGGAATGGCGTGATAAGGACTTCGGGTTTTGCCCAAACAGATCCCACTGCAAAACGATTTTTTAAAACTGAAGCAGGCTTAAATAGTCTGCTTGGCTTGCCTGTGTGCAATTTTCTTGCAAATTTTCGACCGGAGACTTGCTCTTCATACCAAAAGTTTAAATCGCCACTGCACTTGATAAACTGAGCCTCTGAATTTTGGCTTAAAGTTAAGCCGATCGTGAAAACAAGGGCAATTTTGAAAGATAAACCTCTGATAAGTTGCTTCATGCTTAATCATCGGAAAATTTCTAGTATAGGATGAGTGCGTCTTCAGAGGCGGCCTAGGGGGGCTCTTTAAAGAAGCAGTTTTTTGAGTTCCTGCTGAGAGTAGACATAATCCGCGTAGATCATAGTGTTGGTGATGTTTCGGTGTCCTAGGGCGAACTGGACTAGACGTAGATCTTTAGTTTTTTTGTAAAGACGAATCGCGAAGGTGTGCCTAAGGCAGTGGAATTTTTTTTCGACCGGACGGTAGGTTTGCCAGATTTGCCGAAGACGATTGTAGGAAATTTGAAAAAGCTTTTCTTCGGATCGCATAAGCTCTGCCGAAGTGCCTGATTTTAGCATTTCGGATTTAAGCCGTAACAATTGCTGAAAAAGCCAAGGAGCGATAGGGAGTTCGCGATCATTCGAACCCTTCAGACCTTTAATATAAATAGATCTTTCGAATTCATTTAAATCCCCCCAACTTAAATTTAAAATTTCAGAGGCCCTGGCTCCAGTGTGAAGCCCCAGGTAAAGGAGGGAAGTGTTTCGAAGTTCCCGATCTTTAAAACTTGAAAGGATGTGCTCTAATCGCTCGGCTTCTGGATCGAGCAGATACTTGTTTTTATTCAAACTATAACGCGGCGAACTAGACATGATGCATAAACCTCGCGAGTGGAAATATCGAAATCAATTTTGCGATGCATCAAGCGCGCGGGCCCCAAAAACACCGACAAAAATGATCCCTATATCCATGATGAGATCATGATAGCATAACAAAATCAATAACTTAATACTGTAGTTTATAACTATAAGTTACAGTCGAATTTAAAAAGAGGGGTGCTAGGCCCCAAGTCCATAAGAAGCCGAATATAAATCAAGTACATAATGCGCCATGTCCATTTCTGCAAAATTCAATAATTGCGAATTGCTTCGTAATTTATTGTGAAACACAATGAATTATTGAATCATACAAGATCACGGTGGGGCTATGGAATTAAATCAAGATCTGAATGCTGAAAATTATGGGGTCAGGGGCGGTTCGGATTTGGAGGATCTACCTCGAGACAAGGCGAAGACCTCATTAAGGATCAAATACGAAGCAGAATGCCGGGTTATTCGTGCAAAATTGGGAAGCTTAGAGCAGGTTCGCGAAGATCTTGGATTAAGTCGTAGAAAAATGGCGCAACTTCTACTGGTGGACCCTTCGGCCTGGACAAGATGGACGAAGGAACCCGAAAAAATCCCCCCACATATCTATCGCTCACTTCAATGGTACATGGCCTTGATTGATAAAAAGCCCGAGTGGCACCCTCAGAACTCTTTTCTTAAGGCCGAATTGCAGTTTCAAAAAGAAGAGTTTTCGAGTGTTAAAGAGCGGGTGCTGCAAAGATTGGCAGAGATGAATCACCTCGAAAGCAGCCTCAAAGAAGACATTCAAAGGGTCATTCTAGAGACAAAAGGCGAACTTAGCGAGGTTCAAACGGTGATTGAGCGACAGGGGGGAGTGGGGATTGGCTGGAAGTTTATGCTGATTTTAAATACTCTTCTTTTGCTCTATTTTATAGTGGTGAACTAGAGCTCCAGCGAGCATCCTCTTAAAGTTTCATTCGAGCAATGCCCCGTGAGATACTTTTTTCTTGCTCTTAAGGCCTATTTTTCAATAGTCTCTCGGGCATCGTAATTTATGAACACCTTTTGTCACTCTTACGGAGGCCCTCTTGCTACCCTTTGAACTGATTCAAAAACACGGCGAACACGAAGAGATCATTTATTGCCACAATAAAGAAGTCGGCCTTAAGGCGATTATTGCGATTCATAACACCACACTTGGTCCAGCGCTTGGCGGAACACGCATGTGGCATTATCAAAATGAAGAAGACGCTCTGGTTGATGTTTTAAGGCTTTCAAAAGGAATGACCTATAAGGCCGCAGTTGCCGGACTTAATCTTGGTGGCGGGAAAGCCGTGATCATTGGTGATCCCAAAAAACATAAGTCTGAGGCTTTATTTCGCGCTTTTGGATCCTATGTAAATTCACTTCAAGGAAAATACATCACAGCTGAAGACGTCGGCACGACAGTCAATGATATGGAATATGTCTTCATGGAGACCCCCTTCGTTACGGGAATTCCTAAAGCTCTTGGTGGATCGGGTGATCCCAGTCCCTACACTGCCCATGGCACCCTTCAAGGGATCAAGGCTGCGGTAAAAGACAAGCTTGGCGCGGACGAGCTTCGCGGCATTCGTGTTGCGGTTCAGGGGCTAGGAAGTGTGGGATCTCATTTAGTTGAATACCTTCACAAAGAAGGGGCCGTGGTCACGGTTGCAGATATCGATAAAGATAAGCTGAAGAAGATTTGCGATAAGTATGGAATGCAGGCGATGGATCCTGAAGGAATCATTACGAGTGAGTGCGATGTGTTCGCTCCTTGTGCTATGGGTGCTGTCATCAATGATAAAACCATCGAGAACCTTAAGTGTAAGGTGATCGCCGGAGGCGCAAATAATCAGCTTGCTGAGCACCGCCATGGGGATGCCTTATTTGAACTTGGGATTCTGTATGCTCCTGATTACGTCATTAACTCTGGTGGATTGATGAATGTGTTCGTTGAGCTTGAAGGCTACTCATCGGACCGCGCCTTCGAAAAAACCCTACAGGTTTATGACAATCTGATGCAAGTCTTCCAGATCTCCAAAAAAGAGCAGGTTGCGACTCACAAAGCCGCAGACCGCCTGGCAGAGACGCGGATTAAAGCGATTGGCGAGCTAAGAACTCATCACCATGGCCGCACCTCTCGATTGTTTTCAACTCTGAAAGAGATGACCAATAGAAAGTAAAGACTCTGACGCGATTCTTTAGCACTGTGGGCTGCCTGAAGGCGGCCGCAGCTTTGGCCTTTCAATATTGACAAGGCAAAGGCTCCTTTTTAGACTTTTGCCCTAAGCCTAGACGTCTTAACAATAAGGATTCAAACCGTGAGCAAGCCTCTTTCGAAACAAGACATTAAAGGACCCGATGCTTTTCAATCTCTAGCCGATCGCGTGGCCAAATTTTTGGTGGCGCAAAAGACGCCCATTGTATCTTTGATCGCTGCGGGCTTATTCGTTGGTTTGGCCTATGCCGGAGTCGGTGCTTACTCAAATCACACAGAGACAAAGGCTTCAGAAGAAATATTTAAAGAAGCTCAAAGATTAGATGCGGCCCAATCCGCTTGGGCTCAGTCCAACAAAGATCAGACCAAAAAAGCAGATTTTGAACTTCAATACGGTCAAATCGTTAAGGATTTAAAAACCGTTATTTTGAAACACAAAAGCACTCGCGCAGCATGGGTTCAAAGTAGTGAGCTTGCGGCCTTCTTAACAAGCGAAGGTCGAAACGAAGATGCCGTCGATTTTTTAAGCCAGGTGAGTACAGGCCTTAAAGACAAGAGTATTCTTTACGGGGTTCTTTATGCTCAGCTTGGAACGGCCTATTCGTCCATCGAAAAATGGAGCGAGGCTTTGGGCTCTTTTGAAACTGCTTTAAATAGTGCGCATGCGGCTCCTCTTCGAGGAGAAATTCTTTTGAAGATGGGCTTAAGCCATGAGGCCTTAGGACAAATGGACAAGGCCAAAGAATTCTACGAAAAGACTCGCACTGAATTTGCAGAAACTGAAGCGGGACGGGCTGCACGAAATTATCTTCGTTGGCTAGAATTCAAATCGGCCTCTGAATCTCCCCAAAAGGAAGGATAGTTTGAATCGCTTTTGGGTTTTTTCTCTGATCTTATCTCACATGACCCTACTTTCATCTTGTGCAAGTTGGGTGAAGCCCACTTCGAATCAATTGGAAGTCTCTAAGCGCTGGGTGCGTTCGACAGTTAATTCTGAATATTTGGGTTTTCGTAAACTCCATCGTTTTACTCCCTTAGAGTACGAAGGCTTGATCATTCAAGGAAACGCAATCGATGGAGTGAAGGCTTACAAAAAGAATAACGGAAATCTGGCTTGGACCTTTCCGGTAAAGGATGGGGCCGAAGCCGGGGCAGAAATTGCTGGAGGCCTAGTCTATTTCGGATCAAGTGACGGTTATTTTTATGCGATCAAAGCGGACACTGGCCAATTGGTTTGGAGTTTCCCGATCCGCTCTGAAGGTCTGGGGCAGCCAAGAGTTCAGGGGGGAGCCGTTTACTTTCTTGCTGGAAACAATGTGGCTTATGCTTTGGACGCAAAGACGGGGCGGCAGATCTGGCTTTACTCACGAAGGGATGCTTCGGTCTTGTCGATTCGCGGCGGATCCCGGCCCAGCCTCGCAGGCTCTTTAGTTGTATTGGGGTTTAGTGATGGAGCCGTCCTAGCTCTTCAAAAAGACAATGGCTCTGTGGTTTGGGAAAGTCAGCTGAATCGCAATAAACGATTTCGGGATATCGATGCAGAAGCCATTATTCAGGGTGATAAAGTGTACGTTTCGGGTTTCGATGCTCAGCTTTTTTGCCTAGATCTAAAGTCGGGAAAAACTCTTTGGACTGTGGATCAAGGTGCTTTTTCGGGAGTGCTGGTTGACGGACAAAATATTTTTATCTCTTCAAGCTCGGGTCAAATTCTATCTCTTGATCGAGATTCTGGAAAAACCGCATGGAAAAAGGATCTAAAAGGGGTTGGAACTCGTCCAGTAAAACTTGGAAGCACCTTACTTGTTGGCGAATATGCGGGATCTTTAAGGGTACTTGACCCTAGAAACGGAAATGATTTGCAAAGTTTCAACCCAGGACGGGGAGTCACCTCTGAACCACTGGTGGATTCAGAAACCGGTGAAGTTTATTTTATCTCTGCAGATGCGAACCTTTTCGCTTTACGCTTAGCTTGGACGAAACGATCGGAGAATTGGCCGTGGCAAAAAATCGAGTAGCTTTTCTTTTGATCTCTTTAAGTTTAATTTTTTCAGTTGCCTGCACCACGGGCTATTGCAGAAATCCAAAAGTTATTGAAGGTAAAATTATGGGACTTGAAGAAGAAAAAAAGCCAGACCCATCCGCCTTAAAAAAGGTCTTTGTCTACAAGTATGACGGCAGCCTTCAGTGCGGAATGGGGACAGCGATTCCCGTGGAATCAATGCAAAAAGAGCTTCTTTCGATCCAAGTTTTTTCCGCAAGCAAAAAGCCAGATGGTTTAATGCATATTCAGTCTTGCGGATCGCCCACTGGAATGGCCAATGTCTTTGAAATCTTAGAGACCGATCTTCCCGAAGCTGAAAAATATGGCTTTAAGAAGTGGGAATTTAATTGAGTTCGGTTCAATTTATTAAAAGCTTAATTCAGGATGTTCCGGACTTTCCAAAGCCTGGAATTTTGTTTAAAGATATCACTCCGATCTTTGAATCCCCACAGGCTTTTCAGAAACTCGCAAAACTTTTTGCTGAAAGTCTTCCGCCCGGCACAACAAAAGTTCTAGGTGTCGAGAGCCGGGGCTTTATCTTGGCCTCTGCTTTAGCTCAGCATAAGGATGTTGGAATGGTCTTAGTTCGTAAGGCCGGAAAGCTGCCGAGAAAGACCTATTCCGAAAACTACGCCCTTGAGTATGGTCAAGACTGCTTACAGATCCATGAGGATGCTCTGACTTCAGAGGACAAAGTGGTGATTGTCGATGATGTTTTAGCCACTGGCGGGACAGCTGCTGCGGTCGAAAGACTCGCAGAAAAAACTGGAGCCACAGTCTTGGGCTCTCGCTTTATGATGGAGATCCCAAGTCTTAAAGGGCGCAGTCAGTTGCGCTACCCCTTAGAGATCCTTCTTTGAAAAAGCCTCAGGAAGCAAGCTTCCAAGAGAAAACTCTTTGGTTTCTCCTTTAGGATTTGTGCAATAAACCGGCATGCTCGGATCGCCGAACTCTGCAAGAACTTGACGACAAAATCCGCAAGGAGTCCAGGCGGGACTGGCTTCGGTCATTACCAAGATACTTTTAAATTTTTTGTGGCCTGAACTGACTGATTTAAATACGGCCACACGTTCGGCGCAGATCGTTCCACCGTAAGAGGCATTTTCAATATTACAGCCAGTAATCACTTCACCTGATTCAGTCAAAAGAGCGGCCGAAACTCGACATTGACTGTAGGGGCTATATGAAAACTGAAGGGCCGCTTGGGCCTGATCAAACATTTTTTTAAATGTTTCAGGGTTTATCGGCATTGGACTCTTTACTTTGCTGTTGGCGTTTAATTTGGTCCGCTTTGATTGCCACTGTTCCAGAAATGTCCTGAAGTTTGTCAAAGTCCTCTAAGCGCTTCACACCTTCATTGCCCCTTAACTCAATGGTCAAAACGGGGATCGAGTTATCCTTCCACATATAGCGCCCAAGGCTTCCTGGAAAATTCCCAAGAGACTTCCAGGGGAGATTTGGAAAAGCCGGGTAGTTCATCTTAGGCCCGTCAAAATCCAGTACTCCCAGGGGAGTGTGGATAGAAATAATAAAATCCGGTTTATACTCTTCAAAATGCTTTAAAAGACACTTTGTCTCAGGCTCACTTGCGGGTTCTGGTCCCGGATTTCGGCGCGGATCCGCGCCCTGCTTTTTCCACAGCTGTACGGCCGAATCATCCCATTCTTTTGTCGGAAAATTACGATTTAAATCGACGGCACTTTTATTTGTGCGAGTTTTGGCTTTTGTCCCATCTGGACTTGCTACAGGGATAACGCGCCAAGAGTTTCTGGGATCAATTCGGCTAAGGCGAAGCAACCAAGAAATCGCAACCATTCCGCTAGGAATTTCATCTCCGTGGATTAAGGCCATCACAAATATCTTTTTTCCGTCGGGATTCGAGCTTAGACGATCGTAATAGAAAATGGGCTCTTTTTCGACTGAAGAGCAATCCGGTGAAGGCTTTAAAAGAAGACAGAGCTGATCGATATCTTTTGCTGAGGCTCCAGCAAGCTTCATCTGCGCCTTGCAAGACGAAAGAGTGCTGTCTTGAATTGGCGAAGGCGTTTCAGCCCAAGCAATGAACTGCGTCGTCAGAATTAAAGTGATCAGCCACATGGGTCATATTGTCATAAAGAGAGGGGAACTCGTCAACCGGCCTTTTTCGAAAGACTTCCTAAAACCGCTAGATCTTGCTTAATTCGGATCTCGCTGGTGTTTTCGACGAACAGGGCCATGTCTAAATTTTGAACAAGAATTTCCCAGAAGGCATCTGAGTGTAGGCTTAGTAACACACAGGGCTCGAGGGTGTGTACGCTGGCCGTTCGAGGAACATTGGCGATTAATCCAATTTCGCCGAAAAATCCCTGTTGAGGGATACGATCAATTTTGTGCTTGTCGATCACAACGGCAACCGAGCCTCGCACAATCATGTAAAAGGACTCACCGATATCCCCTTGCTAAACACTCTGTGTCCGGCAGGTAAAAACTCGAGCTTGCTCTTCATTGTCAAAAGGTCTACGGCCTCCTGGGGCAAGTCCCGAAAGGCAGGAGCAGAAGAAAAAAACTGGGCGACCATTAGGGCATTTTGAAAGGCTTCGATCTCTCGAAGAGACTGTGACTTTTCCGCACAATCCTGAATGACCTTGACCGGGATGACGAAAACTCTTGCGCCATGTTGCGTGATCACATCGGCCGAGCGGATTCCACCCTCAAGAATTGCCATTTCTCCAAAAATCGTAATGGGTTTTAAGCTGGTTAGTCTTTGACGAGATCCTCCGGTGTGCTTAACAACTTCGACCTCTCCCTCTAGAAGAACAAAAAGCTCTTTTGCAACTTCGCCTTCACGGATAATTTCTCCTCGCTTTGGATACTGCCTAAGGTCACTTTCTTTGATGATTTGAAGTAAAAAACTATCCGGAAAATACGAAAACAAAGGGAGTTCCTGAAGCCGGTGGAGCAGATCCTGATTCGTCCACTCGATTTTTTTAAATTGTTTATAAAGACCCCAGCGCGTCTTTATCCGACTTATCAAAGGGAGGATTTCTTGAAAAAGAAGTGTATGGCCAACGGGCTTTAAGAAGATCCAAGCCAAAGCGGACCAAAGGGAAAGGCTCAATATTAAATTCTCAACACCAGACTCAAGCGCTTTTAGAGGTCCTATTTTTTCAAAAAAGATCCACAAAGAAAAGATTGCAGCATAGGTCCACAAACAGCGGTAAAGGACCCAAGGCAATGTCTTTGTTCCAGTGCTGGACTCATCGTCCATAAAGAGACTTTCTTGTCCCCTCAGATTTTTAGCCAAATAATAAAGCGGGGAGCTTAAAAATGGAGTCATAAAATAAAAAGTCCAGGTGCAGGCGATAATCCAAAGCTCCATACTTTCATTCAGCTGAGGAGAAAAAATACTAAGGGGTCCAAGGATCGCAAGAGGTGCAAGAATTCTAGATAATTGATACAGAACTCGAAAGAGTCGGTTTTCGATTTGCCACAGTGGGGTTTCATCAAAATTTAGACTTAAACCTAAGATCGAAAAATTCAGTCCCAAAGAATAAATTCGACCCGTCAGAAGCAGCCGAGACAGCGCGGTCAGCGCACTCGAGCCCAGCAAAATCACACTACTTTCGGTGAACAGTCTAACTGCCTGGGCGAGACTCAAAGACCAGGTGGCGCTTGGATTTGCTTCGGAGCTTAGACCTAAAAATTGCCGGATCGCAAAGATAAAGCCGAGTCCAATTCCCATCGACAATATGTAAAATAAGATCCAATTCGGATTTATACTAAAGCTCCACTTCGCGGACTTTAAGGTCGAAATCAGGGGGAGCTTAAACTGAGCCATCTGGGAGCGATTAATGGAACTTGAATTAGGCAGATGAATCTCGTCGGAGTTCATTAAAAAACCGCGATCGCGTAACATCATGATCAGTTGAAGAGTCGATTTAAAATGAACGGTCTTATGGCGCTTGTATATTTTTTCGATGATCTCTCGGATCGAGTAGTTTCCGTTACAAAGGGTCAGGATATCTGCAAGCTCAGCTGGAACGGTAATATGATCGACCGGGTTATCCGTTTCATAAATTAAAAATGAGCCCTGGGGACGAATCCGTCCTTCGCGAAGAATGGGCTTAAAGTCCGAAATGGCTTTTGCAACTTGGGGCTTCACGCGCGGGCCCTCATTTGAGGAGGGTTGTTGCGAAGGTAGCGCGGGTTAAAACTTAAAAGCAAAGTCTGGACTCTGGGTGAAGGCTTTGGAATGTTCGAGAGTAGAATTAAAGCCTTTCCCCAATTGGGATCTGCATGAGCACTTGCATTGGGCCAATCCAGCTTAAAACTTTCTTGATGGATCGTTAAAAGTGGTGCTTCGCTAAGGCGATTCGGAAAACAAAGGCTTTGTCCCTGAGGACCCACCCAATATTCTGCAGCTTCAAGTAGTAACTGAGGCCCGGAGTCTTGCCCGATAAGCTTCATTTCAGAGCCAAGTTGAGCAAAGGGAAGCAAGTCTGAAATCCTCTTAAGAGCTTCTTCAGGAATTTCTATAAATCGAAAGTGACGCTTTGAGTGGGAGCATCCGACCAACTCTGCGCGAACAGTTGTTTTAAAGGAAGACCATTGAAGCACAAGTTCTATGTCGGTTCCAGTCAAAACGTTTTCAAATTCTAAAGCATCGGGAAGACAAACTCCCCCGACACTAATATTCACAGGGGCGAAATCTTTAGATCGATAGAGGATCTTTGGGAAAACTTCTAGAGCTTCAAAGGGAGGGTAGAGCAGCCTAAAATTTTTGCGGCGGTTGAGGCCCGATTTCTGTAAGATCCGCGGAAGAGACGGGGATTTGATTTTGTTCTTCCCGAAAAGAATCGATAAAAAAAATGAAAAAAAACGTCTCATTAAAAAATTAGCCCTCTGTAGGCTTTTCGGAGACTTTTTGACCAAAGAGTACCCTTAAGTTCTCGTTTTCTCTCGAGAAGACTAAAAACTAGCCGTGGGTCTGGCAAACCGAAACTAGACCTTTGACAGAGACCCCAAGAAACCTGGATAAGAAGGGGGAAGTCCTAAGAACTAATGCGAGGTTTTTTAAAGTTGAGTCGTCCCTTTCTTGTATCTATTGGAGCCTTCTTTCTAATCCTCGGCTTTGTCGGAGTCTTTGTTCCTTTACTTCCAACTGTTCCCTTTCTCTTAATCTCTGCATACTGCTTTAAAAGAGGCTCACCTCGTCTTCATAATTGGCTTCTCGGTCTCCCAAAAATTGGAGATTCTATTCGAGAATGGGACGAAAATCGGGTGATCCGCCCAAAATACAAGGTCTTGGCCATCAGTTTAATGAGTTTAAGCATGGGCTATGTGGTGTTTTTCAGACCTATTCCATGGACTGTAAAACTGATGATTGGACTGACTTGGGCGGCTGTATCATTATATGTTTTGAGTCAAAAAAGTCGCCCAGATACGAACAAAGGTAACTTCTGATGAAGGTTGAAAATAAAATTGTTTTACTCACAGGGGCAAGTCGAGGAATCGGTCGGGCGCTAGCAGAAGTTTTTGCCACGAAAAAAGCCCGTTTGTATTTGGTATCAAGGAGTTTTCCAGAGGACTTAAAGAAAAGCCTTCAAGATCTAGGTGCCGCCCATGTGGAGCTGATTGCTCAAGATCTTTCAAAGCCGGATTCGGCGCGTGAGCTTAAAAACAAACTCGATCAGATGGCTGTATCCGTCGACATTCTCGTGAATAATGCAGGTCTTTTGACCGGAGGACTTTTAGAAAAACAAAAACCCGAAGAGATCCAAGATATGTTTCAGGTCAATGTAGTCACGCTGGTGAATCTGACTCGAATGATCCTGCCAGATATGTTGAAGAAAAAGTCCGGTTTGATTGTTAATAACGCAAGCGTTTCAGGTTTCATGTTTTTTCCTTGCGCCTCCACTTATGCAGCATCAAAGGCTGCGGTCGTTGGTTTCACCAGAAGTCTTGAACAAGAATTAAAACCCACCGGTGTTAAGACCTTACTTTTAGTCACTCCGGGCGTGGATACCGCGATGTACGCAGATATCGAAAACCGCTATGGCGACAATATGGACCTCGACTTTTTATCCGCAATTCCGAGTGAGCAATGGGCCGAACAAGTTCTAAAAGCGATCGAAAATGATGAAGAGACCCTTTGGCCCAAAGGAAGCACAAGAATCGGGGTGCAAATGGCGCGATTCCTGCCTGGAATCCTTAATTACGCTGTTCGGAAGAAGTTTAAACGCTAAGTTGCGGTTTTTACTGGAGGCCTAATTTTTTCTGATAAGTTATATTATGTTACGGTAAGTATTTTTCAAGGCTGTTAAAGAGTCTTTGATCCGACTCTATTAAGTTCCACTTTAAGACTTCATCTTTATTTAGCCAGGCTATGGCCTGGTGCTCTTTAAGCTTAATTTCAGTGTCCTCATTCGCTGTTGCTAGCACCGCAATCAAACGCAAAGTCATAGTAGAATCGATTTCTTTATCAATAAAGCCGAGCTCTTTTTTCGCACTTACAACTAGATCTAGTTCTTCTTTAAGCTCGCGCTCTAAGGCAGCCAGTGCTCCTTCGCCAGCTTCAAACTTACCTCCAGGAAATTCCCATAGGTTTGCATAAAGCTTATGATTTGAAGCCTTTTGTGCGATCAGGATCTTTTGCTCAGAATTAAAAACAAAACCACAAGCAACCTGAATCAACAACTAGACCTCAACATGAATTGGAAAAGGAAAACTCATGCGCTGAACTTGAACTTCTTTAAGTTCGATGGACCAAGTTCTGCTTGAAGGATCCCAGCGAAAGCCTAGGTTTTTAGCCAGGTCTTTATTTTCAAAAGACACCTGAGCGATGATTCTCTGAGAGGGGGATTTTTGTAGCTCTTCGATCTCGTTAAATTCGTAATGAGCCAAGACCTTTAGCATGGTCAACACATCAAAAACTGCCCGATGCTGAAAGGGATTTAAAAAACCATGCTCAGCAGCCAGATAAGTCAGCTTCCGACTTTGAACTTCTTCCGGAAAGGGTAAATCCGTCATCGTATCAATCCAGGGCAGGCTTACTTTCATTTCGGGATTCTTGGACCATTCGCGCTCAACAATCACCCGATCAAACTTATTTCCGTTATGTGCGACGATATAGCTGCAGTTATTAGCCAATTTCTTCAATTCAGAAAAAGCCTCTAAGAGAGGCACGCCAAATTGATCCACATCTGCTTGAGATATCCCTGTGATGTCTTGAATTTCTGGAGGGATTTTTTGACTGCACTGGACCAGTTGATTCCAAATCCGAACCGGTGCTTTACGCTCGATATCCCACACGACGGCACCGATTTCGATAATCTCATCATTTTTTAAATCTAATCCTGTCGTCTCTAGATCTAGGCCAAGTAGGTACATTACAAATCCTTTTTTTGAATCAAATCGATTAGGCGCTTTAAAATATCCATTTGTGTTTCAAGTGCAAGGAAACTTAAATTTTCTTCGCTCTGGATCAAGGGTAAATGTACAAAAAGGGACTGAACCTGATGGTCTGACTCTGCAGAAAGCAGTTTAAAGTAAAGCTCATTGCAGACAAAGGTCCCCGCACTATATGAAATCTCAACGGGAAGGCCTTTAAAGTTCAAAATCCAAGCTTTTAAGGGCAGAGAGTTTCTTAGCGCCTCGGGACCATCCAAACGGATTTTCCCATAGGGCTTTTGGCCAATATTATCTTCAATCCGTGCATCGACTTGGTTTAGCGCGAATTGCTCAAGGCCTACATAAGCACGACCCTCAGCCTGTCCAAGGGATAAAACAAAGTCCGGTTTGCTGGTCAGAATCTGCTTTTTTAAAACTTCCCATGCTTCATTAAAGGCCACGGGAAGCTGAATCCAATCAAACCGATCACTCCCCGCCACCTCTTTCATCAGACTTTGAGCAAGAATCTCGGAGGAATTCGACTTCATCCCCCCAAAAGGCTCAAAGTATGAGATCAAGATCTTCATTTATTTTTTCGCAAGAGAGCAAGCATCTAGGCCTGCTGTTTTTAAGGCTTTATAAAAGCTTACAAAGCCCTGGCATTGCTTTTTTAATAGTCCCTGAATATTCTCATCCAAAAGCTTTCCCTCTTTCACCACGCTCCAGACATTGCTTATAAATACTCGCTGAGGAAAGACGTAAGCATTTCTGTAACCAAAAACATGTTGAAGATGTTCTACCGGCCTCAGTCCTCCGAAACGTCCCCCTAGACCAACGAAGCAAACAGGTCTGGATTCGAAGGATGAGGGGTAACTCCAATGATCAATAAAAAGCTTTAAGATTCCGGGATAAGACCCATTGTACTCTGGGCAAACAATGATCAAAGCTTCGCATCGGTCGATTTCGGTCACCAGTTTTTGAAGCTCAGAGCTTTGCTGGTCTTTCGAGTAGGCTTGGCCATTCATCTGATCCAAAGGGATGTCTTTTAGATCCAAAATCTCGAACTCTTCGCCTAATTCTTTATAATAACTTTGTAGAATTTTAGAGACCTCTAAAGAGTTTGAACCTGGACGGTTTGTTCCGGATATAATGTATTTCATTTAAAGTCTCCCCGATCCCGCGAGAATTAGAAAAAATTGGGTTTCGTTTTCTGCGTTCGACTGAACAAGTTGATAAACAAACATCTTCGCTCCGGCCCCAATCGTTAATCCACCGACAGAAACCCTTAAGCCGGCTTCCACGAAAGGTACATTTTCTCCACGACTAACAAAGCGGTATCCCGGACCTCCAAAAGCGCCAATGCGACCATCTTCTCCAAGCTCTGTGATAAGGTC
>CAYMDP010000059.1:0-17356 GCA_964389375.1 uncultured Pseudobdellovibrionaceae bacterium | reverse complement strand
CATCCATGTAACCAGAGTTGTTGTGCTTGTCGTAGAAGAAAGAGTCATACTTCTCGTTCTTAGTTGCAGAGGAAGACTTATCACCAGTGTCTGAGTGGTAAGCAAGAGACACGCGGCTCGCCATAACTTCAGGCATGCTGTAGCCAAGCTCGAAATGCATCATGCTAGACGCTTCTTTAGTGTCTACAATAGTTGAATCTGTGTCCTTAAGAGTTCCGTCTACCGCAGCGTATGTCGCACGATAGTCAATTCCCGCAGTATCACCAGCTAAAGTCAGACCGTAGCGTAGTCTTGAGATCGACTTATCGTTTGTGTTTGCGCTCGCATCTCCAACAGTCTGCATAACATGGACATTTGCCATCTTAAGAAACTCAGGAAGACTCTTAACATCTAGGCTTAAGCCGTAAAGATTAACTTCTCGGTCTGTTGAGTTTGCAGGAGTTGGTGCAGGCATAGCTTCACCAAATTTAACTGCGAAGAAGCTAAGTCTTACTGGCTCCATCTCGTGAGTTAACATTGCTCCATCAAACGCGTAGGGAGTGTCTTCCCAATCGTTTTGAGCAACAACTGAACCGTCTGCCATAGTGAATCCACCGCGACCAACTTTTAATGCAGTTGAATCAGACATCATCCAAGTTGCGTAGGCTTCGTTTACCAAAAGCATATTCTCAGCGTCCGCTACACCATTTGGAGTTGAAGATGTTGTTGGAACAGCCGTTCCGAAAGTGTTGTTATGAAGAAGAGCCAAGTGAGCAGAGAAATTCTCGCCCGACTTGAAGGTCGTGTTTAAACGGAAGCGGTGTTTAATTCCCTGCTCAGTCGTAGTATCTTTGTTTCCGTTTTTGGCCATATCGTTCTGGTATCGAACGCGGTACTCAGCTGAATGGCTGAAATTACCTTCCGCAGCGTTAGCTACTGGCACAGCTGCCAAAAGCGTCGCGCATATAAGTAGTCTTTTCATGTGTATCTCCTTGTTGTTAACTCTCGTTTACTTTGTAAACTTTTATTGCCTATTAAAAGTGTTGTCCCCGTTGCTCGCACCCGAACCTTAGCCCACCAGACTTGTGGGAAGTCTAACAGACCAAGATCAACGCGCATGGCAAATCCTAAAAAATGTTCTATTCATCTGGCAATAAAAATTTATAGCACTTAGCTGTTTGCGTTAAGACCTTGGTTGGGCAAAAAAGAGCTTTCTTCCAAAGCGGGTCCAGCGTATTTATACGCCCCTCAGCCTTACGTCGGGGAGTAGCGCAGTCCGGTAGCGCATCTGGTTTGGGACCAGAGGGTCGCAGGTTCGAATCCTGTCTCCCCGACCAATTTTCTTTTTAGGCCTGAGGCCCATACTCTGGCTTAGCCGAGTTTTTGTCTAAATAAGTTGGCAATCGGAATAGTCCGCTCCCAATTTCCTTCTATTTTGGAATTTTGGGAACTTTAAACAGGAAAGTCCCCAATGAACCACCTTGCACACTTTGACTTAATCATATTGTTTTTTATTCTGGGGGCATTTGCCTCTTGGATTAAGTCCGACTTAGAGGTCCCTGGAGCGGTCTCTAAATTTCTCTCGATTTTCTTGCTTCTGTCTTTGGGACTTAAAGGCGGGCATGAGGTCCGAATTGCCGAGGACCTTTCTGGTTTTGTTCCAGCCCTAATGCTTGGACTGGGATCCTGTTTCGTTCTTCCGATTGCTATGTTCTTATTGATCAAAAAGCGACTTGGTGTTGCGGATGCTGCGGCCATTGCAGCCGCATATGGATCGGTTAGCGCAGTCACATTTATCACCGCCCAGGGAATTTTAGAAAATCGAGAACTCGAATTTAGCGGCTACATGGTGGCCATCATGGCTTTGATGGAAATTCCTGCGATATTAACAGGAGTCTATCTATACCAAAGGAACTCAAAAAAATCCCTTTCAAGACGCTCGATATTTGCATCCATATTCTCTGCGAAATCTGTAGTCCTTCTTTTAGGCGGCTTTGCGATAGGTCTTTTAATGAACGAAAAATCTTGGACCAGCATCTCTCCGGTTGTTCAGAGTTCTTTTAAAGGGGTCCTTGCATTTTTCTTACTCGACTTGGGCTTCGTCGCCCAGAAGCAGCTTGGACAGGCCTGGAAATTTAAAACCCTGGTCTTTCCACTTGCCGTAATATTTCCGCTAATGTGCGGAAGCTTATCGCTCTTCCTCGGCCACCTTCTCGGGGTGTCTCAGGGAGATCAAATTCTCATCGCTACGCTGGTAGGGAGTGCCTCTTACATCGCGGCCCCCGCCGCAGTCAGATCCTCGATTCCATCTGCGAACCCTAGCCTGTATTTGGCTCTACCTCTGGCCCTTACTTTTCCAATGAATCTCATTTTTGGGATTCCATTTTACCTTGAACTCAGCTCAAAACTGATTCGTTAAACTTTTCTGGGAAGTGCAACCGCATACACGAAGAAAAGCTTTTTACAACAACTGGGCTTTGGGAATAGCATCCTCACCCTCGGAAGCGTATGCCACTTCGTAAAGATAAAGGATCTCCTCGCTTAATATAAAATCAAATCTTGGACGGACCCGCTGCACCTGTCTATGAAGACGGTAAATAGAGCGCTCATTCTCTATAACCAGATATTGATCCGCTCGCCCATTGGCATCAAGCAATTCGATTTTCACTAGATCCCGAAACACAAGAAGCTTTAAGTGGTCAAAAACCTTGGCCTCAAAAATCGACCTTTGCAGCCGTCCGAATTGCTTGAAAGACTCAGCATCATTTTCTAGATAGTAATCTGAGGACGCTCTTAAGAACTCGTAAAAGCTCGATCCATACTTTTTAAGAAGCTCCTCGCGAGTCTGCATATCCTCGGAGAGAATTTTTTCAAACCGAATACACTGATATCTAAAACTCCCCCTCGCTGTGCAAGCGTAACCCTCATCTTTCGACTTCAAAAGATAAGCCCGAGCCTCATCACTTTGAGCGGACATCAAAAACCGATGTTGCTTTTGAACAAGCTCCAAATGTTGAGGAGCAAAATCATAACGGCCCTCCAGATTTGGAAGGTCAGATCCAAAACAAACTGTCCCGACTAAGCCAAATAAAATTAATAATATACTCCTCATAAGGCCCCTCCCGTATTTATCAAGATTAGCTAAATCGCATCAAAGGGCAAAGTCAAAGCTCAAGAAGAATAAAGACCCGAAGCCTCAAATTCCAATAAAAAAGGGCCGCTCCTTGAATTGGGAGCGGCCCTCGAACAAAGCTAAACACATTTTCCTTCGTACTGTTCTTTACTTCAGGTCAAAGCGGTCCAAAGTCATGACCTTATTCCATGCGGTCACGAAATCGCGCACAAATTTTACCTTCCCGTCTTGAGCTGCATAGACTTCGGCAAGAGCGCGAAGCTCTGAATGAGATCCGAAGATCAAATCCACAGGCGTCGCTGTCCACTTAATGGCTCCCGTCTTGCGATCAAGACCTTCATAAAGTCCTTCGCCCTGAGCAGATTTCTGCCATTTGGTCGACATATCAAGCAAATTGACAAAGAAATCATTGCTGAGTGTCCCGGGCTTCGCCGTCAATACACCGTGTTTAGTTTGGCCTGCATTGGCGTTAAGCACCCGCAGTCCACCGACAAGAACGGTCATCTCGGGCACCGTCAAAGTCAGGAGATTTGCGCGGTCCACTAAACTTTCTGCAGGAGACAAATAATTGCCTTCTCCGTAAAAGTTACGAAAGCCATCCGCTTTAGGCTCTAAAACGGCAAAAGAAGCTACATCTGTTTGCTCCTGAGTCGCATCTGTCCGTCCTGGTTTAAAGGGAACGCTGACATTGTAACCCGCAGCTTTTGCCGCTTGCTCCACCGCTGCAGATCCACCCAAGACAATCAAATCCGCCAGAGAAACTTTCACCCCAGCTTGTGCCTTGTTAAAGTCCTTCTGAATTTCTTCTAATCGAGCCGTCACCTTAGCAATTTCTGCTGGGTTATTAACGGTCCAATCTTTTTGAGGCGCCAAACGAACACGAGCTCCGTTAGCTCCACCGCGAAGATCTGTTCCACGAAAAGGGGCCGCGGCAGCCCAAGCCGTTCGCACAAGTTCAGAACGGCTTAGACCCGACTTAAGAATTCGATCTTTCAAGCTGGCAATTTCACCAGACCCAATCAATCTGTGATTCACCGCTGGAACCGGATCTTGCCAAATCAAAGTTTCTTTCGGAACTTCTTTTCCGATGTATCGAACTCGAGGCCCCATATCCCTGTGAGTTAACTTGAACCAAGCTTTTGCAAAGGCCAATTGAAACTCTTTGGGATTTTGCTGAAAACGCTTTGCGATTTTCTGATAGCTTGGATCAAATTTTAAAGAAAGATCCGTCGTAAACATGATTGGCGCATGTCGCTTACTCTTATCATGAGCATCAGGCACTAAATTTGCCGCGGCTCCATCTTTGGGAATCCACTGAATCGCACCGGCCGGGCTTTTTGTTTGTACCCATTCAAAGTTAAACAGATTGTCTAAATACTGACTGGTCCACTGAATTGGATTTGCCGTCCAAGCCCCTTCAAGACCACTCGTAATTGTGTCTCCAGCTTTTCCAGTTCCACATTTATTCGTCCAACCGAAGCCTTGCTCCTCCAAACCCGCTCCTGCAGGCTCTACATCGACGCACTTTGCTGGATTTGCCTTTCCATGCGCCTTACCAAAGGTATGTCCACCGGCGATCAAGGCCACAGTTTCTTCGTCATTCATCGCCATTCGACCGAATGTTTCTCGAATGTCATGAGCCGCTGCGATCGGGTCTGGGTTTCCATTTGGTCCTTCTGGATTGACATAAATCAAACCCATCTGAACGGCAGCAAGAGGGTTATCTAACTTTCTTTTTCCCTTGTAGCGCTCACTTGCCATGAACTTGGCCTCAGGCCCCCAGTACACTAGATCGGCCTCCCAATCGTCCGCACGTCCTCCAGCAAAACCAAAGGTCTGAAATCCCATCGACTCCAAAGCAACGTTTCCTGTTAAGACCATCAAGTCTGCCCAAGACAGTTTGATTCCGTACTTTTGCTTGATTGGCCAAAGTAATCTTCGAGCTTTGTCTAAATTGGCGTTGTCTGGCCAGCTGTTTAAAGGCTCAAATCTTTGTTGTCCTCCTCCAGCTCCACCTCGCCCATCGGCGATTCGATAGGTTCCAGCACTGTGCCAGGCCATGCGAATAAAAAATGGCCCGTAGTGACCATAATCCGAAGGCCACCAATCCTGCGAAGTCTTCATCAATGCTTCTATGTCTTTTTTGACCGCATCCAAATTTAATTTCTTAAACTCGGCGGCATAATTGAAATTAGGGCCCATGGGATTCGACTCAACGGCGTGCTGTCGAAGCGGAGCTAAATCCAATCTCTCTGGCCACCAAAATTGGTTGGATACGTTGTTAACAGGTTTATCATGGGAGTGTTTTTTTGACGAGGCCGAGCATCCCAGTTGTGCAACTGAGATCAGCGCCGAAAACACAAGCAATCGAATTTTAGACATGAAATCTTCTCCTCTTGGTTTGTAAAAGCAAAGTGATGTTAAAAAAATAAATGTTTTTAAACAATAGATCTTTAATAAAAAAACACCTCCACTCTTTTTTAAAAAAAACTAAAATGACTTCGAAAGAGGAGGTTACAAAACGTTTTGTCATTAGTTAAATCTATAATCTTTATCCCTAGATAGGATTTAACTATCGCAGACGATGTGGCTAGGCTAACAAAGTGGGATTATCCTGAAGATTTGGGGCTCTTTGACTCAAAAGTAGGAAGTATCTGAAAAAATTAAGCCCGAACAATCACCTTAAATCCCCCATATGCCATCCGCCTGGGGTCGAAAGGATGTTGGCTCGGGTCGTAGGACATAATCCAGGGATCTTTCATCACCTTTTTGTTGACGGACTTTCGGTGAGCCTTTGATTTATAGACAATCCAAGCAAAAATCACGGTTTCATTTGATTTTGTCTTCGCAAGTTTATTGAAGGACGTAATTCCACGAACAAGCAAATCATCTCCAACAGTTTCATAGTATTCAAGGGCTCCATATTTCTTCCAGATGCGAGCCGCTTTTTTTGCAATCTTTTGATATTCAGAGACTTTCTTCTTAGAAATTGGGATAATAAACCCATCGACATACTTTGACATTATATCTCCATCACGCTCAGGTGCTGATCTTAAGAACTCATCCTGTGCAAGATCCGGATACAAAACAAGCTCTGCCCGGTCGCGTCAGCTAGCCTGGGCTCAAGGCGTAGCCGAGGCTGTCAGAGTTACCTGCTTCGGGAAGTCCAGTTCTGCCATTTCAAAAATGAATCGCAGGAATGCAAAAAAACACTTTCAGAAACTGGAAAATCTGATCGTCTTGGGTATATTAGGAGCCACCCTGGCGCCACATCCATAGCATAAGCCCCAAGGATAAATGAACGGGGATCAGGAGAAATCGATGCCGCTTCAGTCAAAACTTTTCCGGCACTACAAAAACAAGAACTACAAATTAATTGGCTTCGTTCGCCATAGTGAATCTCTGGAGGAGATGGCACTGTATGAGGCTCTTTATCCAAACGAGAAGGGCCATCTTTGGGTTCGTCCAAAGGGAATGTTTTTCGAAGAGATCGAAGTCGAATCCAAAAAAGTCCCCCGCTTTAAGCAGGCTCAAATTCGCTACGAAAATTACTCGGACCTAAGCCCTCAGCATCAAAAGTTGATTGTTGAATTAGCTTCCAAAGCTCTAATCTCGAACCTGGACCCAGAAAAAATTGAAAGAAAAATTCTTGGAAAAAACATTTTGCTTAGCCTTGCCTTCGAGGGGGACTTATTGATCGGCTTTAAGCTCGGCTTCGAAGTTAGCTCTAACACTTTCTATAGTTGGCTGGGCGCCGTTCATCCGAACTACCAAAAACTCGGCCTGGGTCAAAATCTGATGCGACTTCAACACAAAAAGTGCAGGGAACTGGGCTACGAATATGTTGAAACCAAAACCATGAATCGCTGGAAGCACATGCTTCTTCTAAATATCAAAGAGGGTTTTGAGGTCTACGGAGTGGAAGAAGTGGGCGGGCACTCCTCGGATATTAAGATCTTAATGCGAAAAGATTTAAGACTTTAGAAGGCACAAGGGCTTCTTTTTTGCAGAAAAACGCGAATCATGAATAGGTCCTGCGCCATCTCAAAGTCAGCCTCAGTTGAGTCCGAGGAGCCTCATTTGAACATGAGATGCCGAAATAAAGCTCAACTGAGTCAGAGGATTGAAAATAAGGCCGATTGAACGGGGCGTCTTGCCCCTATTTTTAGTTTGCCATGGCCCCTAATGCGCTTATCATTATAAGCTCTGAAATCAATCAAGCGAGGGATCCAATATGAGCATTAAATCCGTTTCTCAACTTTCAATGGTCGCAATTCTCGGCCTGTTCGTGGCTGGATGTAATCCGTCCGATAAACAAATCGAAGCATGGGTTGAAAAAAATCCCGACAAGATCATTAAGGCATTGATGGATCATCAAAAAAGCCAACAAGAAGCCAATATGCCTAAGCCCGAAATGGTTAAAGAAAATAACGCGGCTCTTTTTGAAAACACAGCCAGTCCAAAAGCAGGAAGTGGTCGAATCAAGATTGCTTATTTTTTCGATTTTAATTGCGGACATTGCGCTCGACAAAGCGAGACAATTAAGTCTGTTCTTGCGGCTTCCAATGAAGTTGAAATCGTTTATAAGAATCTTCCTGTTCTTGGCCCCTCGTCAGAACTTGCTGCTCGAGCCGCCCTTGCGGGACACCAACAAGGTAAGTTCAAGGAGTTCTACGAGGAACTTTACAAAACTCGTGAGAAAACTCCCGAAAGCCTTAAGGCCATTGCTAAGAAGTTAGGTCTTGATGTGAAGAAATGGGAAGCCGACCTTGAAAGTGAAGCGGTTTCTGGCGAGATTGCTCATGTGCAAGAGCTTGCAGGAAAAATGAAGATTTCTGGAACTCCATTTTTAGCAATCGCTCCCGATAAAGTTTTTCCGGGTCGGGTTGATCACTTAATGGAAATCGTTAAGTCTCTATAGTATTTAGGACTCGCAATGCCTTCGGGATTCCAAACACCTGACCCGAAGGCGGCGATAGTTTCAAACAACTCTTAAGACCTAGAGCTCAGAATCAAAACGAAACAAAAAGCTTAAGGGCGCCCGCAAGCCAAGATCGACAAACTTAAAATCAGACACAATAAGATCACTGGCCACAAGAGGAAGCTGAATAGATTCAATTCTATAATAATCCGAATGGCTCAGTCCCATGACCGGAATCTGATCTAGTCTTAAGGGTCTAGTCGAGTCTTTAAAAATAATCTCTGCCCTGCTGCTGATGTCTTGTCCTGCCCCATCAAGAACCCTCAGATACAAAGCCCGCCCGGGCCCAAACCGCGCCGAGCCCAATTCCGCAGAAATCTCCTGATCGACCGATTTTCGATCCGCAAGTCGAGGAAGCTTACGAATATCTAATCTTGCGAACCGCGCCCAAAGGTCTGGAGCAATTTCAGAATAGGAGGCCGCCAATAAGGTCTTTAGATCTGATCCGAACCAGTCCAGGCGCTGGGTCCTTAGAATCACATCAACCTTATGAATCTTCACTTGTTCTAAAGCCCAACGATTAGCAGCTCCCTGTCCCGGCCCCAGATACCAAGTGTAGGTTGCCAGACCATATAAAATTCCTACAGGATCATAAATTTTAAGGCCCGGAGATTGCTTAAAAAACAGATTTAAACTTTCGATCGCTTTTTTCTGTTCGAAATTATTATGTTGATTCCAGATAAAGTGCGCGCGGTTAACAGATTTTCCCACCAGTAACACTGAAACCAGGCCAAGCAGGAAGGGACCCAACCTCCAACTTTGAAGCCCCTGAACGCCTCGGACCAAAACTGGATTTCCAAATATCGCCACTGTCCAGAAAGGAAGAAAACTCGCGATCAAAAAAGGCATCCGATCGGGATAAATGGCCAAAACAATAACAAGAAGCAAACTCATAAGACTCAATTTTTTATAAACTCCCCCAAGGGACCTTGATAAAAAAATTCCAGAAACAACAGTCGCTAGAATTCCTAAAATAAAATGTGGGTCTTTTCGGAAAAAACCTATCACATGAACAAATCGCACCGAGCTCCAATAAGGAATCAAAGTCTCTTTCTCTCCGAAGGAGTTTGCAAAAAACAGGCTCGCTCGAAAAAGATCGACAAAGACTCCAAAAAATCCTGCGATACATATAAGGGCTAGAACTAAGGGGATTAAGACCTTTTTTGGAATACGCATTTGATCTCTATTTTGAAAAAAACTCTTGAATGCTGGCAGCCAAAATGGACTGAGCGAAAGAATCAATAGAGTGGCCTTCGGAGTCGAAAAAAAGGCTAGCAAAAACAAGACCCCGACAACAAGGACTCCTCTTCTCGGAAGCTGCGGCCTATACAAAAAATAAAATAAGGCCAGCAAACAGAAAAAACTTGCTAAGTGGTCCGATCGAACACGATAAGCCCTGTCGATAAAAATTCCGCTGGAACCCAAAAACAGAACTGCCAGCAAAGCTAGATGAATGGACTTGGTCTGATTAAAAACTATTTTCGCAACAAGAGACATCGATGCTAAAGCCAAAAGCGCAAATAACACGCGAGCAGAATAGATAGGGTGGAAATCAAAAAACGATGCAAAAACCGAATTTAGATACAAAAGTAAGTGAAAGACCAGCTTCATGCCAACGCTGAAGCTTTCTTTTTGTACAAAAAAATCTCTTGAGACAATGGAGGGCCACATTTCTGAATCTGCAAAAAAACATACCCATGAAACTGCCACTAGAGTGAGGCTTAAAAAAAGGACAGACAAGCCCGGCAGCCAAAGTTTTTTCCATAATCCTTTGTTTATTTCGCCTGTTGGCAAGCTAACCTCAATCTATTGGTGTCGAGCCCAAAACTTCTGTTTTATTTTGAGACATATTAGGTATGATTGCATCTAGTTTATTCTTGAGATCTAATTTGAAACAGCCGATATGTTGACTGATGCACAGAACGTCGTTTTTCAGAATTCCGAAGAATTCCCACGGGGTCTCTTTAACTGAGGCTCTTGTGGGTATTGCCATTCTTGGAGTGGTTGCCGTCACCGCCACTCGTTTTACTATGATTGGAAAGACCGACCTTCCCACGAACAAACGCTCTTGCGAAGCCATGGCAAAATCTGTTCTGTCTGCTATTGAAGAAGATGGTTACTACCGAGAAATGCTAAACGTCCAAGGCGCCAACTTTAACCCGACGCGCTCAGTCCCAAACAACTTAACTTTCTGGCTTCCCGCAGATCCCGTCGGATTTACCATTGCTGAAAACAATCCAAGTCCAGCTTTAAATAACTTTCAATTTATTTCGGGCTCGATTCGAAACTTAACTACAATTTATAATAACAACGCCGGCGTTCGCTGTAACTTTGCCGCCTACGCTCCACTTTCTGCAGCAACCTTAGGCTACAACCTGAATCGCCTTGATCCCGCAAATCCTCCCGTGGTTGAGATTAACTTAACTCCTTTTAACGCAGATACCGGCGCCGATGATTGTGCCGTAGCTGCCCCCCTATATATTGGCCCACGTTCAAATGACCTTACCGAAGCTGCATTTGCCTTTAACGCGCAAAGCGGAAATGACGTGGTCAATGATCCGGCACCAGCCCTTCCTACGATGAGTGCTTGGGCTGCAGGCCCAGCAAACAACACATATACTGCTGAATATGCAGCGGGAGCTGCTCCGGTAAACACAGCAATTGCAACCGAGGGTGTTGCACGAAGAAACTACGGCATCCTTCTGCGCTCTAGAGTCACTTATTCCGAAAGAGATGGAGACGGAAATATTATTCCTAAAACTTGTGAAGTCTCTCAACGCTTTCAATATCCTCCAGACCTAAATGCTCCGCCACCACCTCCTGCTCCTGTAATTTCGGCCAATACCACACTGGTTGGAAGTGCTGGATTTGTGGGGATGACTGCTTGCACGCCACAACCCGCAATCCCCCCGGGTACTGTAACTATCGTTGTTCAGTCTGCGGCCGTCTCCGAGAATGGAAGTCAGCTTCTATGCCGAGATTTATCAATTCAAAAACGAATGCGCTCTCGGGATGCAAGTGTTTATGCTCCCGCAGAAGGACAAAGATCAGCGCCCTGCGTGATGGCTCCTGGAGCCGTGTTAAGCAGCGCAAGTGAGCCGACGAATGCATCCCTCTCTCAAGGTGCGCACAATGGAGCGGCGGCCGCACTGACCAATCCAATCCCGCTGGGCGAAGAAGATCACCCTCCGGTTTCGCTCCCTGTTGCTCGAGATAGCTGGGTGCCCTGCCAAAATATGAGAGTTTGCGGAGTGCAGCCGACCAACTCGGTCACAGCCCCAGGGCCTCCGGTGACAATTACCAACACCTGGACCGATGCCTTGCCTGTGGGTTGCTTGATTCGTTTTCAAGTTGTCTCCGTAGATACCGCGGGTCGAAGATCTGCGGCTGTCACATTTAACAATGGCAACCCAGCCACTCCGACAACCGATCTGGTGCATAAAAACTTTATGTGTGGATATTCTGGAAACTCATATTATGTGCCGAACCGAGGAACTTATTGCAGACCTCCTCCTCCCGGGCAAACAAATAGCTACTATTATGTCATTCCAGCTGGATCGAACATCACGAGATGTTGGAGCCCAGGCGGAAGCTGTGTTCGCGCAGCGGGTCCTTATGCTGGCGAAGATTGGGCCGCTCGATTTCCGAATGGCTACTACACCTGCAGACAATCTTGGGGTGCAACTCCAAATACAAATCAATGTTGTCACAACGCCCCTGGAACTCCAGGAACCTGTACCCCATACAACTAAGACAAGAATTTATAGAAACAAAAAAGTCTGATAAATCCAAAGCCCATCGCGAGGAGCTCCGCAACCATCACGATGGGGACAGATTCGAAGCTTAAGACAAGTATTTGTCGGCGGCCCCGGACAGACCTTACATGGAGCCGGAGGACCAGCCGCCGTGCAGTCCACAGTGTTTGCATGGTTCAATGCCGCAACCGCGCCCAGTACCGGGATGTGGGATTCAAAACCCACCCCCTGGGCCACAGCTTTAGAATCAAGCATGCGAGAGATAAAAAATGGAATGGCCTCAGTCACGACTTCTTGAAGAACTTGTTTTCCGGCGATAAATCTATCTTTAAGATTCTGCTCTGGCGCCTTAGCCATAACTTCCAAAACATCGGCGACCTCTACACAAAGATTTCGGTCATAGGCTCCGGCGGTTCGATCATAAAAGGGATTGTTAATACAGCGAGCGTTATCGGGCCAACAAAACTGATGGTTTGCATCCGCCGCCGCTGTTGTTCCAGCAGGGCATCCTAAACCCAGTGCATCCGCAGCATCCCACTGCCTTTTTGCTTCCATGGCCACCACGGCAAATTGATGAAGAGCCTGGTAGGCGTAGACTCCCCGTTGAAGCCGCTGGGACTCATTTACGAAGACGTAATAGTAATTCGCTGCAACGGTCATAAAGCTTCCAATTAAAACCGCCAAAATCAAAGCCAGCAAAGTCATGCTCATACCTAGCTGATTTTTTAAACTTCGCATGGTCTGGCTCCTCGCTTCTTAAAAGGCCATTGTTGATGGTAAAATAGGACTAAAGAAATAAATCGGCCCTAAAGCTCGGATTTCACCGAGGTCAGCCATATTTCCGTAAGCCCCCGGGTCTTTCACCAAATTATTTCTAAAAACAATTTTAAAGTTTCTCTCGATATCGGTATAAGTCTGAGGGCCGCCGACGGCCGCAGCAGGAACACAGCCGGCAACACCATTCGTAATATCCAACACTGGACACCAGCGATTGTTCGCGTGAGGCTTTCCGTGATACCGCAAGCGAAAACGCACATCGAGACTTCGAACCGTTGCACCGACTGCCGTTCCCGAATTCAGAACTAACTTATTTGAAAATTCAAGGTAAGTGACTCGGTCCACCCATTGTTGATCATAAGACGGAGTTAAGGCCGGCCCAGGATCTGTTCCGAAAAATATAACTCCTGAAGTCGTGGGCGAGGGTTTACGAAACCAAATCGCAGTCGCGCGAATATCGCTAAGTGTGTTTGCAGTGATCGCCTCACGACCACCGGCTTCTCTTCTAAACATTCCAAGAACTCTCCAGTCCCCGACGATGTCTCCGATTTGGTCAAAAATAAAGTTATCCGCAACCCGTCCCGGAATTCCGTTGTCACCAAAGGCCGCATCTCCGGCGCCAACATCAATGGCTTGCTCGAAATAAATCCGGAACAACATTTCAAGTCTGGCCGCAGCCGTTTCGGTTTCAAGCTTGTACCGAGTCGCATGAAACTGCTGAAACACCATCACCAAAAGACCACCGACGATCACCATGCCGATTGAACTCACGGCTAAGGCCGTCATTAATTCAACTAAGGAAAAACCCTTCATCTTCTTCATAGTCTCATGCTAGAAGGCATTAATCTGTATGGTCAACAGCCGAATAATCCGCAGGAGCAATGACTTGAAGCATAGCCGTCAGCAATTTCCCTTCATCTCGGTTGTTGTGACTCGCTCTCAGCGTGAGGATCTGTTTACTGAGAATTTAAATGCCATCCACAACCAAGGTCTAGGTCTCGAGGAATATGAAGTCCTCCACTGCGAAAGGATGGATTCGTCCTACCCCTCTGCACAAATTCAAAGAAATTCGGGATTTAATTCGGCCCAGGGAAATCTAGTTATTTTTTTGGACGAAGATTGTGAATTAGAATCCGGAGGTCTTTTAAAAATTCGTAAACTTCATCAGATGTTCCCCGAGCTTTGCGCCATTGGTGGCTCTTACCTCAATCACAGGAAGACGACCTTATCCGGGCGCATCTACAATCAGGTGTGTCGACTTTGGCAGTTGTCTGCTTATCCGGAAATCCCCCATCTTCTTGGAGGAGCTCTGTCTTTAAAACGAGTCGCCGAGCTACCCAGCCCCCTGTTCAGTAAAGAGTTTCCATTTTCTGGAGAAGAGATTGCTCTGGTCCGCACACTCAAAGAAAAAAATTTAAGCGCGATGTTTGCTCCCGATTGGGGCGTTTTTCATAAAGCACAACATCGACCTATCGACCTATTTAACAGGGCCCATCAACATGCGCGAGCTAAAAATCAGCTCAAGGCACTAAAGGACTTCAGCGAACCCCGGTCAAAACTAAGTTCGATCCAATTGGCTCAAAAAATTTTATTTCAGACAGAGCCTAAACAATTGCTCCTTCTCCCTTTTGCCCTAGGATACATTTTGCTGACAAATCTGATTGCCGTTTTTTATCTTTGTCTAGGGCGTGTCCTAGAAGGGAGACCAAGCAAGCCCAAGGCGACAGATTCGGTCTAAAAGTTGAGGATACTTTAAACCAGCCTTTTCAGCAGAAGCCGCAAAATCCTCTCCAATTCCAATATCAGGATTCGGGTTGGCTTCGATCACAAAGACCTCGCCATTTTCATTCATTCTTAAATCAAGTCGAGCTAAACCATTTAAGCTGAGGGCCTTAAAAGTTCTTCGGCAAATCGCTTCTATTTTTTTGCTATCCGCTTGCCCTAGACCCTCCGCAGGCCCGGACCGAATCCCATATTTTTCGCGATACTTCACATCCCATTTCACTTTTCTGGTCGCTACTTTTGGTGTTCTGTCCGAAACTCGATCAAAAAAAAGTTCCCACGTAGGGAGAACCTTCATTCTCTCATTGCCAAGCATGCCCACATAAAATTCTCGGCCCTCAACATACTCTTCGGCAATAACATCTGCCCCCAAAGATTCGTGGTAATATTGAATTCGATTTCGCAGACTTTCTTCATCATAAACAATGCTGTCTTGAGTGATACCTAGGGAGGCCTCTTCATTTAAAGACTTAACAAATAAGGGGTATCTTGCCTTCCGCGGTAAAGACATTCTCCCCGTGCGCCGAAAGACAAAAAAATCGGGAGTTGGAATGCGATGATATTTTAAAATCTTTTTAGACAAGCCCTTGTCTCGGGCAAGCATGAGGCCCCTCGGGTTACAGCCTGTGTATTTAATGCCTAATAACTCGAGATAGCTGACAATATTTTGATCGAAGATCGCTTGGCCGGCGAACTCTTCCAGAAGATTAAATACAATCTTAGGCTTAAACTCGTGAAGAGTTCTTCTTAACACACTTAAATCATCCCCAAGACCTAGAGGCAAAACCTCATGGCCAGATTTTTTAAGGGTACTGACGACATCAAACTCAGTTTTCCAATCTGCAGAATACCATTGATCGCGAGATTCAATTTTTTCAGGAGGAATAAGATCTTCATGCATCAAAACAAGAATTCGCATGAATGTTATAATACCACTCGATGCTTTCCTGTCTCTAAAAATCTCAGGGACTGTAAGGCGACCAGATCCAAAAGCATTTTTTTGGTCAGTCCTTCACTATATTTCAGATTTAGGTCTAGACTTTCAGCTCTCTCGACAATCGAGCGAATCACTTTGTCCACTCGGTAAGCCGGCTCCCCAAGATTTTGCGCAACTTTCGATTTCAACTCTGATCGCAGAGCCATCAAAAAGCGATCCGCGCGCCGTGAGTCCATGCGGCCAAGGCTTTTTGGCCCTTCCGCAGGCCCAAAGATAGCAAAAAGTTCTGTATCTAAAGTTCGGTCCCGCGACAATCCGAATCGTTTTAATTTGTCTCGGTAATAATCCCCTAAAGTCATTTGAAGACGGTTCATTGGCGCCAAGGTCCCACGAAAGGAATTCAAGGCTCTGCGTCCCCGGATCGACTTCATCAAGTCGTCCATAAACAGCAATTTTTCCATCGCAGGCCAACCCTGATATCGCGAACGCCAGCGCGAGCTCGGACTAAGCCAGACGGCAAAAGTTTCTGCAAAATCCTCATCGGGGTGAGCCTGGGCATAACCCGAAGAAAGGTGCTGCACAAAGGCCTTCGAAAACCGAGAGTGAAGGTAGGAGGTCGGATAGCGCTTCCGAGAGGGTCCGAACAAACGCTGTCTTTCGGGAGACTGCCTCAACTTGAAGGCATTATCGAAGGCGTGACCAATCTCATGACGGATGATCATCAAGGCCTCTTGGGTCTCAAGGCCTTCGACGTATCCCATAAATTTCTTTTCTAAGCTGATCAGTCTGGGATGAAGTAAGTAAAAAGGAAGGGCTACACCGGGGACACCATCCGGGCTAAACCACTCATCAGAAATCCAGAAATGGGGTTTAAATCGAAGCCCCTTTGCTTCAAGCTCTCGAAAAACTCGCTGGATTTGCATATCTATAGGGGACCCCTGGATTTTCAGATTGAGATCTGAAATCCTCAAACTTAAGAGCTCTTCATCGTCCCAAGCTTCCCAGAAATTGGGGTCTTTTAGTCTTCCCTTCACTGAATTCCTTTAGAGAGAGTTTTTGATTTTCTAATGCTCCAATTCCTCATATAAAGACCCGGACTATGACGCAACACAATTTCCACAGTCTATCAAAAGAGCGAGCATTTTCCGCTGATAAAATTCCGAAAAAAGCTCTCGGAGAAGGCCCTCCTTGGCCTCAATGGACCGGCTCCTTGGACCTCGAGATTGGCTCTGGAGCGGGACTTCACGCAATACAAAGGGCAAAGGCCCACCCCGATCGAGCCTTACTCGCTATTGAACGCACAAGGGCCAAGTTCTTAAAACTGAAGGGCCGCCACGAAGGCCACCCTCAGCTCACAAATCTATTTCCTATTCACGCTGAGGCCGCCGTCTGGCTTCCTTGGATGGCCCCAAAAGGCGCCATCTTTGATAAGATCTTTATTCTTTATCCAAACCCCTACCCGAAGCCAAAGCAGCGAAATCTACGCTGGGCCCACTGCCCCTTCTTAAGTGACCTTGTCCTGCGCCTTAAAGATCAGGGAGAAATCATCTTTGCGACAAATGAGGTCTTTTATAGGGACGAACTGATCGAGCGAGTTCCAAGGATTCACACCTCACTTCAGCTGTCTCAAAATGAGATTCTTCGCGATCCCTTGCAAAGTCGTACACACTTTGAACGAAAATATCTTCTTAGAAATCAGCCCTGTTTCAGTTTGGTATTTCGCAAGGATTCTACTCAAGACAAAGGTCCAGAGTGTCGATAAATCCCTATGCTTTCAGCACAATCCGATCTTCGCATCCTTGTCGTCTCATCTCGCGGTGACTTTTTAAAGGGCCTGCTTGGTGCTTTGACTCGGGATTTTAATATCCAGTATTCTCAGCAAGCTGAGAGTGCATCTTTTTTGATTAAAGAGTGGGAACCCCATATTTGCCTCATCGATGGCGAAAAAAATATGGAATGCATTCAAAGTCTTTATCCATTAATTCACAAAGAACAAGCTTTCTCAATTCTGG
>CAYMDP010000058.1:3184-17528 GCA_964389375.1 uncultured Pseudobdellovibrionaceae bacterium | reverse complement strand
CAAAGAGGCCGAAAAAAAGCTAGGCTTTCAGCACCAGTAAGAGCAAGAGGTAACAGTTCCCTTTCCCCGTCTCATCGCATCAATAGTTAATTAGGTCGCCTTATTTTTCTTGTGGTATCGAAAGAAAGTGCCCGCCAATTTTTTTAAAAAACTGAGATGTCCGGGCGGAATAAAATATGAAGATGTATTTATCATTCCTTGATGCGATGAGACGGGGAAAGGGAACTGTTACCTCTTGAAAGTTTACCTGCCTCCCCCTGGCAAATCGTGTATAAAGTTTTGGAGTTTAATTAGGGGGACAAAATGATCGATACATTGCTTGCTTCTATTTTAAGCCTATCACCGGGAATTCCTTTAGACGGAAAAATTTCTTGTGTCGCGAAGGATGAACCGACGATTTCGTCTATCGCCGGAAGAGTCTGTGATGCTCCCAATATCCCTTTACCATTGATTGCTCGTGAGTTTTTAGACCTATCCGATATGAATGAAAAATCACCCGGCACCTGCGGCGATTTTTTCTCCATGAAACCTCATGAGATGCCCATAGTCGAAATTAATCTTTTAAAACTTCACCGCGAAAACAAACTTCCTCTGTTAATTAAGCTACCAAAAGTGAATCAACAATCGGCAGATTGCGCAAAACTGTGCGAACTTGGAAACAATGAACCCGATTCGTTCTATAAACCGACCACCTTTGGCCTTGCGGCTCGATTTATCGGAGAGCCTGATAAACATCTGTCTCCTCACCTTCCAAAAGGATATGCAGTCAGTGTCCGAGTTCAAAAACCTTGGTTTTATTTAGTCGGAGAAGAAGGTGATCCCAACGCCTGCATGGATGGACGCCCCACATTTCATGAGTTCGGTGGACCGCTTGCTGCCTTAACAGGAGTCTTCGGAAAAGGTTTGGGATTTGGAACTTCAGTTTTGACCAACGAAAATTCTTACGCTCTGATCGACATTCACCCAACTCACCTTGAATTCTGGGTGGATCACTGCGCTCCTTATCGTTGCGACAATTAATCAGTCCGGCAGAGCTTAAACGTCCGTTTTTACTTATTCATTGTCTTAGCCGGGAAGTTGCAACAGTTCATCACTCCAATTGGATGGCCTTAAAGTTTTCAAATACGATCTCACACTTCAAGATCAATGCAGCAAATGCAGCCCCCCCCTTTTAAAAACAAGTATTGGGAATTCTATTGCGATCCAGAGACAATAATGATTGGTCCCTATCGAGAACTCCGGCGCCGGAGTAGATATTAGCTCATAAGCATTCACATGAAATTTTTATGAAGAAGTGAGCTCATCGAGCGAAAATAAAACCGCTCTTACAGGGGACGCATCGGCGTCTTTAATTTTTAAAGGTAAAGCCGAAAGCCAATAAATCCCCTCGGGCACTTGGTCCAATACAAGCCCCTCTAAAACACAAATATTATGTTTCAGAATACTTTTGTGTGATTCAAGTGCTTTTGAATCAAAGGGATCAATCGATGGCGTATCGATTCCCACAAGCTGAACTTCTTTTTCAGCCAAAAGCTCACTTAGCTCTGGAGATAAGCTTGAAAAGTCATTATTCCAAACATCAGGATCGGGAAATGAATTCGTTCTAAATAAAACTCTAGGGGCCTCAATTTTTTTTGAAAAATCCGAGGGCAGAATGCGCTGACCTTTTTTTGTTTTTACCTCAATCACCTGTGCCATTCCGAAATAGGGCCTAAGACTTCGATCCGCTATTCCCACCCCTTCAGCTGAATAGTGACTTGGGGCGTCGGCATGGGCTCCCAAATGGAAAGTAGCTTCCATTGAAGACAGGGTCAGATGATCCCCTTTTGCAAAATCCATAGCAATTCGCCTTTGAAAAGCCTGATCTCCCGGCCATACCGCCAGCCCTGGATGAATCACCGGAGAAATATCATAAATCACAAGCTCACTCCCCATCCCAAAAGGTTCCAGGTCCCAAGTGGTAGCTATGCCGAGTCATCTTTAGCATAGGTCAGCCCTCGTGACACACACTTGCTACCACTTGGGACCTGGAACCTTTTGGTAATTTCCCATTGGAGGCAAGAATCGACAAGCCCTTTGATCTCAAGTATGCTTTTTTGAAACTGGAGGAGCCATGTCTTTGCAACCCGTTCGCGGCACCCACGATCTACTTCCCGAGGCCGCAGAGAAATTTCAAAAAATTATAGAGCTATCAAAAGAGATGGCTAGGCGTCATGGCTTTCGTGAAATCGCGACCCCAATTTTTGAGTTCACCCAGGTCTTTAACCGAACCCTTGGCGAAAGCTCGGACATCGTTTCTAAAGAAATGTATAGTTTCCCGGACCGCGGCGGAGATTCGATCACTCTAAGACCAGAGGGAACTGCCGGAATCGCACGGGCTTTTATCTCTGAAGGTCTTGCCCAGCACTCGCCCTTAAAACTTTTTTATGCGGGCCCCATGTTTCGCTACGAGCGCCCACAAAAAGGTCGCCAAAGGCAGTTTCATCAAATCGGAGTTGAGTTAATCGGAGTGCCCAGTGTTCAGGCCGATGTGGAGTGTATCGCACTTGCAGACCTAACATTAAAAGCTTTGGGCCTGAACACTCCCCCAACTTTACATCTAAATTCAATTGGTGATCTTGAAAGTCGTAAAAACTACCGCGAACAATTTGTTCAATACTTAAAAAAATATGAAAAAGATTTAAGTGAAGACAGCCAGCGCAGACTTCAAGAAAATCCTCTCAGAATTTGGGATTCAAAAAGCCCAGGGGATCAAAAGATTCTTGAAGAAGCCCCACTGCTAAATCAAAGTCTTAATGCGGATTCAAAAAAGTTTTTTGATGAGCTTCAAGAGCTTTTGTCATTATTAAAAATTCCCTTTCAATTGGATCCAAAGCTTGTCCGTGGACTTGATTATTATTGCCACACCGTTTTTGAATTCAAAAGCAGCGACCTTGGAGCACAAGATACGGTGCTCGCAGGTGGACGCTATGACGGTTTAATCAGTCAAATGGGTGGTCCTCATACCCCTGGGGTAGGTTGGGCCGCAGGCCTTGAGCGCCTTATGTTAATGTCTAAACTTGAAGTCACTCAACCCTTCACTGTCGCCGTGATTCCATTAGGTGAAGATGCAGAAAAAGAAGCCTTACTTTTATGCCACAGACTTCGAGAGTCCGGCTTTGTTGCAGAGATGAGCTACAGCGGAAATCTTTCGAAGCGAATGAAGAAGGCGGCCTCATTAAACGCAAAAGCCGCAGTGATCCTAGGAAGCGAAGAACTTAAAAAAGGCACCGCAATGCTAAAAGATCTGACCACTGGAGTACAACTTGAAGTCAAATCCGCTGACTTAGAATCCCTACTAAAAAAACAACAAACCACTTAGGTCCAGCAGGCTCCAGGTCCAAACTGGAGACAGGATGCACCGCTAGATCCAACAGGTGCGCAGGCATTTAGCACCCGATAATCTTTTTACACATCCTAAATTATTGTCTGTTCCTTATGTGATGCTAGAAATTTTTCTATTAAATAACCAATCAACGGAGACCCCTGTGCATAAATTAATTCTCGCTGTCATAGTCTTTCTTTCCGGAAGTCATACCACCCATGCCGAACCTCTGACAGACTGTAGACCTGAGGCCATCACTCGCTTTTCACAATCGGCTTTAGATGCGACTCTGACTGCTCGCCGGGGCGAAAAAGAGCAGATATTAACTTCAGCTGTTTTGAAGATACGCGATATCTGCCAAGCCGAACAAGGTTGGGACAATGATCCTCATGAAGGCGTCTGGGGAAGGATCACAGATGGTCATTATCTTGAGCCCAGCACTAAAACCTGTAGCTGGTCGTACGTTGGCGCTGGATCTCGGGTAATGATCTTGGACCCTACAGTCTACAAGGTTGGTAACTATAGCAAAGCGGTCCATGTAAGAGTGATCTCAAATACTGATACCAGTAGTGTCTCTGCCCCAGTTGGCTGCGAGGGACATGCACTAAATGGCTACTTAAACAGATAAAGCTAATCAAGGGAGTCCGTGCCAGGTCCGAAAACCAGACCTGGCACTATTGAGAAAATTAAGGACAAATAATAATAAATTCGGATTCTTCCAGACCTTCGATCTCGATTTCTTTTTTTAAATCCTCGGGATCTAGCCCAACTCCATCTCCGGCGGCAAGCTCGATACCCGCTACACGAATCTTTCCAGTCGCCACTTGAATCCAGGCCTTTTCAAATCCTTTTTCTAAACTCACCTTTTTCTTGGGCTCTAGAACCGAGGCAAACATATGGACCGGCGTGTGAATTTGCACACTTCCATCTTTGCCTTCAGGAGAGACCACCAAACGTAGCTGGTTTAGTTTTTCTTCCCTTGAATAGCCTTTTTGCTCATAAGAGGGCTTATCGCCTTTTCGCTCGGGAAAAAACCATAACTGAAAAAGCTCTAGCTCTTCGGAAGCAGAAGGGTTCATTTCACTATGGGTCACCCCTGTGCCCGCAGACATTCTCTGCACTTCACCGGCTTTGATTTGCTTTTTGTTTCCCATACTATCTTCGTGCTCGATAAGACCGCGAATGATGTAGGTCACAATTTCCATATTGTCATGAGGGTGAGATCCAAAGCCAGTCTCTGGCGCGACACGATCGTGATTTAAGACTCTCATGCGTCCAAAATGCAGCCACTTCTCATCGTAGTAACTACTAAAAGAAAAGCTGTGGCGGGCTTCGAGCCAATAGTTTTTAAAGTAACCTCTTTCTTCGGATTTTCTCATTCTCATGACTCACCTCTTTCATTCAAAAATATTTCTCAAGACCCCCCGGGCCCAGATCATCCATAGCGATCTGAACTCCTCGGGATAAAATCACGATCTCCGCTGATGCCAGCCAGGGGTCTATATAAAACCTTACTTCGCCTTTAATAGACCTGAAAAGCTTGGCCATCGACTTAGGGCTACAACAATTCCTGATGCTAACAACATAAAAGCCATTCCCGTGCCCATTGGATCCGGAGCTAAAAACAGATGGTAAAGTACAATCTGTAAAATCACCGGAGCGATGATCACAAGAGCCAAAGGTACAAATAGGTTCGCAAGCAACAAGGCTCCCACCACAATCTCTGTAAGAGCCAAGGTCGGAAAGAAGTAGCCTGCTTGAAACAAGCCGCCCATAAAGGCCTGAGCGCTTTCTGGAGGGGGTGGCTGGGGAATAAAGCCAATGAACTTGTTCAGTCCAAATACCAGCATAATGACCCCTAAGAAATACCTAGCTGCTATCGATCCTTTTGAAAACATATCTAACTCCTTTGTTTTACTAAGAACCTGCTGCCGAAATACCTTCAACCTCAATCCTTAGTCTTGTTAAAACTAGTCTCGGCCATATTTTGATCTAAAAAAAGCATAATTTTTAGCTTAAAATGATCTATTTTTTAGATTATATTGTATTAAGCCATAAAGTTACTCCGGCGCCGGAGTAAGACTGTGAAAATCCGGTAGAGTTCGGCGCGCTCTGCCTATCGCTGTGCCCGATCCAGAAAGAAGGAGAATCCACTTTACCAATGACCTTAGATCAACTTGAAGCTCTAATCACGATCGCAGAATCCGGCAGCTTCAGAGCTGCCGCAGAAAAGCTGAATAAGGCTCAATCTGCCATCAGCTATTCGATTAAGAATCTCGAGCAAGAGTTAAATCTAGAACTATTCGATCGCAAAAGTTATCGCCCAAGCCTAACCCCTTCGGGACAACAGTTTTTAGAAAAAACAAAGCCACTACTGAAAGACCTCGAGGCTTTAAAGCTTTTTGCTTCAACTTTAAACTCTGGAGTAGAACCCGTTTTAAGAGTCTGCATCAGTAACCTAATCCCTCTAGATATTTTTTTAGATTTTTTTAAAAGCCTTCAAACCCAATTTCCCTTAACTCAGCTGCGGCTTGAGATCTCGTCTCTTAAAGGCCCTCTTGAAGCGGTCTCGGAGTGCCGTGCAGAACTTGCCCTGACTGAACTTGATCCCCCCATGGGTCCCTTCGAAAGCCGCCCCTCTGGAAATATCGAGCTCTTCCCCGTTTGCGCCCCAAATTATTTACCTCAACTAGATGACAAAAATTGGTCTGCCTCTGAACTTTCTTCTTATACCCAAATCATCGTCTCAGACTCTCCAAGCACCAAAAGCCAAAGTACCGCAGGCGTGCTCGAGGGAGGCAACTCCTGGAGAGTGACTGACTTTCACACAAAGAAAGCATTTCTATTATCGGGCCTAGGCTGGGGCAATATGCCTAAGCATATGATTGAAAATGAGCTTAAAAATCAAAGCCTTCGCCGCATCTCTTTTGGAAAGCCTATATACAGAGAATTAAAATTGATTCGTGCGTCTCATCGCGAGATGGGCCCCGTCGAAAAATTCTTCTGGGAAAATTTGCCCGCATTGTAAAGCCACTAGACACTGCCTGAAACCTGACTCTTTTCCTTCACTCAAAAGGGGTCTAGTCCGGCACGCTTTCTGCTCTCTCATTAAGTGGCAGCAGTCTTGCCTTCGACTAAGCGTTCGATAGTGAGACGGTTAACACTAACTGAATTGAGGAGATTATTATGTACAAGTTCGTTCAATGCCCAAAATGTCAAAACACCATCCCAGAAGAACGACTCCTCGGATCTACAGTTGTTTGCAGTTGTGGCTGGACCAGTGCTGCATCAACTTCTAAGAGTGACCGAAAAACTCAAATGAAGACTGCATTAACATTTACTTTTACTTCTTCGCTTTTTCTTTTAGCCATCATTCAGTTTATCAATTGGGACCGCCACTTCTTAAGTGTGATTCCTCTAAAGGCAAAAGAATTGACTCGAACCGCAAGCTACGAGGACTATCGATCCCTTGCCGCGATTTGTGCAGAACGCTTAAAACATGATTGCACTGAAAGATCATTATTTTTGGCCTTCAAACAAAACCAGTCTTCTATTGAAACTTTAGAGGAACTTGGGACGCTTCAAGTTCAACGCAGCAAATGGGCTGAAGCCGTCGAGACCTACACCGCTTACTTTCAGATCGGTGGAGACAATTATGTTGCGGCCTACAACTTTGCAAGAAGCTTAGGCGCCACGGGAAAGATCGATACAGCCGTTCGCTATTACGAGAAAGCGCTTGCTGCAAAGCCTGATGTTTTTCAGGTCACCATCGCGCAGTCTTATATTGAATTTTTAATTCAAAACGAGCGCTTCGAACAAGCCCACGATGCGATCAGCAATATCCGAAAGCTTGGCGAAAACACGGCTCAGTTTATGGACAAAGAATACAAAGAAATCCAAGAGCGCTTAGGACTAAGAAAGAAAGTCGCTTCGATGTAGACCACAAAACTTTGGGGGCGGCCAATAGCGGCTGGCTCTCAAGTTTTATCTCTTATTTAATTTCTTGTTTAATCTCTTAAAATTAAATGAATCTCGTACCCATTAGATTTCTTCGGGAGAAATCCCAAGAGAAAACCGAGGAAGGGATGGGGCTAGGCTCAAATACCCGGAAGTACCCATAGGTAAAACTCTAAAAACAAATAAAAAAGGCAACTCATCAAGAGTTGCCTTTTTCTTTTCAAGACCCTTCTCGAAGAAAGGTCCTAAATCATCAACTTAGAATACGTTGATGTTTGCAGCCAATGCCCAGTTCGTAAGATCTGCACGAACGTTCTCAGGCAAGATCTGAACGTTTGGATAAAGGTAGATATCACGAGTAACAGAGATCCCTAGTCCGATAGACTGATAGATCAAGTTCTTTGTGTAAGTTCCAACTTCAGCAGTTCGGGCATGCTCATAAACCCAGACTCCAGAAATTGTGCGGAAATTCAACTTATCGTTGATCACGTACTCAAGCATTGGATACGCACCTACATAATGATCTGACTGAGCGACGTTCGCTGGTTGACCTGCTGGATTGTTTTTATTTGCAAGTTCAGTCACAATCTGGTTTTCTTTATCGAACTGATAAACTCCAGCTCCCAAAAGAACTCCAACGCTAAGTCCAGAAGCACCTACGTCGTAAAGAAAAATCTGAGACGCACCAAGAGCGGCCTGGTAACCAATGTTTCTCAAGAACTCAGATGTGTACATTGTTAAGTTCAAAGAGCTTACTGACTGAACATCACCAAGCTTGTTTAGGTGAGTGTAACCTAAATCTGGCTCGTTGAACTCAAGCTTGTTCGCCTTAGTCTTTCCATAAGGAGTGTGAAAAGGTTCAGTGATTCCAAGATCAACACCTAAAGAGAAGCTGTCTTTTTGAGTCGCTCTGTACTTTACGCCAACTCCGCCAGTTAAACGAGGAACTGAACGAGTCGCAGAAGATCCTGTAATGTTAGGGCGATCTTTTGAAAGCGGAGAACCTAGGTTTGCACCGGCGTAGTTCCAGCTAGAAGAAATAGAGTACTTTGATTTTGATCCAGTTTCAGCGCGAAGCTTTCTGTTTGTGATCAACTCATCGATGTCGCCTTCTTTTTCTAGGGCGTCAGGGCTGACATCTTGAACTTTTGCTTTTGTTTCGCCTGAGCTTTGCTCTTCTGCTTGTGCAGAGAAAGACAAACCTGCGAGTAACACCGCGAGAGCTAGTGAATACTTAGTCATGGAATCTCCTTGTAACTTTACTTTGTTAGATTTTTGTTAAATCGTTATACGTTTCATAGCTCACGGCCCCACAGAGGCGCGCAAGAAGCACTGGTTATGCATCGAGTCTACTTTCGCTGTCAATCCAAAAAACTATCAAATTCAGTCACTTACTCACCTGCATTCAAGCAAGCGGTGAGCCTAGAATCCCTGTCCGCCATATGATCAAAAGTGTAATTATTTCTGTATGATAACAATTCACGGCAAAGATTTTGCCCAAGCTTCAGGAGCCAATTATTTCACGTTGAGCCTAACTTTAGACAAATGACAGACCGCCATATTTCTACTGTAGGCCCATATTTGCGCCACAGCAATTCGGCGCCCCACCTTATTCGATCAGTGCCAGGTCCGATTATCGGACCTGGCACCTTTTTTAGAAGTGCCGCTTAAATTCGCCTTTCTTAAGCTTTGAAAAGTAAGAATCCACTTCTTTTTTAAGCTTTGGATATAGCAGCCATACGGCCAATAGATTTGGGACAACCATCAGCCCCAGCATCAAGTCCGAAAAGTTCACAATCTCTTCTAAAGACCAAACCGCCCCAAGGACTGCGGCGACACAATAGGCAACTTTGTAAACAATGATGCCTCGATCCCCAAAAAGATAACTCGTCGCACGCTCTCCGTAATAGGACCAACTCAACAAAGTCGAGTAGGCAAAAAGAAACACAGCCACAGGAACAAAGTATCCCCCAAAACCTGGAATTGCAGAGTCAAAGGCCATGGCCGTTAGCTGAACTCCCGTTGCATCCTGCTGCCAAGCTCCGGAAATCAAAATCACCAATGCGGTCATCGTACAAATAACAACAGTATCGATAAAGGGTTCAAGTAATGCGACAACACCTTCTCGAACCGGCTCGTTGGTTGTCGCTGCTGAATGGGCAATCGGAGAAGTTCCAAGGCCTGCTTCATTCGAAAAACAAGCCCTTCGAACCCCCTGCACCAAAACTTCTCGTACCGCGATTCCCGCCATTCCTCCGGCCGCTGCAGTTCCAGTGAAGGCATCATGAAAAATAAAATAAAGCATCTCAGGAACAACTTCGATGTTCATGATGATCACGGCAAGGGCCCCAAGCACATAAACTCCACCCATAAATGGAACCAAGACCGAAGCGACTTTTCCGATGCGCTTAATTCCGCCGATAATTACGATGGCCGTTAAAAAAGACAAAACCAAGCCCGAAGCAATTCTGGGGATCTGAAAATTTGATTCTAAAATCGAGGCCACTTGATTGGTCTGAAACATATTGGCCGCACCAAAACTTGCGGCCACGCAAGCTAAAGCAAAAAACATCGCAAGTGGGCGCCAGGATTTTCCGAGACCGCGCTCGATATAGTGCATCGCACCGCCATGAACCACACCCTTTTCGTCCACGTGGCGATACATTAAGGACACCGTCACTTCAGAAAATTTTGTCGCCATTCCAACCAGGCCCGTTAAGACCATCCAAAAGGTCGCTCCCGGCCCACCCATATGAATAGCCACCGCGACTCCTGCTATATTTCCAAGGCCTACGGTCGCCGACAAAGCCGTGCACAGGGCTTGAAAATGGCTAATTTCTCCCACATCAGAGGGGCTCGAAAATCGCCCACGAAGAACGTGAATCGCATGAATAAAGCCCCGAACCTGGATCCCGCCAAGAAGCACAGTTAACAGAATTCCGGTCCCCACTAATAGGATGACCATGGGAAGACCCCAAACATAGCCTACCAATTGGCTTAAAAGCTGATTAAACCCGTCCATTTATCCCCCTCGAATTGAAGAACTGAATCGAACATAGCCAGGCAAGGAGGTCAAAGAATGACGCGGATAGAAGTACAGGGAATATCTTGAGAAATCCGGAGCAGGTCACAATTTTTGTCGCCTCTTTTCACATTTTTTCCATCATAGGGACGATCCTAAACTCTGTACTCCTTCCTGCTTAGTTCTGAGTACGAAACTTAGCATGGCCCCCCGCTTGCTCTAAGAGGCTGAGGAAACATAGGCCTCTAAAAGGAGCAACTCGATGTCGACCGAGATTAAAAATCAAAAAGGGGATTGGAAGAAGTCACTTCTGACCTGTCTTAGTCTCGGCTTTGTGGCATTTGCTCTGTCCACTCAAAGACAAAGCCCCACGCTAGTATTTACTCCGATCCAAGAACAAATGGTTCGAGCCATTCCAACTCAAGCTGAAGAATCTGTAAACACTCAAGAAGCCGTTCAATCAGAAAACCAGTCCCTAATCAGTTTAGATGAAGTTCAAAAGTGGCAAGATTTTGCGCGCTGGAAGACCTCTCAGGTCACTCATGACTTTTTGGCGCAATTAGCCTCTGATGAGTTCTCATCCTTGTTCCCATTTTTGACCTTAAACGAACTTGGACCTTTAAAAAAGATCCTTCAAGAAGGCGTTTTAACCTTTAATAGAGAAGTCTACCGCAGCCCAGAGTTTTCTGATGGCGCAGGATACGACACTGTGAAATACGAAATCCTTCATCGCGACGGAAAAAAGTCTCAGATCTATGCCTACCGACAAAAAACATCTCCAGACCAACTTCATATTGGCTCTAAAGAAGACCTACGACCCATTTTTACCTTGTTCGTGATCGAATCAAAAACTCAAGAAAATCTAGTTGAAACTCACCTGTTTGAAAACGGAACTTTAAAACGTTCTGAAGTCACAGAAAGCCAAAAAGCACTTTCAAGTTTAGATGTTTGGCTTCAACTATCAACACGGATCTTGGCTTCAATTTGAGGGCCATCAAGGCAATGCCTAAATGACCCTTAGCTGGCCTTGCTCTCAAAATGTAGAAGCCGACTGAATCTCTCGCACAATAAGGAGAAGCCCTTCAAGTGCTCTTACTAATTTGATTGAAGAAGGGTCGATTTTCTTTTTTCTAGATCTAGCAAAACTTTTTTGATCTCAAGCCCAGCAGAAAATCCCGTCAAGCTTCCGTCTTTACCAATCACCCGGTGACAAGGGATCACGATGGGAATTGGATTTCTTCCATTGGCCTGGGCCACGGCTCGAACTTTTTTTATGCTGCCCAATGATTTTGCCTGTTCCGAGTAGCTTAAGGTCTTTCCAAAAGGGATTTTTTGGAGGCTGCTCCAAACAGAGCGCTGAAAGTCGGTTCCCCTTGGACTTAACTTTAGGTCAAACTGCTTTCGTGCTCCCGCAATATATTCACGATTCGGGCGACCGGCTTCTTTTATAAGCTAATGATCCTGGGAGGAGCCCTTCTTCCCAGAGCTCTCATTCTGCGGACTTAACTTTTTGACCTTTTGTTCTAAAGATTGAGACCCCTCGATTTTTTCCAATGGGGTTAAATGGACTTCTTCAAGGCCATCTGGGCTTCCAACCAAGGTGATCGGACCGATCTCTGTCTCTACCACTAACTTTGCCATCTTATTCCCCCTTAAGCCTGAACTTTTGCTAACACAGAAAAATTTAGAAGGTCATCAGGAATTCGTTTTATTAAGTCCAAAGAGCTCTTTGCATCTTAGGCAGAGCCGTGTAAATTGCAACAGATGCAGCAAGCCATTAATCAGATCGAAATCACTCAACCCGACGATTGGCATATTCACCTTCGAGATGGCGATTTTTTAAGCAGCACAGTTCCCGCCTGCGCAAAAGATTTTGGGCGGGCTATTGTTATGCCTAATCTTAAACAGCCAATTTGCACGACCCAAGAGGCACGGGATTATAAGGCTCGCATTCTTAAACACATCCCAAAAGAGAGCAACTTCACGCCCCTTATGACCAGTTATCTGACCGAGCAGATTCAAAGCGCTGATTTAATTGAGGGCTTCAACCAGGGCTTGTTAACAGCTGCAAAGCTTTACCCCGCCCACGCCACAACAAATTCAAGCTTTGGGGTCCGTGATGTTGAAAAGATCTATCCCGTGCTTGAACAGATGGAAAAAGCTGGGATGCCCCTTTTGATCCACGGAGAAGTCACGGATAAAAAAGTAGATATTTTTGACCGCGAGGCTGTCTTTATTGAAACGACTTTGACCGAAATTCTTAAAAAATTTCCGGGCCTACGGGTGGTCTTAGAACATATCACCACGGCCGAGGCTGTGGATTTTGTGCGCCTAAATAACAGGCAGTTGGCCGCGAGCATCACTCCCCATCACCTTGTCATCAATCGCTCGGATCTGTTTGAGGGTGGGATCAGACCCCATCTATACTGCCTTCCGATTGCTAAACGCGAAAAGCACCGTCTCAGCCTGCGAAAAGCGGCGACCTCCGGTGAGGACTGCTTCTTTTTGGGCACTGACTCGGCCCCTCATCTGACCAGTCAAAAAGAGACCGATTGCGGTTGCGCCGGAATCTTCTCGAGCCCAACGGCCCTTGGGATTTACCTGCAGGTCTTCGAGGAAGAAGGCGCACTTCATCATTTCGAAAAATTTGCCTCTTTAAATGGTGCGAAATTTTATGGCCTTCCCATCAACCCGAAGCGGGTCGCCTTCGAAAAGGTGACTTGGACCCCAGATAAATTCCTACCTATTCCAAAGCTTGGAGAGGTTCGAATTTTCCGTGGAGAAGAAAAAATATCTTGGCGAAGCCTCGCCTTGCGTGTTTAACTCCGGCCCGATTTCAATAACAGCCGGGAGTTCGCATGCTTTCAAAAATTCTCTTTGGATTATTTATTCTTAATTTAGTCATCGGATCGATTTGGTCTTCTGCATTTGCTGATGAAGCAACAAATTTGACCTTAAAGGCCGCCGAAAAGTCTTTGCTTAAAGAAGATGGATGGCATTTTAAATTAGATCTATCGGGCACCGTCTCTTTGGGATCTAGCGACAAAGTCATCGGTCAGCAAGATGGAAGCTCAACGACCCTAGGGACAGATATTGTGGGTGCCGCAAATTATCGCAAAGAATCCCATGAAGTTCGAAACAACTTATCTATCAAAGAAGCGACCAGCCGCACCCCTGCAGTCCCAAGCTACGTCAAATCTGCGGATGAACTTAAATATGACTTAACCTATTTGTATAGCCTTGAAAGCTATCCTCGCATTGGGCCTTACGCGAAAGCTTCGGCCACAGCTCCTTTGTTTAAAGGAGAGTCAAAAACTCCCACCGCCGAGACCTATAGTGTAAACGGATCTCAAGTCACCACAGATACACTTCGTCTTACTGATGGATTACGTCCTTTAGAAACAAGGCAGTCCGTGGGCTTTTTTGCAAAGGCCATCGACCGCGAAAAGACAAAACTTGAATTTCGACTAGGTTATGGAGCAAGGCAGATTAAAGCCAAAGGTAACTTCGCAATCCAAGACGATACGGCAACAGCAAATCTTATTGAAGTTGTAGAACTGACTGATTTCAATCAATCAGGTATCGAAGGCGGCTTTGATTTTAATGGACGATGGGATGATAAATCTTCTTACGGCCTGACCGGAGAGTTCTTAACCCCTGTGACGAAGTCTCTTCCACCCGGTGCGCCGAACAAAAGCAATGCAGAGCTGACCTATATGGCCTTTACCGCAAAACTAAATACCAAATTGTATGACTGGGCTATTGTAGAATATCAGTTTAAGACCTTAAACGATCCGCAACTGCTGGATAAATGGCAAACTCAACAGAATCTCGTTTTAAAGTTTACTTACAATCTTTTGTAGGTTGATAAAATTCTTCGCAAGGTTCAGGGCCCAGTGCCCTGCCTTGTTATTATTCGCCAGGCACTAGCGAATGCAAAGGCCCTTCATATCGACCCGGTTCACCCAAGAAAAAAAGCTATGATCGGTCGAAAACTGACT
>CAYMDP010000058.1:0-3084 GCA_964389375.1 uncultured Pseudobdellovibrionaceae bacterium | reverse complement strand
TCATATCGACCCGGTTCACCCAAGAAAAAAAGCTATGATCGGTCGAAAACTGACTCGAAATCCCCTGAATATGACCATTAGGACATTGCTTTTGTAAGCTGGCGTAGGCTTGGTCCACATAGTTTGTTTCAAAAACAAATCCCATAACCGCTTTCTGCTCGGCCCTTGATTCGACAAGCTTGCCGTTTTCATAAGACTTATAACTGGGGCCGAAATCGCTGATTTGGGCAACATGCAGACTATGCGTGCAGGCACCCAACAAAGCTTGGAGGGATATAAGCAAAAGAATTCGACCCACTATAGATCTCCTTCAGAGCCTGCATCATCCTGAACCGAAGCTTTCTTGCGAGACTTCGAAGGATTTAGCGCTGCAGTTCTAGCCGTACAGTAGCCAGAGACCGTGACCTTCTTTTTAAACACTAGAAACAAAAAATAGTTAATATTTTCGTCTTTAGTCAAAATTCCACTGACCATCCCGCGAGGGCATTTACTTTTTAAATCACCGACAAGACTGTCGACGAAATCGTTATCAAAATTAAGTCCTAGGATAATCATTTTTTCGGCTTCAACCGATACTGGCTGACTTCTATCCGCAGGAACCGGGGTTACAGACAGACTGTTGATCGAGGCACAACCCACTAAACCAATAAGACTTAAAACTACTAATATCTTTTTCAAGAGTTCCCTCCTCGGGGCAATAAACAATATCCTTTGATCTTTACAATTTCTCCGCTGACAACCGGATATTTTCTGGTCTCACGAATCGACATCAATCCCGTCACTCTGCCGCTTGGACATTTTTCGTAGACGACCTGAACCACATTTTTTGCATAGTCTTTTACGTAAACAGGATTCCCTGTTCGGGGGCCCATTTGAAACAAACTGATAAATGCAGCGATGTTTTTAAGGTCTTTGTGTTGGTTTTGCTTTAGAACGGCCTTCGAGACTCCCGCAACTTCCCCGATATTAATCCCTGTCTCGCTGACAAGAATTTCAAAGGGCTTTGCGACAAAACCGGGTCGGCTATCAATGTCACCAAGCTGAACATGATGAAGTTGAGCACAAGAGATTAAAAATAAGTTCGCGGCCAAAATAAAAATCGAAAATAAACGCATTTAAAAATCCTAAGAGGCCCCCGTATTGAAGTCAATAAGGTCCAGCGAAGATAGTTTGCCTTAGGGGCTTGCCATAAATTTAGGCAAAGCACAAAGGCGAGGGCCCCGATATCGTTTACTCAGAAAGGTAGCGGACCCTTGCTTTAAGGATCGCCCTATCCGGGCAAGACTCTAAAGACTTTTTTGAGTCGATGTATTCAAACTTTAAAATCTGAACGAAGTTTGGAAACTTCATAACTTCTTGATAGACCTCAATTTCGGTCGAAATAGGTGGATAGCAGGGCGAGAATTCACTATCCCGCTTTTCGATCACAGAGTCGATATCTAGATCCACTTGATAGGTCTTCAGCTGCTTGGGCTCACCTGCGGCGATAATTTTTGACCCTTCCGCAAAAACAGAAGTTGATGAGGTTAAAAAAATTGCCGAAAGCAAAATAAGAATCCGATCCATACAAACACCCCCTTAAAAAAGCTACACTCTCGAAGTTTGTATAAATTCGCAAGATGAATCGAACAGTTTATAGCATTTTAGCTTCGGGCTGAATTAGGTCCCTTAGCTTTAAAGCCCTAAAGGTGCCAATTGGTCCCGCAATCGGAAGGGCCTCTTCAATTTTTCTCCAGGCAGAGGAGACCTCCTGCCAGCCTAACTCAGAATCAATTAAGTTTAAAATTGTGGTCGAGCAATTATTGGTGAAGAGCTGGTACACATTCTGAAGCCTCAGCTTATCGCTAGATTGGACTGCTTTTTTAAAGATCTCGGCGACACTTGAAGACTCAATTTTAAGCGGAACCATCTTGACAGGATGCTTTAGCTCGCTGGTCCAGCGAATCATCTCTGCGCCCGTCACCAAACGAATCGCCACGAGGTAATGACCAAAATAACTTTCAACCAAATCATATTTGTGATCTTTCGGCGGGACTCCCTCTGCAGAGATCACGAAACTTCGAACCTCAACTGTTTTTTTGGGATCCAACTGATCCGTCAAGCGAACGGCAGGGGCTTTCGGCAGAATCTCGAATTGCAAAAAAACATGATAAACTCCAGGCAGAAATTCTTCAAAACCCACCTGGACGGACTCGATATCTTTAAGAGGGATCGATCCTTTATAAAACCGACCGAAATGAAGGATATTTCCGAGTTGAAAAATTTCGGTCTTATCAGCCCCGCTTTTTTGCCCAAGAAGTCTAGCCGGCCGAAATCGGCAGGAGTCTATGCAAAGACCCTGAAATTTTCCGAAATTGAAACTTTGAGGCTCTTCAAGCTGATCTGAACCAGATTGTTCACAAAGGCAGCTCGGATTGCTTTGTGTTAACGCCTCACCAAATGCATTCACCGAAAAAGGGATCAGAAGACTTAAAAGAAGAATTTTTATTACTGTTTTCATGGGAGGGTTTATAGAAGATCTTATCCCTTCAGGCAATTTCGCAATTTAAAAAAAAAATGGTCCTTAAACCTATGTCTCAGATTGAGGCAGCCATTTTGACTCACATCAAGACTAAAGTATTAGGGCATTAGGCCGATAAGAAAGACATGGGCCTTGTAGTACGTTTATTTCAGACCCTTAGATTGACTGGCTTTTTCTTAAAGCTTGGTTCAAAATCCGCTCAACTCTTTGCTCTATCTATAACTCTTATATTCTCAAGCGCATGTACCCTCAAAAGCAGCGTCAAGGGCGTCGCCACGGATTCTTCTTCCGAATCCGCGAAAGTCAGCATTGTGGGGAGCCCCACTCTTCTTGACATCACGGAGGGCTCTCAAAGCTTAGTTGCCTTAATCTATGACAAAAAGCTTCCTCAAGAGACCCAGATCGAATGGGAGATTGTGGATGGTGCATCTGTTTTCAGTCCCGCTTCGGGCACATTAAATCTCGCGAAGGACTCCGAAAGTGTGTCTTTCCTGATTGACCCCATCAATGACGCCGTCTTTTTCCCACAACGAACTTTTGCTCTGCGCCTTCAACTTCCAAAT
>CAYMDP010000057.1:0-18474 GCA_964389375.1 uncultured Pseudobdellovibrionaceae bacterium | reverse complement strand
TAGGATTTTTCCTGCGGTAAAATGCAGGGCTCGGGCAGGCTTTTCTTGAGATCTAGCAAATGAGCTTCTAACGGATGAGAAGGACCTAAGCAATTTTGAAACAGACCCAACCATTTTATTCTAGAGATAAAATTGTAGTGATCTTGATCCCAGTGAGAAACAAACAAAACATTTTGTTTTTTTTGACATAAGCTTTTGATTGGTAATCGAATCCCTTTCAAGTGCGAAGACTCTCCGCCCATGTCGAAGTGAAGGCAGTGAAGAGGTTCTAAAACTGTGCTCCATTGGCCCTGGCCCACGTTCCATACAATTATGCGTTTGGATGGAGGTCTTGAAAGCATTTTCGGCAAAATAAGGATCAGAATAAACAGAAGAGTCAGCTTGGCTTTCGAAATTTGAGCCTCCGCATTTGGATTTCATTAAATAGAGCGAAGCTTTGAAAAAACCAAAGATAAATCCAAATCCACAATGGGGACCAATTCCATTGAGCCCCTGTCTTAGGGCTTAGCTTTTCAAGCCATTCTAAAATGCCCTGGATGAACCCCCAAAAGAGTTCATCGAAAAAACTTAAATGGGGGATAAAGGTCGAAAGAAGACTTAATGGAAGAGAAAGACTTGCGATTAAAGGGGCAAGAGTCAAATTCGATAAAATGTGGATTGGGCTTGGAAGCTGAATCTGCGCAAGAAGAGGGAAGAGCAGAATATATATCAGCAGCGCTTGCTTTACAGGGTGTGGATCTTTAAAACGCCAAGAAAGCGCAAGGCTAGCAAGCCAACTCAATTGAAACGACAAGGATGAAATCCAAAGTGGAAATAAACACAGGCACAGCATTCCCGAGACAAAATGCGCTTGTCCTGATTTTAATAATGCGAATCGATGTTTACCCACTTCTTTTGTCATCTTATGGATCAAGGCTCGGGTGACCGGGGGTGAGAGTTGGCAAGTGAGGGCATATAGGACGAGAGCAATCCAAATAAGGAATCGCGGAAGTTTAAAAAACGAAAAGATCCGATCAAGGATTTGGTCAAACATCAGAAGATGTGCACCAGAAACAACAACAAGGTGAATCAGTCCGAAGCTGGCCAGCTGATCCTTAAAATTCGAGGGCTCAAGTCTTTTGCCACAAAGAAGAGCAGCATGAATATCGGGCAGAGCCGATTTCTGAGTGATATTGAGGCATCCATCGTGAAGAACATTGATTGTTGGCGTTAACAGAAGTGTCAGGTCCAAATTGAGGATAAGTCCAATCAAGGGAAGACACAGAAGGCATAAAATCATGATTAGTAGTCATGCAAGGGCTTCCAAAACTACATGTAGGAATAAGGCGCAAATAAGCTAAGCAGAAAGACGAAATTCGAATTTCAGAATCTTACAATCTCCTCTTTGGAGGGGGTCCGCTAAATTCATTTAAGCCTATAAATATCAGTACCTTAGGTAATGCACTAAGTTTGGGCAAACCGCTGAAAGCCTTGACTATTCCCACGTCCAAGGTCCTGTTGCGGTGTTATTCCACAAGTTCTGTGGATAAATCATAACAAAAACTTAACTCTCCTATAATTATGCGTAGCGCTACACAAAATGAGGGAAGAAGGGAAGTGAATCAAGATTTTGGAATCATTGGCTTTGCTTTCGATTCGGACTCATCTATCCTGTTTTAGGGTTTCTGCGTCAAGGAGGACAAGGATTCGATGAATAAGGTTTTAGGCCTCGTTGCATTACTATCTTCAGTTTTTCAGGTCGCTTGTTTTGCGGGTTCTCGTGCCCAGCTCAATCAAGCCACTCCCGAAGCTGAGCGGATCACCTATCTTCAAAAACAGTTATCCGAGCGCGATGCCCAGATTCAAACTCTAAGAGAACAAAATCTTTTACTTAGAGAGGTTCAAGAACTCCCTCAGAAGTCTTTAGGCAAATCCTCCCGATCTATTCCGAAGACTCAACATTCAAAAGCGACTGTGGACGCGGCGGTCAGTCTTATTGAACCTATATTAAGTCTTCCTCAAAGTGAGTCCGAATATTATCAAAAGATCGTAGAGACCTACCAGAAAGGTCAGGTAGATAAACTAAAAAGTCTGAACGAATCTTTTCTTCGGGCTTACCCGAACAGCATTCATCTAGATAATTCATTGTATCTATTGGGATTGGCTAAAGTCGAAAAAGGCCAGCTGCAGCCGGCACTGAAAACCATGGACGAGTTGATTGATAAGTATCCACGAGCAAATAAGCGGCCGGCGGCTTTGTTTGCCAAAGCGGCCATTTACAGAGACTTGAAACTTCAGTCTCAAAGTCTTTTTGTTTTGGACTCTTTGATCAAATCATACCCAGGTAGTCCAGAGGCAAAAAGAGCAGAGCTTGAGATGAGGATAATAAAGGATGGCAAGAATGAAGGATAAGAATCTTTTTGTGGCGATATTTATTGCCTGTGTTTTGAGTTTGGGCACGGGAGCCGTGCAAGCAGAGGAAGAATTTTTTTTAGAAGATGATGTTGAGATTGAGGGTCTTGTGAACGAAAGCCCCGCCGATGGGGCCGCTGCAGATGCGACTGTGGATGCAGAAGAAGAGCTAAGCTTGGAAGACGAGGATCTTGATTTTGGAGATGAAGAAGAAGTCAGTTTTGATGAATTCGAAGAGGTCCCAGCCGAGGGCGGGGAAGAGCTTGATTTAGAACCTCTTAAAGCCGAAGAAGAAATCCCCGAAGGATTCGACGAAATGTTTCCAGAAGAGGTCGCCCCAGAACCAGTTGTTGAAGAGGCCTTGCCCGCAATTGAAGAGCCAGTTCTAGAGGCTGCGCCGACTCCACCTCCGATTATTAAAGAGCCCGTTTTTGAGGCACAAAGCTCTGACCAGCCAGACCTGAATTACGAAGCTCGACTGCACGACATCTTTTTGAACTTTCATAGTTCAAAAACCCCGGACGCAGAATGGATGGCCATTCTTGGCGGAAGACAAAGTGAGAGCTATCAAATTCAGGATCGAGATAATTTGTGGGATATTAGTAAAACTTTTTTTAACGACGGAAATTATTGGCCCAAAATTTGGTCGATGAACCGTGGAATTGGAAATCCCCATTTGATCGAGCCTGGAAACTCGATTCGCTTTCTATTGGGGACGGAAAGTGAGCCGCCGGCATTTACCGTGACCGAAAATCAGACTTTTGAAGAAGAGGAACAAATCGCTCCTTATCAGCCTACAGAAATTGAACTTGGAGATGGCTCGACTGTAGAAATTCCGCCGCCACTTGAAGAGACCAGACCCGTGCTCAGAAAACTTCCTCCAAGCCTTCCGCAATGGCAGGGCGGGCTTGAGCCAGATGTAAATTACGATGATGTCGGGGTCCAATATGGACGTCGCCCGATTCTTGATGCTGAAAATACTACGGACCTTTCGGCCTATGTGAGCGAAAAGGAAGCCGAGTTTGAAGGTGAAATCATCGAAGTCGAAGCGGGAGGCCAAATTGCCGCAGATCTTCAGTATGTTTACCTTAAAATAAAAAAAGGCCAGGGTAATACGGGCGAGCGCTTTTTGGCGATTCGCAATGATGGAAGACTTCGTCGTTCGACTGATGAAATTGACAGAGAGGATCTGGGCTATCGGGTTAGTGTTTTGGGCGAAATCGTTCTTGAAGATATCGTGCAAGGGCGCGTGGGTAATGAGCATGAGCTTTGGCGTGCCATGGTTCGCAGGTCTATCGATGCAGTGACAAAGGGATCAGGGGTCGTGCGAGGAAAATTGATTCAAATTGGTCTTTCCGACGAGGGACCACGGTCGAATCTAGTCGCTCAGGTTATTGGAGGAGCTTCGGATAACCGCCAATCTATTTTCGGAGAGCAGTCCGTGGTCTTCCTGAATCGTGGATCCATAGATGGAGTGCAAGAGGGACAAGTTTTGCCGATCCGCTCTAACCAAAAACTAAAAAACTTTAGAACGGTCGTCGAAGAGAACGTGAAGCCGATTGGATACTTAAAAGTGATTCGGGTGACACCTCGATTGGCGACGGCGGTTGTTTTGAAGTCTTTTGATAGTATACGAGCAGGTGATGTCACGGGTCAGGGATCCTTTTTGGCTCGCGGAGAGCAGCAAACCAGCGCCTTAGAGGCCGAAGAGTCGCCAACGGAAGACTCGGACTTTGAAGGTTCGGATTTCGAATAAACTATTCTATTTCCTTGTTAGATCTTAACTGAGCTAGGTCTAGCCCTTGCAATGCCAAGGGCTATGATTTCAAGCGAACTGGTTTTTTCTTGTGCATATTCTTGGTTTTTTCATCTAAAACACAAGCAGGCACTTCAAATCGAAAATATAGAACTTCCAGAATTCTTCGAAAGTTTCGCGGAGCTCGAACGAGTCACGGATAAGTTTTATTCACCCATCCTAAGAGATTCAAGTCTTTGGATTCGCCTTTGGAAGAATTTAGAACTTTGTAGAAAACATGATGTGCACCTACTTTCCTTAAATGGAGAGGGCGAAGAGCCCAGGATTGTTTCTGTTCTGGGAGACCCGGGACTTTTAGAGAAAGGGGGTCTCGCCGTAGTAGGAAGCCGGCGGATGGGCAGTGACACCGGAAGGTGGATGGAGCTTGAAATTCCAAATTTCTTAAACCAACGTCCGATGACGGTGATTAGTGGGGGCGCTCGGGGAGTTGATCAAAAAGCGCATCAGATTGCAATTTGGCAATCCCATCCCACTTTGTGTTTTACACCAAGTGGAATTTTTAAGCTTTATCCCTCCGAACTTAAAAAATGGGTGGATCCGATCCTTGAAAACAATGGCGCACTGGTGAGTTTGTTTCCTCCAGATGAAGAAATGAATCGAGGATCTTTTCACCTAAGAAATCGGTGGATCGCAGGGCTTGCGGATTTTATTTTGGTGGTTCAGGCCGGAAGAAAAAGTGGAAGCCTAATGACTGCTAAACACGCGCTAGATTTGGGGAAGCGAGTAGGGGCCTTACCCTATTTTCCACATTTTCTTCAAGGGCAGGGGAGTAACGATTTGATTTGTGACGGAGCCTTTGTGATTCGTGATCACCAAGATCTTATTTCTGCGATAGATCAAATTATAGTCTAATTTGGAAGCTTTCGAAGTCGCCAAAGGGCAAAGCCCCCGAAAACAAAATTAATAGACCAGATCGAGAGCCAAGCCGGAAGAGTTTCACTTTTTGCAAGGCTTTCGGCCCCCACGTATCCCATCCAAAATGCGATAAGAATCCCAATGCAAAGGACTAAGCCACCCGATTTTCCAGCTCTTCGGTTTGTGTTTGTTCCAAGAGCGACGCCGAGCAAGCCGAAAACAAGGCAGGCTACGGCCAATGCAATACGACGATGAAATTCGATTTCATACTTTACTCGCTCGACACCCTTAAGTTCAGGATTTTTTAGGGTCGATCGAATTTCTTCGATATTAAAAGAGGGGAAGGACTTTTGTTTTTCTTGAAGCTGGGCCGGATCAAATAAACTAATGTCATAACTTTGAAAATCAATTTTTGTGTAGGTCTCTTCATTGGAGCGATGGATATTTCCATCGAGAAGTCGCAGCAATGCGCTGTGACCCGCGCGAGTTGTGCGGGTGATCACTTCTCCGGCCTTGGCGATGATCGTAAAGGGGGCGTTGGCGTCGCGTTCATCGTAAATAAAGACATTAAACAGTCGGCCGGCTTTTTCATCGACTTCTGTGGCGTAAACGACCAGATTAAAAAAGCCCTCCGAAAAGACCCCTTCTTTGATCGTCGCACTGGCCTTCAGCTGACTAAGATCGCTGATCAGAACTTCAAACTGTCGGTTTCCCCAGGGCGCCAAATAGAACGAGGTTTGCGCAGAGGCAAGCGCGGTCAAGGCCGCCAAAAGAAGAGCCGGAACACTAAGGTGTCCTGTGTGCAGGCCAAGAGCTTTTAGGGCTGTGATTTCGGAATCCGCGCTTAAGCGGCCATAGGTCAGAAGCACCGCAAATAACAAACTCATTGGGAAAATAACGGGCAAAAAACTGACCGACAAATAAAGCATGATCTCTAGAGCCATTTTAAGAGAGACTCCGTGGACAAGCACAAACTCAGTCAGTCTAAGGGCCTGAAACATAAGCAAAATAAAAATGAAAATAAAGACACCCATCAAAAATGAGGGGAGCATTTCGAAAATTAAATACTTTAGAGCCAATCGGCTTCGAACTATTTCCACAGGACCTTTATTGTCGTATAGCTAGACCTTAAGGGCAAGTCCATACCCGCTCTCTTCCTGCTGCCCTGATCAGGAATTCCTGGTCAAGGTACTAGGTCGAGTTGACCCTTCATGTGGAAAGCAGGGATAATAATTCATGCTTAGAAGCCTACTTGTGATTGATGACTATGGTGAACTTGTATTTCTTCAGACTCTGATGAAGAAGGTCGGTTTCGATATTGAAGGGATTCAAAGTCCCCGAGCTGTGGCCGATGCCATCTTGAACTTTAATCCTGAGCTTATTATTTTGACCGCCAATGGAAAAAGAATAAACGGGGTCGAAATTGCAGAGGGGCTAAAAAAAACCGCAGGCAAGCCTAAGGTTATTATTTTGGTACCAAGTCAATTTATGGACCGTTTTCAGGGCCTTAAACTTCCAAATGTGGATGCCTTTGTCGAAAGCCCTGTAAAGCCAACTGCATTGTTAAAGGTCGTCTCGGAGATTGGTGGTTTGGACGGCGCCTCTCTTGCAGAAAAGTATGCAAAATTGATGTCTTCTCAAGGACAGGCCGAAGAGGATAACCGAGTGATGGGTTCTCAAGCGCCGAGTGAAAAAGAGGCTCAGTTTCAGATTGTGTCTGGAGATGTCTCGAGTGAGGATCAGGACTCCCATGTTTCCGGGAGCGGAGCTCGATTTCAGTTAAAGCCCGAGGGGCTACGACAACCTTCGGACGAGGCCCCTGCCGAGGCCAGACGCAGGTCCCTTGAGCCCGAATCAAGTTTTGAAGATTCAAACGAAGGTTCCGAAGTCACAAAACAAAAGCCCTTGGACAAATTGGAGCCCGCTGAAAGAGCGCGAAGATACAAAGCGGCCTTAGACAGTCTTGAGACTCCAAAGTTTAATGGACTCCCTGCGGAGCAGGTACGAAACTTTCATAAACAAATTCGCGCCCAAGAAAGTCCTAAAGATTTAAAGCCTCTTGAAGACGAGCGCAAAGCCTTTGTGCGTAGCCTCTTTAAATCAGTCAAAAAATAACTCTTCATTTAAAAAAGTGCTTAACGGCGTTTTCTCTTTCGACCACCGCCGAAGAGCGAGCTGACGGCTGCGGTCAGGTCCGCAGTAAAGGTGCGCTCATCATGAATTTCTTGGGGACGGATTTCGACAAGTTCTCTTTTTGCTTCAAGAAAATATGGATCTATCGCAAGCGCGTGCTTTAGGTTCATCTTGGCCTTTCGAATGTCACCAATGCTTCGATAGAAGACCCCTTTAACAAACAGATAGGGAGCCTGATGTCGATCTTCTGGAGGGACTTCTTTAAGATCTTTTTTAACGTCCTCAATTAATTGCGTGAGCTTGTTTGCAGGGGCACCGACTTTCAGTTTTGCCCAGGCGATGTAGATGAACAGATCACTACGTCGACTTTTTAGCTTTTTGATCTCTAATAGAAGTTCCAAAGCTTTTCGGTGTAGACCCTTGGCAAGATGTTTGCGTGCTTCTTCAAACAAAGCTTCACCTTGAAGGGCTTCTTCTGCGACTCCAGACTCAAGGGCTCGAAGATATTTTAGACGTTCTTTCTCGTTCGACAAAACTTCGTGCGCTTGGCTAATCCGTGAAAACACTTTTTGAGCGAGTGTCTTCACTTCGGCCGGAGCAAGAGCGTCGATCTTATCCGGGTGATAGGTTTTAGCGAGGTCGATATAGACGCGACTGACTTCACGCAGATTCGCTTTGCGATTGAGTCCTAGAACTTCGAAATGGTCCTGACCTTGTTGATCCAGATTCATTCGGCGCAAACGGCTAAGAAGACCTTTATAGTCTGCAGTTTTTCTTTTTCTGTCGGTGAAAAATGCAAACCTCGAAATCAACATAAAATGAAGAAATCTTAAGGTGTCGTTTTCCGAAGAGGGGCAAAGTTCTAATATTTCTTGAAGAGTATTCTCTCCATTGCAATAGCCCAGTGCCTCGGGGGCGCTTCTGAAAAGGTCGGTTGCACGGAAGCCTGACAGATCGCTTGGTGAAATGACAATCTGAATTGGGTTTTCGTACCAAGTCAGATACTTTGACTTAAGCCAGTCGGGACGAAGTTTTGATGAGACCCAGTCAAGCGCACTATTTTGACAATCTTTCAGGTCGATAAAAGTTTGAGAGGATAAGGTCTCAGCCACCGAAAACGAAATATCAACGGCTTGGTTTTGAATCGTCTTGCTGAGTCGAATCAACATTTGTTCTTTAAGGACCAATGTGATTGCGTGAGGACTTAAGGCATGGGCTTCGACAAGCTTTTGCCCAATCGGCTGGTCGCCGGGTTGGCTGAGGATTTCTTCGATCTCGTCTTCTGTGGAAAAGCCTTTTTCGACTAAAAGAACGCCGAAGTAAGATCTTTTATCTTCGATACTCAGTTCGCAGATTTGTCCTTTGTGAAAGCTGACCGTCGAGCTCACTTGGTCTTGACCCACGATATTTAGATGCCCCGAAAGCTCGGATTTTAAGGCCAGGCTAAAAAGATAAGGCAGGTCAAAGCCGTGGGCGGTCTGTGTTGCAGTCAGAACCTCTAGAATTTCTTTTTTCGAAGCTTGGGGGTTGGATAAGAGAAGGCTTAGGCCGTCGCGGTCCGGATCCAAATCATCTCGATAGGCTTCTTCCACAAGGCCCAGACACTCTTTTAGATCAAAGGGCTTTTGTAAAAATGCAAGTGCATTTGTCTTTTTGATCGACTCTTTAATAAAACTTCGGTCTTTAAAAATCCCGCTGGTTAAAATCACTTTTAACTTTTGCGAACTGACAGCCTGCAACTCTGCAGTTAAATCGACACCGTTAATTTGAGGCAACATACAATCGACGACTAAGACATCGATATCGGTTCGCTTTATAACATTTCGAGCTTGATCTGGAGTCTCGGCAATGTGACTTGTGTAGCCCGTACGCTTAAAGGCCTCGCTGATTGCGCGGGCCAGGCTTGGCTCGTCATCGACCACAAGAATTTTGATTTCTGATCTTTTCATTGCTCTATAGTTTCGGCAATTTCGGCTTAATTTCTGAGCTAAAATGAGTTCTCTTGGGCCTTGGTCTAGTGGTCCTGTGCGCTGCTCTGCACCCGAATCTGGGACTGGGCGAGGGGCGTCGTTGTTTTCACAATCCGGTCGGGGTATTGTGGGCTTTTAAGGAGGCCCCATGGCGACAAATACATCCCCAGTGACTGATGCGAGTTTTCAAGCTGAGGTCCTAGACTCAAGTGTTCCAGTTTTAGTCGATTTTTGGGCAGAGTGGTGTGGACCCTGCAGAGCCCTTGGACCAAAGCTTGAAGAGATCGCAGGAGAGTTATCTGGAAAAGTCCGGATATTAAAATTGAATGTGGATGAAAATCCCGATGCTCCCGCGAAGTTCGGCGTCCGAGGCATTCCCACCATGATCTTGTTTAAAGGTGGAAAAGAAGTCGATCAGATTGTTGGCAACCACCCGAAAGAGAATATTCTCGCTTTGTTGCAAAAACATTCGAGCTAAACTTTTACAATCTAGAATAGGTAGCGCCGGTAGGCGACGGAAGAGATTAAACCAAGGCCAGCCATTGTTGCGAGCATACTTGATCCTCCATAAGACAACAGAGGTAAAGGAACTCCAACAATGGGCAGAAGCCCAATGACCATCCCGATGTTCACAAAGACGTGCCAAAACAAGTAGCAGAGGACTCCAACAACTATAAAGGCACCGTATTTGTCTCTCGCCTGGCTTGCGATTTTAATTCCCATTAACATCAGAACTAAAAAGAGTCCCACGCTGGTTACACTGCCAATAAAGCCGTGCTCTTCACTAAGAACGCTAAAGATAAAATCCGTATGTCGCTCGGGAAGAAATTCCAGTTGGGATTGAGTTCCTTTGCGAAATCCCTTACCTAAAATTCGACCACTTCCGACCGCGATTCGAGACTGAATCGAGTTATACCCAGTTCCTCTTGGGTCACTTCCGGGGGAGAGAAAGGTAAGAACTCGATTTTTTTGATAGGGTTTTAGTCCAAAGTTCCAAACTAGGGGGGTCGCAACTGCGCCTAGGACAATGGCCGTGATCAAGACCGATCTTTTAACTCCAATAAAAAACATCAAGACCGCAGTAATCATAACCAGTAGCAGGGCGGTTCCCAAGTCGGGTTGTCTTACGGTCAGGGCAAAGGGGATGAATAACAAAAATCCTGGAAATAACAGATCTCGAAAGCCAAGCTTATCGCTTCTGGATCTTTCGGAATAGATTTTCGCAAAAACTAGAACCAGGGCCAACTTCATGGTTTCCGAAGGCTGGTAGCGAAAAAAACCTAAATCAAGCCAGCGCTGGGCTCCATAGGAGGTTGTTCCAAAGACCATCACGCCAACAAGAGCCAAAAGATTTAGACCATAGAAGATATAGGCCGCACGTATGAAGACCTTATAATCTAAAAGTGTCATTCCAAAATAAGCCAGCCACCCGGCCCCGATCCAAAGAATCTGAGTCCAAAACAAGCGGGAGGTATCGGTCTCATGGATTCCATGAGTGGCACTATAAAGATTAATTAAGCCGATTAAATGAAGAGCTAAAATCACGAATGCAAAGTTGAGATCGAGCCGTTTAAAAAGTGTTCTTTCCTCAACCTGAAGACTTGGGCTTTTCATTCTTGAGTCTCCTCGCGTGTTGCCGGAGCTTCCGCTGTGGGCGCAAGTGCTGTGGGCGGCACCGCCACAATTTTTGGAACCAAATGCCGTTTTACTAATTCAGGGTGGTGTTTTTGAAAGTAGGCCAAAATCACGTCGCGAACAACCGGAGCCGCACCTCGGGATCCACTACAGGCATGTTCCGCAAGAACAGCCACGGTAATTTGGGGTTTATCCGCCGGGGCGTAACCAATAAACCATCCATGATGGCGCTGAGTCAGGGGACCAAGTTCGCACTTATCATAAATGGTGTCCGCCGAAAAAGCTCGGACCTGTGCGGTTCCTGTTTTTCCGGACATATCGACGCCATAAATTCGTGAGCCCCGCGCAGTTCCACGCTCACCATTAACGACTCTCCTCATCCCTTCTTTGACAACTTTAAAATTTTTCTTGTCGATATGGACTCGGCCTTCCTTGGGCAGACTAATATCATCCACCAGCTGAGGTTCAAATTCCTTAAGCACCTGGTTGTTTTGGTCAATGATCCGCTTCACCAAAAGAGGTTTGTAGATTTCGCCTTCCATCCCAATCGTATTATAGGCTAGAGCCATTTGAAGCGGAGTGGATAGGACAAATCCTTGTCCGATGGCAGTGGACAAGTTTTCTCCCGGCTGCCAATCTTCCCCGACGGCTCGCTCTTTCCATTCTCGAGAAGGCATTTGTCCAGAGACTTCATTCTGAAGCCCAACCTCGGTTCGTTTTCCAATTCCTAGTAAGTGAATGTATTCGTACATTCGATCAATCCCGAGTTGAATACCAAGCTTGTAGTAAAAAATATTACTAGATCTCTCGAGGGAGTCGTACACATTGATATGTCCATGTCCCTGCTTGAGGGTGTCATGGTAGGGGCGTCGAGCAAACATCATAACGCCTGGTGCATGTACGATCGTATTTGGCCCAATCACTTTTTCTTGCAGAGCCGCAAGGGCTACGAAGGGTTTAAAGGTACTGCCCGGGGCGTAGTGATCTTGAATGACTTTATTTCTTAAGGGCTTAAACGGATCATTGACGAGGCTTCGCCAAAGATCGGCAGAAATTCCAGTTGCAAATTGGTTGGGGTCAAAAGAAGGCATATTTACCCAAGCCAAAATTTCTCCGTTGGATTGCATCGCTACAAGTGCGCCGACTCGGGGGCCGATAGCATCGTCTCGGTTCATGGCATTAAAAGCGGCCACTTGAATATCTCGGTCTATGGTTAGAACTAGATTTTGCCCTGACTTTGGATCGTAAGCTTTAAGTCCCAGGAAGCTAGGAAAATCCGTCGTAGCTTCTCGGCCGCGGGCATCGACCTCAACATAAGAAACGCCCCCTTCACCTCGGATATTGCGTTCCCAAACTTCTTCGAGACCACTTTTGCCGATAATATCGCCTTGCTCGAAATTATAAACGCCTTCGTACTTCTTGTTGTACCGGGTCAGCTGATCCCTTGAAATTTCTCCGACATAACCAAAAAGTTGAGCTCCATTTGAGCTTAATGAATAGTGGCGAACGACAGTCTCGTTGATATTTAAACCCGGATGGTCCCAGCGGATCAGTTTTAATTTATAGACCTGATCCAAGTTGAGATTATCTTTGACTCGAAAGGGTCTGAAGGGGCCATCGCGTCTTCGGCTTGCGCGGACGTCGGTGACAATCTGTTTACCAGGAATTTCTAAAATTTCTCCAACGGCTTCGGCGGTTTCTTCAAGGCGCGTGGCGTACTGTGGGGTGATCGTCACTTCGAAGCCCGGAAGATTTTCGACTAAAACACGGCCCTCACGGTCTAACATCAGCCCTCGGGGTGCTGCGATCTTAGTTTCTTTGACTCGATTTCTCTCGGAAAACTGGCGAAGTTCGTTTCCCGAGACAATTTGCAAAAACCAAAGGCGGCTAAAAATGGTGAGGGCGGCAAGCATCAGGCCTAGATAAAGAATTCTGTACCTGGGGAGGAGTTCTTTTGCTTCATCTTCGGGATTCGTCAGATTTTTACTCATGATATCGAGTCACCCAAGCTTGGCGATGAAGATCGATCCGCCAAACGATCTATCCAGGTCAACAGGGGGTATAGAGCTAAACTTAAAAGCATGGTTAGCAAGGTCGAAAGAATCCAAGAAAAGACTCTTGGGTTTGAAAGTGGATTTGGATCCAAAACCCAAGACAATATATAAGACAAAACTGGAAAGGTCAGCCCGGCGAGGCCGCACAAAGCCATAAAAAAGATGGATCCGGGAACATAGATCCTCATCTTTACGCCTTGGATGATGATGTAAATACTGGCGCAAAGAAGGATAATTGATCCCAAGTACAAAACTGTGGAAGAGGCAAGGACCAGGGCCAAAGCGTAAGTCATAATTAAACTTTGCGAAGCAGATCGATAAAGAATCCAGAACACAAGAATCGGAATCCAAGTATGGGGGGCGGGTAAATCACCAAACAGCTGAAGCCAAAGAGTCGTTTGAAGAGCGATCAGAAAAAGCGCAAGAAGAGTGAAAATAGCAAAGTTTAATAGGGCGAGGAGGGGGCGCTTCACCGGCTAGTCCCTTTTTTCGGCGGCCGGAGCCAAGGCCGGTGACAGGACGGGAGCCGGAGCAACAGCCGTGGCCTCGGTGGCCAAAGAGGGGGCCAATGCTGGGCCAGCCGGCAGAGGACCAATGTTTTTGACTGGATTTTCCGAGGTCGCAGCGGGAGCAGTTGGATCCGGAGGCTCTTCTGGCGGAGGAGTAAAGTCCTCTTGGCTCGCATTCAAGATGACAAAAACCTCTTCAAGATTTCGCGGATTAACAATAGGTGAAATTTGCACGTCCTGGCTCATTCCGTATTCGCTACGTTGAATGGCGGTCACCGTGCCGACAGGAAAACCTTTTGGAAAGATATTATGAAGGCCACTTGTCACGACTAGGTCACCAACTTCAACGTCATCACTTCGGCGCAAGTACTTCAACATGGCGCCGTCCCTCGATTTTCCTTCTACGATTCCGCGAACTCTCGAGCGCTGGACGATGGCATCGACTGCAGAATAGCGGTCCGTTAGAAGAAGGATCTGCGAAGTCCATTTTTCGACCCGAAAGACATATCCAACAATTCCACTGACCGTGATGGCAGCCATGTGTTTTTTGACGCCATGTTCGGAGCCTTTATTGACGCTGACCGTGTCATGATCGAGCAAGGCATCGTGGCCGATGACTCTAGTGGCCAAAAGATCCATGGTCGAACGCTGCTTCAACCCCAACAACTGGCTGAGTCTTTCGTTTTCTAGTTTTAACTCGGTCAGGGCTCCAAGTTGGGCGCGAAGCTCTCCATTTTCTCGAAGCAAGAGGCGATTCTGGGTCTTAATTCCAATAAGATCGAGATAGTTCGCAGTTGTGCCTCTTACTCCAGCACTAAAGCTAAAATAGGCAATTTGAATCATGCTTGCAGTCATCGTGAAGGGCTTCGTAAACCAAAGCTCTTCTTCCGAGTTGCGTTGAATATTAACCGCAATCAGAGGCAAAATGACGGCCAAGGTAACCAATATGACTTTGCGGATGTCGAATGTAAAAAAATTCAAGGTTGATTCTCCAGGATCTTAGGGTAACAAAAGCCAAGCGGGATTCAACAAACTCCTTGAAAAAATGATTAAAACTTTAGAAGCTGAAACCCGAATTTTGGAGGACCTGAATGTTAGAAGAAATGCGAAAACCCGGTCGGGCAAAAAGTTTTGTGGCTTATGTGATCTTCGGAGCCATCATTTTGGTCTTTGTTTTTATGGGAATGACACCGGATCAACAGGGGCCGATGGGTGGTGCAACGGCTGCAGTGGTTGATAAAACCGTTGTTTCTTTGGCGGATTTTAGGGACGAGGTTCGGCGTATGGAGGAACAGTTTCCATCCGATGCGATTCCCGAGGCCCAACGAACCGAGTTGTCTCGATATATGAGAAGCCAGGCCTTGCAGAACTTGATCGCGCGAAGAGTTTTATCCCTTTCCGCGGGTCGCGAGGGAGTGAAGGTTTCGGACCTGGAGGTTGCAGCCCAAATTGGAAGCATTCCAGTATTTAAAGAAGAAGGCATTTTCCAGCGTGAGATGTACTCCCAATATCTGACCTCTGCTCGGATTTCAGCGAAGGATTTTGAAGAACGGATTCGCTCAGAAATTTTAGTGCAAAAAACAATTGGCCTCTTCACCCGAGCGGCTTACCCGGTAAAGCAAGAGGTGTTTAGAGACCAGGCCTTGGCGGGAACCAAACTGAGTGTTTCGGTCCTTACGTTTGGCCTAGATGATCTTGAAGACGCGATTGCGGTTTCATCTTCCGAGATTCAGTCCTTTTTAAGTGAGCCTTCAAAGCTTGAGACTCTTCAAAAAATCTTCGAGGCCAGAGTTTCGGATTTTTCGACTCCAGAAGAAGTTCGGGCCCGTCATATATTGGTGCGGATCGACAGCAGTAAGGGACGTGCCGAGCCTGAGGCTAAGAAGTTTATCGAAGAACTTAGACTTAGAGCAGAAAAAGAGGATTTCGCGAAGCTGGCCACTGAGTTTAGTGATGATGTTATGTCAAAGCCAAGAGGAGGGGACCTCGGCTATTTTTCTAGGGGCCGTTTAAGTCCCGAGATCGAGTCGGCGGCATTTTCTTTAGAGACCGGAGCGGTTAGTGCAGTGATTCGAACCGAGGACGGCTTTAATTTAATTAAGGTTGAGGATAAGAAGGCCGCACAAACGAAGTCCTTTGATGAAGTAAAAAATCAACTCGCTCGAGATGAGATTGCGAAAAGTAAAACTTCTGAGCGGATTGAGGCCTTAAAACAAATGGCTGCGGATAGCTCTAAACATGCTCAGCTTCAGCAAGAGATCAAAACTTTAGGCTTTAAGTGGGAATCCGGAGATGTGGATTTAAGTTCGAATACTTTACCCGGGCTTGGCTCTGATGAAAAGGTGATGGATGTCTTGGTCAAAAGAGGCCAAAGCACAGGCTTGCTTCCTCAACTTTTAGAAAGCCAAGGGCGATTTGTGTTGGTTCGAACCGACAAAATGACCACTGCCAAAGTTGAAGAAATCAAAGATTTTGATCGCATGAGTGGAATGATTGCTCAACGACGGGCGGGCGAGTTGCTGAACTCTTGGGTTAAGGAAGAAGCCCTTAAGGCGAAAGTAAAACGAAACGAAGCCTTAGTTGCTCAGTAAACCTGATTTGCTTGATCGAGATTCAGAAGGGTTTAGGGCTTACTCCCTAATCCCTTTTTGAGTTGTTTCTGCGTCTCAATCCGAGACAAGCTTCTAAAATGAGATTGGTCCAAATCTTGAGCTTCGATTAGCTTTTAATCCACAAAAAACTTTGGTCTTTTTAGGTCCTAAGCCTTCATTTGGCCCGACCTTAGTCCGATAAATCCTTATGCGTGGACCGTCATCTATTATTAGCGATCTTGGGGCCAGTCTATTGTCCTTTTTGGGGCTTGGGCTTATTTTGTTGCCCCTTTCTTTGCTTTCGCACACTGCTTTAGCGGATCAGGCTGAATACGTCCCTGGCGAAGTCATTATTAAATTGAAAGAGAATTTGAGTGAGCAAAAGGGCTTTGCCTTTATGGGCAAGGCACACTCGCAAAAAGGAATGAGTCTTAAGCAGTCTTGGAAGGGCTTAAGAATGCATCACTTTAAACTTCGCCCAGGGGACCGGGTTGAGGATATGATCGAATCTCTGCAAAGCGAGCCCGAAGTGGAGTATGCGGAACCAAACTTCATTCTTAAAAAATCTTCTGACGTTGGAATTCTTCAGACCCTTTCGGCTCAGGATATTTCTTCGCTTCATCAAGATGGAGTAAATCTGTCGACCGATGCAGAAGTGGGTGTCGAAGCCTTTTGGCAAAGCAAAAGTGTAGGGGCCTTGTCGGCTGTTCGCCCCGTTGTTGCTGTGATCGATACCGGTTTAGATATGAATCACCCGGTCTTTGTGGATACAGATGCCGTATGGCAAAATCCAGGAGAGATTCCAAACAATGGTATTGATGACGACGGAAACGGATATGTAGACGATGTGACGGGCTGGAACTTCGTCGATAACTCTCGGATTATGTACGATGATGATGGGCACGGCACTCACGTGGCAGGGATCATTTTAAATGTGGATCAAGATATTTTTGATCCACCTTTACAGCAATCTCGAATTCAAATTATGCCTCTGAAGTTCTTGGACGGGAATGGTTCGGGGACGACCTCAAATGGAATTAAGGCCATCTACTATGCTATGCAAAACGGAGCTGTGGTTTTAAACAATTCTTGGGGTGGACCAAACTTTAGTGCCGCTCTTCATGAAGCCATCGCCGCCTCTTATAACTATGGAGTAAGCTTCGTTGCTTCTGCGGGAAATAATGCGGGTAACAATGATACGGCCCCAATGTACCCAGCTTCTTATACAGTTCCTAACGTCTTATCAATTGCAGCCTCTACGAGTACAAATAGCTTGGCCTCCTTTTCAAATTTCGGTGCAAGTTCAGTAGGGGTGGCAAGCCCTGGAGTCTATATTTTAAGTACTTTGCCTGGCGGAATGTACGGAACCTCATCCGGAACAAGTATGGCAGCACCTTTAGTATCTGGAATTGCCGCTCAGATGAAAGTTGAGTCGCCCAATATGTTGGGCTACCAAATTAAATCCATCATCTTCTCTCAGTCACAGGTGTACTCTCAGCTTTCGGGCAAGGTTTATACCTCGGGCCGAGTTCATGTCTCGAACTCAATTGAATATTCAAAAACTGCGACCGTTGAAGGATCTCAGCCCAATTATGTGACCAGCTTTGGAAGTGATCGCGAACTTGCCTCCTCAATTGCTCAAGGGGGCTGTGGAACGGTGGCAAAACATATTCTGGACGGAAAAGGTCCCATGGGCCGTGGAAGCCCAGTGCCTCAAACATGGTATATCTTCTTGGTTTTGGGTCTTATTGCTCTTCCGATGGTCGTGGCGTCAATTCTAAAATCTCAAAGACCAGAAAGTCGTCGAAAGCACGAGCGATTCAAAATTGATAGTGATGTTCGAGTGCGCATCGGGGATCGAGAATTAGTCGGTTCGATTAGTACGATCTCTTTAGGTGGAGCGCAGTTAAATACAGATGCTCTTCTTGAGAATGGTGGAATCGTCACTATGATGATCGCTGGTCCAGACGGTCAAGAGCAAGTTCAAGTACAGGGGCAAATTGTTTGGAGTGAAGCGCAGAAAGCTTACGGGGTTGCCTTTAAAGATGCGACCTACACCACTCTTGACCAAATCTCGACTTGGACAAAGCGCCTTCAAAAGGCCAGCTAGTTCACGAACCACTATATCTTCGAATTTTCAGAGGACTTATTTCGACAGTTTTTAAGTGCTCCGCCTCAGCCGTCGAACATCCTCGGTCGGCCCGTCGTGGTGAACATAATAACCAGGATTAGATTTGGGCCGCCCTGCGGAACTAGTCTTCGGCGGACACTTAAAAACTGTCGAAATAAATCCTCTGAAAATGCCCTTCTTGAATTCCTGTTGAAGCTGAATATACTCGTCCTCAAATTAACTTGCGCTTGTCCATCCTCGTCGCGTTTCGCCATAAGCAAAAATCCCAGCCTCATCGATGGGTTGGATTTGCAGGATATAACCCAGTCTTCGGTGGACACTTAGAAACAGTCGGAATAAATTCTCTGAAAATGCTTCAGCTTCGCATTTATTAAATCGTAAAAATTCAT
>CAYMDP010000056.1:0-19026 GCA_964389375.1 uncultured Pseudobdellovibrionaceae bacterium | reverse complement strand
CTGGCAGTGGGGCAACCGGTCATTGCGAAAGCTTTGGCATTGCGTGCCACTGCCAGGTGCCGGGCACTCACTGGGCGGCTGGCTAGAGGGTGGCGCGGATGTATTTTGCGACTTGGGCGTTCCAGCCGTTGGGAATGCGGATGCGATGTTGTTTTACGGTACTTGGGATGATGCCTTTTAACAGCTCAGGATTTAAAAGCATCAAGGCCTCTTGGTCAGTTTCTAAAAATTTTGCGAGATTATGAAGATCCGTTCCGCCGGGGACGATGAAGTATTCGTAGTTGTGGGGCTCAAGAGGTTTAAGATCATGAAAGCCATAAAGCTTTGGAGCTTTTGCGATGAGCATTGCAGAAATTAACTTTGGAATATAATCCCGAGTTTCGCTTGGAAAATCCGGCTTTTTTGATAAGACCCAAAAGTTGGTCGAGTTGTGTTTTTTAATTAAGCGAGACAACCTGCCTTCGCCCATATTGTAAGCCGCAGCGGTTAAATACCAAGAGCCAAACATTTTATAAAGATCACCAAGGTATCTAGAGGCCGCGTGGGTGCTTTTCGAAAAATCACGTCTTTCGTCAATCCACCAGTTCACCTGAAGGCCATACCGATCCGCAGTTGTGCCGATAAACTGCCAATAACCAACGGCGGCCGCATGGCTGGTTGCATGGGCCGAAAATCCACTTTCGATCATTGCGATATAAGCCAGATCTTGAGGAAGCCCTCGTTCTTTTAAAACAGTTTGCATCATCGGTAAGTAGCGCGCAGACCTCTCAAGCCAACGCCCAAACCATTTTGATCCTCGGCCTTGAAAGTATTTGATCCAGGTCTTTACTTTCGAGTTATAGGTCACTGGGATATCAAAAAATGGACGGCTATCGACGGGCGAAAAAGTCGAATGGGGAATCTGAGACTTTTCAGCAAGCTCGGATAAGGAGATAACTTGTTCATGGGTTGTGGGAACTTTTGTGTTCCAAAGTGCATTTGGATTCATCTTGGAATTGGAATTTGAACTAGGCTTTGCTTTGGACTCTGTTTTAGTAACTGCTTCAGTCGCGGCCTTTGGTTTAACTCGGCCTTGATTTAAAGGGGGAAGACTATTTGGGGTCGCACCCAAGGCGAACTCACCCATTAGGGAAATGCTTAAGCAAAGTCCAAAAAGCTTCGAAGAAGCCAACATCCTGTTTTTTGTCTGACATCCGGTCATGAAAGAAAGTATGCGATAGATTCCAGCTGAGGTATAGACCTGCCGTCATAAAAGCGATGCGTCTGTCATTTTGATGACTGGGCGAAGAGGAAGGCACAGACCTTTGTCGAGAACAGATTTTAATCAAAAGTCATTTTCGAATCGGCAAGATCTTAAGAATATTAAATGCCTGAAGCGAAAAAATATTTTTTTCTAAACCTCTGTCGAGCCAAATACATAGACTTGCCCTTTGTCGTGAGAATCCTGGCATATGGATTGCTTTTATCTTGTGTGAGAGAGAATAGAATTTTTCAAACAGGATGTTTGCATGAGTTCAAAAGGTTTATTTACAGCACTGAGTGGAGCGATGGCTCAATCCCAAAGGCTAGATACGATTGCCAACAATATCGCAAACGTAAATACGACCGCCTTTAAAAAAGATCAGCAAACATTTAACGAATACCTTACAGCCAACGAAAAACAACCTGATGTGATTCAGGTTCCTCGAATTCCCGCATCAATTGAAAGCTTTTACGATATGCAAGGCGGAGATCGCGGTTATGTCGATTCCTCAGGAACATTTACCGAGTTTACCCAAGGACAACTTAAGCCCACGGGATCTACCTTAGACATTGGTCTTGAGGGGCAGGGATTTTTTGAAGTGATGACTCCTCAGGGGGTGCGTCTTTCGCGCAACGGATCTTTTAAAATTAACGGAGCGGGTCAGCTTGTTACAAAAGAAGGACATCTTGTTCTTCGCGAAGGACAGGGCGGAGATGCTGCACAAAGGGCGATTAATCTTGATGGAAGAAATATTACTGTTTCTTACAATGGAGATATCTATAACGGCGGCGAGCTTGTTGGAAGACTATCACTAGTTGATGTGAACAACAAAGAGGCCTTACAAAAAGTCGGTTCATCCTTATTTTCATTAAAAGAAAATTACGCCGAAGTTCCAGTTCCAGCGCGTGAGATCCAAACTCATCAAGGTTATGTGGAAGGATCTAACGTCAATATCATTAACGAAATGACAGACATGATTGCCGCTTCAAGAACCTTTGAAGCCACTCAGCAAGCGATGAAGGCCTTTGATCAGATGGATGACAAACTTGTGAACCAGGTTGGCAAGGCATAAAGGATATAGGGGAAGATCATGCTTAAGTCACTCAACACAGCTGCAACGGGAATGAAAGCACAGCAGACCAATATGGATGTGATTTCAAACAACATTGCAAACTCCAACACCGTTGGGTTTAAAAAATCCCGAGCTGAGTTTGAAGACCTTATGTACACCACTGAAAAAGAGCCCGGCGCACAAACTGGAATGAATTCCGTTTCTCCAACAGGTGTTCAAGTTGGACTTGGGGTAAAGACGGCCGCAGTTCAAAAAGATTTCGAGCAAGGATCAACTAAGGTGACCAAAAACGCCTTAGATATCGAAATTTCAGGAGCTGGATTTTTTCCTGTGCAAACTCCAGACGGTCAGATTGCCTATACTCGTGATGGATCCTTTAGAAAAGGTCCAGACGGACGCATTCAAGATAAAAATGGAAATGTTCTTCAGCCAGAAATCGTAGTTCCCCCAGATGCATCCGGAATTGATATCGGCCCTGACGGACAAGTTGCGATTTTAACGGGGCTCACGACAGTGCCACAAAATATTGGGCAGATTCAGTTGGTGGGCTTTGTGAATCCGGCAGGTTTAAAAAGTGTTGGACGAAATCTTTTTGTCCCTAGCAACTCAAGTGGTCTTCCTCAGCAAGCCTTGCCGGGCCAAAACGGCCTAGGTCAGTTGGCCCAGGGTCAGCTTGAAACTGCCAACGTGAATATTGTCGATGAAATGGTGAATATGATTTCGGCTCAAAGAGCCTATGAAATGAATTCGAAGATGATCCAAGCATCCGATCAGATGCTTCAGCAGATCAATAACATGAGGTAAGTGTGAGAGTTTTACTGGTTCAGATCCTCATTTTAATTCCATTCCTGGCTGAGGCCAATTCCGAGCTTATTTTTCGCTCCGAAGTCAGCAGCGAAAAAGCCAATCTTCAGCTTGAAGATGTCGCAGATCTGAGTGGCTTTTCTGATGAAGAGCAAAAAACTCTTGGAAAACTGAGTTTGATCTCGGACTTAAAATGGAATCAAAGCCAAACCTTATCGAGTGCTGAAATTTCTCAAAGAATTCGTGGGGACCTTGCAAAAATTGAAAACGAATGGGGAAGAAAGATCCAACTTAAACTTCCGGCCGAACTAAAGATCGAAAGAAAAATGCGAAGCCTAGATGTTAAAAATGCCACAGCAGATCTTCAGAATATTTTTTCAGGAATGTGTGAGGCTTGTGAAATCGAAATTTCTAATGTCACTGTGCCCAGGCTTCCCAGTAAAAACCAAAGCGCGTGGACCATTTCTGCTCCCAGAGAATTACCAAGAGGGTCCTTTTCAGTCCCAGTCGAAGTCATGAAAGAGCAGGGCGAAAAACAAATATTCTGGATACAAGGACGCTTAAGTGTATTTAGACAAGTTCCAGTCGCATTAAGGGCAATTAACTTGGGCGAGCGCTTGCAAAAATCAGATATTGGTTTACAGCGCAAAGATTTAACCTTTGCCCAAGACAGCACTCCAAATATTGAAGAGATTCAAGGACGAAGACTGAAGCAAAGCTTACGCGCGGGAAGCGTAGTTTTTTCGAACTATATCGAGCAAGAAAAGGCGCTTCGTCGCGGTGAAGTTGTAAAAGTTCGATCTGGCGAGGGTGGCTGGGAAGTGGCTTTGTCTGCAGTGGCCGAACAAGATGGCGTCATCGGAGACTCGGTTCGTGTGCGAAATCCAAAATCAAATTTAACTTTAGTTGGTGTCGTCACGGGTCCTGGCGAGGTGGAGTTAAGATGAGACGTTTTAATTTCATTCTTGTAATGTCTTTAATTCTTTTTCTTCCAGGTCTTGTTGGCTGTGCAAGCTTCGGGCAAAAAGTGAAGGCTTTTTTATCAGGGAAGCCGCCTCCTCAGCAAGCTGCAGTTAAACCCCAAATGGTGAAGTTTTCGGAAAACGACAATATGGTCGGCGGTCCAAGACGGCAGTACAAGCGAATGACTAGAGGCCGAATGGAAGACGAAGCCTTTTTAAATTCCAATGCTGGATCTTTGTGGGTGATGGAAGGTCAAGGGGCCTATTTGTTCTCGCAAAATATTGTTCGTATGATTGGCGATCCCATTGGTGTTGTGATGGAAGGCGAGCCCAAAGAACAACTTCAGGCTAAAGTAGATGTGATCGGAAAACTTTTAGCGAAACTAGAGAATCGAGCCGCCGCACGTCTTAGAAATCCGGCTTCTCAAGATCCTCAGGCTGCTGTGGCAAACCCAACTGGGCAAGCGCCTGGTCAAGATGCAGCAACGAATCCCCCAGGAGCTGCGGCGAACCAAGCACAAACTCCAGAGCCGGCAAAAACAGATTTTAATGTGCGAACAGTTCCCACCAGAGTGGTCGAGCGCACGGTTGACGGAAACTACCGAGTTAAGGGAAGTCAGCCTTTTATGATTGGTCCGAGGGAATATAAAGTCATCGTCACCGGAGTGGTTCGGGCCGAAGACTTTAATGAAGAAGGAATCAGCGCTACAAAATTGCTAGATCCAAAGTTTGATATCATTAGCATGCGTCGGAAGGATTCTGAGTCATGAGAACTTTTTTTGTATTCCAAATTCTTGTGATCCTTTTGGCCTGCGCAATCGAAGCTCAAGCTGCCCGTCTTAAGGATGTAGCAAACATTCGTGGCGTCCGCGGAAACCAACTTGTTGGTTACGGAATTATCGTAGGACTTAAAGGGACCGGAGATAGCAAGGCCGAGTTTACAAATAAAAGTGTCGAGCGCCTTTTAGATCGCTTAGGCATGAAAGTGACACAAAAAGATGTCGCCAGCAAAAACGTTGCCGCTGTTGTGATTACCGCGACACTTCCGCCATTTGCCAGAGCCGGAAATCAAATCGACATCACAGTCAGCGCCTTAGGGGACGCCTCAAGTCTTAAGGGCGGCACCCTAATTCAAACACCTCTTCGTGCGGCAGATCAGCAAATTTACGCAGTCGCTCAGGGAAGTGTCTTGATCGGACATAGTTCTACAGGAGTTCACGAAACTGTGGCACGTCTTCCAAATGGCGCCATGGTCGAAAGAGATATCGGTGCTGAATTTGCTTCCAGAAAAATGTTTCGACTGACCTTACATAATCCTGACTTTACGACTGCAGCAAGAGTAGCAAAAACTATTAACCGTGAGCTCGCCGGAAAATATGCCTCGGCCCTTGATGCGGGAACAATTGATATCGTGGCACCGGCTTCGTTCGAAGGCAAAGGTGTTGAGCTGATCTCGGTCGTTGAGTCCTTAGATATCAATCCAGATACGACGGCCAAAGTGGTCGTTAACGAAAAAACAGGAACCGTCGTCATTGGACAAGGTGTGAAAATTTCGCGAGTCGCAATTAGCCACGGAGATCTAACGGTCAAAGTTGGCGGCGGTGACGCAAAAAAGAAAGATGGCGAATCGATTATGGTTTTTGAAGAGGCCGCAAACGTTGGCGACATTGTTAAGGCCATGAACCGATTGGGAGTCACTCCAAAGGACTTGATTACAATTCTTCAAAGTATCAAGGCCTCGGGAGCTTTGCAGGGGGAATTAGAGATTTTGTAATTTGATTTTTTATGGGACTAAAAACACATGGATGTGTTTTTTATCCCAGGGGATGGTGAGTTAGAGTTTAGAGCCAGGACGGTAAAGCAAGAGCGACCACGTTTTCTCGCAGGAAACAAGGGTAAGAATTCAGTGCCAGCCAAGGATTGGCGAGTGCCGAGTTTGCTAGAAAAAAGTGCAGGATGCACGACGGATCTGACTCATCTTCCCCTCTTTTTAAATGGATCACTTGTGGGTCCGTTTAAAAAGAGGAGCGATTCATATGTCTGAGATTATGAAAATTCAAAGCTCCCTTCCCTTGGCGAAAAAAGTTTCTCCTCAAGATCAAGATCAACAACTTCGAGACGCCGCAAAAATGTACGAAAAACATTTTTTGCGAGAAATGGTAAAAGCCATGCGCAGCACCGTTCCCCAAGACGGAATCGTAAAACCGGGGATGGCTGAAAAGATCTATAAAGAACAACTTGATGCCGAAACCGTTGAAGCCTGGGGAGACCGAGGTGGAATTGGTTTTGGTGAAATCATTTATCAACAGATTAAAGAGCGCTATTTCCCCGAAACTCCTAATGGTCCGATTGGGGCTCCTAAAGGACCGCTTCCATTAGAGAGTGAAAATCAATTAAAAATGGATCCAGGTCGCACGATGATGCAGCTTCAACCCTCGAAGGGGGCTCAGATCCAGTTCGATTTAAAATCGAAAGAGTTTAGCGGAAAACCTATGGATGTTTTAAGTCCCTGGTCAGGAACAGTCCTTTCGCAATTTAAAGACAAAGAATCTGGTTTAAATGTTGTAAAGATTAAGCATGAACTTGGCCTGGAGTCGGTTTTGGCCTTTAGTGGAGGGGCCAAATCTTTTAGTGAAAACCCCAAAGTCGAAGCAGGTGAAAAACTGGGGAGTTTGGATTGGGATAAAGCCCACTTGAGTTGGCAGATAGATATGACTAAAGTCTAGGCCTAGCTGAGACAGGCTAGACCTCAGAAGTTTGCGAGATACTGTCTCATTATGATATGATTAGACATGGCCCAGAGTGGTCGGAGGACGTATGAAGGTAAGCAATACAGGTATCGGTACCCCCCTAACTAGCTTAGATTCCACAAAAACTAACAAACCGGAATCAAATGACGGCTCACCTTCTTCAAAATTAAGTCGCGCAGATTTGGCAAGCTCAAGCAAAGTTCAACTTTCTGAGCGCGCTCAAAATCTTCAAAAAGCACGAGAGATTGCAACTAAAGACGATATCGATGAAGCTAAGGTCGCTCGATTGCAAAAGTTAATCGACGAAGGAAAATATAAAGTCGACGCCGGTGCCGTTGCTGACCGTTTGGTCAACGAGCATTTGATGTTGCCTGAATAATCATAGGGGAATTTAGGTTCAAGGATGAACACGAATAAGACAGAACTCTTTAATGAACTTGTGACTTTGCTTGAAGACCAAATTCGGGTCTATCGCAGTCTATTGGACGTCGTTCGCCATGAAAAAGATATTCTGGTTTCTGCAGATCTTGATGAATTAAACGAAAACAATCGTACAAAAGAAGCCATGCTCATTAAAGTTCGAAGCATGGAAGCTCAACGCATAAAAGTGGCTTCAGATTTAAGCCAAGTGTTGGGATTAGATCCGACGGCTCCAAGATTGTTGGAATTGGCTCGGGTTTTAGAAGGAGAGCCGGGAGAGCGCCTAAGAAGCCTACACTCGGTCATGGAATTATTGTTAAAGCGGGTTCAAGAGCATAACAAATCAAACGAAGTTTTGGTTAAATCGGCTCTAGAAAATATCACGGGGGCTATGAAGGCGATTCGCGATACTTTACAAGACAAACCGACTTATAAGCGCCAAGGAGAAGTAACGGCTGCGCCGGCTTCTTCAGGGCAGTTGGTCCGCAAAGAAGCATAAAAGCCATTAGGCTTTTGCTGAACACGAGAACTTCAGGAAGAAGCTCTCGAAGGGAAAGACAGAATGTCTCGGATCTGGTCGATGATGGACGTAGGCAAACGCTCTCTGATGAATAGTCAGACAGCTTTGCAAACCGTCAGCCATAACATCGCCAATAAATCGACCGAAGGCTATTCCAGACAAAGAGTAGATATTCAAAGTAACGTGCCGATTGGTGAAGGTCAGTTGCGCATCGGAATGGGTGCGCGTCCCGGAACTGTTTCGCGAGTGAATAATGGATTTATCGAAAAGCAGCTCGAGCGCGAGCAAAATTCCTTGGGTCAGATGTCCGCTCGCTCTGAAATGTTGACTCGAGTTGAGCAAGTTTATAACGAACAGGTCAATAAAGGCTTAAACCAATATATGGGTGAGTTCTTTAATGCCTTTAGAGAGCTTGCCAGTAACCCAGAAAGTTTGGCTTCAAGAACTCTAGTTAAAGAGATGGCCGAAAACCTGACAAAGGATTTCGGACGAGTTCACCATCAGCTAACCGAAATTCAAAAAGATGCAGACTTTCGGATTGCGACGGCGGTTGAAGAAATCAATCAAACCACTCGCGAAATCGCAACCATCAACGAAAAAATTATGGCCGTCGAGCTTAACGGAGCGACTGCAAATGACGAACGAGATCGAAGAGATCATTTACTAAAAAAACTGGGCGAAAAAATTAATATTCGCTACACCGAGGGTGAAAAGGGTCAGATGACCGTCATGGCCGGCAACAACGCCTTGTTGGTCTCGGGCTTTTCGCAAAGAGATCTTTTTGTCGCTCCCACTCCTGCACGTGAGGGTAAGGCCGAAGGAAATTTAGACATTTTTTATCGAGCGACCGAGCATGGCTCGCCCATTAATGTCACGAAGCAGTTAACTGGCGGAATGATTGGTGGCCTTTTAGATGTTCGTGATGGTGTGACCAATCGTCTTAAAGACGAAACTGATCAGCTGGCTTATCGTGTCTCATTAGAAGTCAATCGCGCCCACAGTATGGGTTTTAATAAGTATAATGAAAGTGGAGTCTTGTTTTTTGCAATGCCTGAATCTGTGCAAGGGGCTGCAAAACATATGGCCTTATCCGACGAGATCCGCCGCGATGTAGGACGAATTGCAGCTGGAGCAGAGCCTGATTCTCCGGCAGACAACCGAGTCGCAAATATTATTTCTTCTTTGCAGTACAAAAAAACCATGTCCGATCGAACCGCATCATTTGATGACTATTACGGAACTGTCGTTGGAAAAGTGGGAATCGAGACCGCAAGGGCGAACTCTTCTCAGCAAGCTCAATCCGATGTGGTCGGTCAGATTAGTAAAATTCGAGAAAGTATTAGTGGTGTCAGCTTAGACGAAGAGACGACGAAGATGATTGAGTTTCAAAAAACTTTTGATGCTTCTGCAAGGTTGATTCGAACTGCGGACGAGATGATGGATACGGTTTTAAACTTAAAGCGTCTTTAGAGGATTAGATGAGAATCGCGGATAAAATGGCATTTGATCAAGTCAACGCGAACGTCGGGAAAAACAGAACCCAGATGTCCGAGTTGCAAAATCAAGCTGCGACTCAAAAGCGGGTGACAAAACCCTCGGATGATCCCGTCGCGGCCAGCCGAGTACTTACAAACCGTGTGGATTTGATGGGAAACCGTCAGTACATTAAAAGCTTAAATTATGCGAAATCCTTTCTAGAGTATACGGATCAATCTTTAGGAGAGATCTCGGATCATTTAATTCGTGCAAAAGAATTGGCCATCAGTCAGTCCAACGATGCCAGCGCAAATGCAGAATCCAGACTTGTCGCATCGACAGAGGTCGAACAGCTTTTTAATCAGATTATTCAAGTTGGAAATCGAAAACTCGGCGAGCGTTTTATCTTTGGTGGCTACAAGACGGACTCAAAGCCCTTCGAGGTCACCGGTGAATACCTAGGAGATCGTGGCGAGATCATGATCCACACCGATAAAGAGTCCTTTATCGCAATGAATGTCCCGGGCGACCGAGTCTTTCACGGTGAGGGTGTTAAGGGTGGAGGAATCTCTGGAGGCTCAGAAGTTCAACCCACTTCGGTCGAAGAGCTGATTGAAGAAAGAAAGCCTGCTCAGCCCGAACTGCGGGGACCCGCTTCTACAGAGCCCAAGCCCGAGAAAAAGTTAGATCGCACCTCTAGATCGGATGAGGGAGTTAATATTTTTAATACCCTTAAACGATTCGAGATCGCGCTTAGAACCAATGACAAAGCCGGCGTCCATGATGTTCTTGATGAATTGGACAGCGCAATTTCTCAGGTCGTCTTAACCAGAGCCCAAGTGGGATCCAGAGCTATGGCTTTAGATAGCCTTTCGTCCTCACTTGAAAAAGCGAAGGTCGATAATCAGGTTCAGATCTCACAGATGGAAGATGCGGATATTTTTTCGACAATCAGTGAAATGAATAAAACCGAGAGTACTTTGCAGGCGACACTTCAAACTTCGGGCAAAATGATTCAGCGCAGTCTTCTTGATTTCATGCGCTAAAGGCAAAAATTAGCCGCGACGAAGGCATAGATTTTAGCTCGCGCCTTAAAAGCTAGAACCAAGTAAAATTTGTACGTCTTTAGGATCATTAGGTTTTTTGCCCACTTCACTTGACAAGATTCGTTTAGAGGAATAGCTAAGGTTGCTGTCAAAAGCTGCCGTAAAGAGTACATGGGAACCAGATTCATCCAATCGTTCCCTAAGACTTTGACTAGGATGTTGAAGGAGCTAAATCCATGCTGGTGTTAACCCGAAAGCTCGGCGAGAGCATTGCGATCGACGATCACATTAAAATTCGTGTCGTTCAAATTAAAGGCAAACAAGTCCGTTTAGGCATCGAAGCCCCTCGGGATACCAAAATCCACCGGGAAGAGGTTTACGTGGCCATTCAGAGCCAAAACAAAGAGTCTGCAGCCACTTCATCTGACAGCACACGAGCCGTAGCAAAATTATTAAAGCCTTAGGACCGGCTTTTAGCCGCGTCCAATGTTCGCCCTTATCTTCCTCAAAATCCTAGCCCGTCGCATAAAATCCATCATACCGACCTAAGTCATAATTTTTTTAGCTTTTGACCGAGAATTTGTCTTGCTGTGTCTTGGATTTATGGGGCATCCTTGATTGTAGGGGAGGGGAAGGAATGCAAATCACAACTTCGCGGTTTGGTATTATAGAACTAGCCGACGACGATATTATTCAGTTCCCCGAAGGTCTGTTAGGTTTCAACGACTTAAGACGCTTCGTTCTTTTAGATGATCCCAATGACGAAATTTTTGCTTGGCTTCAAAGCTGTGAAGATGGCGGAATTGCATTTCCAGTTCTAGAGCCAGAACTGTTCTCTAGTAATTATGTTGTGGGTTTAACCAAAGGTGACCTTGAAGCTTTGTCTTTAAAGTCTGTTGAAGAAAGCCGCTCTTTTGCAATCATCACAATTCCTCAAGATCCCACTCAGATGACTGCAAATTTAAAAGCTCCGATCGTGATTAATTTAAAATCAAGAACAGCTCGGCAGTGTGTTTTACAAGATAATAACTTGGCCATTCGCGAGCCGATCTTTGCAAAACTTCAGCAGCGAATTGTGCAAAACCCTCAAAGCTCGATCAAAAGCCAGGCTTTGGATTGGGGCGTTGCTGTTCGTCTACCAGAAACCGCCGACCGCCCAGTCGAGCTTTAATCGCCACACTTTCTTTAAAGATTCAGTCGCTCTTTTTTTCTAAGAGGGAATTATTTTCTTATTTGATAAGTGCTCCGCCTCAGCCGTCGAACATCCTCGGTCGGCCCACCGGAGTGAACTTGATAACCAGGTATATATTTGGGCCGCGCCTTAAGGAACTAGTCTTCGGCGGACACTTATTAAAAATAGAAAATAAATCCAGTTTGTGCCGGCCTTTAGTGGGTGGTTTCACTGGCCCATAGGTGGGAATCGCTGTTTCGATTTAAGTCACTTAAGACTCCTTCCGATCAAATCATTAGCCACGGATGGCAGAAAAAAGACCAAGGATTGGTGGAAGTAACCCACGGAGGGTGTCTTTATGTGTCTATCCATGGTTGGACGAATTTTTCGAGCCATTTGCCTTTATGGCAGCCTAATGGCCTTGTCCTACTCAAATCTTACATTTGCAGAAGAGCCCACAATTTTTGATATGCGAAAGCCTGTGACTCTTTCGGATTCTGATCCGGTTTATCGCGACTTCTATATTAATGGTGGAATTGAAAGTGGTCTTCAGCCGGGAATGCTGGTGAATGTTCAGCGTAAGGTCACGCTTTATGACAATTACCAAAATCGCTCGCCGGGTGAACTGATCGTGGCCGTTGGTAAAGTTAAAATTATTCATGCGCAGAAGGGAATTTCTGTGGCTCGACATTATTCTGATTTTGATCGTAAAGATCGTCCGACTTTAGAGGACGAGTACATTATGATCGGAGATCGTTTGGATGTAAAATCAGCCGAAATGGATAAATCAAAATCAGGGCGCTCGACAGCCAGCCAAGAGCCAGCTCAAGCCCCAGCTCCCAAAAAGAATGAAGGACCGGAAGTCAGTTTAGAGATTAAGCCTCCGGATCTTCCCCAGCCAAGTCAGGCAAGTTCAAGCCCGGATCAGCCCACTGCAGAGCCTGTGAGTCTGCCGACAACTCAGTAGCTTTTTCCTAAAAAGGGATCGGCCCTACTCAAAGCTCTCTCTTTGTGAGAGACTTTGGGCCGTGAAATCGAATCATTACATTAGACTTATCATCAAAAATGTTCCGGCCGTCCGTGAAGACGAGCTTGTTGAATTAGTGTTTCAATTTGGAGCCGAAGGGACCTCTGAGGTCTTACAATTTAGCCAGCCGATCTTAGAATACGACCCCGAGACTTTGGGTAAAGAATTTTTAGATCTAGAGGTTTATTTTTCAACGGCGCCCTCTCAGGATTTGATTTCGAACTTAAAAATAAATTTTCCGGAGGTGACTTTAGAGTCTCATGAAGAAGCCACTAAAGACTGGCTTGAAGAATGGAAAAAGGGTTTTCATTCCTTCGAGCTAACGGACGGAGTGTGGATTGTGCCCAGTTGGGAAAAGCCCCCCAAAGAGGCCAAAAAGGTTTTAAAAATGGAGCCCGGTCTTGCCTTCGGGACTGGAACTCACGAGACCACCCAATTGGCCTCGGATTTAATTGTGGAAGTTTTAAAATCCCACCTAGGGGCTTCGGTTTTAGATGTTGGAACGGGCACAGGAATTTTAGGAATCTTGGCCGAGATGTATTCAGCAAAACGAGTGATTGGAATTGATAAAGACATTGAAGCCCTTCGAGTGGCCAGAGAAAATGCAGAATTGAATCAAACAAAATATTTCGAAACAGATCCAAAAAGCGTCGAAGAAAACACAGAAGTTTTTGATCTAGTTATCGCCAATATTATCGACGGAATTTTATTAAATATGCAGACCTCGCTTGTAAGGGCTATGGGCTCAAAAGGCCATTTGGTTTTGTCGGGAATTCTGCAAGAAAACGAAAAGAATTTGGTCCATGAATTTAAACTGCCTAAGGGCTTTCACTGGAAAGCTAGAAAACAAAAAGGAGAATGGGTCGCACTTCTTGCTGGCCCAATTTCTTCATGAGGCGTTTTTGGCTGGATCAAAAACTTTCACTAGGTGATGCCTTAAGTCTTACGGGCGAATTGTTTCACCATATCCGGGATGTCTGTCGATTTGGAGTGGGGGATCACTTCGAACTTTTAACAGGAGATCAAAAAGCCTACTTTGTCGAAGTGAAGGCTCTGCAGAAAAAATCTTTGGATGTTGTGGTTTTAGAAGAGCGGGCTTTACCGGCCCTTCCTCGGCCCAATATTTGTTTGGCGGTTTCGATTCCGCGCTTTTCGACCTTCGAAACCATTATCGAAAAATCTTGTGAGCTTGGTGTTCATACTCTTCAGCCCTATTTTTCGGATTATAGCTTTGTGCGGGATTCATCTAAGATTCCGCCGGCCAAATGGGAGCGCTGGCAAAAAATTCTTCGCGGGGCTGCTCAGCAATCCGGACGGGGTCAACTGATGGAGCTTGCTAAGCCCCTGGAACTTAAAGAACTCTTAAAGACTTTTAACCGCAAGCCTAAGGTCGGGGGTCTATTTCCTTACGAAGGTGAGGCCTCTTTTGGGGTTAAGCCGGCCCTTGAAAGCATCAAGGGAGCTGAGGATTTAGATGAGTTTTGGGTCTTTGTGGGCAGTGAAGGGGGATTTTCGCTGCAAGAGGTCGCCGAGTTTAAAAGCTCGGGCCTAGAGCCCGCAAGCCTTGGGCCTCAGGTTTTACGCGTTGAAACGGCTTGCGTGGCCCTGGTCAGCGTCATAAAGTATCAGTTCAATCTCATGGCTTAGGGAGTAAGTATGGCGAACGATCCCATGGAGGAATTCGAGTTTAAACCTTTAACAGAGGGACTTGGATTTCATAAAAAGCAGGTCGATTTAAAGGGCCAGGTTCAAAAATCCGGAATTCTTCAAGCCGAGCTTGGAAAAACAATTCCGAGCCGCCTTAATATTGAATTTGAGCCCGAGAAAAAAACTAAAACCTATGAAGATCTTTTAGCAGCTCTGGAAAAGCCGATTCGCCATGAATCAAAAGATTCAAAATTGGGTCTTGAGATCACGCAGCCACTTCCGCGGGACAAAGCTCAGGCAAAAACTATTAAACAAGAAGCTTTGGTTGAAGAAGTTTTAAGAAATCCAAGCTTATCGCCTGCGACTCAAGCTTGGGCTGATCCAGGGGTCAGACGTGGAGCCGCAGATTCTCCTCAGTCACCACTTGTTGCCGCATCGGCTTGTGTGCCTTCTGCAGTTTTGGATATGGTTGTGATTTTTGCTTTAAGTTTAATTTTTGTTGTGTCTTTGCTGATGGTGACGAAGGTCGATTTATTAAGCGTGATGCTAAGCACTCGAACGGATTTGATGACTCAAGTCAGTTTTGCTCTACTTTTTGTGTGTGTGCTTCAGATGTATGTCGTCATCGCACGAAGCTTTTTTGGAAGAACCTTAGGCGAGTGGACCTTTGATCATCAAATGGGAACTTCCGAGCAACACCAAAAAGGCTACTACCCAATATTGGTCACCTGGAGAAGTCTGTTTATTCTTTTGACTGGTGTAGTGGTGTTTCCAGTGCTTTCTTTGCTTTTTGGAAAAGACCTAACGGCAAAAGTCACTGGGCTTCAGCTTTACCGTCAGCGAAGTTAGTTTGGGACAGGTTCTGACTAGAAATCAGATCGAATCAAAGCTTGGCCCTCTACGGGCCAATAAAAAAATTGTATTCACCAATGGTTGTTTTGATCTTTTGCATGTAGGGCATGTGCGCTACTTGCAAGAAGCACGAGCCCTTGGTGATTTACTGTTTGTGGGCCTTAATACCGACGCTAGTGTAAGTCGCCTGAAGGGCCCTGATAGACCTGTTCAGCAAGAGCAAGATCGCGCAGAAATCTTATCAAGTCTTTCTTGCGTGGATTTTGTTTGTCTATTTGAAGAAGAAACTCCGCTTAATTTAATTCAAGAAGTGCGACCCCAGGTTTTGGTTAAAGGTGGGGATTGGACTCCGGATAAAATTGTGGGCTCAGATTTTGTTCTAAAAACCGGCGGGCTTGTAAAGTCTTTAAAGTTTCATCAGGGGCGTAGCACGTCCAATTTGATTCAAAAAATTCTGCGCGGGTGAACGTGAAGGCCTTTCTTTTAGTATTTTTCTTTTTAAGTTTTAAATCTTGGGCGATCACAATCCCAAAGCATCTTTCTAGCGAAGACCGTAGGGTCTTAGTGCAAACCCTAGGAATTAATACTAGCTCTAAAGTTTTAGGAAACCCTTATCCCCTTGGGGGCTATTGGGGTTTAGAGTTTTCGGTGTCCATGGAGTTGGTGGATCTGACTAATTTGCAAGCCCTTGGCTGCGAGCCCGGAAGTCCCGGCTGCCCGAATGGGGAAAGTGCTAAAGACCAAGAGTTGACCTATGCGCGGCTGACTTTTGGAAAAGGTTTATTTAATGATCTGGACTTTTTCTTAAGTTTTATTCCTCCAAGCTCTGGGCAAAGACTTTCGGATTTTGGTGGCTCTCTGAGGTGGACTTTTTTTAAAGCCAAATTCGCACCAATTAATTTGCTGACGGTTTTGCACGGAACCCAAATGAACTTTAATGACGCCTTAAGCTCGATTACTTTTGGCGGCGATCTGTTAGTCGGAATTAATGTCGAAAACTTCGCCTTATACTTTGGAACTGGACTTCTTCAGTCTAATGCGAAGTTTGTTGCGGGCACCGGATCGGATTCATTAATTGCCCCCGGAGACCCGAATGTGGATCCAAGTAATAATTTAGTATTTGAAGAAGTCAGAAGTACCCATTCTGTCGTTGGTGTCAGTCTTCATTATTCGGATTATTTTGCAGCCGCTCAAATCGATCGCTATCAAGATCCTGTTTACAGCGCCAAGCTGGGTTTACGGTTTTAGCGCGCCTAAGCAGCAATTAAGTCAGAAGGCTTCGAAGAGTTTCTAATGTTTGGCGGGCTTCTTGAGCGGCAGTTCCATCTGAAGTGTTTGATGAAACCACTTCAAGTAAGCTGATGAATCCAGTGAAGTGGCTTGCATAAGATGGAGTTCTTGACTGACTTGTTGGTCCGCCTTCTGGAGGAGTCTTTGTGCCGGCGGCTCCAAGATACTGAGTCGCAGATTCACCAATTAACTTTGCAGCAATCGCTACAACAGTAGAATTTGATGGCGAACTTAAAGCATTTGATAAGATCGGAAGAAAACGAATCTGCTTATAAGTCTTAAGGTATGAATCTGCAGATGTTCTAAGCGGAGAGCTAAAGGCCTCAGTCTGAATCACCCCAGCTAAAATCGAAAAGCTTTGAAAGCTTGGGTTTGATCCCACTGCCATCAAGCCATACTCACGAATCTGCTGACGGCTATCTGCAAGCATTAGATCAACGATTTCGTAAAAAGTTGCAGAGGTCACAAGGTTTGACTGGTAAGCCTGGATAAAGCGGTTTGTTTCTTTAAAATCAGGCTGATTTAAAAGAATGCGTTTCCACTCTTCAGAATTTAATAACTCTGGATTCTTCTTTTCTTCATCAGACTGTGGGCTTCCACCCTGAGCGACTCCAAGGGGAGCATTTAAATCAGTCTTTGGAGTTTCGGGCTTTACCGGCTCTTTATCTTCGTCTTTTTTAGCTAGGGCTTCTTCTTTGTCTTCCTTATCTTCGTCCTCTTCTTCTTCTCCGTCTTTTTTCTTCTTCTTTTTAAGCTTTACAAGGTTACCCTTTTCATCAAGCTCGTACTCTTCGCCGGTGTTCTTATCTTTAATGATTTGTTTGTCTTTTCCTTTGTTGGCTTTAGGCGCAGTCGTCTTTGCAGCAACATCGACAACAGGTCCGTGGTTAAACTCATGCTGATTAAACTGAACATCTTGTTTTGCGATTTTTGCACGAGCAAATCTGGCACTTTTTCCGCTAGATACAGGGCGGCCCTTTTGGTCTTTTAAGTGCTGATCAAAATTTGTGGTCTTTCCAGAGTCTGCAATGTTCGCGCGTCGGGCGTAGGGCTCGTAATTTAAGTTTTGCAGCTGAGCTTGATTAGAGTTCGCATCGCTAAGATTTGGACGAAGGCGTTTTGCACCCTCAAAAACCAAACCTACTGCAAGTAGGATCAAAATGACTGTTGTTTTCCAGTTCTTTTCAAACATTTGCGTTCTCCTTGATTCATTACATACGCACTAAACATGCCCTCAAGGCACAGCTGTAAGTGCTTGTAAAAAATGAGCTTTTTTGGATCGGGCCAAAACCTCAAAAAGTCGCCCTGTGCAGCTTAAAGACAGCTCGACACAGACTTAAAAAAAACATACTCTTTTCAAAGAGTTACCTCTGATCAAGAGGGAGGGTCATGGCTGACAATTTTGGCGAGTTAATAAAAAAAGCTAAAAATAACGATCACTTAAGCCTTGGTCGCGCCCTGACTTGGATCGAGCGCGAGGGGGTTAAGGCTCTAGATGAAAAAGCCCTTTTAGAGGTTCAGCCCAAAGCTTTTCGCATCGGGATCACAGGACCGCCTGGAGCTGGAAAGTCCACCATGGTGGGGCGTTTAATCGCAGATTTTCGCGCGCAAAATTTAAAAGTCGGTGTCATGGCGGTGGATCCCTCTAGCCCCTTTACTCGTGGAGCCATTCTTGGGGACCGAATTCGGTATTCAGAACACTTCGCCGATGAGCAGGTTTTTATTCGATCCCTCGGAAGCCGCGGAAGTCTTGGGGGCTTAAGTGCTTCAGCCTACTTGATGCTTCGGGCTTTTGATTTATGCGATTTTGATGTGGTTTTAATTGAAACGGTTGGTGTCGGGCAGACCGAGCTTGAAGTGGTTTCAGTCGCAGATCAAGTTTGTGTGGTTTTAGTTCCCGAGTCTGGGGATTCCGTTCAGGCCATGAAGGCAGGGCTTTTAGAAATCGCAGATATTTTTGTCGTCAACAAAGGGGATCGGCCCGGGGCGGATTCTTTAATGCGAGAGCTCGAGTCCTTAGCTCATCTGATTCCCGAAGGATCTTTGCCTAAAGAAGTTCGAGTTTTTAAAACCATCGCAAATCAGGGCGATGGGATGAAGGAATTGTTTGCCGAGTTTTTAAGTCAGTTTAAGTCAAAGTCCTTTGTCAAAAGACAAAATTCAGTTGAACGTCTTCGCGGAGAAGCTCGGGCGCTTTTAAGGGCCGAGTGTGATCGAAGAATCGAACACGGATTGGCTCAAGTTTCGGATGATCAGAGTTTTTTAAAACTATTGAAGTCGTTTTAGAATTTTTAAAGCCAGCTGAGTATTTTCGCCGACTTGGTTTGCGCGTCCACCCATTTGAAGACGGTGGTCTTCGATCAAATTCTCAGTTTTTAAAATCAACTCTTTCGTCCATCTTGATTTTTGTAAGCAAGCTAAATCTAAAATCGCATCCGTCGAAAAATGATCAGGCAAGATGTGGCGAAGCTCTTTGTCATTTGATTTTGCTTTTATAATCAAAGAAGAGCTGTTGGTAAATTCAATTTCTGGAATTTGCGGGGCCGAATTTAAAGCCTCTCGACTTAAACTAAAATATGAAAAAAAGGAGTCCGGAAGTTTTTTATTTTCAAGGGCCTCGATAAAATCAGAGGGAAGCATGCTTGCCGAAAGTTCGAAATGGTTTTCTTCAGAGGCCAGGACTGGCTTTAAGCCCTCAGTAATCCAGACCGGGCGAACTTGAGCTCTTGGGCTTAAAAGATTTTTG
>CAYMDP010000055.1:0-19510 GCA_964389375.1 uncultured Pseudobdellovibrionaceae bacterium | reverse complement strand
ATCTCGGTTTTATCAAATCTATTTGTGAAGGACCTTAAAGATTTGTTTCTTAGAGCTCAAGACGGGGACGCCGGCGCGATTGAGGACTACAAGAAATATAAGGATCTTTTAAAGTATCTTTATATTGAATCCAATCCAATCCCGGTAAAGTGGGCATTGTTTAAAATGGGAATTATTAAGTCTCCCGAGATGCGGCTTCCACTAACAAGCTTATCCGAAGAATATCATAAGGCTTTTTCTTCTGTGTTGGCCGAGCGAGGATTGGTTTCATGAAAACGGTAAAACGAATTCTTTTAGTAGGGTCCACCGGCCGAATGGGTACGGAGATTAAAAAATTGATCGACTTAGACCGAAATTTTCAACTTGTTGCTGAAGTTGGCCGAGGCATTAACGAAGACTTCTCTTCGCTGCCCCAGGAACAAATAGACGTCGTACTTGATTTTTCTCAACCGCAACTTTTTGAAAAAGCTTTGGACTGGAGTTTAAAAAACTCCAAAGCCTTTGTGTCCGGAACAACGGGATTAAGCGATGGGCAAAGAGCAAAGCAGAAGGGGGCGGCGGAAAAAATTCCCATTCTCTGGTCAGCGAACATGAGCCTAGGGGTTGCCGCACTGAAGAAAGTACTGAAGGTCCTGCCTTTACTAGAGGGATTCGATATTCAGCTTAGTGAAATGCACCATAAGCATAAAAAAGATCAGCCAAGTGGGACGGCCATTGATTTACAGCAATCGATTGAATCTGATTTGGGAAAGTCCCTTCCGCCAATCCATTCAACTCGTGGGGGCGGTGTTGTGGGGGTTCATAAAATTTTAGCAAGTTCGGACGAAGAGCTTCTTTCTTTTGAGCACACGGCCTTAAATAGAGCCGTATTTGCTCGCGGGGCTCTTCGGGCCGCGCAGTGGATTTGCGGACGCCCCAGCGGGACTTACTTTCTGGCTGACGTTTTAGAGTTGAAATGACCGAACAAAGCAAAAAGCACGAGATTTTAATTTCTCTTTTGGTGTTTGGTAGCGATGCCATCGAGATTTTTAAGGGCCTTTTAAGGGACTGTCGGTCCGAGTTAGAGATCTTAGATATCTCCTCGGTCTACCGCCTTCGGGCCGTTCAAGCAGAAGCAAGATCCAACCATGATCTGTATGGGGCGCGTTGGCAGGAGGGTCTTTGCCTAGCGATTAAGGCAAAAACAGACATGGCTCACTTAGAGCTAAAAAAATGGCTTGAAGAGCTTGGGCGAAAAGGTCCAAGTCGGCCGGGGGGCCAAGGAGCGCTTATTGCCCTTCTTGCTTTTGACCAAGAGGCCTATTTGCATCCGCAGCTTACGCTTCCTCATCCAGAGCTTCATCAGCGCGCTGAGTTCCTCATTCCTGCGGCTGAGGCCTGGCCACAGTTTAATCATCCAATTTTAAAACAAAGTCTTTTCGAAATTTCCAAAAGTTTAAGCCTCGGGCACTGGGGAGAGTTTCATTCTCCGGGGAAAAGCTTACTTGATTTTTGACTGTCAGCCGCATAGGCTCGGCCCGACTTAGGTCGAGCCTTGAGGAGAAGCCAGCATGAAATTTTTTATCGATACAGCGGACATCAACGAAATCAAAGAGGCCAATCAACGCGGTTGGGTTGATGGAGTGACCACAAATCCAAGTCTGGTTGCAAAAACCGGAAAGCGCCATCATGACCTCATTAAAGAAATTTGCCAGGCGGTGGATGGCCCAGTTTCTGCTGAGGTGATTGGTATGACCGCCGAACTAATGCTTAAAGAAGGCCGAGAGCTTGCGAAGATTGCAGATAATGTCGTGGTTAAAATCCCGATGTGCGATGAAGGTCTGGTTGCCGTGCGCAAGCTTGCAGCCGATGGAATTAAAACAAACGTGACTTTAATTTTTTCCCCTCTTCAAGCGCTGCTTGTTGCAAAGGCAGGCGCAACGCTTTTATCCCCCTTCGTTGGTCGTCTAGATGATGTCGGAACCAACGGAATGGAGTTGATTAGTCAGATTACTCAAATTAAGGCAAACTATGGATTTCAAACGGAAACTTTGGTTGCGAGTATTCGTCACCCTATCCATGTTTTAGAGTCTGCATTAATGGGTGCAGATGTTGTGACCATGCCCTATAAAGTTATGATGCAGCTCACCCAACACCCATTAACTGACAAGGGGATTGCCCAGTTCTTGAAAGATGCTGAGAAGGTGCCACAATAAAGTCATGCGCTTTATTGCTTTAGCTCTTAGCCTGATTTTTCTTTCTTCCTGTGCATCCAGTTACGGCGGCCTTCAGATTCAGGGCGTAAACCGCCCCCTTCTTGATTTAAAAAAGATAGCAGCCAACTCCTCCCCCCTTGGAGTTCGGAAAATATCCAGTAATCAAAGGGAGTTCACTTCGAAGTATTTTAAAGTTGTTGGCAGAAAATTTCAGCCCGCGGAAACTTTAAAAGAGCGGTCTTACTCAGTTATATATGTTTTGGGAGATCGACGGCCCTATGTCGTTGAAGTTGTTGTGGTCAATGAGCGGATGGATGCTCAGGGTCGCTACTACGATGTGGGTAAGGACGAAAGGATAGCCAGACTAATCAAAGGTCGGTTTCAGACTAGCCTCTCCAAACGTCGCGAAGACGTCAATATGATTGACGATTTTCGTGCATTCTAAATAGACTAATCAATAGTAAGATCTGACTGAGTAGGCATCTTAAGATCAGGGATGATTGTGATTCGTAGCAAGCTCATTTTGGCTGTCTTTAGTTTTTCCGCGCTAAGTTTAGCGCCCTCACTCATTAGTCACATTGATGGCCGAGGTCTTTCTTCGAGAATTCGATTCGAGATTCGCACGGACTCTCCCGCTTACTCTGCGCTTGAAGATATTCGTATGGATTTAATTGGCATGGGCGATGAGCTGGAGCCAACTGCTCAAGAAATTCGCAACGAATTATTACTTGCAGGTGTCTCGGTATTTAAACCAAACAATGTTCAAGCCCTGCCTCCCGAGAAGAAAGAAGATCCAATCCTACTTGCGAAGGTTCAAACCAAGTCATCTTCAGTTCCGACTCTTCGGGGAATGAGAATTTCATCTCAATCGACCCGAGAAAGCTTTGCCTTGGCTCAGCCTTTATCTACGACATTGGACCGACACGAAAGCCTTCAACCGAAAACAGTTCAATTAAGTCGTGTCAGTCTCTCCGATGAGCGTGGAGAGCTTGCGAATATGGCGGTTCGCAAAGAACGGCTTGCGCAATATCTGTCGGACTATCGATGGACACCACCAAGTGTTGCCGAAAGGGCGCAAGAGATTATCGAATCGACTTACCCAGAGCTTCTCGCTTCTGGCGGAACGATTATTCGGCCCAGCAATCCCCCATTCGCATCGCAAGCCGAAAAAAGCGGCGGGGGCAAGACGAACTCAAAAACCGAGCCGCCCTCTCCAAGCTGGGCGCCGGCTCGAGTTGAGGAAGAGCGGATTCGTCCTATTTTGTTAACGGGAAGTTTAGAAATGACGGGTGGTCTTGCCTTTACCGGGCACGACAATTACCTGACCATTACTTGGCAAGATAAAGGACAAGTCGAACAGTCGGGGCAAGTTTGGGTTCGTGATGCACGTTTTGAAGTTCGCGCAAAAGCACTCAGTGGATACTTAGTTGCAGAACTTCGTGCATCATCTGGAGAAATTTTGGGTCGGGGTGAGTTAGATCTATATGATGTGCCGACTCCAAAGCCCCATGAGGTCCGAGTTGACGACATTCGACTAAAGCTAAGTCCCGTAAATAGCGGACTGTCATTAAAGGTTATCTCTGCAGATTCATTTGATCGCTACGAACTTCCGGTTGCAAATCCAAGTCTTTGGTCTGAGGAAGGGGATATTGAATTTTCAAAAGAAAGTGAGACGGAGTTTGTGGCAAAAGATATTTTGCCGGCCTCCTCAATGCTAGTTCGTGCGAAGGCCGAAGGCTACTGGGGATCTTCTTTAGTTGGAAGCTGGGGTGCAGATCAAAACCTAATGCTTCTATCAGAAAGCAAAGTGAATGCCTTGATCGGTCTTGTTTTAAGCGAAGACGAGCGACGACGGGTCAACGAGATGTCGATCGTGTGGGGCCGAGTCTACCAAGGGTCAAACTTGACTGCGGGTGCCGAAGTTGAGCTTGCGGGGGACAGCGAGGCCGTCCCGGTTTACTTTAATGAAGCCTATCTTCCAGATCGAAACTTAACAAAGACTTCTTCCAATGGGATGTTTGCCTTTATTTTGGTGCAACCCGGTTTGCATTCTGTAAGAGCAAAGGTCGCAGGAAGCTACGTGCCCGCCCAAATCATCTCAGCCGATCGAAGAAATGTTTCTTATGTCGAGCTTGAGGCAGGTTCGTTTAGGTCAGCCGCGCTAAAAGTATTTGACCTACAAAATCCGCAGCAGCGGATTTCGACCACGGTTTCGATTTTAGGAACCGATGCAGAGCTTGATACCGATGGCCAAGAGATGATTCAGTATATGTCGGGACGCGGCCAAATGGTGATTGAAGCTGTTGCGGAAGATAGTCGTCTTTACGAGCCCTCTCGAATTGTTTTGGACCGAAATGTTAAGTCCATCGCAATCCCGATTGTAAACCGAGAATGGATTGCTTCTTTAGAGGCAAGAAAAAGAGTCAATCTAAGTCCTGGATCAGGAAAAGTTGTTGGCCTGGTTGAGGACACAGACTTTGAAGTCTTTGTTGAGTCTGGAGGAGAGCCCTTGACCGCGGAAGTGATTTATTTCGACCAAGACAAAAATCTTCATCTTGAAAAGGGTGGTCCGGCGGGCGGAGGATTTATTATTTCTAATCTTCCAGAAGGGCTTGTGACAATTCTTATTGCACCAAAGGGAGAAAACAGATTGTTCTCTCGGGTTGTGCCTTCGGACATGACTTATCTTTCGGTCTTAACCTTTAAAAGAAGCCAGCACTAAATAGACTTTAAGATCTTGGAATCGGCTTTTTCTGCTCAAGCCCGACGCGAGATTGAATTTTTTCTCTGTGTCCCGGAGGCAGGTGTAAGACATAGCCGCGTGGAAGAACTTTGTTTCCAGTTTTCTTAGATTGAAGGTCTAGGTTGTAAGCGACAAGAGTTGGAGTGTCTAATCCGGTCAGCTGGCTGATTCTTTTTAAGCTCATTCGGTTTGGAAGAGAAACAGACTCCCGAGCAAGAAGAGGTTGCTTCTCGAGCTCTTGGAAAAGTCGATCGTGATATCTTTCGGCATAAAGTGCAGCCAAAAAACAAGTGTAAAAATTTGAAGAAGCAAACTTGAACTCGCCCTGGTGATAACGATCAATGATGTCTTCAAGATTCTTAGACTTAGCTCCGCGCATAGACTTTCGGATATTTCCAATCCCGTGATTGTAGGCGGTGATCGCAAGGGGCCATGAGCCAAGGGCTTTGTGGTATTGCTTAAGAAGTTTCGCCGCAAGCTTTGTTGCTTTAAGCGGAGAGTTTCTTTCGTCGATATGATCATTCACGATCATATAAGCCTGACCCGTCTTTGGCATAATCTGCCAGATGCCGCTGGCTCCAACTTTACTTTGAGCCTTTACGTTGAAGCTGCTTTCGACAAGAGGAAGCCGAACAAGCCCAAGGGGAAGATTTTCGGATGCAAAGATCTCTTCCATGTAAGGAAGGTAGGCGGTGCTATTTTTTATGCCGCCCTTAAAGAACTCTTTTTGACCAAGCTGGGATCTAACATTTTGAGAGGCCATTTTGACGACGGCGCTTCTTTTTCCCTTAAGCTCACTTAGTTTTTCGAAGATTTCACGCTCTTCTTTGCTCATCTTTTTAAAGCTTTTTCTTTTCGCGAGTCGCTGCAAAGTTTTTCGGATCTTTAGGCGCTCGCTTTTGGCGTAGTCTTCAGCGCGCTGTCGTCTCAACCAAAGGGGGCCCTTGCCAGACTCAATCATCTCGGTGGTGTCGACGATTTTAAAGACAATCCAAGGGTAACGAAGGTGGTGGATGACATGGTGATTGCTTCCGTACTTCGTATAGATATCAAACCAAAAAGCGGTTCGCTTCATTAGTCGTGGGGAAACTTTAAGCTCTTCGTTGATTCTTGAAAGCGGATCGGCCAAGATTTCTTCAGTAGACCAGATGACTTCCTCACCTGAGTTAGAGGCCATCTCGCGAAGATCTTCTTGAAGACGCGCGGGAAGCTTAGAATCAGAAGAAAGACCAGGAAGCTGGGGAAGGCGATTACTAATATTGTAAGAATAATGCGATTTCTTTTCTTCCGAAATGCGGGCTGAGGTAGAGTTAAGCGCAGAAGAGTACATCCATAGAGGAGCGCAGATCGGGCTGAATGCGAACAGTTTGAATGTAAAACTTAACTTTGTCATACTAGAGGTAAGAGCAATTCCGATGCCAGGAGACTTTTTAAATTACAAGTGATTTCAATAACTTATCCTGCGACCCGAAGTGAGAAAGCCATGAATTTTAGACAGCGGCGACAAAATTTGACATGAAAGACCTAAGAATTGCTGAAAAGTTGCCAGACTTTACCCGTGCTAAGTTCACTGCGATCCTTAGCGACCTTCATCTTTGCGAAGAGCAGATCCTTAATCCGCGCTATCCCCTCGTAAAGAAGTACAAAACCCGAGAGTTCTTTTTTGATACAGAGTTCTGCGAATATCTCGAAAAGATACAGAATATGGCAAAGGGTGAGGAAATTGAGCTTGTCTTAAATGGAGACATCTTTGATTTCGATAGTGTCATGGCTCTGCCCGAAGATCCTCCCTTTCGCATCACCTGGCTCGAACGAAAAAGAGGACTCAACCCTCAAGAAGAAAAGTCCGCCTTCAAGATTAGAAAAATTCTATCAGATCATCCTCAGTGGGTGGAGGGCTTGAGGGCCTTCATTAAAAAGGGACATCGCGCGGTATTTGTTATTGGTAACCATGATCTAGAGCTTCATTTTTGGGCGGTTCAAAAAGAAATCATTAATCGTTTATCTGATGACGAAGAGTCTCGATTTCGGGTTCGATTTGTAGAGTGGTTTTATATTAGCAACCAGGACACTTTAATCGAGCATGGGAATCAATATGATGCTTATTGTGTCGCAGAGGATCCCGTAAATCCATTTATTTTGAAGCACGGACACATTGAGATTAAGGTTCCTTTTGGCAACCTTGCGACTCGATTTTTAATCAATGGAATGGGTTTTTTTAACCCCCACGCAGATTCAAATTATTTGATGTCTTTAAAAGAATACATTCTCTTTTTTATTCGCTACATCGCGCGAGCCGAGCCCTTTTTAATGTTCACCTGGCTTTTTGGTTCGACAATTACGCTGTATAAATCATTTCGCGATCGCTTAAGGTACCCGATTAAAAATCCCTTGGCCCATGAAGATAAGGTCGAGTTGATTGCGAAAAAAGCAAATGCAACTCCACGAATGGTGCGCGAGCTTCAAGAGCTCTTCGTCGCCCCCTCCGCAAGCTCGCCCTTAACGGTGATGCGCGAGCTTTGGTTGGACCGAGCCTTTTTAGTCGTTCTTGCTTTTTTAGCAGTCTTTCAGCTTTTTATTTTTGTGCGAGCCGTGTATTCGATTTCAATTTTTTGGATGTTTATCCCGCTCTTTTTAATGCTGCCCTTTTTTGTTTTTTATTCTCGCAATGTTAGCTCTGAGGTTATGCAAAACAAAGAGCCAAAGGATGCGATTCTTAGCATGACAAGCATGATCACCAAGGTGAATCGAGTCGTCTATGGTCATACTCACGTTGCTCGCCACGAGATTATTGGTGCCGTCGAACATCTTAATTGCGGGACCTGGTCTCCGGCCTTTGAAGATGTCGAATGCACAAGGCCAATCGGGAAAAAGAACTATGTTTGGATTGCGCCAGGCAAATCTGGCAGGCGAGAGGCCCAACTTTTAGAGATGCAAAGCGACAAGCCCAAACGTCCCTAAACACACGCGCCGCGGCAGCAAATAGCGCAGCGTTATTCCTCAGCTAAGAGATATTGCACTAGACAGTCGATAGGCACACTGCTAATTCCCAGCCCTAGAGTCGCTAGAACAATAGGAGGCGAAATGGCTGAGGTTCTTGTAGTTACTTCAAAAGTAAAAAAGTTCATTAAAGAAAAGGGCGGATGTAACACTTCGTCTGAGACGGTCGAAGTTTTAAGCAAAGCGATTGAGCGCTTGTGCCAAAAGGGCTTCGAAAGTGCAAAAGCCGATGGTCGCAAGACTGTAATGGCTCGCGATATCGTTATCGATCACCTTTAGATTTAAAATTTAAATACTGTGTTCATGGAAGAAGGGGCTTTTGGGCCCTTTTGCCCATTTGGTTTTGTCCGCACTATTTCACTTTATGAGTTCTTGGAACTCTTCCCAGCCGATAATCTTTACGCCAAGCTCTTGGGCCTTATCAATTTTTGATCCAGGGTCGGCGCCCGCGAGAACATAACTTGTTTTTTTGCTTACAGAGGAGCTGCTTTTTCCTCCGAGCTGAGTGATCAGATCTTTGATCTCATCCCTTCCTAAAGCAAAGCTTCCGGTGACCACAATAGAAAGTCCGGACAGGGGCGTTTTTCCTGGGGCTGGATTTTTAATTTCTTCAATATCAAGCCCAAGCTGAAGAAGCTGTTGAACATCTTTTTGTAATGCAGATCTTTTTAAAGAGGACAAAATAGACTCGGCAACTTTGGGGCCAACATCTTCAATGCTGATGAGTTCATCTAAGCTCGCGCTTAGAAATTTTTCGAGAGACTTAAAGTGCTTTGCGAGAGAGCGGGCGGTTTGTTCTCCGACAAAGCGAACGCCTAAGGCAAAAATAAATCGCGCAAGATTTGTTTTGCGGCTTTTCTCTATGCTTTCTAAAATATTTTGTGCAGACTTTTCGCCCTGTCTTTCGAGAGACAAAAGATCTTCTAGACTTAGACGATAAAGGTCAGAGTAGGATTGAACTAATTTGACCTCGATGAGCTGGTCAATAATTTTGTCGCCGAGGCGCTCGATATTCATGGCTCTGCGACCCGCGAAGTGCTTGATTGAACCCGACAAAACTGCCGGACAAAACAAATTCTCACAGCGCAAAACCACTTCACCTTCAACCTGGGTCACCGGCTCTTTGCAAGACGGACAGTTCTTTGGCATTTCAAATGGAATTGAATTTTTAGCTCGTGAAGCGGCGACAACAGATACGATTTCAGGAATCACATCGCCGGCTCGGTGGATTAAAACCTCATCGCCGATTCGAATATCTTTTCTAGAAATTTCTTCTTGATTGTGAAGTGTCGCATTCGTCACGGTCACGCCGCCGACGCGGACTGGATTCATCACAGCAACGGGAGTCAATGCTCCAGTTCTTCCAACTTGGATTATGATATCAATGATTTTTGTTTTTGCTTGCTCAGGCTTAAACTTCGCAGCCGTCGCCCAGCGGGGGCTTCTTGCAATACTGCCAAGGGTTTTTTGAAGCCCAAAGGAGTTGACCTTAACCACGATGCCATCGATTTCAAAAGGCAGGCTGTGTCTGATTTCTTCGATCTTGTGGTAATATCGAATGGCTTCATCCGGCCCCTTGCAAACGCAGGCAAGGGCGACATCTTTTATTTTTTTTGTATCTGCTTTCATAAAATTTTTAAAGTCCGTCACCTTGACGGTGGCGAGCCCAAACCCGAGTAGGGCGTCTAAAAAAGCGGATTGAGTCGGGGCGGGCAGATCACTTGTAAAGCCCGGGGCGTAGCAAAACATTCTTAAAGATCGAGAGGCCGCAATCTTAGGATCAAGCTGGCGAAGGGTGCCGGCGGCAGCGTTTCTGGGGTTCGCAAAAGGCGCTTCACCCGACTCTTGTTGAGCTTCATTGAGCTGTAAAAAATCAGACTTTAACATCACGACTTCGCCGCGAACTTCGAACTCTTCTGGAGCATTGGGTGGAAGCCTTAAGGGTACGGAGCGCAAGGTTTTAAGGTTAGAAAACACATTCTCCCCGGTCTCACCGTCCCCTCGAGTGAGAGCGCGAACGAGGACTGACTTTTCGTATACGAGTTCGAGTGCAAGCCCATCAAGTTTCGGTTCACAAAAGTACTCAACAGTCATATCCGGGCGATCTAAGAATTTTTTTACTCGCTCGTCAAAAGCCAAGATGTCTTCGGGGCTATAGGAGTTTTGAAGAGAAATCATTGGAATGCGATGTTTGATCTTTTCAAAGCGGTCAAGGGCTGTGCCGCCCACCCGCTGGCTTGGGGAGTCTGGGCGAACAAGCTCGGGGTGGGCCGCTTCGAGCTCAAGAAGTCGCGCAAAAAGTTTATCGTATTCGAAGTCGGTGATGCTGGGCCGATCATGGACATAATACAAGATATCGTGCTGTCGGATCTGCTCGCGAAGGGATTCAAGTTCTTCGGCGGCTAAGCTTTTCTTGGGTGCCATGGCAGTCAAAATAACATAGGCCCGATGGGGGTCAATTTTAATTGCTTAGTTATTGCCCTTGGAATAGAAATGTTAGCCTTCCAAGGAGATTCCTGTGATTGAAGAAAAAGAAGTCGCCCGCATTGCTCACCTCGCAAGACTTCATCTGACTCCAGATGAATTGAAGTCCTTTGCGACGCAGTTATCCTCGGTTTTAAAACATTTCAACGAGATTGCGAATATTGACACTAAGGGTATCGAACCTCTTGTGACTCCAACAGAGGTCGTACAAGTTTTACGCGAAGATCAATATCAAGCCAGCCTCGGGACCGAAGAGGGTCTTAGTAATGCTCCCGAAAAATCTGGCAATCTTTTTAAAGTTCCTCCAGTTGTTTAAGGAAGGTTTATGCAAAAAACAGTATTAGAAATTGCCAGCGGGGTCTCTAAGAAAGATTTTAGTGCCGAGAGTGTGGTCTCTCAAAGCATGGCACAGATAGAAAAAATCAACTCGCGGGTAAACGCAATTGTTGAGGTGAATACTCGGGCGATTGAAGCGGCCAGAAACTTGGATCAAAAGATTGCGAGCGGCGCAAAGGCCGGGCCTCTTGCCGGCGTTCCAATTGCGATCAAAGACTTGCTTTGTACCAAGGGCATACGCACCACTGCAGGCTCAAAAATTCTTCATAACTTTGTCCCGCCATATTCGGCGACTGTCGTCGACAGGCTTGAGGCCGCAGGCGCAATTGTTGTGGGGAAAGCGAATCTAGATGAGTTTGCAATGGGGTCAAGCAACGAGAACTCGTATTTTGGTGCGGTTCGAAACCCCTGGAATATGGATTATGTTCCCGGTGGTTCAAGCGGTGGATCTGCTGCGGCGGTTGCGGGCCTTATGGCTCCGGCGGCAATTGGAACGGACACCGGCGGATCTATTCGTCAGCCGGCGAATTTTTGTGGACTCGTTGGGGTTAAACCAACCTATGGAAGAGTCAGTCGGTACGGGATTATTGCTTTTGCATCAAGCTTAGATCAGGCCGGCCCCATGACAAAGACGGTAAAAGAGAGCGCAAAGATCATGGAAGTGATCTGTGGAAAAGACACAATGGATGCCACGAGCTCCTCTGAACCTGTGCCCGAGTGGACTAAAAATATTCAGTCCAATCTAAAAGGCCTAAAAGTGGGTCTGCCAAAAGAATATTTTTCTGGAAAGTTAAATCCAGACACAAAAAAAGTTGTAGATTCGGCGATTGAGGCCGTGAAGGATGCGGGCGCGAGTATAGTTGAGGTGTCACTGCCTCTCACGGGCCTTGCCGTTCCGATTTATTATTTGATTGCAACAAGCGAAGCCTCATCGAATCTTGCGCGCTATGATGGAGTTCGCTTTGGATACCGTGCAGACTTTTCGAAAGTCCCAGCAAAAGATTTGGCCGATTTTTATTGCCGCAATCGAGGCGAAGCCTTCGGCAGTGAAGTTAAACGAAGGATTGTGCTTGGAACCTACTGTTTATCCAGTGGCTACTACGAGGCCTACTACGGAAAAGCCTGCCAAGTAAGACGCCTTTTAAGGGATCAGTTTCTTGATGCCTTTAAATCTTGTGACGTGATGTTAAGCCCAGTGACGGCTTCTCCGGCATTTAAAATCGGAGAAAGAGTGGATGATCCGCTTCAGATGTACCTTAATGATATTTTTACGACCGCAATTCCTTTGGCCGGCTTGCCCGGCATGAGTGTTCCGGCGGGATTCTCGACGGAGGGTCTACCAATTGGGGTACAGCTGTCCTCGGCGCATTTTAAAGAACAAGTCATGTTTAACGTTGGACAGGCGATTGAAGATCGAATGAATGTATGGAAGAGGTGTCCAGATGGCATTTAGTGATTGGGAAGCGGTCATCGGCTTAGAGATCCATGCGCAGTTACAAACTGAGAGCAAAATGTTTTCTCCAGATTCTGCTGCCTTTGGTGGGCAAGACAACGAACATATTCACCCGGTCAGTTTAGGACTTCCGGGCTCATTGCCATCGATCAATAAAAAAGCGATCGAATTTTCAATCCGAACGGGATTGGCCTTGGGTTGTAAAATTCGTGAAAAATCAGTTTTTGCGCGAAAAAATTATTTCTATCCAGATTTGCCAAAGGGCTATCAGATTTCTCAGTACGACCAGCCCCTTTGTGAAAAGGGCCATATCGAATTTTTATATGATGGCAAACTTAAGAAGGTCGACATCGAGCGCGCCCATATGGAAGAAGACGCCGGGAAGTCGACCCACCAGGGAGAGTTTACACTTATCAATTTGAATCGCGCGGGAGTGCCCTTGCTTGAGATCGTCTCTGGACCGGATATGAAATCGGCAGGAGAGGCGGCAGAATACGCACGAACCGTGCGTAAGATTTTACGCTATTTGGATGTGTGTGATGGAAACCTTGAAGAAGGCTCCATGCGATGTGATTGCAATGTCAGTGTCATGAAAAAGGGTGCGACAAAGTTTGGAACGAAGGTGGAGTTAAAAAATATTAATTCGTTCCGGTTTATCGAAAAAGCAATTGAGTATGAAATTCAACGGCAGATCGATTGTCACGAAACCGGAGAGCCGATTGTTCAAGAAACAAGGCTTTATGACTCTACTAAGAACCGAACCTTTTCGATGAGACTTAAAGAAGAAGCCCATGACTATCGTTATTTCCCCGACCCAGATTTGTTGCCGGTTCGTGTTGAAGCCTCGTGGATTGAAAAAATTAAATCAGAGCTTCCAGAGCTTCCGATTGCCAGAGCAAAACGTTTTCAACAGGACTTTGGACTTCCAGAATACGACGCCAACGTTTTGACCCAAGAAAAAGATTTGGCCAGCTACTTCGAGAAAGTCGCAGATCTTTGTAAAAATCCAAAAGCGGCAAGTAACTGGGTGATGGGAGAGCTGTTAAGAGAAATGAACGAGGCAAAAATTGAAGTTGAGGCTTCCCCCGTCAGTGCCGAGCATCTTGCGGAACTGATTGTGATGATCGACAAAAATACGATCTCTGGAAAAATGGCAAAAGATGTATTTCTTGAAGTTTGGAAATCCCAAAAGTCACCACAAGAAATTGTTAAAGAAAAGGGGATGTCACAGATTACAGATAGTTCACAAATTGAATCACTGATTGATGGAGTGATTGCAGCAAGTGCCGGACAAGTGGCGGACTATCGCGCGGGGAAAACAAAACTATTTGGATTTTTCGTGGGACAGGTGATGAAGGCCTCAAAGGGACAGGCCAATCCGGATATGGTGAATCAGATCTTATTGGAAAAACTTAAAGGGTAGGATAAATGCGATATGCTGCACTCGACTTAGGATCAAACACATTTTTGCTGTTGATCTGTGAGTTTGATGCAAAGGGGATAAAAGTTTTAAGTGACGAAACTCGAGTCGTACGCCTTGGTCAGGGAGTGAATGCTTCAAAAAAACTTAACCCCGAGGCTTTGCAAAGAGCAGAAGAGTGCTTCAAGGAGTTCTCAAAAAAAATTAAAGAATATTCAGTCGATCAAGTTCGGGCGGTTGCAACCAGTGCTGCAAGGGACGCCGAAAATGGCCAAGAGCTTTTATCTCTCGGTGACAAATATGGAATTCCAATAGAAATCTTGTCTGGCCAAGAAGAAGCAGAGATGACTTATCTTGGTGCGACCTTTGATCTTCCCTCATCAGATCCGCTCACGGTTATTGATGTCGGCGGAGGCTCTACCGAGATTATGGGCCGTTCGGATTCAGGAAACATTCAGGGCTGTAGTGTGAATGTTGGCTCGGTTCGCTTGACCGAGCTTTTTGTATCAAAGCACCCGGTGTCCTCTGATGAATTATCTAAATTAAAAGAATATGCGGTTCAACAGTTTGTTCGTAACCGTGATGCCCTTGATTTTGTCTCAAGCTCAAAAGTGGTCGCGGTGGCGGGGACGCCAACGACCTTGGCCTGCCTCGAAATTGCCTCAGCCTTTGATGAAGAGCGTGTTCACCAAACCACTTTGACGCTTGAAAAGCTGCAGTATTGGCAAAACAAATTTGCAGACCTCTCTGTGGATCAGATTAAAGCTCTGCCGGGAATGTCACCGAAGCGTGCGGATGTTATTTTAGCTGGGACAACAATACTTATCGCGGCCTGTGAGGTTTTGGCGGTTCGTGAAATTTTGGTTTCGACTAAGGGTGTTCGGTATGGCTTAGCACTTTCGATGGAGAAGCAAGACTAATGCGCAATCTTTTGTTGGTCCTCGCCGTTTGTTTTGCGAATCATTCTTTGGCGAAAGAAAGTTTAGAAAAAATTCGCATTTCGATCGATGGTAAAGAGCTTCTCGTTGAGCTTGCCGATACTGAAGCTTCGCGGGCCGAAGGCTTGATGCACAGAAAGACTCTGGCCGCGGGTCAGGGGATGCTTTTTGTTTTTGAGCAGCCTCAGGTCTTAACCTTTTGGATGAAGAACACTCTTATCCCACTCAGCATTGGATATTTTGATAAGGACTTTAAGCTGCTCAACGCTCACGAGATGAAGCCTCCGGGCTCCGCACTCGAGATCAATTTGCCTCGTTATAGTAGCGAGGGGCCCGCACTCTTTGCCGTCGAGGCGAATTCAGAATGGTTTAAAAAGAATAAAATCAAAAAGGGGAGCTCCTTAAAAATTTTAGGTAAGACAAAATCAAAGCTTCTCTCCAGACCAAAGCCCGCAAAGGGTCCTTAACTGAGATCACTAGACCTTAGTCGAGAGTTCGTATGCCCGCAGACGTTTCTCTGGTCCTATGTCTTTAGAAGACCATCGGCTAGTCTACAAATTTGCAGTTTGCTGAAGACTTTTATCGTGTTCTAATGAGTTGAGAAGAAACGGATTTCTTTGACAACCGAGGGTTAACAACATGTTAAAAAGATTGGCTTTGGTGATCGTAGCAGCCTCATTTTTATCTTTAGGCTGTACTTCAAACAAAACCCAAGAGACTGGAACAGACATATCGGAAGTTCCGCTGGATTCAGGATTTTCTGAAGAAGGTGGCGGCGAAGTCGTTGAGGGTTTAGACTCCGGCAGTGATTTCGCAGAAGATACTGGGGGAGATTTTTCCGGGGATAGTCTTGCTCCCGACGAGCAGCTTTCTGACGGAGCCGCTGGGGATGCTTTTGCTGAAGGTGGAGATTTGGGTGAAGACTTCGGCGGAGACGACTTGTCTTTTGATGCCGGGGGAGATGAGTTTGCGTCGGACCTTGGTGGCGATACTGCGCCTTCTGCCGATACGGACCTAGGCTCAAGCTTTGGAGATAGTTCGGGCGAAACTCTAAGTGAGGGTCTTGATTCTAGTGCACCTTTAAGTGACAGCTTAGACACCAGTGCGAATGAGTTTTCGCCGCCAGCCGATGATGCCTTTCCAGCTCCGGAGTCGACGCCGGCTCCAGCGCCAATGGAAAGCTTTGAATCCGACACTTCATATTCTGGGATGATGGGTTCTGAGCAAGAGACTTCTCAGCCAACTGGTCTTGTCGGAGTAAAGAAGATCGCAGAGACGCCTTTTGATAAGGGTGGCTTTTTGGTGAACGCAGTTTACATTGCTCGTCAAGGCGACACGATCGAAGGGGTTAGCCAAAAGATCTTCGGGTCTGACCGCAGTGCGGATCTTTATAAAATTAACCCGCATTTTTCGGGCAAAGAACTAAAGATTGGCGATAAGGTTTATTACAATTCCCCGCAGCGCCCTACGGACCGCGAGCGGCTATTAACTTTTTACGAAGACCTGGGACTTGCTCCCGAAGTTTATGTCAGTAAGCCTGGTGAGAATATTAGAGTTCTTGCGAAGTCATTGGTGGGTCACACGGATGGATGGAAAGAGCTTTATGCAACCAACGCCACAGATTCGAAGGGTGATCTGACTGAGGGAACTCAGTTAAGATATTGGCCAAATACAGAGATGGCCGCAAGTGCGCCTCCGGCACCAGCGCCGGCTCCAGAGCCTGCACCGATGGAGACCGCAGAAAATTTACCACCGGTTCCCGAAGAGCCAATGGCTACTCCTCCGCCGATGCCAGAGCAAGCGATGGATGTGCCGCCACTTCCTGAAGAGCCAGTCAGTGAATTCGCGGACAACAGTCAGAATATGGAAGCGGATCAAGGCTTTGCTCCACCGCCAACGGCGGGTTCGATGGAGCCACCGCCACCTCCGCCGCCTCCACCTCCGGGGAATATGGCCCCTCAGCAGCAAGCCTCTGCAGATGGATCTCCACTTGCGATGCTTGGGGAAGATCCGGATCAAGCGATGGCGATTGGAGCCGGCGCCGTTCTAATACTTGCGGCGGTCGCTTTATTTATCATTATGGTTAGAAAAAAGAAGAGTCGTCGGCCGATTGATTTTAGTGCAAGCACACAAACTCAGATCGAGTAGGGCCTAAAAGAAAGGGTCAGTGTTAGCTGACCCTCTTAAAGATATCATCCAATACGCCTTTTTTAGATTCTCGGTGATTTTCTACGAAGTAAATCAAGTCATCCACAAGCTGGACGTCGCGGTTGTTAAAGGGCTGAAATAAAATCCCACAACCAAGGCTGTTCTTCCAGATCACCGTCGCGGTCATTTTGCGGCGTCGGCCACTAACGACCAAGTTGATAACGAGTTTATCTTCCGGCCCAATCTGAGACGTGTCGGTCTCTATAAAGGCTCCGGTCATACTAATATTCTTAAGAGTGCCTTGCTCTGGCTGGCGGGCGTAGCTTTTGCGGTAGCGCACTTCCATTTGTAAAGGAAGGCGAGGCGCTGGTGCAGATTCAGTTACGTCTTGCTGATCCATTCAATAACCTCCCAAACGTGATCCCTCTACTTATCGGCTGGGAATTTAAAAATATGAGCCCATGTTTAGGACTTCTTAAGCAATACTAGCTAATTGAGACCCATTACTTATTTTGCCTGTTTCATACTGAGACAGGCCGCCTAACGCGCCACAAAAAATCATTGACATCAGATTTGGCCCTGAACTAATAATAGGCCTGAGCCGTAACTTTGCTCATATTCCAAATCATTCAATAAAAATACCCACTTCAAAATACACATATAAATACACCGTTTAAAACGAATCAAAAGGAACTTAAAAGACATGGGCGAAAAAACAGATACACCTCCTGCTCCTCAGAACACGGAAGCTGCTTCACAAAATAACGAGCCTCAGTCTGAAGGCGGAAGCGGCGGCGGTCGAGGCAGCGAAAGAGGTGGAGAGCAGCGCTCATTCCGTCGTCATCACGGTAAAAATTCAGACCATCGCAGAAGCAAAGGCGGCCATGGCGGCGGACAAAACAGCAATCATAAAAACAGATCTCGCCATTTTGACAGAAACGAAGGTGGCCCTAGCGGTGGCCCGGGACTAAATCCAAGGGATTATCAAATCCATGAGGGCGATGATCCGGATATTCCTCAGGAAGCCGTGGATCTTTCGGACATCGATCTGACAGAAGATGAGCGAAAAGACCTGAACTCAAAAAATTTGAAGTCAAAAGATATCAGAGACCTTACGACTCTAGCGCTTAAACTGAAAATCCAAAATGCAGCGGGCCTTAGACGACAAGAGCTTGTGTTTGAAATCTTAAAACGAGCCGCTCAACTTGGAGATATTTTTGGAAACGGAGTTCTTGAGATCCTTCCAGATGGATACGGTTTTTTAAGGTCTCCAGATTATAACTACCTTCCAGGTCCGGATGATATCTACGTAAGTCCTTCACAAATTCGAAGATTTGGTCTTAGAACAGGCGACACAGTCAGCGGCACAGTTCGTCCCCCTAAAGAGGGCGAAAGATACTTCGCTTTATTAAAAGTAGATTCGCTTAATTATGAGCCGCCAGAAAATGCAAAAGACAAAATACTTTTTGATAACTTAACTCCGCTTTATCCGAATGAACGTTTAAACATGGAGCACAGTCCAACCGAGTACACAACTCGAGTTGTGGATCTGATGGCTCCAATTGGTAAAGGGCAACGGGGCCTAATCGTAGCTCCTCCGAGAACTGGGAAAACTGTTTTGATGCAAAATATCGCCAATGCGATTGCAACGAATCATCCAGAAGTAAAACTGATTGTCTTGTTAATTGACGAGCGACCAGAAGAAGTAACGGACATGCTTCGCAGCGTAAAGGGCGAAGTGATTAGCTCAACTTTTGATGAGCCACCCACTCGTCACGTGCAAGTGGCCGAGATGGTCATTGAAAAAGCAAAACGCCTTGTTGAGCATAAACATGATGTGGTGATTTTACTTGATTCGATCACTCGTCTTGCAAGAGCCTACAACACGGTCGTTCCTCCGTCTGGAAAAATTCTTTCGGGTGGTGTGGATTCAAACGCCCTTCATAAACCAAAGCGCTTTTTTGGAGCTGCTCGAAATATTGAAGAAGGCGGAAGCTTAACAATTATTGCTACGGCCCTAATTGATACCGGTTCTAGAATGGATGAAGTTATTTTCGAGGAGTTCAAGGGAACAGGAAACTCAGAGATTCACTTGGATCGAAAATTGATGGAAAAACGCATTTTCCCTTGTATGGACATCAACAAGTCCGGAACCCGAAAAGAAGATCTGCTTATTGAAAAGGGTGATTTAAATCGCCTTTGGATTTTAAGAAAAGTTTTGGCGCCGATGAATGTGGTCGACAGCATGGAATTTTTGCTTGGAAAACTGGAGTCTTCTAAGGGCAATAAAGATTTTCTGACAAGCATGAATAGCTAGTTTTTTTAGGATTCTATGTTTGCAAAACTCGAGGAAGTTGAAAAAAAATTCGAACATCTAAATCAGGCCCTTCAAGAGCCTGGAATCGCGAACGATCAAAAAAAATACCGCGCGATGATGAAAGAGCTCTCCGACCTCGAGAAGGTCGTTGAGACCTATCGGGATTATAAAAAATCAAGGGATCAGCTTAAGGGCTCAAAAGAGATGTTAACGGCAGAAACTGACTCTGAGCTTCGCGCAATGGCTCGAGAAGAAGTCACTGAACTTGAGGCGCAAATTAGCAAGCTTGAAGCCGAGCTTAAAATTCTTCTTTTGCCCAAAGATCCTAATGACGAAAAAAATATTATTCTAGAGATTCGGGCAGGAGCCGGTGGCGATGAGGCCAGCCTTTTTGCCTATGAGTTATTCAGAGCCTATTCTTTGTACGCGGCGAAAAAATCCTGGAAAGTCGAAATGATGTCCATCTCTGAAGGAAG
>CAYMDP010000054.1:0-19916 GCA_964389375.1 uncultured Pseudobdellovibrionaceae bacterium | reverse complement strand
TCGACTTTATGGCCCTTCAAGACACTCAAGAGCTTGCAAACTTCTTCGAGCGTCGAGTTTCTGCTTACCAAATGGGTGTCAGTGGGAATGTGACCTTCGACGAGAAGTTCTAGAATTTGTTTTTTGTTTTGCCCCAAGGGATCGCCTTGGGGTCAGCTTCCGATTTTCCCAATCCATTCCATCAGAAAAAAATGTCGCCCCTCAGCCGTCGGACATTCTCGGTCGGCCCTTCGGACTTATTTGATAACCCGGTTTGCTTTTGGGCCGCCCTGCGAAACTAGTCTTCGGTGCGCATTTTTTTCTGATGGAATAGATTGGGAAAATCCTTCCTTTTTGACTGGGATTCTATCTTGCCTTGCACGGGTTCGACTTCGTCGTGGTTTTATTGGTTACTAGATGATCGAAGAGCTTCAACAAAGGCTAGGCCGATCCTTTCTGCAACCGCCTGAGTCGCAAGAAGATGCGAGCCTCGAAGCCGAAAACAATAAACTCCAAACCTGGAATTACTTTGTGATTTCTATTCTTAAGGATAATAAGTCGAAGGAGTTTTAAAGGCAGATTGCCTGCCTTAGTTCACAAATAATTCCTGGACCACACACAAATTCACCTACCAGCAACTCGGCGTGCATAGACATGAAAATCCCTGAGCTCTATGGTGCGCAGGGCCGTCTTGGGATAGTCGGCACAAAGTATTAAAACGGGGGAAAATATGTACAGACTACTTTTTATTACGGTCCTAGCGATGGGTCTTGGTTCTAGTTTTGCTCAAGCTCAACGAAACTCTGATGATCGTATTGATCGATGCTATGCCAAACATACTGATGTTTTTAATGCCAATCTTTGCGCGCATAAAGCTCTCGCCGAGATGATTCAGCAGTCTAGACGTGGCGGCGGAGGAAGAACAGGGGATGAATTAACTGTCTGTGAAGTGAGCTATTGCACTTTTAATGGAAATCCTCACGGAAATGCAGGCAACCATCACTATTGTGAGAACAACACAAGCCCTTGGGCAAAACGCACGGAGCTCTTAGAAGCACGAAATCGAGCTCATGCCATTGATGTGTTTGTTGAACGCATGTCCAACCACAATGACGCAAGAACTTCTGTTCTTGAAGTCACCTGCGACTAGGTTTTTCTTTTTAACCAAACTTACCCAAAGGTGCCGATACTTCTTCCGACTCAGTCGGTCCAAAAAAGTCGGCACGGGGCTTTAGTTTTTTGACCAGATTTGTAGAAATCTTTCTAGCTCGGCGAGGACGAGTGAAGAGATATCCGAATTAAGATCTTTCTTTACACAAAGATCGATGGAGTGTGGAGAATCGAAGTCCATCTTTTTTGAGCGTATGTAGTGTGGACTTAGTTTTTTTGCCCTTACACTTTCTTGCGCGACTCGACGGGGCAGATAGGCGACGCCGAGGTCTTCCTCCGCAAGAGAGCGGACCGTTTCTAGGTTTTCACATATTACTTCTTCTGAAAAACCTAGTTTCTTAAATGAGGCCTGCTGGGCAGAATGGGCATCTGCTAAGTAAATAATTGTTTCGTTAAAATTTGAGCTTAGCTGAGGGCTTTTATAGAAGCCGAATGAATCTGAATAAATATTTTTAAATAGAATTTTTGAATCTTTGAAGCCTTGATTCACCAAGATCGCGATTTCGATATCGCCGTCTTGTAGCCTCGAGAAAATCTCCTGGCTTCTGCCCGTTCTTAAGACAACTTTTAAATGAGGTGCTGCATTTTTAAGGTACTTCAGAAACTGAGGAAAAAAATACCGCGCGATACTATCGTAGGTCCCAATTACGATTCTGCCTTTGATGTTTTGTTCGCTCGACTGAATTGAGAACTCGGCTTCATCTGCTTTTCTTAAAATTTCCTTTGCCGCCTCGTAAAGCCTATCTCCAGACCTCGTCAACACCAGCCCCTTGCTTGAACGAAGGAAAAGCTTCACATTTAAAACATCTTCTAACTGCTGAATGATTTTTGTAAGTTGAGGCTGGCCAACAAATACAAGGGCACTCGCTTTATTTAAAGAGCCGGATTCAACAACAGCACAAAAATATTCTAGTTTTTCTAAATGATCTTTTAGTCTCACGCGGACTCCAGTTTCTTTAACTCGCAAATACCAGGATCGACTTATTCTATAAAAATTCTCTTTACACTCTCTCTAAAAGAAATCCATTGGGCTGTGCCCTTAGTCATTCTAAAAAGGAATACCCATATATCAATAATGAAATTGTATTTCAAGGCCTTAAAGCTAATATCTGAAACAGCAAACAAAGGAGTTTTCCCCATGTACAAAAAATCATTTCTAGGACTAAGCCTCAGCCTCGCACTATTTTCTGCAAGCCCCTTGGCCCTTGCAGCACCGACCCTCGAACAGCCGGACCGAAATGAGGCTCTCTACAACCTTCAGGACAAAGTCGGACTTAAGGGCTATGACCCGGTCTCTTATTTTGAAGCTGGAAAGGCTCAAGCCGGACAAGCTGCAATCCAAGCTGAATATGGTGGAGTCATTTACTATTTCGCTAGTGAGGCCAACCGAGCTCTGTTTTTAGAAGATCCCACTCGCTTCGAGCCAACCTATGGAGGCTGGTGCGCTTGGGCCATGTCCAATAAGTCTTATGCCGACATTGATCCAAATCTTTTTACTTTGCATGGGGACCGAGCCCACTTCTTTATCAGCCGTGGAGCAAAGGCAAGATTTGATCAAGATTTAGCTGCCCGAGAAAAACGTGCGGACAACTTTTGGATGAATGAATCCGGAGAATCTCCACGGAATCCCAATTAACTCGTTTCACCTTTATCAGGAGAACTCGCTCGATGAAAAATATGAATCTCATCACAAGAGTTCTCCTGATCTTCCCAATAATGCTGCTTCTCATTTTATCGCTCGCCTCCTGCAAAGCTAAGCATGACTCCATCGAAGGACAAGTCAGTGCGGCCTCACTTGAATTTGGATTTGAAGAAATCCGGCGGGATATCTTAGTCCCCATGTGCACAAACTGCCATACGGGGCGACATAGTGCTTTCGAAAATTATAACATTGTCAAAGTTGCGGCGAATGAAATCTTAAGCCGAGTCAAGTCCCAAAACCAAAGCTTTCGAATGCCAAAGGACCTGCCGCCTTTATCAACTGACCAGATCCAAAAACTTGAGCGCTGGGTTTTGGCAGGAGCTCCAGAGTTCGCAGGTATTCCACCAAAGCCAATTGCAACAACGACTATTTCTTTTGAAGAAGTCCACTCAAAAATTCTTAAGTCCAACTGTATTGGCTGCCATAGTCAGTTTAATAATTATCAAGTCGTCAAAAAAAATATCAGTTCTATTGTTAGCTTTGTCCTCGATGACAAAATGCCTTTTGCCTTAAGACCGAATCAAAGAAACCAACCCCTAAGTGATGAACTCAAAGAAACATTAAGCACTTGGGCTGAAGCCGGAGCCCCTGAATTTCCAGGAATACTAACCGATTCAGTTGATGAGGTCGCGACAAGTCCTAAGTTAGAACCTACCTGGATCTCTCTTCGGGATAATGTCATCGGTCCCAAATGCATTCTTTGCCACAACTCCACAGGCCCGAGAGCACCGACCGCCATGTCCACCCACAGTGAGCTTAGATCTTGGTTTGCAGAAAATCCGAAGCTTTTTGATTTTAAAAATCCAGAACGAAGCCATTTTGTCGCAGCCATTCTGGGTCGAGTCGATGAAGACAATGAAGAGTACTTTTATGACCCTATGCCCTTTAATTCGGATCAGGACGATATCCAAGAGGTCATTCCCGAAGTCACTGAGGCTGAGCTTAATGTGATCTTGGACTGGATTCGGTTGGGGCTCCCCTACGACAGTCAGGACATCCCAGCTTCCTATGGAAGATAAGTAAATCACCCTGCCGGAATCTTTCACTCTGAACCCTTAAAAACCCGACTCAAGACAACTTTAAAGGTTTCATGAACATTTACCAAGACACACGAAATCGAATGGAGCCGGGGCCTTCACACAGAATAAACTGTTCATACGAAAAAAACCGCGGCGCCGCGGGACTCGATGCGGCGCCAAAATCTAAGCCAAGGTTAGCTTTGGCGACATATCAGACTTTTAATGACTTAAGCTATTAACTAGAGCTTTTACTTGAAGCCTGGCCCCAACCGCCGATTTTTTTGGTGTCTAGCCTCATCGCGATGACGAGCCATGCAATGGCCGCAGCAAGCATTCCTATGCTTAGCCACTGGCCTCTGGTGAGGCCCAGAAGCTGAAAGCCGATATGGGCATCGGGCATTCTGAATTGTTCTCCGATGATTCTAGCAATGGCATAAATGATTCCAAACCAGCCCGAGATGACGCCGGGCTTTTGGGGCTTTCTCCAGATGATTGCGAGGACCACAAAAACTAATAAGCCCTCTAAGAGTCCTTGAATCAATTGCGAGGGATAGCGCGGAGTTAAGATGGGCGCTAAGGCATTGATGACTTGTTGATTTCCGGCTTGAACTGAAAGAATCAAAGAATGAACGGCTTGCTCTACCGCCGCAGTGGCGCCAGAGTCTCTTCCGAATTGAGAAACCCAGCCTTTCCAAAGTTCTGCTGAAACTGTGATCTTCTCGCCAAATCGAGTCTTCACTTCACCTAATGCTTGAACTGCAGGAGCTAGATCTAAAAGCTTCGAAGCCTCTCTTCCCGACCACATGTACATTTCTTGAGGGAATTTCACAGCCCAAGAAAGTCCTTCTGGGGCCGCTCGACCAAAAAGCTCACCGTTTACAAAATTCGCCATGCGACCGTAAAAAATAGCAAGGCCACCGCCCAAAACGGTCAGATCGACTAAGTGGAAGTAAGGTTTTTTAAATTTTCGAGCATAAAACCAACAGGCGACCATGATTCCCATAATTCCACCATGGCTTGCCATCCCACCCTGATAGACTTTTAAAACTCCCCAAAAGGGAACATTCGAATCGAAATCCCAGAACAATTCAGGGGCATAAAATAAAGCATAACCCACTCGCCCACCGATCAGGGTTCCAAGGGCCACATAGATCACAAGGTCGGCAATTTCTAACTCGTTCAGCAAAATGGTCTTACGTGCCGCCATAATCCGCATCACGATGTAACCGCTAACAAAGCCACCGAGGTAGGCCAGCGAATACCATCTGATACCGATGGCTTCAGTAAATTGAACAAGAAAGGGATTTAGATCTAATACATAGTTTTCCATGCCCATATTCTGCTAGGGCGAATCCCTCATTTCAAGCATTAATGCCCTCCAGACTTTGACACATTCCGACTTTTACCCTAGTGTCCGAAACAAGACTCAAAACCTTGGATTTTAAATCAGAAATTGAGCATTAAATGAGCGGCACTTCCTTTGAAATTATCCTCGCAAGCGGCTCCCCTTACCGCAAGGCTCAACTCGAAAGCCTAGGAGTCCCGTTTAAAGTTGTGCTGCCCGATGTAGATGAAGAGGCCCTTAAAAAAATTGGGCCAAAAGCCGCCGAAGAGCTTGTTCTTTTTTTAGCCCGGAAAAAAGCCGAAAGCCTAAAAGAGAAATATCCTCAGGCCATTATCATCGGCGCTGATCAAATGCTAACTCTAGATGAAGAAGTGTTTGGAAAACCCGGAACTTTCGAAAAATGCCGCGACACTTTAACCAGGCTGTCAGGCAAAACCCATAAACTTTTGACTGCAATGGCTGTGCTTTCACCAGACTCTTCGATTGAGCATCTCAATGAGACTCGAATCCGATTAAAAAATTTAAGTCTTCAGCAAATCGAAGCCTATATTCACTTCGCAAAACCCTTCGATTGCGCCGGCGGCTACAAATGGGAAAAAGGCGGCATCGCCCTTATGGAAAAAATTGAATCCGAGGACCAAAGTGCGATTATGGGGCTTCCGCTACTCGCTCTCTCGAAAGCTCTATTTAAGGCAACAAAAAAACTACCTTTCGAAAAAACCTAAAATCTCACCATGGCATTATCTGACAAATTGAAATGAAACCCGGACAATTGATTCCTTGATCTGACTTTTTATTCGGGAATGCTCTCTTTCATGATCGCGGCCTCAGCGGTTGCTGAGTAAGATTCTCCATTTTGTGCAAATTCATACATTTTGCTGGCGACCTCTTTGAGAGTCGTGCTTTGTGCTGATTCGGCGACGGTGTAGAGAATGTTTAGTGGAGCCAAATTTTCCAACACAGCATGCTCCAAAGACTGGAGAGCGACGATACGTAGACCTTCCTCTTTTCGGTACAAAACTCCTTCGATCAAATGTTCATCGGCCGATGGCTTTGCGGTATTTGGTGAGATGGCAATACTCACCAATGCGGGTATTGATAAGGGCATTTTGCGATGTAGCGTCAGCCAAGTATTCAGACGAGTTTCCATTGGAAGGCTGAGATTCAAGACAGCCTGAACGTCCCGAGCAAATGGAAGACTATCTCGACTTGGATCATTATTCGTCCCGTAATTAGTCTTAGAGACAGGGACTTCTTTATTCTTGTCAGCGAATACTTCCTGCTCTTTAGCAGCTTTCTTTTCATGAGGGTTTGGCAGGTTTTCGGGTCTTTCTAAGTACACGAAGCAAAGCGGGATCGCTACGACTACAAGAACTAGTCCCCAGATATTTTTCACAACGGCTCTCTATGCCTAGCGCGGGCTTCGTCAAAAAGGAGGGCCTCGGAGCGAAGGGCAATCTCCGACCACTTATTAGGCAGCTTATCTATTTCGACAAGGGACCCGTAAGTCCAAACATTTCCGTTCTTTTTTAAAGAATAAAGCAATCCATCCTCTGTCAGACCAAATGTTTGATCATGGATTGAAACACCACGCTTTAAATCTCTGGGCACAAAAAGGTCATCGTTCTTTAAAAGAATGCTCTCTCCTTCACAAGTCGCCCGGTGCAATTTGCCAGATTCTCCCACTAGGTGACTCAGAACTTGCTCTCCCTCCATCTCAATTTCGACGATTTGGCGAAGGGCTTCCGGAAATCTTTCAGACTTCAACTCGACCAACTCAGATCCGCACATCATTTTGTAACCAGAATTCGACAACATTCCACCACCTTCTTGGTAGGAAAACGCAAGGTAATCGGCCCGAATCTGCGCGGACTCCTGATTGTAGGATTTGGCAAAAAGACCCAAAACGTCTAGAGGAATGCTAAAGTCTCCAGCCATACGATAAGCTTCTTTATTTAGATCTTTGGGATAGATAATTGCTTGCGCACCAGAAGAAAAGAATCGCGATGGTCCACTTAAGGCTTTCACGAACTGGGCCTGGCTCGGTGCCTCTGGATCCCAATTAAAAATTTCACCCTTCGAATTTCCAAGAAAAATACTTTTTGACAAAATAACCTGTGTTTTCGCATTAAATCGATTTGCAAGATAATAAAGTCCAGCCGCTCTTGCTAAAGCCCTTTCGCCTTCAGAGTAATTTTTTGCTCTCAAGCCAAATGTTACGCTAGCCTGCATACTTACGGCGTATGATCCTTTTAAACTTAGGGAGGAGTCACAGGCGCCCTCAGCTCCTTTGTGGACTCCTCTTTCACAGGTAGCATGGCCAAATCCATCAAAATGTCTGACCTCATGAAGAAATGCATCAACCCGACTTAAGCGATCTTCCTCAAAAAAATTGGGACACAAGTTAATCTCGCCAAGAATGTGTGAGTAAACATATGCAACCATCGAAGTCGTGCAGGAGATTGGATCTAGGACAAAGCGATCTGCTCTTTTTGTAAAATAAGACCACCATCCGCCCTCAGGAATCGCTTTAAATGTTAGATCATCTTTGGTTTTGTATTCAACTGGGTCAGAAAGGTTCATTTGCCGAAGGTCGACCAATGATTCTACCGTAAGGAACCATTTTTCACCAATATCTTGCCGACAGAGGGAATCCCTATTTCCAAGAAGCTCCGCAATTTGCGAGAATGATTCTGCAATTTCAACAAGTTCCTCTTTTGAGAAACAATCCCTTGGCTTACTTGCTTCTGCAGTTGCTGAAAATCCAAACTGAATCAGACAGAATAACAATATCCCCCTCATAATCCCCCCTGAACTTGAGATGTTTCGAAGACCGGTATTTTTTTGTCAAGAGAGCCGGCGTACCACTTTCTATTTGTAGTTATTTCAATTGGAATGGGGCACAGTTAAGGGCCAAGTGGATAGTGATTACACACTGCTACGCAAAGATACGACGGGCACTTAAAAAGCAAAAAGGCTCCTCTTACGAGAAGCCTTTCGGTTTTGATAAACTTTTTAAATTTTAAAATTAAGCCGCGCGGAGAATGTGACTGATCGCCACTTCTTCTTTGTCTTCCTCTTCTTTTTCTTTTTGCCAATGAGGAAGAGCTTCTAAGAAGACCTTTACCATATGGGTGTCGAACTGAGTTCCAGAGAAATCTTTAAGCTCCTGGATTACTTTTTCAACAGGAATTGGCTTTCGATAAGGTCTAGCATTCGACATCGCATCAAAGGTGTCCACAACGGCGACTAGGCGCGCTGGCAATGGGATTCTTTCACCGACTAAACCAAAAGGATAACCCGTCCCATCGATCTTTTCGTGATGGTAGCGAATTCCTGGAAGAGTAAAACGAAAAAAGGGATTGTGCCCAAGAGGCTCTACAATTTGAGCGCTCTTAACTGGATGCGCTTTCATGACTTCAACTTCGTCACGATTTAAACGAGAAGGCTTTAATAAAATCTCATCGGGAATCCCGACTTTTCCTACATCATGAAAAAGACCTGAGAACTCTAAAACACCTTGCTCGAATTCATTAAGACCCAAGGCCTTAGCAAGCTTGCGCGACATGCGTCCCACGCGAAGACAGTGATAAAATGTGAAGGGATCTTTCTCTTTAACAGTCTGTAGAATTGAATTGGCAACCTCTGTTGCCCAACTGGGAATGTCATCCCATGCCATAAGTTCCCCCAATAAACGTTCTATACAAGACTGGCCCTTCAAGAAAGGCCGTCTCACTTAAAGATTTATCGGCTTAAATTGAAATGATCTTCAAACAGAACTGGAAAAAAATGACTCAGAGGCTCATTTAAGCGCTTTTCTCCGCGGACTTCTCAGAATGAAACGTGAATTGTTTTCAGACAGCTGCAGGGGCCTAAACAAGTAGTGGCTTAAGGTATCGCCCCGTCTCACTTCGAGACACTTTAACAACCGCCTCCGGCGTTCCGGAAGCGACAATTTCACCACCTTCGTTTCCGCCCTCTGGACCAAGGTCGATCACATGATCGCAGTTTTTAATCACGTCTAGATTGTGCTCGATGACTAAAACCGTATTCCCCTGATCCACAAGCTCATGAAGAAGATCAATCAGCTTACCAACATCTTCAAAATGAAGTCCCGTGGTTGGCTCGTCCAAAATATATAAGGTTTTTCCAGTACCCTTTTTACTAAGCTCTCGACTTAGCTTGACTCGCTGAGCCTCGCCGCCAGACAAAGTCGTCGAACTTTGTCCAAGCCTCATATAATCAAGGCCCACCCGGTGAAGGGTTTCAAGTTTTCGATAAATCATGCGGTGATGTTTAAAAAAAGGTAAAGCCTCTTCAATACTCATCCCTAAAACATCAGCAATGGATTGATCTTTGTAGCGCAGATTTAAAATCTCTCGTGAGTAGCGCTTTCCTAAACAAGTCGAACACTGAACAAAGACATCGGACAAAAAGTGCATCTCAACTCGGATATGCCCCACCCCTTGGCAGGTTTCGCAGCGGCCGCCCTTAACGTTAAAGCTAAAATGACCTGGCTTAAATCCACGCATCTTAGCCTCTGGCAAATTTGAATAAAGGTCGCGAATCAATGGAAAAAGCCCGACATAAGTTGCTGGCACAGACCTAGGAGTTCTTCCGATCGGCTTTTGGTTGATCTCGATGACTTTATCAAGATGCTCTAAGCCAGATATCTGTTGAAAAGGTGCTGGCACCAGAGAGCTTCGATAAAAATCCTTCGCAAGAACTCGGTAAAGTGTGTCGATAATTAAAGTCGACTTTCCACTGCCCGAAACGCCTGACACTCCGGTTAAAGTCCCCAGCGGAATTTCCAAATCCACATCTTTTAAATTGTTTCCGCTGGCCCCTTCGATCTTAATGCTTTGGCCATTTCCTTTTCGTCTTTGTTTTGGCACTGGGATTTGTTTACGTCCCGATAGATAAGCGCCGGTCAAACTATCCAGCGAGGCTTCAACTTCTGAAGGCGTACCTTTAGCAATCAAATCACCGCCTAAGCGCCCGGCCCTGGGCCCAAGATCAATTAAATAATCTGCCGAGCGAATCGTGTCTTCGTCGTGTTCGACCATTACGATCGTGTTTCCACGATCCCGAATTTCTCTTAAAATTTCGAGCAGGCGATGGTGATCCCTGGGGTGAAGCCCAATACTGGGCTCGTCCAATATATACAAGATTCCAATTAAGGCCGACCCGACTTGAGAAGCCAATCGAATCCGCTGAGCCTCCCCGCCCGAAAGTGTTTGGGTTCTTCGATCTAAACTTAAGTAGCCCGTCCCCACTCGGCATAAATAATCGAGTCTTGAGATAATTTGTGCGGCAATCTTGTCGCCAATATGCCCTTCGCGGTCTTCAAGTTTTAAGTTTTTCAAAAACTCGAGCAGATCTTTGTTCGACATCGAAGAAAGCTCGGCAATATTTTTGTCTTCGACCAAAACATTTAAAGCCTCGGGGCGAAGTCTGGCCCCATGACAATCTGGACAAGGACCAATGGCGTAGTTATCTAACTCGTCTTCGCCTTCCGCATCCGAGTCTAAACTTTGCCCTTTGTAGCGATAAGTCGCCGACCTAACAATTCTCCGATCTGCTCCAAAGCCTTCAGTGCGCTCGCGCTCAACTTCTTCAAATTCCATGCTCCCAAGGCCATGACAAGTTGGACAAGCCCCTTTGGGATTATTAAAACTAAAAAGTCTTGGCTCTAGCTCTGGAAAACTAAAACCACACTCAGGACAAGAATTTTTAATTGAATACATCTTAGGCTCATCGCCAACGACTTGAACCAAAAGCATACCCTGACCCAAACTTAAGGCCGCGTTAACACTTTCTCGCAGGCGATTAGCAAGACCATCTTTAATAATTAAACGATCCACCACCAAATCGATGTCGTGGCTTTTATGCCGAGTCAGCTTTTTTGCTTCTGCAAGCTCTACCCAGTCCCCATCAATCTTAGCTTTGGTGTAGCCTTTTTTTATCCACTTCTGAAACTCAGCTAGGTACTCACCTTTTTTGCCTCTGACCACGGGAGCAAGCACAAAAAACTTCGAGCCATCTGGAAGCTTTAAAATATCTTCAACAATACTTTGAGGGCTTTGGCTTTCGACCGGAATTTTATGAACCGGACATTTGGGGCGTCCGATCTTAGCGTAAAGAAGCCTTAAAAAATCGTAAACTTCGGTGACTGTGCCGACGGTCGATCTTGGATTTGAACTAATAGATTTTTGATCGATCGCAATGGATGGAGAAAGTCCCGTGATCGAGTCCACATCGGGCTTTTTCATTTGCTCTAAAAAATTTCTGGCGTAGGCCGACAGACTTTCTATGTAGCGTCTTTGGCCTTCCGCATAGACAGTGTCAAAGGCAAGGCTGGATTTACCACTGCCACTTAAGCCCGTCACAACTGTAATTTTATTTCTGGGGAATTCGACATCAATGGACTTAAGATTATGCTCTCTTGCCCCTTTGACTCGAACTCCGTCGAAGACTTCTTGCATACAGCCTTTTTAAGCTTTCGAGCGACAATCTCCACAGATGCCGTAGAGTTCTAAAACGTGGTCGGTCAAACTGAAGCCATGCTTCTTCGCCACGCTTTCTTGTAGCTCTTCGATTTGTTGATTCTCAAACTCAACAATCTTCCCACATTGAACGCAAGTCAAATGGTCATGATGCCGCTTGGGGGTGAGCTCATACCGCGCGGGTAAGCCCCCCATGCGGACTTCTGTGACAAAGCTATGTTCGGTCAGTTTTTTCAAAAAACGATACACAGTGGCAAAGCCGATCTCTGGATAATTGCCATTTACAATTTCAAAAACTTCTTGAGCCGTCACATGGGCTCTGCCATCGGCCAAGGTCTCTAAAATTGCAATCCGCTGCTGAGTCACTTTTAGACCCATTTCTCTGACGATCCGTTTAAAGGCCGAGGGGTCAAAGGGGTCTCTGCGGATCAATTTTTCTTTCGGCAGAGGGTTGGCCTGGCCGCGGGACAACTGGGTCGACGTGATTTTTTCCATGCTGGAAAACTACCCGAAGCTTAAAGCCTTTGTCTAGCCTAAATGCGAATGATTCTCATTTACTTAAGCCTTGGGGCTCTCATCGGATTGAATCTGAGCTACGGCCTGATGGGGATGAAGGGATTCTTGGTGCTCGACGTAGATATTAAACTGGGATGTGGGGTCCATTGCGGCCGCAATCCTGCGGGCGGCATCCTCGCAAAACATTAAATTTTCAGCATTCAACTGAGCAAAAGCCTGCTCGTCTTCTCTTTTCACAAAACTTTGTACGGGGGTTTTTAAAGCAGACTCGACTTTGTCCACTAGCTCTAGGGGTTCAAAACTAAGCTGCTCCAACAGTCCCGAAATCTTCACTAAAGCGCGGCTTCTTTGAGCGTGCGGTAGACCACCGACCGACTCTTCTGTTCCAAGCCAAGTAAAAACCTCTTCACTTGAAACCTGATCTCGACCTAGGAAGGCTTGTAAAAACTTTTTCTGATTCAACTGCCGCGCAAGGGCTGCAGAACAGGGACAAGTGCTCGAGTACAAAACCTCAACTCCAAGTGAGGCCCGAAGCTCGCCCGCTTTAGACAGCTGAACTTCAAAAACAACCGGGTATTGTCTCCAGCCTAAATTCCCGCTCACTAAAGCCGGCCTTTGGGTCAAAAGATCATAAGAAACTCTTAAAGTTGCACTTGAACTTAGGCCTTCTTGAGAGTCCACAAGAGCCCGAACTAACTGCTCGGCGGATTTTGCTGAAAATGGTTCGCGCACTAAAGTCTCTGTGACCTTTCGGTAAAGCCTCGACATATGAATTCCACGGGCTTCGGCTTGATCTAAAGAAACAAAAACATCAACAAGCGCCGGAACCAAAACCGTCTCACCTGCTTGAGTTTTTAGCTTTAATGGGGCTTCAACCGCAGCCATGCCGACTTGGTCTATGGGGCGCGCCAGTCCTTGATCAATAGACTCAAAAAGATCCGGCAGCTTTGCCGGCTTCTTTAAAACTCCAGACTGAAAATCACTATTTGGACTCAACAATTTTAAACCCTTTTAGAAAGACGAAGTTATAGCATGCTGCGCAGAAATTATCAAAAACTGAAGCTTTTCTCTAAAAGGCTTAAGGGACAGCTCATAAAGTCTTGAATTTACTAGCCTAAAGAGTCACCCTGGGAGGGTCTAAAGCCACGCGAGCAAAGGAGCTCTTCTTGATAAAACTTAAGCCCGCCCAAATTCTCGTTCTTTTAGTCATTGCGATAGCTTTTATCCTGTTCTTCAGCTTCGATCTTGGACGTTTTTTAAGCTTTGAAGCCCTTAAAGCCCAGCAATCCAATTTTGAAGCCTACTACGCAAGCCATCCAACCCAGACGATTGGGATTTATTTTTTATCCTATGTTTTGATCACTGCCCTTTCACTTCCCGGTGCTGCGATCATGACTTTATTGGGCGGCTTTTTATTTGGCCTTGGCATGGGGACTTTAGTGGTGTCTTTTGCAAGCACCTTGGGAGCTAGTCTTGCATTCTTAGTCTCGCGCTTTTTGCTTGGTGGATGGGTGCAAGAAAGGTTTAAAAATCAGCTGCAAAAAATTAACGAGGGTATCGCAAAAGATGGGGCATTTTATCTTTTCTCGCTCAGGTTAATCCCTTTGTTTCCATTTTTTATGATCAACTTGATCATGGGTCTTACTAAAATTCCGCTTTGGCAGTTTTTCGTGGTCAGTCAGATCGGCATGCTTCCTGGAACTTTAGTTTACGTTAATGCTGGAACCCAACTTGGAGCCCTTGAGTCTTTAAGTGGAATTCTTTCGCCTGCACTTATTTTTTCTTTTGTCCTGCTGGGCCTATTGCCCCTGATCTCTAAACGAATTCTAGATTTTTTGAAAAAGAAAACTTCCAAAGTAAAGCAACCCATTTAACACTGAGGCTAGAGCCGTGAAATTTAAAAAACCAAAAAAATTTGATTACAATGTCGTCGTGATTGGCGCTGGAAGTGCCGGTCTTGTCTCATCATACATTGCATCTGCCCTGAAAGCCAAAGTGGCTTTAATCGAAAAACATCAAATGGGTGGAGATTGCCTGAACACGGGCTGCGTCCCTTCTAAGGCTTTGATTCGCTCGGCCAAAGTGCTTCACCAAAGCCGGAAGGCAAAGGCCTATGGATTTAAGACCGCCCAAATTGATTACGAGTTTTCTGAAGTGATGGAGCGCATTCAAAAGGTCATTCAAAAAATCGAACCCCATGACTCGGTCGAGCGTTATACAAATCTTGGAGTGGAATGCATTCAGGGAAGCGCCAAGATCTTAAGTCCCTATGAAGTTCAAGTAGCGGATCGAATCCTCACAACGCGCACAATTATTGTCGCCACCGGTGCCAGACCCTTGATTCCAAACATTCAAGGTCTCGACAAAATTAAAGCCCTCACTTCGGATAATGTTTGGCAGCTGAGAGTGCGCCCTAAAAAACTAATCGTCCTTGGGGGCGGGCCCATCGGTTGTGAACTGGCTCAAGCTTTTTCACGACTGGATTGCGAAGTGAGTCTTGTCGAAATGGCCAGTCATTTGATGCCTCGGGAAGATCTAGACGTATCGGAATTTGTCGAAGCTCAGTTTCGGGAAGAAAAAATTCAAGTTTTGACCGGTACCGAAGCCAAAGCCGTCGAAGTTGAAGGTGAAAAGAAGTTTTTAAATATCCTGCAAAATGGCCAAAGCAAACGCATTGAGTTTGATGAACTTCTCATCGCAGTCGGCCGCAAAGCCAATGTCACAGGCTTTGGACTTGAAGAGCTTGGAGTAAAGCTAAACCAAAACGGAACCATCGCAGCCAATGAATTTTTAGCCACCAATATCCCAAATATTTTTGTCTGCGGAGATGTGACCGGCCCTTTTCAGTTTACCCATATGGCAGCACACCAAGCCTATTACACCTCGGTGAATTCTCTTTTTTACCCTATTTCAAGATTTATCCCCTGGCCCTTAAACAAAAATTTTAAGGTCAATTATTCCATTGTCCCCTACTGCACCTATACAGATCCTGAAGTTGCAGGAGTTGGGCTCAACGAAGCTCAAGCCCAAAAAATGGGGCTGTCTTTTGATGTGACCCGTTACGAAATTGATGATTTGGACCGGGCCATTGCGGACGAAGAGGACCGTGGTTTTGTAAAAGTTTTGACCCAAACTGGAACCGACAAAATCCTTGGTGCCACGATTGTGGGCAGTCATGCCGGAGAATTAATCACCGAATTTATTTCGGCCATCAAACATGGCTATGGACTGAATTCTATTCTAGGAACGATTCATATTTACCCGACAATGAGTGAGGCCAATAAATATGCGGCTGGGGTGTGGAAGCGCTCAAAAAAGCCCGAAGGCGCTCTTCGCATGCTCAGTCGGTTTTTTGCATTTCTGCGGGGCTAAAGCTAACGTAGCAAGTCAGAGTTTTTGCTCTTAGCCTATGGGGCAATGAATAATCGAGCAGCCCATCCACTATGAACCTGCCATAGGTCCAGTTGGTTTTTGATCACTTTTTAAATTCACGCTGCCCAGTCTAGAAAATCTCTGCTAGATTGTTTAAGACCTCGTTATTAATGAAAAAAGTAAAATATTGCACCGAGGATAGGCTTTGGAGAAACTCAGTTATTTAAACCGATCAAATTTAGAATTAATCGATCAACTTTATCAGCAGTACTTAAAAAGTCCCGACAGTACGGATCCTCAGTGGAGACTTTTTTTTGAAGGCTTAGAGTTTGCGCAAAACATGTCGCAGACTTCCACAGGAAGCTTTTCTCATGATGAACTTCAGGTTCACGAACTCATTCAAAACTATCGTGACTACGGACATCTTAAAGCTAAATTAGATCCGTTGGGATTGAGCAAAGGATCTGATGAAGCCTTTAAACTTTCAAATTTCAAACTCTCCGAAAAAAATTTGGATCAAGATTTTCAAGTGGCGAAATCTTTGGGACTTAAATCTTCAAAGCTAAAAGACATTATTCAGTTTATGGAGCAAACCTATTGCGACACTCTGACGGCTCAAATTGCAGAATGTCGCCCCGAAGTCCGAGCCTGGTTTGAAGCTGAGTTTGAAAAGAAGAAATCCAATTTTAAGCTGAGCCCCGAGCACAAAAAACAAGTCTTCCAGCAACTGGCTCGAACAGAGTCCTTAGAAAAATTCATTCACACACGCTACGTCGGCACAAAACGTTTTTCTATCGAAGGTGGCGACGCTTTGATCCCTATGCTTGAGCATCTGGTCACTCGCGGCACAGAAATGAAAGTTGAAGAACTTGTCATCGGCATGGCTCACCGAGGCCGCATTAATGTTTTGGCAAACTTTATGGGCAAAGGTTTAGAAGTTATTCTGTCCGAGTTTAACGGGACCGCTTTTGATAATTACGATTACGATGGCGACGTGAAGTACCATTTGGGTTATTCGGCTGACAAGCAGACTCCAAATGGGAATTGTCATATTTCTTTGGCCTTTAATCCAAGTCACCTGGAAGCCGTTGACCCCGTAGTCTTAGGCATGACTCGAGCGAAACAAAGAAAAAGAAAAGATACTAAAGAGCGCAAAAAAGTAATCCCCGTCTTGATTCATGGAGATGCGGCTTTTGCAGGCCAAGGTGTGGTCAGTGAAACTTTTCAGATGTCTCAGCTTCCGGGCTACACAGTCGGCGGAACCATTCACATCATCACCAACAACCAAGTCGGTTTTACGACTGATCCAAAAGACGCAAGATCTTCAAGGTATTCATCTGATGTTTCGAAGTCGATTAAAGCTCCTGTCCTTTTGGTGAATGGCGACGACGTTGAAGCTTGTATTCACGCAACCGACATGGCCATACGTTTTCGCCAGGAATTTGGCGAGGATGTCGTCATTGATTTAATTTGTTATCGTCGCTTTGGACATAACGAGGGGGATGAGCCTGCCTTTACTCAACCCGTGATGTACGACAAGATTAAAAACCATCCCACCTTGATGAGCATTTACGCCGAACAACTTGCAAAAGAATCCGTTGCGGACAAAAGCTTTACCGAAGGCTTCTATCAAGAAAAAATCGAAAATCTTCAAAAGATCTTTGATCAAGTCAAAACGACTCCGCCTCAGTCGAAGACCGATGCCTTCGGTGGCCTGTGGAAGGGTTTGCGCCGTGGAAAGGAAGAGGATTTCGAAAAGTCTGTTGCGACTGCAGTTCCTCTAAAGAGTTTAGAAAAAGTGGCTCAGGTTTTAACCGAAGAGCCCACAGCGATTCAGGTACATCCAAAAATTAAAAAATTGATCGCGGCCCGAAAACAAATGTGGGAGCAAAATGCTTTGGACTGGGCCATGGGCGAACTCTTAGCTTATGGAAGCCTTTGTGTCGAAGGCACTCCGGTAAGACTTTCTGGACAAGATTGCAAACGCGGAACCTTTACTCATAGGCAAAGTGTGTTCTTTGATGCTCAAACTGGCAAAGAGCATTGCCCTCTTTCGACGCTGAATCCAGATCAGGGCGAATTTGTTGTTTACAACTCTTTGCTGTCCGAAATGGCCGTGGTTGGCTTTGAATATGGCAATTCTTGCTCTGATCCAACTTACCTCACCGTTTGGGAAGCTCAGTTTGGGGATTTCGCAAATGGAGCTCAGATCATCATCGATCAGTTCTTAAGTAGTGGCGAAGAAAAGTGGATGCGCGGAAGTGGTCTTGTTTTACTTTTGCCTCATGGCTACGAAGGGCAAGGACCAGAACATTCCTCGGCCCGTCTTGAGCGCTTCCTTCAACTTTGCGGCCAAGCCAATATGCAAGTGTGCAACATCACGACTCCGGCGAATTTCTTTCATGCACTTCGCAGACAAGTTCGAAGGGATTTTAGAAAGCCCCTGGTCGTTATGTCTCCGAAGTCTCTTTTACGACATCCGAAGGTTGTGTCTCCGATTAGCGAATTTACAAACTCTTCATTTCAAGAGGTCTTGGCTGATCCCTTTACCAAGGACGACAAAAAAGTCGAGACCTTGGTGCTTTGCTCTGGAAAGCTTTTCTACGATCTTGATAAAGCCCGAGAGGAATCTTTTAAAGACCGCACAGACATTTCGATTCTTCGACTTGAACAGCTTTACCCATTTCCTAAAGTTCAGCTAGCCCCATATCTTGCGGCTTACCCAAAACTTGAAAAGGTCATTTGGGCCCAAGAAGAGCCGATGAACATGGGAGCATTGACTTACATTTTACCAAAGCTTCAGGCTTTTATGAATGAGATGGGTCTAAAAAAGGTCAGCCTTGAAGCGGTTAGCAGACCCGAGAAGGCCTCTCCCGCAACGGGTTCTCCAAAGGTTCACGTGAAAGAGCAAAACGCAATTATCGAAGCATGTTTTAAGTAGTTTATTTTGTATATGACTCTAACCAAGAGGGTAAGACAGTGAAAATTGATGTAAAAGTTCCGGCGGTCGGCGAATCCATTACTGAGGCCACGATTGCTGAATGGCAAAAAAAAGACGGGCAATCCGTAAAACGTGATGATGTTTTACTTCTTTTAGAAACCGATAAAGCAAGTGTTGAAGTCGTTGCCGAAAGCGCTGGGGTCCTTAAGATTTCAAAACAAGCCGGCGAAGTCGTTGCTGTTGGAAGTGTGATCGGAGAAATCGATTCTGCGGGCGCCGCAAAAGCTGAAAGTGCTCCTGCAAAGTCTGAAAGTCCAAAACCTCAAACTCCCCCTCCCCTTTCTGCTTCTTCAAAAAATGGTGGCGGATCCGCGGGTGTTGAAACTCACCAAAATCTTAGCCCTGCAGTTCGAAGAATCGTAGCTGAAGAAGGATTAGACCCGGCTAGCATTTCAGGATCTGGAAAAGGCGGACGACTGACTAAAGCAGATGTGATGAATGTTGGCACTGGCGCCACAGCAAGTCCAAAGCCTGCGCCTCAAGCAAAATCTGAGCTTCCTCCCCTTCCTCAAGCCCAAAGAATTGCTGAGGAAGAAGTGCGCAGAGAGCCCATGAGTACAATCCGAAAAAGAATTGCTCAACGACTGGTGGAAGCTCAACAAACTGCGGCCATCCTAACAACATTTAACGAAGCTGACATGTCTGCAATTAACGAAGTTCGAGCCCGCTATAAAGACCGCTTTAAAGAAAAGTACGGCGTTGGTTTAGGTTTTATGGGATTTTTTGTTAAAGCTGTGGTTGAGGCCCTAAAGGCATATCCAAAAGTGAATGCCTTCATCGAAGAGTCTGATCTTTTGTTTCACAATTACTACAATATCGGAATTGCGGTCGGGACTGAAAAAGGTCTTTTTGTCCCCGTCATTCGCCATGCCGAACATTTAAGCCTTGCTGAAATTGAACTCAGCATTCGCCACTATGCTCAAAAAGCGAGGGAAGGAAAGATCTCTGTCGATGATTTAAGCGGCGGAACTTTTACCATCAGCAACGGTGGAGTTTATGGCTCGCTGATGTCGACCCCGATTCTAAATGCGCCACAAAGTGGAATTTTAGGAATGCATAAAATTGAAGATCGACCGGTTGTAGTAAACGGCAAAATTGAAATCCGGCCCATGATGTACTTAGCACTTTCTTACGATCACCGAGTCATTGATGGAGCCGAATCTGTTAGCTTCTTGGTTCGAATCAAAGAATGCCTTGAAGATCCAAACCGAATTTTGCTCGAAATTTAATATTTGAATCTGTTTAAGTTAGGAAATTGAAAGGGTTTAGTTATGGCAGAAGCTTTTGATGTGGTTTTTTTAGGCGG
>CAYMDP010000053.1:0-20051 GCA_964389375.1 uncultured Pseudobdellovibrionaceae bacterium | reverse complement strand
CATCCGTATGGGGCCCGGGGGTTCACTTATGCACAAACCCGCCATCCATGTTTGGCGAGCCCATTCCGGATGACTGCCCACAGCCAAGTGCCGGAAGCTACTGGAAGTCGTCGGCCATGTCGGTTGAGATTGTATCTAGAATGGCGCCCCAAGTGGAAATCACTAAGCCCTGATCTTCGGGGTTGCGGCTGACTAAAAGTGAGGACAAAGAAATCGCAATCGAAACGCCGATAATTAATAAAAGGACGTACTCAAGGACAATTTGTCCCCCCTGACCCCTTAAGCCTTGGGCCTTTGATTGACCCTGCTTTAAGTTTTGAATACCTTCGCCCAATGTCTTTATCGGCACCTGAAACCCTCGCTCGAAAACGTGCTTACCGCCTGATGCAAATCGTGGCTCTGTTTGGCTTCGTGGGACTGGGCCTTGCCCTTATTACGATGTCCCATATCGGAGGTCCCATGGACCGCCCAGCACCCCAGCCTTCGACCTTTCATATGTCTTATCGGAGTCTTGGCGAGAACTTTAAAAGTCTTGTTCAGACCGAAGAGAACACACTTTATTTTATTAGCTTTTGGGGCCACTGGTGTGCACCTTGCTTAGCAGAGCTGCCTCACTTGGTCCCCTTAAGTAAAGAACTCGACCAAAGCTTAGGTTCTTCAGCCCAGCTTAAGATCAAAAGCCTTTTTATCAATACAGATCGCAGCAGTTCAGATCATTGGCAGGCGGGGCAAGACTGGTGGAAGGCACAAAAATTTGGAATTGAGTCCCTCACCGACGAGGAATTGAAATGGAAAAAAGTTTTTAATCCACAAATTATTCCTTATCACGCCTTAGTATCAGCTTCAGGAATTTTGTATTGGGAAAGCGCTGGAGCAAAAGACTGGAGCTCTAAAAAACTAAGAGCCCAATTTATTGAATTTGTAAAAGCTGTAGAACTTAAAATACTTCAGCTTGAGGCGCCTGATGCAAGTTCGGCAAATGGACAAGATCAGCAATAGCCAATTCCATTTCAATTAGATTTTCGTTTGTCAGTTCACCATGCAAACCAAAAATAAGATCCTCAGCCAAATGATCTCTCTGCATCTTAGAATGGCTGCTGACCCCCGAAAAACTTCTTTCAAACAATTCGCGGTTTGGATAGACCATCACAAAGATATTTTTTTGATGCCCTCTCATTTGTCCCTGCAAACTCATCTCGCGCATTTTTTCCTGCAGCCGAAAATAAATTTTTAATGCCTCTGGTTCTTGGTATTGAGCAAAGTAAATTCTAAGAGGCCCGTCAAAAATTGCGGCATCAAAGGCCGGAGAATAATATCTAGACTGCATCAAATTCGAAACTGTTTGTTTGCTGCTGTATGCGCTCATCTTGTTGCCCCATCCCTGTTGTCGTACAAGTTATCCTAATGCCCCCACCCACTCACAGCATTAGACTAGAAAAGTTTTGATACGGAATGCAAAAGGTTTTTAAGTTATTTTAAGATTTGTTCAGAATTTGTCTGGATCATATACTACGGACGAACAAAAACTCGATGAGCATTCTTCCAAACTTCTTTCACCGGGTGTTCACCAACCTGATAGAACAAGTTTCTCCAAGATGCATCTAAACATATGAAATTACTTCGATAACCAGCAACAATCGCGCCCTCTTTGTGAAGTCCTAAAGCTCTTGCTGCCGAATTTGTGTAGGCCACGATCACTTCAGCTAGAGACATCTTCATTTCAAGGCGAGCCAGGACTCCAACAAAGGATAGCGCCTGGGTTGGAGAACTTCCGGGATTAAAATCCGTCGATAGGGCCACTCGAACTCCGCGATCGATAAGATCTCGAGCCGGAGGATAAGGAATTTTAAGATAAAAATCCGCAGCAGGAAGTAAAACTGCGGTCACTTCACTTTGCGCCAGTCGATCGATATCCCCCGAACTAACTTTCAGACAATGATCGACCGAATCTAAACCCAAATCGACCCCAAGCTCTACCCCACCTGAGCGTGACAACTGATCCATATGGCCTGTAAGTCCCAAGCCCAAAGCTTTGGCCTCCTGAAAATATCGCCGGGCCTGCTCTGGTGAAAAGTAGCCCTCTTCAACAAAAATATCCACCCGACTTGCAAGGCCCTTCAGGCTTGGAAGCAGCTTAAGCATTCGCAAAAAATACTCTTCTGAGTTTTTGCTTTCGCTTGGAACTGCATGGGGCCCAAGAAAAGTCTTAACAATAGACGGGCCCTTTAGAGAAGCCATAAGTTTTAACAGCCTTAATTCGGTGTCTTCATCTAGGCCATATCCGGATTTGATTTCAAGGCGAGTGACTCCTTGCTTAAGAAAGCGATCCACTCGTTTTTGTCCCAAAGCCAAAAGCTCAATGTCACTTGCGCCGCGAGTGGCTTGAACCGTAGAAAGGATTCCACCGCCTTGTTTTGCAATATCCTGATAGCTCATGCCTTGGTTGCGCAATTCAAATTCTTTCTGACGATCTCCCGCAAACATCAAGTGCGTGTGACATTCGACAAATGCCGGCATAACTGCTTCTGCATGAAGGGAAATTTCTTCGGCATGGGCTAAAGGTCGCCCAACTGTAGCTTCACTTAACTTTGATTGAGGACCGACCCAAACAACCTCGGTCTCGTCACAGACCAAACAAGCATTTTGAATCAAACCCAGATCGGCCTCGGTAATTTTACGACCGCCTTTTTCTGCAGCGGGCTTTAAAGTTAAAAGTTCTTTGATATCTCGAAAAATTCTAAGCAACTATTAATCCGCCCACAGTTAATCTATCCACAGGGATTGAGCCCCGCGCTCTTTCGCAATTTGTGCCGCTTCATCATAGCCCGCATCGATATGTCGAAACAAGCCCATGGCAGGGTCTGCGGTTAAAACTCGCTCCAGTCGTTTTGCTGCGGCCTCAGTCCCATCGGCCACAATGACTTGACCTGCGTGAAGGCTGTAACCCATACCGACGCCTCCACCATGATGATAACTAACCCAAGTGGCGCCACAGGCGGTATTCACCAGGGCATTTAATACAGGCCAGTCCGCAATTGCATCAGAGCCATCTTTCATGCCTTCAGTTTCTCGGTTAGGAGAGGCCACAGATCCACAATCCAAATGATCTCGTCCAATCACGATCGGAGCCTTTAATTTTTTCTGAGCGACCAATTCGTTAAACTTTAAGCCCGCTTTTGCTCGCTCTCCATACTCGAGCCAACAAATTCTTGCGGGTAAGCCCTGAAAGGCAATTCGAGCTTGGGCCATATCCAACCATTTAAGCAGGTCCTTTTTATGGGGAAACAACTCCCTTAAAGCATCATCGGTTACCTTGATATCTTGTGGATCTCCAGACAAAGCGACCCAACGAAATGGCCCACTCCCTCGGCAAAACAGTGGGCGAATATACTCGGGAACAAAGCCCGGAATGCGAAAGGCATCTTGAACACCTTCAGCCTTAGCGACTGCACGAATATTATTTCCATAATCAAAGGTAATCGCCCCACGTTTTTGCATCTCGAGCATGCCTTCTACATGTCTGGCCATACTCTTTTTTGCACGCTGAATATACTCTTCTGGCTTTTCTTTGCGAGATACTTTGGCCTCTTCAAGGCTCATGTTTTCTGGAACATAGCCATTTAAAGGATCGTGAGCCGAAGTCTGATCCGTTAGCAAATCGGGCACAAAACCCTTTGCGTTGAGTTGATGAATGACCGTTGCCATATTACCCAAAAGCCCAACAGATCTTGCTAGACCCGTCGAGCGATACTTCTGCATACGAAGAAGTGCATCTTCTAAGTTATCTGCAATCTCGTCAATGTACCGAGTCTCTAGGCGCTTTTGAATGCGAGTGGGATCTACATCGACAGCTAAAACACTGGCGCCCGCAAAAACACCTGCTAAAGGTTGGGCCCCACCCATTCCGCCAAGACCCGCAGTTAAAATGACCCGACCTTTTAATGAGCCACCAAAATGTCTTCGCCCGGCTTCTACAAAAGTTTCGTAAGTCCCCTGAACAATCCCTTGGGTTCCTATGTAAATCCAACTTCCGGCAGTCATCTGACCGTACATCATCAGACCTCGTTTTTCGAGATCATCAAATACTTCCCACGTCGCCCACTTCGGAACAAGATTGGAATTTGCGATCAGCACACGAGGCGCATCGGCATGGGTTCGAACGATTCCAATGGGTTTTCCGGATTGCACTAGCAAAGTTTCGTTATCACCCAAGGTCTTTAAACTTTCTAAAATCTTATCCAAACACTCCCAGTTTCGTGCGGCTCGCCCTCTTCCTCCATAAACAATCAACTCATCAGGATGTTCTGCCACATCGGGATCCAGGTTATTTTGAATCATCCGAAAGGCGGCCTCTTGCTGCCACCCCTTACAATTTAATTTTGAACCTGTCGGTGCTTTAAGAGTTCTTACCATTCGAGTTCTCCTACACTTGTATGAACGGACCGAAGCATCGCTCCCGATTGAATTAGGCCCTTGATAGATTCGACGTCTTTAGAAAAAACACGATCCTCTTCTGCAAAGGGGACCTGGGTGCGAATCAAATCATAGGCCTCAGCAACCGCAGCTGCGGGTCTGGCCGGTTTTAAAAAGTCTAAGGCCTGAGAAGCACAGAGCAGTTCCATGGCGACAATGTTTTCTGCATTCTTCACAATCTGTCCAAGCTTACGGGCTGCAATCGTTCCCATACTGACATGATCTTCTTTGTCCGCAGAGGTGGGAATACTGTCTACTGAGGCCGGATGTGATAAAATTTTATTTTCACTGACCAATGAGGCCGCCGCAACTTGCACAATCATCAATCCACTATTTAATCCACCCTTCGGCGCCAAAAAAGCTGGCAGTTCACTCATGGCTGGATTAATCAGCTTTTCAATTCGACATTCCGAAATACTGGCCATCGCACTCATCGCGATTCCTAAAAAATCTAAGGCAAAAGCGACCGGCTCTCCGTGAAAGTTTCCGCAAGATAAAACTTTGTTGTCTTCTGCAAAAACGAGAGGGTTATCGGTGCTTGAGTTCGCTTCAATTTCAAGTGTGCGAATCGAGCTAAGCAAAGCATCTTTCGCCGCCCCGTGGACCGCTGGCATACAACGAAGACTGTAGGCATCCTGAACTCGGTGGCAGGCCTCATGACTTTTTGCAATTTCAGAATCTGGCCCTAAAAGTTTTAAAAGATTTCGTGCGGTTTTGGCCTCTCCCGGGTGAGGACGAGTCGCTGCGATTAAAGGATCAAAGGCAGATCTTGATCCCCTTAGCGCTTCCAGAGACATCGCTCCCGCGAGATCCACGGACCAGACAAGACGTCTAGCACGATAAGCATTCAGTAAACCCACCGCCGTCATCACCTGACAGCCATTAATTAGGGATAAACCTTCTTTGGCCTGAAGCTCCAAAGCCTCAATGCCCTTCTCGCGAAAGACCTTAGCTGCAGAAACGGCTTTTCCGTTTTCCCAAACTTCTCCCTCGCCAATCAAGGCCAAAGCCAAATGGGAAAGAGGAGCAAGATCTCCACTTGCACCCACACTCCCTTGAGATGGAATCACTGGAACTACATTCATATTTAATAATTCAAGAATTTTTTCAACGACCTTCACCCGAATTCCACTATGCCCCCTGGCCAAGGCATTGGCCCGCAAAAACATAATGGCCCGTGACTCTTCCACCGGAAAAGGTGTGCCGACACCCGAGCAATGTGAGCGAATCAAATTCTTTTGCAACTGCACGATGTCCTCTTTCGAAATTCGCACACTACTAAAGGCTCCAAAACCCGTGTTGACTCCGTACATTGTTTCGCCATTTTGAATGCGCGCCGAAATATAATCCAAAGAGGTCTGCATCTTTTGTTTCGCAACCGCACTTAAAGTGACTTTCGAAGACGGAGAGACCGCTCCATCCGCGAAGGCGTGGGCCACAGTCCATACCTGATCCAAACCTACGGAGTTTCCATCAATCTCAATCATGCTTCGCACCTTTAAGTTTAAGAATCGATTCGTCCACACTCAAATTTTCTTTGTTCGCAAAAATGTAGCTTCCCGCGACCAGCACATCTGCTTCTCTAAGCTCTTTTGCCGTTTCGGCAGTCACTCCGCCGTCAACTTCAATCAAAGCCGCGTGGCCGATGCGTTTTAGCTCGGTCTTAACTTGAGAAATTTTTTGCACCTGATCGCGCATAAAAGACTGTCCGCCAAAACCGGGATTCACGGTCATAATCAAAACAAGGTCGACAAATTCGAGAAGGGGAAATATTTCGCTGACTGGTGTTGCAGGCCGAAGCGTAATTCCTGGCTTTACACCTTGGCTTCTGATTTTTTGCAAAAGTTCTTTAGCTGAGTGTGTGGCCTCAACATGGATGGTTAAGTAATCTGCTCCGGCTTTAATGTAGTCTTCAAAACTGTCTTCTGGCTTTTCGATCATCAAGTGAACATCCAAAGGAAGATCCGTCACTTGCCTTAATGCCTTTACGACCGGTGGACCAATCGTAAGATTGGGCACAAAATGCCCATCCATAACATCCACGTGAACCCAATCGGCTCCCCCGGATTTTATTTTTCGAATTTCAGATTGAAGATTGGCAAAGTCTGCCGACAGGATACTTGGAGCAATGATGAAGTCAGCTTGAGGCAAAGTGGTCTCCAGGTTTTAAAGAGTAGCCCTTCAAATAATCTTTTACGCTCATTCGCGCTCTAGATTCGGGCTGCACTTCTAAGACTTTTAGTGCTTGCCCACCACATGACACGATGAAGGAATCCTCGTCAACCTGGATCACTTGTCCCGCTTTGACTTTTTGCTGAACTGAAACAACTTCGGCACGATGGATTTTTAAGGGTTTTCCTTCGCGCCGCGTATGAACTCCGGGCCCCATTGCCAAGCCCCTTAATTTGTTTAAAATTTGCTGGGCCGGCTCGGACCAATCGATAAGTCCCTCAGACTTTTCAATTTTTGGAGCAATCGTCACCAAAGATTCATCCTGAGGCAGAGGACCTAGGTTTCCCCTGCAATAGTCCATCAGCTCAACGGCCAAAAGGTCCGCGGCCAGAGGCTTCATCGCCTCTAAAAGATCGACAGAATTCATATGCTCTTCAATTTTAATTTTCCTCGAACCTAAGATGGCGCCCGCATCTAATTTTTTAACCATAACTTGTAGGGAAACTCCGGTTTCGCGGTCCCCGGCCATAATGGCCCTTTGAATCGGAGCCGCCCCCCGCCATCTTGGCAAAATACTCGCATGCACATTGACGATGCGATTTGGGTAAGCATCTAAAAACTCTTGAGTCAAAATCTGCCCAAAGGCGACGACAACAACAACCTCGGCTCGAAGGGCCGAAAGCTCTTTGATCACCTCAGGTTGACTGACTTTTTCAGGGGTCCACACCGGAATTTTATGTTGAAGTGCCAAGGACTTTACAGGGCTTGCCTGAAGCTGCATTTTTCGACCCGCCGGCCGATCTGGTTGAGAAACAACGCCGACAATTTCAAAATGCTCGTCCGCGATCATGGCCTTCAGACAAGAGGCGGCAATGTCAGGAGTGCCAAGAAATAGGCAACGGATCAAACTCACAACAGATGCTCTTCCTTTTCTTCTTGCTCTTCGAGCTCCGGATAGCCGAATTTTTTAATCTTAGATTTAATTCGGGTCGACTTGATCGGACTTAAACGATCGATAAAAAGTTTTCCGTCGAGATGATCGATTTCGTGCTGAAGGCAAATGGCTAAAAGTCCATCTGTTCGCAAAGTGAACTCTTCGCCCTTAATATTTAAACCCTTAAGTTCGATGATATCCGCACGCTCTACCGTTTCGTAGTAGGTGGGCACACTTAAACAACCCTCATCGTAGGTCGTCTTACCCTGCTTTTTGGTGATCTCGGGATTAAAAATAATTAGGGGTTGCTCAATAGCTTGCTCAAGTTCAGTTAACTCTTCGGGCTTATAGCGCCCATTTTCACTAGGTCGGGTATCCAACACAATTAACCGAACAAGCTGTCCGACTTGAACCGCCGCAAGCCCAATTCCATTAAAGGCATACATGGTCTCGAGCATATCCTCTGCAAGCTTTTTAAGCTCCGGAGTGACCCGCTCGATCTTTTGACCCTTTTTACGCAGTCTTGGGTCCGGAAATTTAAGAACTTCGAGTTTTGCCATAGGGCCTAGACTACACTGAAATAGAGGCTTTTTCTAGTGTCATAATTCTTACTTCTTCAAGCGGGCCAATAAAACTAGGGCTCCGGAAAACATCAAAAAATTAGGCATCCAGGCTGCCACAATAGGGGGAAGAACCCCATGTTTCCCAAGAGTTAAGGCCGAGCTGAAGCTGACCCAGTACAAAAAGGATAAACCAATACAAAGGCCAATATTTAAAAAGGTCCCGCCGGATCTTTGCCGTGAAACACTAAATGGAATCCCCATCATGCACATGACAAAGGCCGAAAATGCGAAGCCAAATTTGCCGTGATAATCAACTTCGTAGCGAAGGGTATCTAGTCCCCCCTCTTTATTTTTTTTAATAAATCGCCCCAGCTCGGCAAGGCTCATCACTTCCGATGAGTTTCCAGAACTTGTTAAATCTGCAACGTCTTCATTCATGGTCAGCTGCTTTTTCTGAAAGGTTTTCGTCAGCGGAAAACTGGATTCATGACTAAATAGGGTGACTGACCCATCCGAAAGCTCCCACAGACTGCCCTGAATTGATAAAGCTCTGGCGGTGATCATTTGAATCAAATTCCAGGCCGAATCAAAGTAATAAAGGGTCAAGCCCTGAGCACTTGCCTGCTCTGGATTTAGAGTCTTGATATTGAACAAGACGTTTTCCGAACGATACCAAATTTTGTTGGTGTTCACTGTCGAATAAAGGCCGGGCCGTTTTTTAATCTCCACATACTCGACATAATTTTTTTTCTGGGCAAATCGGGGCAGGACTCTGTCGCTCATCCAAAACGAAAATGCCGAAATCATCGCGACAAGCACTAGGGCCGGCGCACTTATTCGGGCTAAACTCATCCCAATAGAAAACATGGCGACAAGCTCATTAGATTTATTTAAGGTCGAAAGAGTAAACACCATCGCAAGCAGAGCACCCACGGGCAGCATCTGGTGGATAATTTCTGGGGTAAAATAAAGATAATATTTAAGCAGACTTGAAGTCTCAGCCTCAGAATTTCGGACCGCGAAGCCTAAAAAATCCACGGTTAGAAACAAGGTCACGAAAACCAAAAGGCCCGCAGCAAAATAAGCCAAGAAAAGTTTTGCGGTGTAGCGATCAAGAATATGTGTCACGACCCATCATGACATGATCCAGAAAACAAGAAAAGGACCAACTTTTTTCTATTTGACTCATAGATTTAAAAAGGGTGAACTCAATGCATGGCATTACGCGTCTTACTTGCAGATGAAAGCAGCACGATAAAAAAAGTATTTCAACTGGCCCTACAGGATTATGCGGTCGAAGTGCGACCCGTAAACCTTGGCGTTGACGTCGTGTCGGTCGCGCACAAGTTTAAGCCAGATATTATTTTTGCAGACATCCTTTTACAGAAAAAAAATGGCTACGAGACCTGCGTAGAACTTAAGAAAGAAAGTGAGCTTAAAAATATTCCCGTCGTCTTGATGTGGAGTGGTTTTATGGAGCTTGATGAAGACAAGTACACTGCTTGTGGCGCCAACTCTCATCTTGAAAAACCCTTTGATGTGGCCGCTCTTCGAAAGATCATTAATGAGTTAGTCCCAAAAACTAAAACTCAGCGCTTATCTCGTTACCTTAATTTTCCAAAATTGCCTGAGTTTGAAGAACAAGCTCGACCAGCATCAGCGGGCGCCCCACAAGACGGCCCGGCCAAGGGGGCAGAAGATTGGAACATGGATCAGTTCGAACCCCTTGAAGCGCCGGTGTATTCGGATGAAGATGATTTTAAAGAAGTCTCTTTGCCCTCTGCTCCCGCTCCTGAGGAAGAATTTGTTCCTGGAAATAAAGCCCAAGGCCCCCGATTCTTTAAGAAGGACGAAGAGACCGAAGAAGAGCAAAATGACTGGGCCCAACAAGATCTCTCAAAGTTTCGATTAAACCTTGGCGAAGATAACACTTCCGAAAACGATCTTCCTGTAGATTATTTAATTCCAGATGAAAAAATTGAAGCCGATCAGGTGATTTCAGATATTTCTCAGTCCAGAAGTTTAATTAGCTCGGCTCCAGCTTCTCAGACAGAGGCCTCCCAAGATATGGACTCTGACCTGGAAGTGGAGTTTCCGCGGGACTCTGGATACGATTCAAATGCAGAAATCGAAGTCGACCTCTCGACCTTGTCAAGACACAGTCCTCAGTCATCCCAGTCCCAGTCAGTGATCCAATCTTCTTTTTCTAAAGACGAAATGGAAGAAATCCTTCGATCTGAAGCCAGAAAAGTGATTGAAGAAATCTGCTGGAAGGTTGTTCCCGAACTGGCCGAGCGAATGCTAGAGCGTGAGATTCAGGCACTTCTTAAAGATGCCGAGGCTGAGGTATAGCTCAGAACATGGATTCCCATCTTACATTAATTGTTCGCCAAGCCATTCAGGAAGACCTTCCTGATGGGGATAAGACGACCGATGGCCTTCAAAGCCCAGCGCGCATTGGGCACTGTCGAGTCCTCGCAAAAGAAGACCTTGTCTTGTCTGGAACTGCGGCTTTTACCGAAGCCCTTCACCAGCTTGAGCCTAAGGCCGAGATTCACTGGCAGTTTAAAGACGGCGATTGGGTTTTAAATCAACAATCCGTTTGTTTAATTAAAGGCGACCTAGTTCAGATCTTAAAAGCGGAGCGAGTTTCGCTAAATTTTTTGGGTCACCTCAGTGGAATCGCCAGCCTGACTCGATGTTATGTCGAGCAACTCGAGGGCTTAAAAACACGCCTTCTGGACACACGAAAAACGCTTCCCGGCCTAAGAGCCTTAGAAAAACAAGCTGTTGTCCATGGAAAGGGATTTAATCATCGCATGAACCTTAGTGATGCGATTTTAATTAAAGAAAATCATATTCGTTTAGCTGGTGGAATTGAAAAAGCAGTTCGTCTTCTTCAACAAAACTCCCAGCTTCCCATTGAAGTGGAATGCTCGAAGATCGAAGAAGTTGAAACCGCGGTCTTTTTAAAAGTATCACGAATTATGCTCGACAATATGTCGGTGGATCAGGTGCGTGAAGCCTTAAAATTGATCCCTCCATCTATACAAACGGAAGTCAGTGGAAATATTCGAATAGAAAACATTCGGGAGTATGCAAAAACGGGCGTGCAGTTTATCAGTGTTGGCGCCCTCACCCATTCTGCACCAAACGCCGACTTGAGTCTTCTTTTCGAATGGGATTAAGGAGAGCTCAGGAAGTATGACAAATTTAACTTCTGTATACGAATGCACGGCCCAGTGGGCCGAATCCGAACAAATTCCCCTACGGGCCGAACCCGAAATGACAAGCAGTAATGAGCTCGCTAAACAAGCGGCCGGCTTGGATGGAAAACATCTTAAGATTTATCTGACCGATTTTCAGAGTAAAGGAAGAGGGCGCCATGATCATCAGTGGGAGTCTCCTCCTCGCGGAACCGCCTTGCTTTCCACCTGGTCTTATTCTCTTCAAGATCCTCCGCAAGCTTTAGTCAGCATCCGCCTTGGACTGGCTCTTTATCGAGCCGCCCGCTCGACCTGGCCAAGCCTTCACTGGAGCCTAAAGGCTCCGAACGATCTTTTTCTAGGACCAAAAAAAATTGCGGGCCTTTTGACCGAATCCATTTCATCCGGACCAAATCACAGAATTCTTGTGGGCCTTGGGATGAATGTACTATCGGCCCCAGCTGAAATTGACACGGCCACCCACTTAACTGGAGAAGAGGGGCTTGGGGGAGCCGAAGACGAAGAAAGGTGGAAGCAATTCCTGTCTCAGTTACGCTCTGAGCTTCAAAAGGCGATTGCAGACGCCGCAGCACGAGAACTTCCCACGAACGAGTGCGACGAAGTCTTGACTGCCTTGAACGCGAATCCCCTAAAGACAGAGGTCTTTCTTGAGTTAGGTCCCCAGGGAGATCTGGTCACCGAAACTCAAAGCTTGAGCTGGCACCAACTTTAAACTAAGACATCACTTATTATGGCTTTAACTTATACTCCCCCTGGAGAAATTGGCTCGTCTTGTCCTGACTTTTCACTGAAGTCCGTAGACGGGAAAAAATTTTCCCTGAAGGACTTCGAGACGTCGAAAGTTCTTGTCCTCATGTTTATCTGCAATCATTGCCCTTATGTCATGGCTATCGAAGATCGCCTCATTGCATTGGCTCATGAATTTTCGAAAAAAAATGTGCAGTTTCTTGGAGTTTGCTCAAATAATCCAAAAGACTACCCCGAGGATCAACCCGAGGCTTTGCTTCAGAGATGGAAGACGAAAAACTATGGCTTTCCTTACCTCATTGATACAGAACAAGAGCTTGCAAAGGCGGCGGGTGCCGTGTGTACACCTGATCTTTTTGTATTTGATCAGCAAAGAAAACTTCAATACCGCGGCCGCCTAGATGACTCTTGGAAAGATCCAGCATTAGTTAAAAAACAAGAGCTTAAGATTGCACTCGAATTGCTACTTAACAACAAAGCCGCTCCCACCGAGCAGCGACCTTCTATGGGGTGTTCTATTAAATGGTAAAATGGGCCTTTGCGACGATCATCGGGATTTTTATTGGAATCGGAACTTACCTTTATTTGCACTTAGGATTCTCGGAAGACGTCCTTGTTGGGGAATCGACTCGCACAGAATTGATTTTGCTCGGTCAAGAGCACCGAGGGGCTTACCACAAAATTGGCGAAAAAATTATGCAGGTCGAAAACCTAGCTGATCTTCTAAAGATTCCTTGCGAAAGAAGCTTTGGACAATATTTGGATAATCCACAGATTGTCGACGAGGATCGATTAAGATCTTTTGCGGGCTGCATCACAGATCAAATTCCAGAAAACCTTCAAGCTCCTTTTGAGGTCAGAACATTTCCTGAGGGGCGCTTTGTCACCGCTGAATTCAGCGGATCTCCTGCAATCGGTCCTATGAAAGTCTATCCAAAACTTCAGGACTATTTCATAGAAAAAGGCTTGCAATCTGACGGTCAAAGTCTAGAAGTTTACACCATTGAGGGAGACTCTGTTCGAACCGAATATTTGATGCGAATTCTTGAATAAGCATCTTCTTCCTCATTTGCAACTAGGTGCTAGAACAAGGGGGAATAATGGAAAGACAAAAGTACAAATGCATTCGGATACTGGGCCTCACTCTCGCTTTACTTGTGGGCTCTTGCACCACTCTTAAAAAAGAAAGTCCCCCAACAGAACCTATTGCAAATTTAAGCTTAGAAGAAAGCCTTGAGCGCAAGGAAATGCTGGGAAAACTTCGTTATGATTTGACCTTTGATCTGACGGCAGGAGAAGAAGGTTTTTCGGGATCCACTCAGATCGAAGCCGAGATCCTAAAACTTAAAAGTGACTTGCGCTTGGATTTCTTCAAAGGGGAAGTGACACGGATTTTAATCAACGATCAAGAAAGCCCAATCCTTCACGATCAGGTTTCAATCACTCTTCCGAAGAAAATGTTGAAACTTGGTCTTAATAAAATCCAAGTTGATTTTAAACAGAAATTTGCTCGCGATGGGGCCGGCCTAACTGTCTTTAAAGACCCCATTGATCAAAACCTTTTTATTCATTCTCAATTCCAACCCTATTCTGCAAACCGAGTCTTTCCAAATTTTGATCAACCCGATCTAAAAGCGACCTTCAGCGCACAAATTAAAGTTCCAGCAAGCTGGCAAGTCGTTACCGCAACTCGTGAGACCAAAATCGAAAAATTGGATCCAAAGACGAGCCTGTGGCATTTCCCGGAAAGTGCTGTCTTCAGTACTTACCTCTGGTCCCTTCATGCGGGTCCCTACAAAGTTTGGGAAGACAACACCTACAAATATCCATTAAGACTCTTCGCCCGACCAAGTCTTGCAAAACATGTGGTCTTAAAAGATTGGTTCGGATTCACCAAGCAGGGCTTTGATTACTTCGACAAGTATTTTGACTTTGCTTACCCTTACAAAAAGTATGATCAGCTGATCGTTCCTGGATTTTCAGCAGGAGCGATGGAAAATGTTGCAGCCGTAACATTTAGCGAAAGATTTATTTCGCGGGGTCAAGTCACTCGCGCCCAGCGCTACTCTTTAGCCAGCGTGATTATGCACGAAATGGCACATATGTGGTTTGGAAACTTAGTGACCATGAGGTGGTGGGACGAGCTGTGGCTAAACGAAAGTTTTGCAACTTACATGGCCGCTCATTCACTTGCTGAATTTTCTGAATTTAAAGATTCTTGGCGTATGTTTTTCGGTTCTAAGTCTTGGGCTTATTGGGAAGATCAATTGGTCACAACCCACCCAATTATGACCGAGGTCCTAGATACACGCAGATCCCTGGTCAATTTTGATGGGATCACCTACGGAAAAGGCGCCGCTGTTTTAAAACAGCTCTCTTATTATGTCGGAGAAGAAAATTTTAAATTGGCCGTTCAAAAATATTTTAAAAAACATGCTGAAGGAAACACGGTCCTATCTGACTTTACCGGAGCCCTTGCCGAGCAATCGGGAAAAGATCTTAAGTCTTGGGAAAAGCTTTGGCTTAAAACGGCCAACTTAAATACCCTTCAAGCCGAGATTTCTTGTCATCAGGGAAAGATCGATCGCCTAGAGATTCTACAAAGTGCGCCGAAAGAGTACCCCTATTTACGACCTCATTCCTTCGAAGTCGCCTTGCTTAATCCTGAAAAGAATCAGATGAAGGTTGTCGACCGCTTTAAGGCTGAAGTCGCTCTAGCGAAAACTGCGCTTCCACAAGCCGTCGGAAAAGTGTGCCCAAGCATTGTTTACTTAAACTCGAACGATCACGCCTATTTTAAAGTTAATTTTGATCCGATCTCGGCACAAAATCTGTCTTCTTCCATTCACAAGATTTCTGATCCTTTCTTAAGACAAATGCTTTGGGCTAGCCTTTGGGACATGACTCAAGAGGCAAAGCTGGATTTCTTTGAGTACGGCAAAGTGGCGCTGAATTTAGGTCTAAAGCTTGAAAATGATGAAACCATTTTGCGGGCCTTGATTCGATCTCTCAGCAGTGGCCATTCTGTCATGGGCTACTTTTATAAAGGTGAGCTGACGAGTTCTGAAAAATTTAAAGAATTTGTCGCACTTTATGACAAAGTTGTTTGGGAGCGGCTGAAGTCCGCAAAACCTAAGAGTGATCTTCAACAAAGCTTCTTCAATGCGCTGATTGCAGGGGCTTCATCTGCGCAAAGTCTTAAGCGCTTAGAAGATTTTTTGATGGGCCGAACTCAAGTCCCTGGTCTTAAGATAGATCAAGACCAGCGTTGGGAAATGATTGCAACGCTTTCAAGTCATCAATGGCCTAAGGTTGAAGACCTGATTGCGAAAGAATCCAAAAAAGACAAAAGCGCAAATGGGGAAGAAGGCCGAATCGCAAGTCTGGCAAGTCTTCCAAACTGGGAAAACAAACAAATTTGGATCACAGAATTTAAAAGCAAAGATTCCAAGTATCCAATTTCGCACTTAAGAGCCGCGGCGAGAAGCTTATTCCCTCGCCACCAATCCGCACTAAGACAAAGCTATGCGAAAGAGTTTTTCGAAGATCTTAAAGTCGTTAACCAAAACGCCCAGGGCTCGAAGATTCGGCTGTTCTCTGGTCTTGCGCCTTTTCCTTGCGCAAATTCAGAAGATCCATTCAGTCCCTTCTTAAAAGAAAATCAAAAGCAACTGGATCCCATGGCCCTTAAGAGCCTTTTGATCAACCGACAAGAGCTCGAGCGCTGCCGCGCGGTCGTTACTAAGTAGAAATCAGTCCCGGAAGTAAAATTTCGGGACTCAATGCATTAAACAGAATGATTTTTATTCATTCTGTTTAATGCTTTCCTGACCTCTGTGTTATCCATTCCAGCAAATAAGGTGAATCCAGTGAAATTCTGGAACTGTCGTGCAGCGGTAAGCGGTTTAACCGATAAGTCCGATCCCTTCGAATCCAATTCTCACACGAACTGAGAGGACCGATATGAAGTTTTTTATTTTAATCTTAAGTCTTAGCCTATCCAGTCCGTCCTATGGCTCGATAAAGAAATGTAGCGCATCACTTTCACCTTCATCCCAAACCGAAAAAGATGTTCACTTCGCCCAAGACCTTAGCCAGCAAACTGCTGAAGAAGCAGAAAAAATTCTAGAAAATGCCGGGGCTCCCACACGATCAAAGCGCGGCTATGCGATTCTTATTGCAAGCATGGTCGGCAGTGCCGCTTTGACCACTTACCTTGGAACTCAACTTCCTCCAGAACTGCAGTTTGCATCAATCTTTATTGCCCAAGTCTCGACACTTGGAGTTTATATATTAGGCGCGCCAATCTGGGAGCCACTGTCTTCGAAGTTTCGCAAATGGGCTTTCGGCATGAGCAAAGATAGCTCGCTTGGTCCAAGCTCTTCACTGCAACTGGAATCCACCTGGCTTAGAACCCAAGAACATTACAGCCTCAACTCTCAAATGAGTCGCAACATCATCAGCCAATTTATTTTTACTTTAAAAGAGAATTTTTATCAGGCTTACCGGGCCTATTCGGAAAACAATCCTGTTTATGCCGCGGACCAAATTGCCGAAGCCGCCTTTCGGATGAAAACCTTATTTAAGGATGTTCATCCTTCCGACCCTTCGGTCGCAGCGGCCATTCAATCTGCTTTTACAAATCACTTAGAAATCGCTGCCGACTTCGAGACACTGGTCTGGAGCCGCATCGAAACATTGGATGCCGAGGCCCGCCAGCCAGAGGCTCGATCTTATTATCAAAGCCTTTTAAAAAGCTGGCTGAATTAATTCAGCCAACTGGCTTCGTCTATAGGCTACGAAGAGCGTTCAACGCCGATCCAGCTTTAAACCAGCGGATCTGCTCAGCATTAAAACTATGCGAAAGCTCGATTTGATCTTGGCTGCCGTCTTTATGCCGAATATTTAACTTTAGGTTCTTCTTTGGAGCAAAATCCTTCAAACCCAAAATATCCAAGATGTCATCTTCACGAATTTTGTCGTAATCGGCTGGATTCGCAAAATTTAAAGCCAGCACACCTTGCTTCTTTAAGTTGGTCTCGTGAATTCGTGCGAAACTTTTTGTAATGACGGCAAGTGCACCCAAAAACCTTGGAGACATCGCCGCATGCTCTCGGCTGCTGCCCTCACCGTAGTTTTCATCACCGATGACAACCCAAGAGCGACCCTTTGCTTTATAGTCTCTTGCGATCTGAGGAAATTCTTTATCAGTTTCCCCAGTTAAAACATTTCGTCCTTTGCCAATCTGATCGTTAAAAAAGTTGGTCGCACCGATCAGCATATTGTTCGAAATATTATCCAAGTGACCGCGATACTTTAACCAAGGGCCCGCGGGAGAAATGTGATCCGTAGTGCACTTCCCTTTGGCTTTAGCTAATACCAGCAAATCTTTTAAATCCCCGCCGGACCAAGCCTTAAAGGGCTCTAAGATTTGAAGGCGATCAGATTTCGCGTCTACCTTTACTGCGACACTTCGCCCCTGAGGCGCTTGATAACCATCTGGATCTGCAACAAATCCTGAGCTTGGAAGTTCTGCCGCTTCAGGAGCCTTTAACTTAATTTTTTTGCCATTCGAGCTTTCGATCTCGTCCGTTTCGGGATTAAAATCTAAGCGTCCCGCTAAACCAAGTGCCATCACTACTTCAGGACTGCCGATAAAAGATAGGGTTTCAGGGTTTGAATCATTTCTGCCGCGAAAGTTTCGATTAAAACTATTCACGATCACATTCACTTCGCCTTTTTTCATTTTTGGTCGGTTCCACTGACCAATGCAAGGACCACAGGCGTTGGCAAGAACTGTTGCACCTACATCGTTAAGAACTTGCATCATCCCGTCACGCTCGATCGTCGCTTTAATCAAAGAAGACCCCGGGGACACCATAAAAAGCTGTGGCATCTTGTGTCCCTGAGCCAGGGCTTGCTTCGCAACATGAGTCGCTCGACCAATATCTTCGTAAGACGAATTTGTGCAAGAACCCACTAGGGCCGCAGAAAGCTTTGTCGGCCAGCCATTTTCTTTCATGGCTTTTTTAACTTCACTTAAAGGGCGGGCCGCATCGGGACTATGGGGACCAACTAGATGAGGCTCTAGAGCTGAAAGATCAATTTCGATCACTTCGTCATAATAAGACTTTGGATCTTTTAAAGTCTCGGGATCGGCAACCAATAGATCCTTATTCTCTTCTGCAAGCTTTGCAAGATCTGCCCTTTCAGTCGTTTTTAAATAGGTCGACATTCGCGAGTCGTAAGGAAATACCGAACAAGTCGCACCAAGCTCTGCTCCCATATTGGTAATCGTAGCTTTTCCGGTACAGCTGATCGACTCACAGCCCTCACCAAAGTATTCCACGATTTTATTTGTTCCACCTTTGACGGTTAGAATCCCACAAAGTTTTAAAATGACATCTTTTGCCGAAGTCCAGCCCCTCATCTTACCCTTTAAGTGAACACCGATAAGCTTTGGATTTTTAACTTCCCAGGGAAGCCCGGACATCACATCAGAAGCATCTGCTCCGCCGACACCAATCGCAAGCATTCCAAGACCACCGGCATTTGGCGTATGAGAATCTGTCCCAATCATCAATCCACCGGGAAAAGCATAATTTTCTAGAATCACTTGATGAATAATTCCCGCACCGGGCTTCCAAAAACCAATGTTGTAGCGGCTTGAACAGGTTGCTAAAAAGTCAAAGACCTCTTTGTTTTCAGCCATTGCGACCTTCATGTCTTCATCAAGGCCATCTTGTGCGCGAATTAAGTGATCACAATGAACAGTCGCCGGAACCGCCGATTCGTCTCGACCGGCCAACATAAATTGCAGCAGGGCCATCTGTGCTGTTGCATCTTGCATAGCGACTCGATCCGGTCGCAAATTTAAAAAGCTACTTCCGCGAGTCATATCCTGAGAATCCGGCTGATCCAGATGTCCATAAAGAATTTTTTCAGCCAAGGTCAGAGGGCGGCCTAAACGCTTCCGAACAGTTTTTAGGTTCTCATTTAATTTCTGATAAACGGATTGAACCATCGCTTTGGTCGTTTCGATCTGCGCCATATTGACTCCTTAAATTGAAGATCCCATTCTCGCACTCCCATAAGCTTCTAAGCAATGGGTGGCCGTTTGTGTCAACCTCGACCTCTAAGGTCCAGGGTTTGACAAAGCCCCCAGAGGCCTTGACCATAGAAGGGTCCCATTAAAGAACCTCTGTTTTGGGCGAAAAATACGAAGGAGAGCATTTATGAGCAAAAAAATCGGTAAAATTTTAATTGCGATCACGGTCCTGGGTTTTGGTGCAAGCCCTGCTTATGCAGGAATCCACATCGAACCTTACGTGGGTTATGTTTCGGGAAAGATTGATGATGGCACCACAAAGGACGACGTTTCTGGAATGGGATATGGCGCTCGTCTGGGCTGGAATACTCTTGGCTTAATGTATGGTGGTGAGTTTCAAAGCGGAAAGCTTAAAGCCAAAACTACACCCACTTCCACCGACATGACTCCAACAGATATGGGTGTTTTTGTAGGATTTAACTTCCCAATTCTTCTTCGCGTTTACGGCACTTATTTCTTTAGCTCAACAGTTTCAACAAGCAGCGGTGGAACAAGCTCTAAAGTAAAAGATGGAAGTGGAATGAAGCTAGGAGTCGGATACACAGGACTTCCCTTTCTTGCGATCAATTTCGAGATGTACAATTCGGAATACTCAAAGGCTGAGTCTGGAGGAACGACTTCAGATTTAAATCCAAAGTTCAAAGCAAATACCTACATGCTGAATATCTCACTTCCCTTGCCTTAAGAATCACAGAGAAAGAGATTCTCTCACAAAAAAGCCCGGCCAAAAGCTGGGCTTTTTCTTTGCGGTAACAGTTCCCTTTTCCCGTCTCAACGCAGCAAAAATCGATGACATTGTGTCATCGATTTTTGCTGCGTTGAGACGG
>CAYMDP010000052.1:0-20364 GCA_964389375.1 uncultured Pseudobdellovibrionaceae bacterium | reverse complement strand
CGACGCTCGAAGAAGTTTGCAAGCTCTTGAGTGTCTTGAAGGGCCATAAAGTCGAAGGGGTTCTTCACACTAAACTGGTGAGGAATCCCAAGTCGCTCAAGGCGCTGATCGGCAACAAACTGCAAATAAGTTTTCATATCGCGAGCCGAAAGCCCTGCAACTCCGTGATCCAAAATGTCTTGAGCAAAAGTCATCTCACAGTCAATCGCCTCATGGAACATGGCCACAACCATATCCTTCATGCGGTCATCTAAAAGATCGGGTTCTTCTTGAAGCGCAGTTTCGATCACTTTGAAGGCGAAATCAATATGGTAGCTTTCATCTCTGAAAACCCAATTGGTTCCAGTCGCAAGACCACTTAAAAGACCTTTTGATCTTAAGAAATAAACGTAAGCAAAGGCTCCGAAGAAGAAAAGTCCTTCGATAGCGCCTGCGAAACAAATTAAGTTCATCAAAAAACGTCTGCGATCTTCTTTGGTCTTTAGATCTTTTAATTCGTTGATTGAATCCATCCACTTAAAGGCAAATTGGCCCTTCTTTTTGATGGATGGAATATTGTGAATGGCAGAAAAAGCCAGCTCACGTTCTTTATGATCAGGAATATAGGTGTCCAAAAGTGTCAGATAAAACTGAACATGCAGAGCCTCTTCATAAAGCTGACGACTTAGGTAAAGACGTGCCTCAGGGGAATTCACATGCTTGTAAAGATTAATCACCAGGTTATTTCCAACAATCGAATCTCCTGTGGCAAAAAAGGCCACAAGGCGACTAATTAAAAAGCGCTCTGATGAAGTCATCTTTTTATTTAAGTCGACGATATCTGTGCTGAAATCAACTTCATCGACGGTCCAAGTATTTTTAATCGCGTTTTTATACATTTCAAAAAACACGGGGTACTTCATTGGCCGAAGTGTGAGGTCAAATCCTGGATCTAAAATCATATGCTGTTTCCTCCTGGGCTGTTCATTCAACTACTGACAAGCTTCGCAAACTTCTGGGTTTTCTAAAGAACAAGTGACCGCCTCAGCGTCCGTAAAAGTCGGCTTTGGTGTAGACGTCTTGGACTCCATTTGATTTGTAGTCTTCGAGATCTTTGTCGCAGGTCGTGATCTTAGGTAATAAGTCGTCTTTACACCTTGCTTCCAAGCATACATGTACATGCTTGAAAGTTTGCCGATGGTCGGACTTTCGATAAATAGATTCAAGCTTTGGCTTTGGTCGATAAAAGCACCGCGTGCGGCTGCCATATCGATCAATGCTTTTTGTGGAACTTCCCAAACTGTTCGGTAAATCAGTTTGATATCTTCAGGAAGTTCTTCAACTTCAGCGATAGATCCATCGTTAGATTTAATTTTGTTGCGAATTTCTTCACTCCAAAGTCCACGGCGTTTCAATTCATCAACCAAGTAGCGGTTGATTTGAATGAATTCACCAGACAAGGTCTCGCGCTTAAACAAGTTAGAGATCTGAGGCTCGATGGCTTCATAAGCTCCAACGATTGAGGCAATCGTCGCCGTCGGCGCAATCGCAATCATCAAAGAGTTTCGAAGTCCTGATTTCTTCACTTTTCGGCGCAATTTTTCCCAGCGCTCCATATCCTCAGGCACCACATTCCAAAGATCAAACTGGAAGATTCCTTTTGCAGCCTTAGTCTGAGCAAAATTCTCATGAGGCCCGTACTTTTCAGCTAAGGCCGAAGAAGTCTTTAATGCATGGAAGTAGATCTCTTCTTGAATTTTAGTCGAAAGCTTTTGAGCCTCCTCTGAATCAAAGGGAAGATTCATCTTAAAGAATAGATCTTGAAGTCCCATGACTCCAAGGCCAACTGGGCGCCATTTTGCATTTGAAGACGAAGATGTTGGAATCGGGTAGAAGTTAATATCGATCACGCGATCTAAGTACTTCACAGCAACTTCTACGGTTTGGCCTAGTTTTTCGAAATCAAATTTCCCGTCGGCTGTCAGATGGTTGCCCACATTGACCGAGCCTAGGTTACAAACCGCAGTCTCGCGGTTTGAAGTGACTTCTAAAATCTCTGTGCAGAGATTAGAAAGATGGATCACGTTTTCAGGCTCACCCGTTTGATTGCTTTTAATGTTGCAGGCATCCTTCCAAGTCATCCAGCCGTTTCCAGTCTGAGCCAAGGTCTTCATCATGCGAGAATAAAGATCACGAGCCTTTACTTGGCGAGTGAAGCGCTTTGCAGTCTCGGCCTCAAGGTAGGCAGTCTCGAAGGCGTCGCCATAAAGGTCGACGAAATGAGGAACTTCTTTAGGGTCAAACAATGACCAGACTTCGTCAGTCTCGACTCGCTTCATAAATAGATCAGGAATCCAGTTCGCAAGATTTAAGTTATGAGTTCTTTGAGCTTCGTCTCCGGTGTTGTCGCGAAGTTCTAGAAATTCTTCAATATCCGCATGCCAAGACTCAAGATAAATACAAGCCGCACCTTTTCGTCTTCCGCCTTGGTTGACTGCCGCAACAGACGAATCCAAAGTCTTAAGCCAAGGAACGAGTCCATTGGAGTGACCATTTGTTCCTTTAATCAAACTTCCGCGTGATCGGACTCTCGAGAAAGAAACTCCAATGCCGCCGGCAAACTTAGACAATAAAGCGATGTCTTTATACTTGTCGTAAATTGAGTTCAAATCATCAAGCGGGGAGTCTAGCAGGTAGCAAGAAGAGAGCTGCGCCCTTAGAGTCGCTGAGTTAAATAGAGTTGGAGAGCTTGGCATGTAGTCAAGGCTTGAGATCAACTCGTAAAACTCTTTGGCTTCTTGAAAGCTTTTTGCAAGACCACAGGCGACTCGTAAAAAGAAGTACTGAGGAGTCTCGACAACCTGTCTTGATTCCGGATCCTTTAATAGATAGCGATCATAAACCGTGCGAAGTCCGAAGTATTCAAACTTTCTGGTTCTTGTGTCGTTGATAATAATATTTAAAGCTTCTTTGTGCTCACGAACGAATTCATATTTCTCTTTCGAGATCAGTCCGTTTTGGTAGCCTTTCGTGACGGAATCATGAAAGTTTCGGATGTTTTGGCTACTGACTTCTTCATCGATGTATCTAGCAAGAAGGCGGGCCGCAAGCTTACTATATTGAGGTTCTTCACCAATCAAAAGGGCCGCAGTTTGGATACAAAGATTGTCCAGTTCTTTTGTGCTGGCACCATCATATAGACCGCTAATCACTTTCGTTGCGACTCGCATGGGGTCCACTTCATTAAGACCAGAAGCACAAGCGATTGTGACGTTCACAATCTTATTTACGTTGACGGGCTCTAAAGAACCGTCGCGTTTCTTTACGCGCATCACTTTGGGACTGTCGTGACTGTCTTCAAGAGCAGGGTTTTTGTTGACCTCTGTCTGTGGAGCCATTGTTTGGTTGCGGCTTTGCGGGTTTAATTCAGTCTCAGGTTGCATGTTCATAGCCCCTCCTTAATTTTCGTTCTCAGAAGAATACTTATCCCTTCGGGCAAAATGCCTTCGTGGATCTCAGTTTAAAATTTAATGAAAGTTCGGGATTACTAAATTCATTCTGCTCTTCACAGAAGAGAATTTTGTGACCTTCCCTGTTCCCCCATACCAGCCATCCCCAGTTTGGCTGGCGTAACATCTTCGACGCTATCGCGGGCAAAAGAGAAGTGTCAATGGGGAAGCAAGCTTGTTGCGGGGAAGAAATCAGCATTTTTCTGCCTCTCTTTCGCTTGACATCTTTCTATGCGATTTCAGCCAAAACCAGTGCACAAAGATCGATCAAGCCTTGCTCAAATTCTACGCATTGATGGACTTAAATAACAAGGGGGCTGCTTAAATATTTATCAATAGCCAAAAGCTTGTCGGGCCATTTCGCCAAGTTTTTGACGAGCGCTGTGCGTTCGTCAAAAAGACAAGCGATTTTCAGCTAGATCAGTGACAACTTTGGGATCTGCAAGTGTGCTGGTGTCGCCAATTGTATCCAGTTCTCCGCAGGCGATTTTTCTTAAGATTCTACGCATAATCTTTCCACTGCGAGTTTTAGGAAGGCCTGGAGCGATTTGTATAAAGTCAGGTTTCGCAAAAGAGCCAATTTCTTTTTTAACCAAGTCAATCAAGTTTTGGTTTAAGCTTGCTCCCACAACTGTTCCTGCCATCAAAGTCACAAAGGCATAGATGCCCTGTCCTTTAATATCATGGGGAAAGCCGACCACAGCAGCTTCAGCAACATCTGGGTGAAGGACCAAGGCACTTTCAACCTCTGCGGTTCCGATGCGATGCCCAGAGACATTTAAAACGTCGTCCACGCGCCCAGTGATCCAATAGTAGCCCTCTTCATCACGACGGCAGCCATCACCCGTAAAATAATAGCCGGGGTACTGGGAGAAATAAGTTTGATAAAAACGTTCGTGATCTCCGTAGACGGTTCGCATCTGTCCCGGCCATGAAGATTTAATGCATAAAACTCCAGATCCTGGCCCGGTGATTTCTTTTCCCTTTTCATCCAGGAGAACGGGTTCTACTCCAAAAAAAGGCCAACTCGCAGAGCCGGGCTTTAAAGGGGTCGCACCGGGAAGGGGACTGATTAAAATCCCCCCAGTTTCTGTCTGCCACCAGGTATCTACGATGGGGCAGCGAGAGTCTCCAACGGTTTCGTAATACCAAAGCCAGGCCTCTGGATTGATCGGCTCACCGACAGAGCCCAAGATTCTTAAAGAAGATCTAGATGTTTTTTTAACCGCGGCATCGCCGAAGGCATGAAGGGCTCGAATTAAAGTCGGTGCAGTGTAGAGGATATTCACCTGATGTTGATCGACGATTTCCCAAATTCTTGAAGGTGTCGGATAGCTTGGAAGCCCTTCGTAGATTAAGGTCGTCGCCCCGTTGGCCAAAGGCCCATAAACTAAGTAGCTATGACCGGTCACCCAGCCGACGTCGGCGGTGCACCAGAAGACTTCTTTATCTTTGTAATCGAAGATCAGTTTGTGGGTGAGGCTTGCGTACAAAAGATAACCCGCAGTAGAATGTAACACTCCCTTTGGTTTTCCAGTAGAGCCAGAGGTGTAAAGAATAAATAAGGGATCCTCAGAGTCCATGACTTCGGGTTCAAAGCTTGGGGCTTGAGAGTCGATTAAAGAATTATAATCAACATCTAAAGCTTCATTCCAATTTACTTTTGCGCCAGTTCTTTTGACGACTAAAACTTTTTTAACCTTAGGGCATTGTTTGAGGGCCTCATCGACGGTGGCTTTTAGGGGAATACTTTTTCCGCCGCGAAGACCTTCGTCAGCGGTGATCACAAACTCGCTTTGGCAGTCTAGAATTCTTGAGGCCAGGCTTTCTGGCGAGAAGCCTGCAAAAACGACCGAATGGACTGCACCGATTCTAGAGCAGGCCAGCATGGCGTAGGCCGCTTCCGGAATCATGGGTAGATAAACGGTGACTCGGTCTCCTTTTTTTACTCCCAGGCTTTTAAGAAGATTAGAGGTCTGACAAACTTTTTTATGAAGCTCTTTGTAAGAAATAGAAATTGATTTTTCTTTGGAGTCTTCCGGAACCCAAAGAATGGCGGTGTCAGAGCCTTTATTTTTTAAATGGCGGTCGATACAATTTGTAGAGACATTCAGTTTGCCATCGACGAACCACTTTATTTGCAGGGGCTGTTTAAACTGAACATCTTTTACTTTCGACCAACCCTTAAACCAAGAAAGCTCCTCGGCTCGTTCAGCCCAAAACTCATCATTTTTTTGAAGTGAAAAAGAATAAGTATCTTGGTACTTCTCAAGACTGAGATGCGCGGAAGCTGTGATGTTCTCTTTTAGAGCGATTCGTTCGGACAAAGCACATTCTCCTCGAAAAAATCGGGCCTAGTGGTTTGATTTAAATTCCCCAAGTATCTTGATCAAAATGATAGTCGGGCACAGTCTTGCGTCAAGGGGAGCCGAAGGCCTTTGACGCTCCTCGAAGCGGATTTTCTTCATGGTACGTGCTTAAGTCCCTGAAATGACGAGTTAAGGCTCTCCTATGCTTAATATTTAGCTTGTTTGAAGGGGGCCTAAAAGGTAGGACCGAACCTCATGGGGATGCTTTGCTCGTACTTTTCGGCTTTGTTGCTATTGGGGCTGGGGATAAGCTTTTCAGCGAAGGCTGAAGGGGTGGATCAACAGGCAAGTAGTTTGCGTGCTCCGCGTGCAGAGTTGGTTGAAGCAAAGCCTAAGCCTGCCAAGATTCGAACTCAGCTTCAAATCAACAGCACAGGCTACTCAAGTCAAAATACAAAATTTTTTAGAAATGATGCCGAGCCTCTTGTTACAAGTCTTGAGGCAGGGCTTCGTTTTGAAAAGAGTTTCGGACGGATTCAAAACACAGCTCGGATCTCGAATCAATACAACGCCGAAGAGCGGGCGAATTATTTTAAACCCTACGAGTTCTACGCCGAAATCAACTTAAGCGACTCACAAAAAACCCTCGGATTGGGGCGAAAAATTTTAAATTGGAGTGAGACGGATAGGGTTTGGGGACGAGGTCTTTGGCAGCCTCGGTTTTTTCATGATAAAATTCGATCTGAAGAAGCCGGTCTAACAGGCTTCTACTTCTCTTCTAAACAAAAAACTTCAGACTTCACTTTGTTTTTGATGCCAATTTTTATTCCGGATTTGGGTCCGACTTTTGATGTTGAGGACGGAAAAATCAAATCGCCCAATCCCTGGTTTCGCCCGCCCCCTCCGACGGTTGGGGTGATTGGAACTTCTCGGGATATTCGATACAGCGTGGATCAGCCTTCACTTGGGGAAGTTATGAATAACCCCGGAATTGCGGCTCAGTATGGAATCCGTCGGGGCGAGGATCGTTACCGAATCAGCATGGCTCATAAGCCCATGAATCAATTGTTTTTGGGCTTTCCCTATTTCGCGGATTTATCCAGTCCTGATGTCCCAGTCGATATCCGCATTCATCCCGAATTCCCGTATCATAATATTTTAGAGCTGGAGTCCGAGCATAAACTCGAAGAACAAGTCGAGTTGGTGACCTCCCTCGTCCTTGATAATCCGACCTCCTATCCTGCACAAAGTGGTTGGGTGACCCAAGATATTGAAGATGCTCTTCTACTTTCGACACTATTAAAATTCCGCAACGAGATCTTAAATCGATCTGTGGATTTTCAACTTGGTCTTATCAATTTGTGGGGCGGTGATCTTCCGGATCGCGGAGAGTTAAATCTGGATCACACTCTTTTCGAAAGACGATTTCAGTTTCAACAGGCGATGCTTGTGGGAGCGAAATTTCCCTTGGCTTGGATTCAGGGCACTCCTGTTTATGCAAAGACCCGTCTGATCTACGACGCAAAACAAGAGGGTGGTGTATTCTCGGGGGATTTAAGTTATCGCTTTGCTCGGCGCTGGGAAGGGAATCTGGGTTTTGATTTCTTAGGTCTATTAAGAAGTTCTGGCCAGGAGGTTTCGGACGGACTGCTGAGTCTTTACCGAGCCAATGATCGCATCTCTGGGGGAGTCAGCTATGTTTTTTAAAAGATTCGCCAGATTCAAGCCACTCCTGCTGGCCCCCATTTTTATTTACATTCTTTGCGCTTGTGCAGGAGAGGATCGTCCCTTTCAGGATCAGCCTCAGCTAAAGGGGAGTGAACAGTGCCTATCTGGGGTCGATCAAGATTTTAGTGCCTTTCTAGAGGGAAAGTCGACTTCAGATGATGTCGACGAGTTTTGGGCCTGTGTCAGCGATGCAATTCTTCAATTCGAAAAACTGACTCGAGGTCGTGAAGAAAGTTTGTATCGCGGGGAAGAGCTGGCCAATTTTCTTCATGAATTCTTCTTAGGCGAGAAAAGGCTAAGCCCGCCCCTGGTGTCTGAGTTTATGGAGATCAAAAAACTTCTCATTGGAGGAAGTGCAAACTTTTTATCCAGAGAAGAATTGTTAAAGGCTCCTTTGTTGTTCAGTCGATTAAGAGATTTAACTCAAAAGATAAACCCTCATATTCTGGTCCTGCGTCAAATTGTAATTGGAAAATCAGTGGTCCCTGAATCTCAGTTTGTCGCCGCGATGCAGGCCTCGAAGCAGGTCATTTTTGGTCTCAGTGATCTCTTTGTAGAAAATAGCGGAAGTTACAGCTTCGAAAACTTAGAGCGGTTCTTGCAAGAGCTAGGGATTCTGGTGGATGCTAAATCGGATGAGCAGCTGGCGAAAGTGAAGCTTTCAAAGTACGTCCCCTTGTTTCGAGAGGCGAAGTTCCTTTTGATTGGTGGGGACCGAATGGGGATTCGATTTCAAGAATGGCCCGAGTTAGCGCGTGTTTTCTCGGGCATTTTTGATTCCTGGTCTCGGGTCAGTCTATATGTTTCAAAAGAGAATTGGACTTCTAACTTGGCTCTTGGAGCCATCGAAATCTCCTTGGATCAAATTTTAAGTCTGTTGAAGACTGCGATGAAGAATAAATCTTCCGATCAAATTCATTTTGAAGAACTGCGACCTATCTTGGTCGAACTTGAGGGCTTGAAGCTGCTCCCATTAGACCTTACGGCGACTCAATCTCGGGATATTCTTGAAGTTCTAGTTCACAGAGCTTTAGGCGTCCGTATAGATGGTACCCGAATTCCTAAGTCCCAAGGGCTTTTGGCGGTTCATATGGATCACCTGATGACCGAGTTTAATATTTGGAAGGACTCTCAGATTTACGTGAACTCTCTTAAGGATGGAGTTCTCCCAAGTCCAAATGGAGAAATTGAAGAAGAGTTCCATAGGATCGCTACTGGTCCCTGGCCACTCAACATAGATCAAACTGGGCGCTTGGTATTTTCTAAAGGTCAGGCGGCAGCCGCTGAGGTTCTATCAAGCTTGACCGCTTTAAATTGGCAGAAAACTTTAATTCGCGTCTTTGTTCGTGGATTTTCAGAAGACCTAGGGCGAAGGCTTAGCCTTAAAGGTTTAAGTAAAAATGAACTTAAACAGCTTGCCATTGAGCTTGAGCCGCTGGGTGCTGCCTTTGGTCTTTACGATAAAAACAATCTGGATATCTACAAACGCATTTTTCAAGAAGCAAATCTCTTTATGCCTAGGTCAAATGGCGATGCATGGCTGGACTATGCGGAGGGTGTAGAATATCTCTCTTTCGTCCTTTCGGGATTAAATGCGGGAGAATTTATTTTCGCAGATTTGCTAAAGGTTTGTCCGAGTATCGAAATCAAAGGTAAACCCCACGTCGATGTAAATTGCTTTCGACGAAGAAGCCTAGAAAGAGAAAATTTTGTAGAGCATCTACCCGGTGTAGCAAAACTGATGTCCGCGAATCCCAATTTGTGGATCGAGATGACGAAGCTTTTAGAAAGCACTGTTCGAGATGCTCCAGAATTTGGTCGTCCGATTCCTGAATCAGATCTTAGTTTGATGTGGGTTCTTCTTCAGTACATCGAGACCTACTATCTAAAATATGATTCCAATCAAAATGATCTCATTAGTCTGGCGGAAAGTCGGACTGCTTTTGATAATGTGTACAAGGCGATTTTAGTCGATTTATTGGATGGCATTGTCGAAAATGAAGAGGACGTTTTAACCTTTTATACCTATCTTTTTAAGTTCGGCGACACTCCATTTTCGCAAAATCGAATGGGACGATCTGTTCGATTTTTAAATTGGAAATACCACCCAGAAAAGTGGTCCTACGAAGTGAATCGCCTTCGTTTGGTTGAGATTCTTTCGGCCCTTTCGAAGCTGTAAATCTGAAATTTTTTGTCTCAACTTTTGATATTTTGGCTGATTTTGAAGCCTGCCAAAAAGGGGCTCCCTTTTGACTAGAAGTTCTTCATGAAAATATTTCATCCGGTCCTTATGGTTGTCGCTTTAATCGCTTCTGTCGATCCCCCCTAGTCGGAAAGCGTGCAAAGCTTTGAAATTTTTCACTTCACTTGAAATGACTACAGCTTAGCTTTCGGACATTGTGTCAAGTTGGTCCTGCAGACTAAAATTAGCCTTATGTGTATGCAGAGTATTCAATTTAAGAAGCACAGCTTTGGGAGCCTTATTTGCTCTTCGCTGGTTATCTTAATTTTGAATTCCTTCGATGTTTTTGCACAAAGTTCTTCTCGATCAGAAATGCTTCTTAGTCAAAGCCAATACCTAGGCGAAGCTGGCACCTCAAGTCAGTCCGAGTCCTATAGTGACTTTGCCTTGTCCCTAAAGGGAGAAAAAAAACTGCGTTCTTGGACAGGGGTATGGGACCTTAAAGGTTTAGCTTCACTTGAGGGCTCCGAGCAAGCCTACATTGCCGTGCCTCAGCTTCATGCGCATCGGCGTGTTTCCGATATTTTGAATACGAGCATTGGGAGAAAGCTTCATAACTGGAGTTATTTTGATAAAGAGTGGAATCTTGGAATTTGGGAGCCTCAGGTTCGCTGGGATTACATTCATCCAAAACCTCAAGGTTTAATTGGCTGGATGTTTGAGCTTCATGATTCGAATTGGAGGATGCAGCTATTGCTTTCTCCGATTTATCTTCCGGATCAGGGGCCGAAATACGAAATTGAGAATGGAAAAATATCTTCACCAAACCGTTGGTTTTGGGAGCCACAAATTTCGGCCGAGATTTCGGAGCAAAGTACGCCGATCTACTACTCTGTGGTTCGGCCGAAAGAGTCCGAGGTGATTTTTAGCTCGGGAATGGCTGCGCAAATTCAGCTTGGTTATCCGAACGAGGGGCCCTTTATGCAGATGGCCTATGCCTATAAACCCTTAAATCAAATTCATTTGGCAGTGGATGCAAAGCTTAAAGCCTCACAGATCGATGCAACGATTTATCCACAGGTCGTCAATCATCACGTTCTGTCGATCGAATCAGGCTATCACGGCGATGAAATGAGTGGATGGGTTTCCGTGACCGGAGATATTCCTGATAAGACTCAAAATCCAGAGGAATGGCTTGAGGCTTCACTCAGTTCAAGCTTTTTTGCCTCCGCGTCTTTCAGTCATCGCGCGGTCGTCCTGCCCCAGTTGAGTTCTCAAATGAAGTATTCTTATCTTCATCGCTGGGATGCCTTAGAAAGACGGGCCGGAGGAAGCGTGAATACCGAAGTGGAGTCTTCTTTGGATCGATTTCAGTTTGAGAGAGTCTTAAGCTTCGAGATGAATCAAGATCTGTGGCACAAAGGGGCTCAAAGTATTCAGTCGGGCCTTCGCTATTTGTATTCGATTCCTGATCGGGGTGCGCTGCTTTCGTTACAATTGCGCTACCAACAGTTTCGCAATCTTGAGTGGAGACTGGCCGTGGATATATTGGGTTCTGAGAGTCCGTCAGATGGTGGACCTTCAGATATGCTCAGTCGTTACCGATCCAATGATCGTGTGGTTGGGGGGCTGAGTTATGTTTTCTAAAGTTATATTTTCTAAATTCGTGAAGGGTTCACTCTATGCCGCTCTTCTTTTATCAATATGCTCTTGCGGATTAAAAATTGGAGAAGAACCAACTCGGGACCGAGAAATTGTCATCGCGGGTCCCGGTTGTATGAACGAAGTCAGTACAAAAATTGGACAATATTTTAATGGGGATTCTTCTGAGCAAGAGGTGAAAGAATTCTTCCTATGTCTTAAGGGAGTGTTTCAGCAATTTGGCACTTATGCTCGAGGAAATGATGAGAAGACCTATACCCCGTCTGAGTTGAGAGAGTTTCTTCAGCGTTTTATGAAGGACCGTGAGGTTTCAGATCAATTGCTAATTGATCTTGTGCAGTTAAAAAGCTCCCTTCTTGGAGGTCCTGAAGATCGTTTGGATCGGGAGGATTTAAGTTCTGCAATTCAGTCCTTGGATAAGTTTGAAGAGATGGCACAGAGCCTTCGGCCTCATATGGAGCTTCTCAGTTTAAAGGATTGGAGAATGGGGCGTCCAGTGCGGGTCAGTCCGGCAAATTTAGATCTTGCAACGGAGGCCTTTCATAAATTTGCTATGGATCTAGGTCAGGTTTTTTACAAAACGAGAAAGCCCTACCACCTGGCAAGTTTTAAATCATTAATCCGTGAGTTTCGAAAGTTTTCACAATGGGAGCAGACCTACCCAAATTCGAGATCCGTTGAGCTTTGGGCAGAATTTTTTAAACAGTTTAAAGTCTTTTCTTCGGGGGGAGACCCCGAGGTCATCGCACCGGGTGAATGGCAAACGACTCTGAGAGCCTTAAGTGGTTGGTATATGATCGTCCTTAGGGTTAATTATGATTTTAAAGTCCGCCCTGTTTTCTTTGGTGAGGGGCGAGAGAAGCTTTCTAGCAGTGCGAACGAAATTATCTATCTTCTTGAGCGGGCCATCGACAGCCAGGCTCGGAGAGTCATAAGTCACCAGCAATTTGGAGATCTTGTTAAATCTTTAGAAAGTCTTCGGTGGCTTCCTTTTGGCTTAAGTGCAAAGTCTGTCTCAGAAGCTTTCGTTCATCTGACCACGAAGATCTTAGGAGACATTCAGGTTCACCCTTCAAAGCGGGCTTCAAGAGGTTTAACACGTTTTAATCTGGCCCACGCCGCTGCAGAATTTGAACGTTGGTCCGAGATTCAAAAATTTTTGGATAAAACCTTTCAACAAGAAGCGCGTTCATGGACCTCGACTGTCGGTATTCAGACAATTGATCAAGTTTTTAAATTGAACTCGACTGGGCTGGCCGATCCCTTTCTTCCGGATATTCGAATGATGGCTCAAAGGAATAGGCCATTGTTTAGGGTCGGTTTAGACCGAGTATTTTTGGTGCAAGAAACGGCTCTTGAAGAGCATGCTGTAGTTCATGGATTTTATAATCTTTCGATTATGAATTTGATACGAGCTGTAGTGTCTGTGATTTTTAGAGGCTATTCATGGAGTATCGACCGCCTTAATGTCTTAGATGCTGGATTGACCTCTAAAGAGCTCCAAAGTTTTTATGAAGATTTTAAAAATGGGGGCGTTGATTTAGAGATTCTAGATTCAAGAGGAAAGGATGCGGGGACCCGCTCTTTTATGGAGGCGAATCTATTCACCTACTCAGGGGATGGAATGAATCCGCCGTCGAAAGATAAGCCTAAGGGACATCTTTTGCGTTACGAAGAATTAGTTGAGCTGTTCTCATTTTTGTACTCTGGAGGGCAGCTTGCGAATGAATTCTTCGCATTGGGAGAAGGAAGTTGTCCGATTGGGCCTGTTGATTTTAGAGGAAAGCCCCGGGTGGGTCGCAAATGTCTAGTGGAAAAAATTTCGAGACAACTGCCGGAGTTGGTTCCAAATATGCCGGGTCTTCAAAAAGAATACCAAAAATGGGGGACAGTTGAGCAGGAGCAGTTTGTTGAGATGTTGTATTCGACCGTTCTAAGCCCGCAGTATAGTCATCCTAAATGGGCAGAGTTGGCAGAGATGAGTGCAATGGCGACGATACTGCACTACTCGGAGGCGATCATGACCCGATATGATCTCAATCAAGACTCCATTTTGAAAGAAAGCGAGATTGACGTGGCCTTCTTGACCTTTAGAGATTTTATTAAAGGGATGGGTGAGGGGATGTGTCAGAATCTGGGGGATACTCAGGCCTTGGAAGTTTTTAAATTTATTCTGAAGTATAGCCGGGTGCCAAGTAACCTCATTGATTTTGGTCTGATGAAGGGGCGGAATCACTCGACCTGGGATCTAGAGATAAATCGACAAGGACTTATGACCGCATTCTCTACGGTGATTCGGGCAATGAATCAAAGTGCCGCCAAAGGCGGAAAGTCTTGTGAGTCTTGGGTGGAATGGCTTAAGCGAATTATTATGGAGAAGGCTGGTCGTCAACATGGGCTCATTGCCCCCTATTTGGCTCCATAGGTCTTATAGATTTATTGCCGCAAATTTAGCGACAACATCATGGCCGATCCACCAGACCGGCTTTTGCGGGCTCCAAGCCGCTCTAAACATGAGTCCCCCACAAGCAGTGAAAACAAGTTCACTTAAATCGGAAGTGATCATTTGTTTTGGGTCTTTATGCATATCGATAAGATCCGTTGATGCTTCTCGCATCGCCATCATTTGTTCGGGGCCGTTGTGTTGTGGCCACTTAGGAAAAATGGACCACTTTTTGATGACTTCAGATTCGAGATAATTTTGTATTCGGTCCATAATCATCTTTTCAGATACTTCGGTTTTCATTTTTGCCATGACGGACCCACAGAATTCTTGAACTTTAGGATTCGAGCCAGCTTCTTTTCGAAGAGCTCCAAGAAGTGCATAAAGCGAGATCTCAACCCCTAAAAATACAGAACTTGAGTTCGTCAGGATTTCTGGAGCGTTAAATACACTGGCCTTGATCCCTTTTTGCCAAGCTTCTTCTGCGACTTCTTCTAAGCGAATTTTAGCAAAACCCTGAAGGTAGGGAGAGTAGGATTGCCATTGATATTTCTCTCCACAAAGCACCTCGGTTCCGTGGTATCCGTAGGCAACATAAGAGACCTTTTTGCCTTCCGATTCTTTGCGGCTTCTTAGGCCTTCGGAAAGCTCGATCAGATCCCGATAGGTTTCTGCGGTGACTTCGTAAAAACTTTCCGAAGCAAAGCGGCCTAGATCCCCATTCCAAAATTCTTCCGATGAAGCGTAGCGATCGCCGTGGCCCTTAAATACTCGGTTCATGACGGGCATAATGATTTTGGCCCGAGGGACCCCGCCGGCCATGGTGTGTACAAAAAGTAAGTTGGCTCCAGGGGGGATTTGTTTTTCTACTTCCGCCAGGTATTCTCGGACCCGATTGCGAAAGGATTCTCGAGCAGTTTTTTTTGACTGCTCAAGTTTTTTCCATTCCAATTTGGCATTTTCCCAATCTGAAAGTTTAAGTCCCTTCAGTTGATCGATTGGCATTTGGCCGTCCTCTGCGGGGCTCATGTCAAAGCCGGCTTCAAGAGGGATGTTGACTAAGGGTTGATCTTTCTCCGCAAGCTCAGAGGCATTTAAAGCTCTTAAAGGACCTTCTGATTCTCTTCGTCCGACCGTTGAAAACAAAACTTTCATTCCACAAGCTTTCGCCTGGTCGACAATTCCGTTTGCATAACCCCTTTGAAAAAGTTCTCCAAAGACGATCATCACGTCGCCAGGTCCGTAGCCAGCTTCAGGGGGAATAGTTCGCATTGCTTCAAATGATTTTGCCATGCCCAACACGTTAGTCTGTGCTCTAGTCCCTTGTCAAAATCCAAACTTGAGGTTTCGAAGCGGCGCTTCAAAAACCAGTGGCGCTTCAAAAACCAGCGGCGCTTCAAAAACCAGCGGCGCTTCAAAAACCAGCACCGCTTCAATGACCAGCACCGCCTCAAAGTTGAGTTTTAAAAAAAGAGGAGTGCTCGCTTGGAAAATGCGGATATTGATCGGAAAGGCGAAGGGGGGCTCGATTGCATTTAGAACCTGTGTTAGCCTCTGTTTCGATGCGAAAACCAATCTCTCGCCCTCTCGAGGAGGGAAAAGACTACGAGCTGGACAATCAGGGCCGCTTTGTCCTCAGTAAAAGCTTTTTGCTTGAACAAGGGGAGTGCTGTGATTCGGACTGTTTAAATTGTCCCTACAAAGAAAGGCCTCAGAATGAAAGTGATCAGTCTGGTTCCCTCTTGGACTGAAACTCTGATCGAGTCTGGAGTTTCTGTAGTCGGACGCACTCGCTATTGTATTCACCCTCAGAATCAGGTTCAAAATATTCCGGTGGTTGGTGGAACCAAGGATGTGAACTGGCAAAAACTTGCAGATCTTGGCGCAGATCTGTTGATTCTGGATAAAGAAGAAAACCCAAAAATCTTTGCCGAGAAGAGCCCTATTCCGGTTTACGCAAGCCATGCCGAGTCTATATTGGACCTTCCAGGTGAACTTCGAAATCTCGGGCAAATCTTAAGCTCAAAGGCTCTTAAGGACTTAGCTTCTGAATGGGAGAGTTTTGGTCGAAAAAAGACGGATCGCCCGGTGGCTCTTTCAAATCTTCCGGGTCTTAGTCGTTGGATCAATAAGCCGGAAGACTTGTCTCAGATAAAGCAGCTGGTTTATCTGATTTGGAAAGATCCTTGGATGACCGTCGGACCCAATACTTTTATAGGTTCTATTTTTGCGCACCTTGGCTGGGGATTTCAATCCCCAGGTCTTCAGAAATATCCAGAAATTAAAATCGAAAATTTGAATCCACAAGAGACCTTACTTTTATTTTCTTCAGAGCCTTATCCCTTTGAAAAAAAACAATCGGACTTAAAAAAACTTCCGTATTTTTCGGCCTTAGTTGACGGTGAGTTGTATTCTTGGTTTGGACTGAGGTCCCTTAGGAAAATTCAAGGGCAAATCTAGGGCTTGGCTAATTTGCACGAACTCTCATTCGATTAATTTTGAGCTGGATCCTCGCTTCTTTTCTCGATTGGACTGAGACCGCCGGCAGCCTTTTGTCAGTTGTCGTCCTCAGCTTTGGGAAGGTATGCCCGTGAATTGAACCGAATTGTTAAGCTTAGGTTTGGGCAAAGTTTTCCTGGTTAAAATAGCTTCACCTGAAATCAACCTTCTAGGGAGCAATATAGGCCTGCCGGACTCACTTGCGAGGCTCAGGCCCCATAGATTTTTTTCAAAGCATAGAGAAAACAAGTTTTTTGACTTTATCCAGAGAATTCGGCACTTTACGGCACAGCATTAAAAACTTAGCAAGCCTGATTTTTGAACAATTTGCGCTTGTATTGCCAAAAATTGGCAGGTTTTTGAGTTTAGTTTAGGCTGAGCCCTAGTTATTTCAATAACTTAGGGCCACCCGGAAGCGCGTACGGGGTTTGTATTGAAGAAGACATCGGATCGGTTCTGAGGCTTTTTCACAGGTTTTTTAGGGAGTTTAGAATTCTGACCTTAAAGACATCCCCATTTCGGATTTCTCTGTTTGCCTGCCTGGCCATTGCCACTTGGGGCTTAGGCCCCTTATTCTCAATTTCCGCAAAGGCAGAATACGTCGATAATCGAGATAAGCTTTGGCACCGTCACAGCTTGACCGGAACCAATCGAGTTCTTGTCTCCTCAGAGGAGCAAAACGAAGCCAAGCTTCGAAGTAAACCGCTACTGATTTTGTGGCGCGCGGAAATGGAAGGTCGAGAGACCGACGAGGCTTTAACAAAAAGCACTCGAGTGAGATCATCTTTTTACGGAAATTTAACCTACAAAGTATCCGATCAATTTGCCGCCAATGTCGAGGCATACGCGGATTTAGGATCCGAATCCTCGCAAACAGTATTTGAAGACTATAGATCAAAAAATGGAATGTACCTACGGGAAGCCGCTTTAATTTTGTCTCCTTCTCCATGGACTACTTTTAAGGCAGGAGCCTTAAGCCAGGAATTTTTGCAAGCGCCCTTGCTTCTAGCTTATGATCGAACCTTTCCTTCTGCCTTAGCGCAGATGGAGTATAAAGATTCTAATTCTTGGATTCAGTTAGTGGCTCAACAGGCCGTTCCGACGAGTGAGACACTTGGAACTCGTACGACGGATGTGGAGCCGACGCCAAGCCTTTCGACTGTTTCACTTGCGGGAAGACAAGATATTTCTGATGTGCGCTTAACCGCTCGTGCGACCTATTTTTCTTTCTCTCAGTTGCCCTCGCAGATTGCCAGTAGAAGTCAGCTTTTCGGGAATACTGTGGATGTCAATACTCCAACAGGAGATGAGTTTCGCTATCGTTTTGAAGGCTTTGAAGTCGGCACAGACCTTTTACTTCCTTTGAATTCTAAAACGGGTCTTCGATTTACGGGCTCTTATCTTGAGAACTCAAAAGCCCCTTCGGATATTAACAAGGGCCAATTGCTTTCAGCCCAGCTTCAGTTGGATCAAATTGAGTCCTTAAGACTGGCCCCATCGGTAAGTTACTTTGTGAATCAGTCGGATTCTTCTCCCGGTTATTACAATTCAGGGGCTTTGGGTCACAATAATAGATCCGGTTATGCCTTTGAACTAAAAGCTAAATGGACCAAGCTAAACATTGTTTCCAAATTTCAGTATGTAAACAGTCGGTTAATAAACACGCAGCCATTTCAACCTGAACAGAATTACTTTTTGATTTCGGTGGGGACTGATTATGCAGAGATTTAATGCAGCACTTGTTTTAATTTTGATGTCTGGTCTGATTTCTTCCTGCGTGTCCGATAAACCCAGCGATAAGACCAATGAAGATACGGCAACTTTTTTAGCGGATAAGGTCACGGGCGAGTCATTTATATCTGAATTAAGTCTGTCAGGGATTCCAAATCAAAAAACCTTTACGTTTAAGACCTGTCTTAAAGACTATCTTCAGTACAAAGCGATTCCTGATCAAGGATTTTCTATTGTTGCTGGAGATCGAACAATCGAAACTAAGACAGATTCCAGTGGCTGTTTGGCTTGGTCAGAAGTGGTCAAATTTGAAATTGGCAAAGAACCTAAATGGGTCACGATCGAACGTGGAATTCGTGCCAGCCAAACTTCGCACAAAGGTCAAAGACTTCTGCTTCTTGCTGTAAATCCGTGGATTAGCAAAAGTGCGAGTCAAGTTCCTGCGGTAGTAGACTTGAATCACGAAAAGGATCTGATTCCAGGTGATAAATTAGTCCCCAAGGATCAAGCCTTGTCGGCCTTGACCTGGTCAGGAAGTATTTCGGGGCAGTATTCAGATCGTCCTCAGTTTTATGTTGATGTCGTCAGTGCGACCTTATCTGAAAAAGAGTTTATCAGTGAGGGTGTTAAAGGAAAGGCACCGGGCGCAGAGCTCTCTCTTCAATTGGAATTTAGACCCAAAATTAGAGTGAAGGGTCTTTACAAAGATTATACTTACGTAGATTTGACCCGGGGAGCAGTTGAAGTAAAGCCCTACATCTTGGTCTCTGGACAAAATGAGTCGGATCAAAAGATCCTAATGAGCGAAGATGTTGTTCCTGAACGAATTCAATTTAATGAGCCTTTGGTCCGTCATGTTTTTACCGTAAAGATTCCTTTTGCGCCAAGTACTGGGACCTTCGAGCTTGGATTAAGAATTCGATATGTTGACGAAAGCAGTGTGCTTCCCTTTGAAGGTTTGTTTTTTATGGGCGAAGTGACATCTTTGCTTGGAAAGAAATCCGCAAACTTAACTGCAGAAAGTCAGCAAGCCCTTCAAAAGGTTTACGAAAACCGATCCAATTGGGATATGGGACTTAAGGGAGATCTTAAAGAAGACTCCTTGCAGCTGAATATATTAAGTCAAAACAGTATGATTCGCGGACAGGATGTAAAAGCTGGTCTTGGGCGAATTTCGTACCGATTGTCTCGTCCGAACCCAAAATTTAGTGCTGTTGATAAAGACCAGTGCGAGTCCTCAGTTCAAAGACTTGTTCAGTATCAGGTTGAAACCTGTGTCTACAATCCTTTGACTTTAAAAGGAGTGCCTTACACGGAGTTTAAAGTCCATGTTAAAGAAGATGGAAAGTTAAAACTAGTCGATACAAAGACCACGGACTACGCCGGCTGCATGATTTGGGAACATGGTCAAAGCCACGGATATTACAATCGAGAGCGATATGTAGTGAACGACTTTGTTGTCGAGAATCAGAAGCTTGGTGTAAGTGAAAAACTAGTCATTGCAATTAACCCTTGGGATTACGGATTTACCTTTGGTAAAGATGCATCTCAACTTAAAAACCTAGTGACGACTGAAACCTTAGAGAAACTAAGCAGCCAGTCTGAGGGCGGTAAGGATTCTCCAGTTCCTCAGCTTGTGCTACATAATTTTACTTCGAACTTCTTAGAGCAAAACTACATCGTTGATGATGAGTTGAACTTGGTTGTTAAGCGACGATACCGCTATCAGTTTATTCCGCGGGTGCTTCGACATGACTCGCTTGTTGGCGGGGTTGGAAAGCGGGATGATCTTCGTGACGGAGTTTATATTGTTCGGTTTGTTCTTGCGCGCCACCACCAAGAGGCTGAGGGTGCAAAGAACAGCATCGCTATGCACAAGGAAGAATCAGACCTCCTGTTAAACTTAAGGACTGAGCTTAATGATAGCGTGATGCCGCAAAGACCGGATCGTTTACCAGAGTACATTTCTCACTACGAGATTCCAGTGGTTGTACGTGACGGTCGAATCACGGTGGATATTGATTTTAGTTTGCAGGACCTATTTTTGTTGGGATCTAGAAATAGCGTAATTGTTGAAGCTCTTCCGGCCGATCCGTCGGGTTTGGTGTATTTGCCAAACTCCGGTTGTAGCGTAGATACAAAGCTTTCAAAGTTTACAGTCGATCGGACTACTGAACTACGGACTTGGTCTTATCAAGCCCCTCAGGTCTTGTTAGATATGACCTCTGCGGGAGGCATTTTTACCCGCGTTGCTTACTCTGCAAAAGAGATTATGGATGAGGCCGAGAAGTCTGCTTATAAAAAGAGATTAGAAGAAGTCGC
>CAYMDP010000051.1:0-20433 GCA_964389375.1 uncultured Pseudobdellovibrionaceae bacterium | reverse complement strand
GTTTCGGCCGCAAGATTTTGGAAAAGGCGTTCGAGGATGAAAAGCGCGAGCTGATGAAGCAGATGGTGGAGCTTCATAAGGACCGATCAAAAAATGTTCTCGAGTACAATGAGTTGCGACGTGAAGTTCAGTATCAATATCCAGGTGAAGGCGCGCAGATTGAACGAAAATTCGCTCCCAGGGCTGAAAAATCTATGGAAGATTTAGAAAAAGTATCTTTATTAGATGAGCGGCTAAATGAGGCTGGAGCCCTTGTTGGTTCCAAGTACAAAAAATTTATGCCTAAAGAGGCGCGGCCAAAACCAAAGACCTCGCAAAGCCAAGGCGAGACTCCGACAAAATCAGGATCTGCTAAAAAATTAAGGCTCGAACAATAAAGGTTAAGCCGACAAGACGATTCTTATTCGTCTTGTCCACCGTCGACATCTTTAAAGCCAGAATCTGAATCTTTCTTTATCAACTTTCCTTTGGATTCGAGGTCCTCAAGACTGTCGGCTTTTTCAATGATTGACTCTGGATCTGGAAAGGGCCGAGCGGGAGAAAGCTGAACCACTTTGCCTTTTTCAAACTCTACGGACTTTCTAAACTCTTGTTCGCCTTCAAAGTAGCTATAGATCCAGAAATCTCGGCCCTTTTCGCGCTTAGAAATTTTTGGATTTCCAACCAGGTCAATTACGTCGGACTTTGTTTGCCCTAAACTGAGGGACTCAAATTTTTTGGGTCTCGGGGTCGTGCAGGCCGAAATTAAAAACAAAAAGGCAAAGCAGAGGGCAAGTTGGTTTAAGGATCTCATTTTTTCTCCCTTTCGAAGATTAAAAGGATAGCGTCCAGAAGCCAGAAAGTTGAAGCATTTGAAAAGACGCGGGGCGCCAGCGGCGGATTTTTTCGGCTTGAGGTGGACCGACCAACTTGTCGGAAGACTGGCGTGAATTGAATTTGAGGCGTGACTGAGCAGATCCTGGGTGCTAGTTTGCCTCCGTTACAAAACCTTAATTTTGATTTGGAGACGCCCATGAAAACTGGCGATACCTACAATCGTAGTGGATTCTTGGCTTTTATTTTCTCAATGGCTTTTTCTTTATGCTTTTTTGTCTACGTGGCCTTGGTTCACCCTGGGGTCGATTTAAAAGAAGTTCCCGAAGAGCAAGGCGGCGGTGCCGAACAAACTGTTGCCGGTGGAGCAGCTCAAGCTGTTGACGTCTCTAAAGTTGAAAAACCGTGGATTTCTTCAGATGATTTGATCGCTCACGGAAAACAAGTTTACACGACCAACTGCGCGGTTTGCCACGGTCCGGGTGGCGCGGGCGATGGACCTGCGGGTAAGGCCTTGGTTCCGCCTCCAAGAAATTTGATCGAAGGAAAGTGGAAAGTCGGTGGAGACTCAATTGCCCTATATAAAACTTTAAAAGATGGAATCGCCGGAACTTCAATGGCTTCCTTTGCTCACATTCCAAAGCTTGATCGCTGGGCTTTGGTTCATTTTATGAGATCGATTACTGAAAACAAAGTCTCTGACAATGATTCTGAGCTTGAAACTTTTGCGACTGGTGCGGAGTAAGGCGATCTTTGATGGTAATCTTTAGGCCTTCTTTCATTTTTAGCATCTTTGCCCTGCTCGCTTTTTCAGCACAGGCCTATGATCCATCTGCTCAACGAGACTTATTGGCTCACGAAACCCCTCGCGAGTTAGAGGGTGTCGGGGTTAAAGAATATTTGGGTCGAAAAATTGATCTAAGTCTTCCCTTTCTCAATCAGTCGGGCGAAGCGGTCACTCTTGGCCAGGTGATCAAGGGCGATAAGCCAGTGATTTTGACTGTGGTTTATTACGACTGCCCGAGCCTTTGTAACTATCATTTAAATGGTCTGCTTGAAGTCATGCAGAAGATGAGCTGGACGGCGGGCGATCAGTTCGACCTAGTCGCGGTCAGTATGGATCACAAAGAAAGCCCAGAAGTTGCAGCCCCAAAACTTGCAGCCTACTTAAAAGAATATGACCGAGCTGGTGCTGAAAAAGGCTGGCATTTTTTAACCGGAAGCGAAGAAAGTGTAAAAAGCCTGACCGAGCAGATCGGCTTTTCTTATCGATGGGACGAAGATGTTCAGCAGTTCGCCCATTCCGCAGTTGCCTATATTTTAACCCCTTCGGGCCAGATCTCGCGCTATCTTTATGGAATTCAGTTTGATCCGCAGACGGTCCGCATGAGTCTTCTAGAGGCCTCTGAGGGAAAAATTGGCTCAGTCATAGATCAAATTATACTCTTCTGTTTTCAGTTTGATCCCAGCAAAAATAAATATACTCTATATGCATTCAACATCATGCGCATTGGTGCCGTTTTTATGGTTCTAATCTTGACGGCCTTCTTGTTGCCTACTTGGCTTCGAGAAAGGCGTGGTGCGATGAAAGCTCTGAAAGGGGAAGCTTAATGTTTTGGTCGAGTGTTGCAAGGGCCAGTAGCCTAATGCCAGTTCAAGGGACAGAAATCGCCAAGCAGGTGGATCAACTTTACGTTTTTCTTCTATGGGCCAGCTTTGTGTCCTGCGTTTTGGTTATCGGTGGATTTATCTACTTTTCTTTTAAGTACAAGCGGCAGTCGGATAACGACAAGACCGCGTACATTACCCACAATAATGTGCTCGAATTCACCTGGTCCTTTATTCCCTTTTTAATTTTTATGGGTGTTTTTGGCTGGGGCTGGTGGGTTTACTCCAATATGCGTTCGGCACCGAAAGACGCTTTAGAAGTTCAAGTCATTGGTCAGAAGTGGGATTGGGCTTTCTTATACAAGAGTGGAAAAAGCTCGCCTGCAGAACTCGTGGTTCCAGTGAATACTCCAATCAAGTTGGTCATGACTTCAAGAGATGTCATTCATAGCTTTTTCGTACCGGCTTTTCGAATCAAGCAAGACGTTGTCCCCGGTCGATATACCTCACTTTGGTTTAACGCAAAAAAAGAAGGAAACTTTCAGGTTTTTTGTACCGAGTATTGCGGAGATCAGCATTCGGCGATGCTTGCAAAGGTCAGAGTTGTTTCTTCAGAACAGTATTCTGAATGGCTTCAGAATGACCCCTATAAAGGTTTAAGCATGCTCGATATCGGGCAAAAAGTTTATTCCGTTCGTTGTATCGCCTGCCATTCGACGACAGACCAAAAAGGTGTCGGCCCTGGATTTGCGGGTCTATTTGGAAAAGAGCGAAAGTTTGAAGGCGGCGCTGTGGCGGTTGCTGATGAAAATTATATTCGTGAATCTATATTAAATCCGAATGCTAAAGTTTTAGAGACTTATCCGGCTGGGGTCATGCCAACATTTGCAGGACAGCTCTCTGAAGAAGAAATTATGGGAGCGATTGAGTACGTAAAATCGCTCACTCAGTAAGAAGGAGTCAGAAATGGCCCATGCAGGAACAGTAGATCGATCTAAAAATTACCTTAACGAAAAAAGCGGGATTTGGTCTTGGCTGACGACCTTAGATCATAAAAGAATCGGCATTCTTTATATGATCTCGGTTTTGACCTTCTTCTTTATCGGCGGCGTCTTTGCGATGTTGATCCGATGGGAGCTTTTTAGCTCGGGTCAGACAATCGTCACGCCTCAGATGTATAACCAGTTAATGACCTTCCATGGCTCGATCATGGTCTTTATGGTGATTATTCCGGGGATTCCAGCCTTTTTAGGAAACTTCTTTTTGCCCCTTCAGCTGGGCGCAAAAGATGTGGCCTTTCCAAGGGTGAACCTTTTAAGTTGGTATTGTTTGATGATCGGGGCCAGCATCGCTTTCTTCTCTTTATTTTATAATGGAGCAGATACGGGTTGGACTTTTTATACTCCATACTCAATCAAAACTGACAACGGAACAATCCTTCTAGTGACGGGCGCATTTGTAATGGGGTTTTCTTCGATCCTTACGGGTTTAAATTTTATCGCAACGACTCATAAGTTGCGAGCCCCTGGCATGACCTTTTTTAGAATGCCACTTTTTGTCTGGTCTTTGTATTCAACGGCCGTTCTTCAGGTTTTAGCGACTCCAGTTTTGGCGATCACACTTTTGTTATTGGTTGCAGAGCGTACCATGGGAGTTGGAATTTTTGACCCCAACCTTGGGGGAGATCCAGTTTTGTTTCAGCATTTTTTCTGGTTTTACTCTCACCCGGCTGTGTACATTATGATTCTTCCGGCCATGGGAATCGTCAGTGAGTTGATTTCAGCGTTCTCAAGAAAAACTATTTTCGGCTATAAAGCGATCGCCTTTTCGAGTATCGGAATTGCAGCGGTTAGCTTCTTTGTTTGGGGTCACCACATGTTCGTGAGTGGTCAAAGTGAAGTGGCAGGGATTATCTTCTCGTTTATTACGATGCTGGTTGGGGTGCCAACAGCAATTAAGGTTTTCAACTGGGTTGCGACTTTATATAAAGGTTCGATCCGTTTTGACTCTCCTCTTTTGTTTGCCTTGGGCTTTGTCTTCTTGTTCACCATCGGTGGTGTGACGGGAATTATACTTGCAGTGACTGCGATCGATGTACATCTGCATGATACCTACTTTGTGGTTGCTCACTTTCATTATGTAATGGTGGGTGGAACCTTGATGGCCATCATGGGCGGGATCTATTATTGGCTTCCGAAGATGTTTGGCCGTATGTACAACGAGTTCTTGGCTCAAATTACCTTCGTTCTAATTTTCGTTGGCTTTAACGTGACCTTTTTCCCTCAGTTCATTTTGGGATCGATGGGAATGCCAAGACGCTATTTTGATTACCTTGCGGTCTATGAGCCTTTAAATAAAATTTCTTCGATTGGGGCCTGGACGATTGGAATTGGTTTTTTGATCGCTCTATATGTGATCATTGATGGAATTTTTAGAGGTGAGAAAGCGGGTGATAATCCATGGGGTGCAAAAACCCTTGAATGGCAGACTTCCTCGCCTCCGCCTCATGAAAATTTTTATGAAACACCTAAAGTAACGGCAGGTCCTTATGAGTACCGTTGATTCTTCACCTGTAAAACACCAGCATGCTCATCACTTCGATAGCGCTGAGCATGAATATGAAACCAGCAAACTAGGTCTTTGGTTATTCTTAACGACCGAGATCTTGATGTTTGGTGGTCTTTTCGTCGGTTACATTATCTACCACAACATGTATCCAGAGATCTTTATTACAGGTGCGACCTTCTTGGACTGGAAGCTCGGTGCAGTTAATACTGTAGTCCTTCTGGTCAGCTCTTTGACGATGGCCTTAAGTATTCACTTTGCCCAGGTCAACAAGCCAAAGCTTGTGACCTACAATCTGGCGGCGACCTTTATTTGCGGACTTATCTTCTTAGTGATTAAGTACTTCGAGTATAGCCATAAAATTCATGAAGGTTTATTGCCCGGAACTTTGTTTAGCTACACGGGACCAGAAAGTGCCGTAACAAATCTTGGTCTTTATTTCTCTTTTTACTTTTGCATGACCGGTCTTCACGGAAGTCACGTTGTTGCCGGAATGGGTGCGATCGCCTGGCTTTGGTTTCGTTCAAGAAGAAATGAATTTGGTCCTTCCTACTACACGCCTTTGGAGTGTGTGGGATTGTTTTGGCACTTGGTGGATCTGATCTGGATTTACCTCTTTCCATTATTATATTTGGTCGGCTAGGAGGCAGGTATGGCAGCGGGACATCAAGAACATCATATTATTCCGATAAAAACCTACTTCCAGATCCTTGGGATCTTGTTGGTTTTAACTGTTGCGACGGTCGCAGTCGCGCAATTTGATTTTGGATTTTTAAACACGATTATTGCGATGGCCGTCGCAAGTTTAAAGGCTTACTTTGTTTTGGCCATATTCATGCACTTAAAATATGACGACCGCATGTATTTGGGACTTTTCTTTATTAGCGTATTTTTTCTGTTGGTTCTTTATCTGTTCTTGGTTGTCGATCTTGGGACACGAGTTTTAGAAACAAGTCCTTTATAAGATAGGCATAATCGGTAGAGGTATTTTACCCATGAAGGTTTTAGGCCTTTTAACTAAATCTGGAATCGTTGTATTTGTACTGCTTAGTGCATTTGCGGGCTATGCGATGAGCTTTAGTCCGGGTCAGATTTTGGACTGGTCCGAAATACTTTATCTGCTGATCGGTCTTTATTTTGTCAGTGGTGGAAGCTTTGCTTTAAATCAGGCCCAAGAGTGGCGCATCGATGCGAAGATGGTCCGTACCATGGCTCGTCCTATTCCTAACGGCAAGCTAGCTCCCTGGCAGGTTTATCTAATTTCTGTTCTTATGATGAGCTTTGGTTTGTTGTTGTTGGCTGCGATAGAGCCCTTGGCTGCAGCCTTGGCTTTGTTGACCGTCATTTTGTACAACGGATTTTACACTCTGCTTTGGAAGCGTCGCTTGGCTTTCGGAGCAGTTCCTGGCGCAATTCCCGGAGCGATGCCAGTTCTTATTGGGTATTCCGTAAACAACACGAATATTTTTTCTCCGGATGCAATCTACATGTTTTTGATTATGTTCTTGTGGCAGATGCCCCATTTTTGGTGTCTCGCGATTCGCTATAAGAAAGATTATGAAGAAGGCGGAATTCCGGTTCTTCCCGCATCGATTGGGGTCAGTCGCACCCTTTATCATATTGGTCTTTATCTATTCGCCTATGTGGGTTTGGCTATGGCCTCCCCGTGGTTTTTAAGGGCAAATGTCTTGTACGTTTTGGTTGTCTTTCCAATTTGTGTAAAACTGATGCTTGAGTTTTTTAAGTACTATCGCTCAGATGGCGAAAAAAGTTGGCTGCCCTTTTTCTTGTGGACCAACTTTAGTATGCTTCTATTTTTAGGTGTGCCCATCTTTGATAAATGGGTTTATTTCTTTAGCCTGTAAAATCGGGTTGTTTTTCGGGAAGGGCATCTTCAAAAGCCTTCAGCTTTTCTACTTCCAGATAGACACGCTTTAAAATTGGGAACTCGTTCAAATCAACTGAAAATCTTTTCGCATTATAGACCTGAGGCGCTAAAAAGACATCTGCAGCAGTAAGCTCTCCACCAAAGCAATAAGTGCCGGCGGTGTTTTCGAGGCTGAGCTCAAGAGCAGCAAGACCTTTATGAATCCAGTAGGCGGCCCAGCGGGATTTGTCTGCTTGGTTTGCAGAAAACTCAGTCCCTAAAGCATTCAGGACTCTTAGATTCTGGATGGGTTGAATCCCACTGTTAATGTTTTCACAGAACTGAATGACCTTGTGGCGAAGCTTAAGGTCCTTTGGAAAAAGAAGAGGTGAGGCCTTAATTTCATCGAGGTAAAGCAAGATCGCCATAGATTGCGAGAGGACAAAACCATCATGAACAAGACTCGGAATCTCGGCCATGGGATTGATCTGCCTATAGGCGCTTTTATTCTGCTGGCCTCCATCTTGAAGAAGGTGAACGGGTATATATTCGTACTTCAGGTTTTTGATATTTAAACCAATCCGGACTCGGTAGGCGGAAGAGCTGCGAAAATAGCTGTAAAGTTGAAGTTTCATCGCCTCAGTATACACCCAAGCGGTGCTGGGCCAATTCCATTTTTGGCATGCGGCGCATATCAAAGTTTTGCTGCTTAGGTTATACCCAAAGCAATCGAGTTTTCCGGTTTATGGAAGTGAGTTTTTACCAGATTTGCGAATAATTTTTAGAGTAGACCGGAGGCGTATCCCCTGTGATACGTTGAGGATCTAGTCTAAAAATTAGGCGCAAAGATGGTGAAAAATCGCTTTTAGAAACCGGTAAACTCGATTGCTTTGGGTATATATACCCAAAGGGATTGAATTCTAAGGAGAGCCACATGAAACTTGCGAGTCTAAAAAGCGATAAAAGCCGAGATGGTGAGCTGATCCTAGTATCCCAAGATAATTTGAAGGCCGTTAAGGCGGGATCTGTTGCGCCCTCATTAAGAGAAGCTCTAGAAAACTGGAAAGAGGCTGGGCCTAAGCTTGAGGCGCTTTCTGCTGAGCTAAATTCTGGAAAGTCAAAGCTCTCCTTTGACCTTGAGCCAGAAAAGCTTCATTCGCCTTTGCCAAGAACTTTTCAGTGGGCTGATGGTTCTGCTTTTATTCACCATATTAAACTCGTCCGAATGTCCAGAAACGCACCTTTGCCAGAAACTTTAGAAACGGTTCCCTTGATGTATCAAGGGGGCGGAGATGATTTTTTGGCTCCCACCGAAGATATTCCCCAAGTAGATTTTAGTCATGGGACGGACTTCGAAGGCGAAGTTGGAGTTATTTTAGGTGACGTTCCGATGGGTGTCACAGCTGAAGAGGCCCTAAAGTATATTCTTTTGATTGTGATTATTAACGATGTTTCTTTAAGAGGTTTAATTCCTGAAGAACTGGCACAAGGATTTGGGTTTTTTCAAGGAAAGCCATCTTCATCCTTTGCGCCTTTTGCAGTGACCCCCGACGAACTCGGTTCTGCTTGGAGGGGAGGGCGTCTTCATCTTCCTCTTTTGGTTGAATTTAACGGAGAGTTTTTCGGTGATGCCGATGCGGGAGCGATGCACTTTCACTTTGGTCAATTGATTGCCCACGCGGCGCGAACTCGCCACTTAAAAGCAGGAACAATTATAGGAAGTGGAACGGTTTCGAATGAAGACATGAAGCGGGGAAGCAGTTGTTTGGCAGAAAAGCGGATGCTCGAAAAAGTTCATGAGGGGGTGATCAAAACTCCATTCATGAAAGTCGGCGATCGAATCAAAATCGAAATGAAGGATGGGTCGGGACGAAATATATTCGGAACGATTGATCAAAAAGTTTCGAAGTACACTAAAGCTTAAAGTTTACTTAAAACTTCCATCAGCACACTTGTCAAAAATGTAAGTGTGCGACCGGGCATAATAAGGCGATCAAGAAATCGCATTTTTCCCAAGTACGAGCGATCACCCTTTAAAAGTTTAATCCCGACAAATAAGGCAACAAAGTACAAAAGCAAAGTTCCGACCGCAAAGGGCAGGTGGACCATAAGGCTCCAATGCATATCCGTATCGACTTGGCCTAAAGCATTTCGCATAAAAACTAAGGCAAGGACCAGGATTAAATCCAAGCCAATAACAAGACTCATGATGAGGGCATGCTTTTTTTTGTTCGAATGACGTAAAGATCGACCATAAAAAAGAAGAATGAGGATTAGAAAGCTCGAGATATTTGCCATAAGGATAAGAACCTAATCAAGACTCTTCGAAAAGTCATTTCGGATCCCCTCGCACTTACATCTTTTCAGCCGCATTTTCGCTTGCTGCGCGGGATTCGCCGAAGCCTTGGGGCTTACTTTAGATAGAGTCCCGTCCTAAACTTACCGGATAGGTCGGGTAGAGCCGCAAATGGGCTCTGGGCCTAGGGCCTGGTCAGTGCCAAGAGTTGTAGACCTTGAATAATTTTCCCGCCTAAAATGAGAGTCTGATCTTTTATACCCAAAGTGACCAGAGTTTGCTGGTTTATGGAAGTGAGTTTTGGCCAGATTTGCGAGTTATTTTTAGAATGGACCGGAGGCGTATCCCCAGCGATACGTTGAGGATCCGTTCTAAAAATAACTCGTAAAGATGGGGAAAAATCGTTTTCAGAGACCGGCAAACTCTGGTCGCTTTGGGTATAGTAAGACAGAGCTTCAATATCCAAGGAGGGAATTTGAAGGGATTGGTTTGGGTTTTAAGTGCTTTCTTGATTGCAATTCATGAACCCCAAATCTTGGCCGAAGAGCCCGAGCCAGAGCGCTCCTACGAAACACCCACTCGAAAACTGGCGTCTTCAGAATTTCCGAGATTTCAGGATGACCTCCAGTTCTCTGAACTTGAGACCGCCATCAGTCGTCAGCTAGTGCGTTTTAGGACAAAAAATCTTAATGGCACAATTCGCATGGGGGGAGAGGACCTTCCACAAAAACTGGCCCTCGAAAGCTTAAAAGTTTTTTTAGGACAAATTCAAGCGGCAAGAAATTGTTTACGCAGCAGTCCCTCGGCCTTACAAAAAGAGCGTTGCTACGAAGTCTTCAATCAGGATTTAAGGCAATCTTTTAATTTCTATTCGCCACTTCTTCAGCCTGGAGATCCGCGCTTTGGAGAAAGCAAAGACACCTTTTTTACCGCTTACTATACCCCAAGTCTTCACGGCAGCCGGGTTCGGTCAGATCGCTATCCTTACCCCATTTTCTCGAAACCCAAAGAAGAAGAGCTTGCGGGACTTTCTCGAATTGAAATCGATTTCGACAATAAACTGGATGGCAAAGGCTACGAGATTTTCTACGCAGATAACCTCTTTGATCTTTATATCCTTCAAGTTCAGGGTGGGGGCAGGGTTGTGTTTGAAGACGGGACAAGTACCTACTTAACATATGACGGAACAAATCAGCAGACCTGGAGATTTATTTCGAACTATATGATTCAAAAAGGCTATATCTCGGATGGATCGATTCCTTCTCAGAGAAAGTTTCTTCAAGAGAATCCAGACAAACAAAAAGAGATCTACGCTCAATGCCCAAGTTATGTTTATTTTCGGGCGACTTCCGAGCCACCTCTTGGAAACGATTCCGTCTCATTGACCAACAACAGGACGATTGCGACCGACAATAGCCTTTACGGATTTAAGGGCTTGATCTCTTATGTAGAAGCCGAGCGCCCGATAGAGGCCAGTCTTCGACGTGAAAATGAGTCGATTCAGTTTAAAGAGTTTAGCCGCTTTATGCTCGATCAAGATACCGGGGGAGCCATTCGAGGAAAGGGCAGGGTCGATTTATTTTTTGGAGAAGGCTATTACGCAGAGCTTGCCGCCAATAATATCCAACACAAAGGGCGAGTCTATTTTTTGATGCTTAAACCCGAGAGAGCTCCTGCCCCAGGAAAAGAAGCTCAGAGTCCTTAAACTGTCGAACCGTAGAAAAACCGAATCCATTTTTTTTATAAAAATCGACATTTCTAGCATCAGGACTGGTGATCAAATGAACACCTTTTAATCCCAGATTGCGAAGTTGTTCAATGCAATGCTGGATTAATTTAGTTCCCACACCTTGGCCACGGACGTCGGGACTAGAATTAATATGAAGGTGTGCCGGATATTGCGAAAAAAGATCTTCGAATAGCACATAGCTTGGAATGCGAGATTCATAATAAGACTTCGCTGCTTTGGAATCACAGCAGGCCATCAAGTAAGACTCAGTGACAGCATTTTTGTTTTGCCAAAGCCAAATTTTCTGAGCGGGATTGTCTAAATAATAGGAGGTCCAATTTTTAAAGAAAGTCTCCTTATCCAAATCCGTCTTAAAATTTTTTCGCGAGCTGGACTCAAAAAATATTTCTTTAATCTGCCGGCTTGCCGCAAGCTGGTCTTTTTCTGAAAGTTTGAAGTAATCGACAATCACTTTAATATTCGATGCGTTGTTGGATCGAAGGGCTGTTGAATACCACAAATTTATAGCCCTCAGATTTTAAGGTTTGAAGAATTTGAGGCAGCACTGTGATCGTTTGCTCTTGAACATCATGAAATAAAACAATACCCCGGTTTTGTTTGCGGATTTCCCCCAAGGCATAATCATACAAAAATTCAGGATCTTTATGTTTCCAGTCTAGAGTATCAATATTCCAAAAAAACGAAGCGACGCCCTTATCAACAACGGCACTCTGGGCAGATTTTGTCCTGGCTCCATAAGGAAAACGAAAGTGCGGCAATACGGATCCTAGGATATCAAGGATATCGTTTAAGCCACCGAAGATTTCATATTTTGCTTGAGTTAAGCTCATTCGACTTAAATCTGAATGAGAAATGGAGTGCCCGCCCACGCCGTGGTTTAGATCTTGTTGTTTGCGCACTAGGTGAGGATAGGCTCTGGCATTGTTCGAAACTAAAAAGAAGTTCACCTGTAAGTTCTCGGTTTCAAGAATATCTAAAAGCCTTTGGGTTCTCGTCGGATGAGGGCCATCGTCAAATGTCAAAGCCAAGTGCTTTGGTGGCAGGTCCCCGTGAAACAAAATTGGTCCCGTCGAAGTTTCAAGGTCCATCGCAATCGAAGGGCCGGCCGGAACAAAGCTTGAGGCCTGATATTTGTTGTCCCGAAGAAGTCTCATATTTAATCTGCGCGTTTTGCCAACTAACCAAGCGCTGTGAATTTCGAGTAAGTCAGTTTGGCAAGATAGGTTTTGACCCATCTCCGTTTCACGAAGCCAATCTGTAAACAAGGCCAACTCTTCCGCCTGAAGTTTTGAAAATACGGCGCAAATATTTTTATCAAGAGGCTCAAGGGCCGCCATCTGATCAAGCCGCTTCGAAAGAGTTGAGATGTGAAATTCAGAGTAGTCCCAATCGACACAAGTTTTAGAGTTTTTGAATGTTTGAAGAGTTTTGTAAATGGCATTCTGAGCCGGAGTGAATGAGGCTTCACTCGCTAGACCTGGCTGTGAATTGAAAAGGACAATGCCAAAAAGGGTGGCAACCAGGGCGCTAGAAAGTTGTGATTGAAATTTTTTAGCCATTCCGGTCCCCTCTTTTAGCTTCTACCCCGTCAGAGACTGACTCTCGGGGACTCAACAAAGCGGGTCAAGCGGGCGATTGAATCTGAAAATTCTTTAGACCCATGCTATATTGGGCCCTAATAAAAATGGAAACTCAATTGAATCCCGCATTTCGGATTGCAGTTCTGGCCTCGGGTTCGGGGACCAACTTTGAGTCCTTGGCACGTGCTTGCTTAAGCGGACATTTGAAGTCGAAGCTCGCACTGTTGATTGTGAACCGGCCACAGGCAAAGGCCTGCGAGCGAGCAAAAAATCTTGGAATTCCCGTTCGCGTATTGGACCCCAAAGATTTTTCCGATCTGGCCGCTTGGGATCAACAAATAGCCAACGAGCTTTCAAGCCAAGACATCGACCTTGTTTTTTTGTGTGGCTTTTTAAAAAAAATTGGACCTCAGGTTTTATCCAGATTTCGGGGTAAAATAATCAATACTCACCCCTCACTTTTACCTGCTTTCGGCGGGCCGGGAATGTACGGAGTCAAAGTCCATGAGGCAGTGATCCAGTCGGGCAGTTTAGAGACCGGGATCACAATTCATGAAGTCAGCGAAGAATACGATTCCGGAAAGATTCTGGCGCAAAAACGTATTCCAGTCCTTCCCAATGATAGCCCCCAATCTTTAGAAGCACGCCTTCTCGAGACCGAAAATCAATTTGTGGTTGATTTCATTGCGGCCCTTGAGGCCGCACCAACACAGAACTAAAGGCCCAAAATTGTCATTTTCCAGGGCTTTATGCATAATTATATACAGTAAAATCAATAACTTAGCCTGGACCAGCTTTTGCTTATAAAGGCCTCAGGGAGAATCCTGTGAAAAATTGGTCCATCATTATTCGATTTTGTCTGATCTTAGGAATAAGCTTTCTTGCGGCTTGTGGACAGGACTTCAATTCCAATCCCAGTGAATCAGGACCCCGGGATTTTTCAAATCCCGACACCTTTTCTCATCATAAAATTCAGAACCCTGTTTTTTTCACCGGCACAAAAGAAATTCAAATGGAGCAAAGAGAGATTCCTAAAGAGGCAGAAGAGTCTCGACCCGATTTAAAACAGGCCCCAATTCCAGTCAGTTTTAAAAACCTTATTTTGCAGATTGATTTAGATCAGAAGAAAATGAACTTAAAATTTACTGCAGTTCATGGCAAAGGCGAAGAAGCCATCGAGCTTGAGGGGCCCTTTGATTCGTCTCAGCAAGAATGGTATGCCTTTTTGTATTCAACTGATCCAGCTGTACGGGCAGAAAAACGAGTTCGTGCCTCGGCGGGCTGTACGGATATTAATGTCTGTGATGAGATTGCCCTAGATCTTACTTATGAATTTGAAGGCGAAGAGTACACGCGCCAGTTTGTAAAACAGTTGGATAAAGCGATTTCAAAACCGGTAGAGATCACCAGCAAACTTCGCACCAGCCCCCCCGTTAAAAAGAATCTTCGTTTCAATCAGGTTTCTGGCGCGAAACAATCGCGCACCACTCCCGCAGCTCCTCAACAAGAAGAACCTGTTGAGGAAGAGCCAGTCGAAGAGTCTGCAGAAGAGTCTGCAGAAGAGACCGAAGAAGAGACCGAAGAAGGAATAGAAGAGAGCCCTAAGCAAGAATCTGCAAAAAAAGATACCTCTGTACCTTTAAAGCCCAAGCGCTCTTTAAATCCGAAGATACCTGATGAGCCACAAAAGCCGGTCGTTCCGAAAAAGAAAGTTGTTGAAGATAAAAGCCCAAAGGCTAGGCCTGCGGTCGTATCTAAAAAAACTGAGATCGGAGACGGTGCGGATTACTCAGGCCCGGTTCGTCTACCTCGGGCTCCAAAAGAAGTAACAGAGCCAAGCCAAATCCCAACCCTTTCGGTCACTTTAAATCAGCAAACACGTCAAGCAATCGGACGTCACACTTCGGGCCGTCTTATGAACGCAAGTCTTCTTCCCGAAGAAGGACCGGGCTATTTCGTGCGCTCCAATCTTAAGGTGATCAAAGAAGACTTACGCCCGACTTGGGGCGCAGATGTGTTAGTGCAACTGATCACCGAGGCGACCACCGAGTTTAAAAAACTTTATCCAGAAGGACCCAGGGTTCAAGTGGGCTCCCTTTCGAAAAAATCAGGACGAAGACTTGGTGGACACGTTAGTCATCAAAACGGACTAGACGTAGATATCGCATTTATTTCTACAAAAGGTGTTCAGAATAGCTTTTGGTCTGCCGTGGGAAATAGAAAGTCAGAATTCGATCTAGAAAAGAATTGGTCTTTGATAAAGCTTCTTAACAACACAAAAGAGCGCTACATTATCTCGATCTTTTTAGATCGAAGAATTAAAAAAGAACTTTGTCTTTTTGCCTATAAAAAAGGTGAGTACAACTCAGACCCTCAATCCGTTGAATTCAGAGCTTTACGCAGTATTCATCACCAAGCCGGTCATCACGATCATTACCACGTTCGACTTCATTGCCCAGCGACGGTGGGCTGTCAGGAGTCATTAGTAACCCTTCCAGCGGGAACGGGTTGCGAGAGCTATATTAAGTAACAGCTCTCAAGAAGTATCTAGTTAGACTTTAAATTTCGACCTGCATTCCCACTTCGATGACGCGGTCTAGTGGCAAATTAAAATATGCATTTGCGGGCCTTGAGTTCTTAGCAAGAAAAGAAAAAATCTTTTTTCTCCAAAAAGAAAGCTCTCCTCCGTGGCGAGAGACCAAGATTTCTCGTCCCAAGAAATAGGTCGGCTCTTCGTCATCGGACTCAATAAACCCCTTGGTCTGGCAGCGGTTTAGCAGCAAAGAGACGTCAGGAGTTTCCATAAATCCATACTTCCCGATGACTCGAAAAAAACCAGGAGCAATAGTCTCAACATCAAGCCGCTCGTTTTCGGGCACTTTAGAGACGTCTTCAGTGACGACTGTTAGAAAGATCACTGTTTTGTGAAGGACCTTATTGTGTTTTAAGTTATGCATTAAGGCTGGTGGAGTTGTTTTAGCGTCACCGACCATGTAGACCGCACAGCCAGAGACTAGGGCGGGTGGAGCCTTCTTTAGGTCCTCAATTAAATTTGCAAATGGATAGGCGCGCTCGCGCATCTGTCGCATCAGCATCTTTCGACCTTTGTTCCAAGTCGTCATAAGGGTATAAACGCAAGCGGCAATTAACAACGGAACCCATCCGCCATCCGCGATCTTCAAAGAGTTTGCTGCGAAGTAAAAGATCTCGATCAGAGGAATGACAGAGGCATAAAATAAAAGTCTGCGCCACTTCCAGTGCCACAAAGCTCTAGCAACGACCAGTGCCAGGATTGAAGTAATAAGCATTGTCAGAGCAACTGCGACTCCGTAGGCGGAAGCAAGGTTTCCAGAACTCTCGAAAGCAATAACCAACCAAATCGTCCCGATCATCAGGATCCAATTCATGGGTGGTACATAAATTTGTCCGATTTCCTTGGCTGAGGTATGCAGGATTTCAAGTCTTGGGCAAAATCCAAGTTGCACACATTGTCTGGACATCGAAAACAGCCCAGAGATCAAGGCCTGAGAAGCAATAATGGCTGCACAGGTTGCGACCAGAACCATGGGAATAATTCCCCAATCTGGAACCAAAAGATAAAATGGATTTTGCGCGGAACTTGGATCACGAAGCAACAGGGCCCCTTGTCCAAAATAATTTATAATCAATGCAGGCATCGCAATTTTAAACCAAGCTTGGCTAATGACCTTTCGACCGAAATGCCCAAGATCTGTGTATAAGGACTCTCCACCGGTGACGACCAAAAACACTGCGCCAAGTGCAACAAAAGCAAGTTTCGGATTTTCAATTATAAATAAAAGCGCGTAATGGGGACTTGCTGCCATCAGAATTTCGGGCGTCCTAACAATCGAATTGATTCCAAGAATTGCCAGAAGTGAAAACCAGACCAACATGACCGGCCCAAAATATGAGCCGATTTTAGCAGTTCCAAATTTCTGAACAGAAAATATTCCGACCAAAATAATAAGGGACAGAGGTACAACAAAGCGATCAAAAATGGGCGTGGCGACCTTAAGACCCTCAACGGCGGACATAACCGAGATAGCCGGGGTGATCATTCCGTCACCGACCAGAAGTGCTGCTCCAAATAGACCGAGGATTAAAAAATAGGTGTTTCCCTTTTTTATCTTCCGGGTTTTGTGCAGGCATGCAAGAGCCGTTAGTGCGAGGACTCCGCCTTCGCCATGATTATCCGCGCGCATGACAAACTGAAGATACCAAAAGGAGATAATCGCGGTCAGAGACCAAAAAATTAACGAAAGAACACCATAAAGGCTGGCCTCAGTGAGGGGAATCGCATGAGTGCCGTGAAAGGCCTCGCGAAGAGCGTAAAGAGGGCTTGTCCCAATATCTCCAAAGACGATTCCTAAGGCAGCTAAAGCAAAGGGCCAATCCTTCGATCGGGGCGAAGATGCAGATGAATTTTGAGTCATAAGCTCAATGATGCCGGAGGTGGACCGGTGGGGTCAACGGATTTGCCTCATTAGTGCTTCTGGCCCCCTTCTACAAACAGATCAATTCTTAAAAAAACGCGAAGCTTCATGTTTTTTGGTTTTCAAGTTATGCTTCTACTGATGACGGACCATTTTGTTAATGGACCACGCAGATCTTCTAAAGCTTAGATTTGGAGCAAAAAATGTTGATTCTAAAACAACTTGTACTGGCCTTCGTTTTGGTCCCAATTTTAGATTATATTTGGCTCGGAAAAATTATGTCGAATTTTTATACCAAAGAATTGGCACCAGTTCTGCGTTTTCAAAATGAGCAATTCACCCCTCTTCTATGGCCCGCGGCCATTGTGTATCTTTGTCTCGCAATAGGAATTGTTTTCTTTGCTCTTCCTAAGGCCCAGGGCAGCCTGGGATCAGCTTTTTTGTGGGGCGCCTTACTTGGTTTTGTTATCTATGGAACTTACGATATGACAAATATGTCGACCCTTTCCTTCTGGTCGGTGAAGGTTGCAGTCGTAGACATCTTGTGGGGTTCGGTCCTTTGCGGAACGATAAGCTCAACGCTCGTTGCGCTAAAGCTCGGTTAGATTCATTCGCCAGGTCCTTTGATGTTTGTGGGCGGCGGGCTAATGCATTGAGCCTTGTCCTTAGACCTTATCTTTATAAAATAATTAGATAAAAATGCATTTTGATTGCTTGGCTGCGCACAAGGAAGTCCAAAGCCTTGGGTGTAATTCCCCAATTTGGTTATGAGAGTATAATGAGACGAATTTTTCATTTTTTTCTTTTTGGACTGTACATTCTATTTTCTCAGCAGACGCTTGCGAACCTCCCCCTGAAGCCTTTCGAAAAGGGAGATCGGGTTTCCTGCCGCTCACCCGAAGAGAGTAATCCTTCGGTTCAGTTTCAGATTACAGTTTTACAGCCCATCTCGGATCGCGCGGAAAAATCCGTTTATGAAATCGAGGGCACCGCGATGGTCGATGGCAAGACGATTCATTCCTTCGATAGTTCCAAAACATTTTATGGAAGTTATCCGGCGGTACTGGAGACTGGAAGAATTCATCTTTTTATTAATGAAGCGGATCCTCAGATCACATATTTTCAGGCCGACTTTGATCCCAAGACACTTCATTCAGAAACGGGTTTTGCAATGTTTTACCCTACGGGAGGCCACATGTTTAATGGAATACTTTGTGACTATCTTCCCCTTGGAGATCTCTGAAGAGATTAGGGGTTCAATGTGTGACCGAGTCTAGGCTTAGTTTAATCCTGTTAAAATCAGGGCTCACTCAAACAAAAATTCAAAGTCTGGTTCTTTCATGGTCGAATATTCGTGAAAATTTTGTTCGATTTGCTCTCTGGCGGGATCCGAGACAATGCAAGTTGACAAGATTATCCACGCGCTCTAGCCATAGACCTCAACGTTTCATATTGGGGGGACAAAAAATGTTTAAAATCTTAAATATTTCTGTGACGATTTTGTTTTTATTGGTGGGTTCGGCGTCTTTTGCAGGAGAAATGAATAAAATCGACCAAGTGGTTCGAGAGGTCGTACAGACTAAAAACTCATGGGGCCAAAGGGGCGAAGTTTTGCAGGTGCAGGAAGAAGACATCTCGGAGCTTCATTTTGTACATGATATTGAGGCCGATTGCTTTGTCGTCGTCGGAGGAAAGGCCCTGCACTATGACTTTCAAGTTTGTGTAAACAAAAACAAAAATCAAGACTACGAAGGCCACCTTCTGTAAAGGCTAGGCCGGCCACTTTTCGGCAGGGATATACTCAAAGAGCAAAGGAAAGTGTTTCGATCTTTATTTGCTCTTTGAGGAGTCTAAGTTTTTCTCCGGAGGAATTCGAGTCCCAAACTTCTAAACTCGAAACAGGAATTCGAACAAAATCGATCCAGATATTGTGGATATGGTGATATTTTTGGTCCGTTCGAAATGAAGCAATTTTGCTAAAGTGCTTCCGCTCAAAAACACGGCACTTTTTTTCGACACATTCGTGATAAGTTTGTAGAGAGCTTTCGAAGACAAGATTTGGTTCATTTAGCAGAAAATGTGTGACTCCTGGGTATTTAACAAATTTTTGAAGTTCAGAAATCTTTGTCTGAAGTTGATCCTGCTCTGTCTCAAGATAAGAGTCGAGTTCATGAAGCTCGAGGTGGGCAGAGGCCGGAATTGCAAACAACAGAAGCACTAAAGCGAATATGTTTTTCATTTAAGGTCACCGCAATGTTTTTAAAGCAAAATATCTATACCAAGAATTCATAGTTCAACTGGATTGGAAACTCAAAACAAAGGTCAATCGAGAAGAGCTTTGTTAATATTACCATGGGAGCAAGGGGCTCAGATCCATCAGACTTAATCGGCTAAGCGACGGGCCGAGTGGACTTAGGGCCTGGGGCCAAATAGATAACCAATTTTTATGTCCAGGATTAAATTGTTGAATCTGCTGAGAAAAAGTTTCGAACTTAAGGCTATAGTTTGCACTTCTTGGGAATAAGACCTATTTCGAGAAGATGCAATTCTCAAGAGTGCACATGTTTGTTCAGACCTTTTTTTTATTGGGCACCTTGCTTGCGTCTTTTGATATTTGTACCGCTTTCGAATTGAATGAAGATAAGAATTGGACCAAGGGGATTGAAGATCTACGGCATCTTGCGAACACGAGCCCCATCGAGCACATGTCGATTTTTATTCGAAATGATCAAGGCCAGTCGGTGTGGATGGACATTCGGCCCAAGGGCGCAACGGCCGCTCAGATCGTGGTTGATCCGGATCAGCTAACGGCTTCTGTAAAAGAGGCTTTGGACCGCATCGGCGCACATCACTCAAAAAGTCAGGTTTTTATCTTACACACACATCCAAAGGCTTCGATAGAAGCAATCTACTCTCGGTCGACACCAAAAAAACAGGATTGGTCGGTCACTCTTCCTCCCAGTCGCACAGACTTGGATTTTATCTATTCTTTAGACATGCATTTCGAGAGGATTGGATTTTTCAAACGCTACAATTTAGACCGGGCTTTGGGTGTGGTTGTCGATCCGACGGGCTTGTATTTTTTTAGAACTTTTTTAAATCTTGAAGAGCGTGACCTGAATCTAAGTGAGCTTGGCCTGGTATATATTCCTCCTCCGGCAGATTTTGAAGAAGAGGGATTTTTTTATAAGCGATCAAATGAAAAGTTCAATCAAGCCGTCGGTCAATGGTCGGATTTTCATAAGGCCTGTCATAGAATTTGCGATGCTCTTGAGCAGGATAAGGCTTTTCGGAAGTTGAAGGCGATGTACAGCAGCCACCTTATAGGCTTTCCGCTCGAATTTCGCCCTTTTGCTTCTCCCAATTTTTCAGGATCACCACAAAGCTCCTTACATTGAGGCATGGTCCAGGATGCAATATGCAAGGGTAGCCTTACGACCCAGACACTTGAAGGTATATTCGCAATCTCATTGAAACAAAATCTGTGGCTCAGTACAATT
>CAYMDP010000050.1:0-20544 GCA_964389375.1 uncultured Pseudobdellovibrionaceae bacterium | reverse complement strand
CGCCCTCGGCACATCCAGGAGGTGATGTAGCCAATCTGCTCGGAGGGGTTGAGTGGATAATACATTGGGTACTGAAGGTGATCGAGGCTTGCAAGAACTCTCCGCTCTGTCCCAGTTGCCGTGTTTGTGATGAGAAGTTCGTAGGCCCGATACTCAGCAACAGCTGAGAGACAAAAGCCGAAACTAAGGCTGAGTGAGAGCAGTCCGAGTCCTGCCTTTTGAAAAAGCGACTTCAGTCTAGGTTTTTGAAGGTCTAGTAAGGGCATAAAGTCTTGTCGACATATTATGCCTTGGAATTAAGCCAAAGGGCTGGTCCGCTTCAAATCTCTGATAAGAGCTTGGCTCATTTCAAGACACTGCATGAGTAAATTATGAGCTAGTGGCGGTCTTCGGTGACCGTTAAAAGCGAATTGTCGACAATCTGAAAGTAAGTTCGAAGCAGCATTTCGTAACTTTCTGTATCCAGAGAGTCTAAAAAACACTGTTTTGCAGCCACGCTATTTTTTTGAATCAGATCAATCAACAGACCTTGAATTCGGTCTAGGTTTTCGAAGCTAAAAAGATTTAACTCTTCGGTCGGGCGTTTTAAGACCCGGGCTATGGTCTGGTTATCAAAAAGCAGATGAATTCCATTCATAGATTGGCTTAACAGAAACTCAAGTTCGTCTAAGTTTTTATCTGCAATATTCATAAGCATGGCCCATCCTTAGCCAAAGAAAGCCAAAATCCATTTGGTCTTTCAGTCTTTAAGTGTGTGGGCTCTGTTTAGGTCCAGGCAAGAGAAAAGTCCTGCGATTTGACATGAGTGGTCGATAGTCCTACAATTATAGAGAGGCAATCCGAGTTGATTTTTCCGGGTGTTGCAAAAGGGATTGTCTCAGTTTGGGACGTCTTTTGGGGATTTTTTAAGACGGGGAAGGTCTAGATGGGGAAAAGCTCAGCGCGAAAGCCAGAGGAGTCTAAAAAAGGCCAGGCGGGCAAATCCATCACTATCGATGAAAAGGCCGGCTTAATTTTTGAGTCTGAAGAAGATCTCTATGCTCATTTTTCTAAAGAGATCCTTAGCCTTGAACATGACTTTTTCAAAATGCGTTCGAAGGAAGATATTCCAGAGTCGGACTTTAAAAATTACGAAGACAATTTGACGGCGCTTCTTGAGGATCCTCATGAAGTTTGGAACGAAAAGACCTGGCTAGCTGGTCAAAACTTGTTTATCTACATTCGAGCCATGGAAGAAGAAAATCTATTTCACGTCGCTGTTTGTTACCTGACCGAAGATACTCCGAGTTTTGTTTTTCTACATTTTCCAAGCACGGATGAAGAGCTTGTTGAGCAGTTTCGTCGAGGGGACCTGGTCTATGACAAATCTCGATTGGATCTTCCGGCGGGTGCCCTTGAGGGCGACGCCCTTGGAGAAGGGGATGAGCTCGCCACGGGTTTATACTCGGCGATGATGCGCCTTCGCAGCGAAAAAGATATTCCAGAAAGCCAGTTCCCAGATTATGTGGGCTATCGTGAATCTGCGCTTGAAGAGGCCGATGAGATTTGGAGAAATTCAGATTCAACCGGCACCATCTTAGTTACTTTTATCAAAGAATTTCATGACGAAGACAGCACACCTGACAACCCCGAATTCTGGTACATGGTGGTCACATTGGAAGATCCAGCTTCAAGTAGCCACGCCTTGATGTTTTCATTTCCCACAACAGATAAGTCCCTGGTCGAGCGCTATCGCCATGGAGAAAATCTTCAAGCCGAAGAAGTCGTCCAAGAAGCTTCCCACTAGTTCGTGATTACATTTCCTACATCGATTCATACGTGATTCTCGTTGAATCTATATCCTGACTAAAAGAGTGCCAAATCGAAGCACTCCGACTTCTGTGCGCAAGTTCAATCTTGAAACTCAATTCAAAAAATCAGATTTAGACTTCTCAAAGGGTGCTCTCGGTGAGCGGCGCGTATCCGGGTTGCGGCATTGCGAAGCAATGAAGCAATCCGAAGACGCGACGCACCCACTCAGAGTCGCACCCTTTGAGAAGTCTAAATCTGATTTTTTGAATTGAGTTTCAAGATTGAGGATTAAAGGATTCCGCTGCAGAGGCCGTTGGCCCGGTCGCGGTAACCGCCATCACTTAGGCCTGAAGTGCGAACCGACCAGTTGGGATGGAGTTGGTGAAGCGTCGCCGATGAATGTTGAACAGCGTAGGCATTTGGGTTGGCCAAAAAGGCTGGGATCAAAACATCAAATGAGGCCGTTGCACTTGTTCCTGATGCCGAGTTGTAGAGGGCGAAAGAGATTCCGTTATAGACCAAATCCATTCCGTCTAAGACGATGATGACGTTATCAAAGAAATTGTTTGGATTGATGTTGTACTGAAGCAAATTGTTTCTTGAGATCAGGCTGTCGATTACGTTTTTGGAAATTCGCGTTTCGGGACTTCCAGAGTTAAGGTAGGCGCCCGTTCGTTTAAACTGAAAATAAATAGGTGCGGCCGTCGGATTCACGGTTCGCGTGTTTGCGCCTTGGATGCTCCATCTAAAAAATTGAAGGTAGTGGTTGCTGTCGGATTTGATATTGTCCGGCACTTGTGTCAAAGCGAGACGGATAAAGTCGATGATGTAGCTGTTGGTTTGAGGATTGTAGAATGAGGTCAGTGCTCCTGTTAGGCCCAGATCACCTCTAGAAAAGCTATTACAGTCCGCCAGCACGCCGTCCCCGGGACTTGCCACATAGGTCGTTGTATTGTCGTGGGGAGTCTCTGTGGAGGAGGTCGTCGAGCTGCCTTGTATTAGGCGCTTATTGTTTCCACAAGCGCTTAAAGTGACTAAGACTAGGCTTAGTGTTAAGAGTTTGGCTAGCATGTTCATCTGATCCCCCAAAGAATCACTCATCACAAATCTTTCCCTTTATAAAAGCAATAGCAATGCCACATAGCGATCTTTGAGTTTACGACTTGTCTCAGTTTGAGAATTAGAAAAGTGATGCTGAAGGTGTCTCAAAATGAGCGCATTTTAAACGGGTCCATAGTCCGTACGTTTGAACCAAAATTAAGACGATAAGACGTGATGGGCTTAAGAGTTTCTATATTCATAATCAGCATTTTATCTTCGGGAGTGGGAGTTGCGAATCAGCTGACTCCTGAGGAGCAGGCCTTGGACCTTGGAACATTATCACAAGAAAATCCAGGCGCTGATGAGAAAAGTCTAGAGGAAAAAAGTGTTGGGCCGCGAACGCTTTTGGATGGATCAACCAATCTTGTCGAGAAAAGAGATTCGCTTTTAAAACTTTTTGCACCAGAGACTCGTCAAGCGATTCAGACTTATATGAAGGTCGCAAGACCCTCGGCTTACCGAGGTGACCGTGAAATCACTCAGGGAAATAAAGGGGTCGAAGTTTATTTTGAAAAGATCTTCAATGATCCTAAAAACTATTGTTTGGCAGCTAAGGCAGAGGTTTTTCATTCGGATATTTTAGAACTCGATCCCTACGAGTTTAATGCTCCTCCTTTAGAGGACCCTCTTGCGGGGAGACCAAGCCTTCTAAGTCGTGCAGAAAAAATGGGCTTCGAAGCGGGATGGGCATGGAAGATGGCGATGCTGATGTCTGAAGGAGATCCCAACCAAGCCATGTTGCTTATCGGAGTTTGTGGGCATGATGATGTTGCCGCAAATTATGTTCAGGGTTCTGATCAGTCGAAGTCGGTCAAGTTGCCAGCGGAGTTTCCTCAGCTAAATGGTTACTTCACTTGTGGATCCAGAACATCACCGCTCTTTTTACCAGGATCCTTATCCAAAGACGCAGATATCAGTCAAAAATTAAAGGACAAGATTGCAAAACTTCAAGCGCCGACCTTGGGCCCCAAGGTGATTCCTGCCAAGTATTACCATGTTTATATGGGCGCCTTTATGTCCTGCCAAATGATCGAAGATGGAGTCTCCGCGCGAGGGGCCCCCAGCTATCCTCCGAAGTTTGTCTCAGCCTATAGAAGAAATGCACTTTGCGCTATGGCTCGGGAATACAAAGCCGAGGCGGACAAGGCGAATGCCTTTTATCAGAATGAATTAAAACGAAGACTTCGGGCCGGCCAAGATCCCATTGATCCCGTTGAGACGCTATTTCAAAAAAGGGAAGAGGTTTGGGACGAGATTGAGTCTGGTGTGGCTTACGACATTCGCAACTTGGGACGGGAAAAATTTAAGGTATTAATAAATCGAATTTTTGCTGGAAAACTTTTTTTTGAACAACAGCAATGTCCGTCCTCATCTCTTGGAGAATGGAAAGAAGGCGCAAGAGCCCTCTCGGCCACAAGCTTAAATGCCTTTGATTATGGAAGACCTTTCGTCTGCAGCGGAATACCCCAAGGTCTCTGTCTGGGGGCCCAAGAGATCTTGGACACTTGGAGAGTTGATTTTGAGTGGACATCCGAGCAGCATCGGCTTGGGGCAGAGTTTGGAGCGAAGCATTGTCGGAAAAAATCGGATCGACAAAGGCCTTCAAGGCTAGGCTCAGAAGTCTGTCAAATTCCAGATTCCTATTTGCGCGCGATGAAACAATTAAAGCAAAAGCAGAATAAAAGGAGCCAAGAGCCTCCCTCACCTCAAAAGGGTACAAATTAGAAACTAGGGATCTGCCTTGATGGGGTTGACCAAATGGAGTTTGATCCCTATGCTCTCCAGCTATGAAAACAAATAAATTTTTTCTTAGCGTCTTATTTTTTCAAGCAGCTGTATTTCTTCCGGCTTGTGCCTCAAAGTCATTAAAATCTTCCGGCCCAGTTGTGCTTAGCTTGAACATCAATGAGTCACAATCAGATCGCACTCGATATTATTCGCATTCCTTAGTGCAAAATTTTGAAGCCGGACAAATCGTAAAAAAGCGAGATGAGATCGTCGACTTCACTGTGCACAATCAGAGTGAGCCTTTGGCCGACGGCACAATTAAGGTTTTGTCTAAAACCATTCGTAAAGACGGGATGGTGGATCTTCATGATTTGGCCTTTCCAGAGCGGGATGAAGAAATTGAGTTTGTATTTGCTAAAGACGGATCGGTTGTAAAGGCCGGCAGCTTTCCAAAGACAAGTGTCTTTTATATGCCGCCACTTCCTTTTCCTGATGGCCCTGTGGAAGTTGGTGAGACCTGGGACTTTAAACATAGCTGGCTGGCACTAAAAAACAATATGCCATTAGAAATGAATCTAGTGGTTATTCTTAAAGGGCTTTATCGCTGCGGAAGTGACACCTGTGCCGACCTTGAAGTGTCTGGCGAGGTCAGTTTACTTGGAGTCGATCTTGGAGAAATGGGTTTTAAAAGTGAGGTCTCTGGACGTATCTTGTACGCACTCAAAAGAAGCACCGTCTTGTGGTCCGAGATTCAAAGTCGGGAAGATATGAGATCTCCCGAATCAAGTGTTAAAGTGGCCTCGTGTTTGTCAGCGCAGTTATTAGACCGTGAAGGTCTAAAGTGGAGTCTTCCGAGCAAGGTCTCTTGCCAGCCCGATCGCAAGTCTGGAGTATCACTTCCTTAGACGGTTCTGCTTTCTAGACGTTTGAGCCTTGTAGTTCGGCCCAGGTGACACCATCGCCACCGGAATCGCTACTTCCGGAAAGCCACTTTTTTACATACACACTGCGAGACAGGTAAGAGCGAATGGCTTTCTTTAAAGTTTCGGTGCCATGACCATGAATAACTTTGATTCTATCTTCGTGGTGAAGGGCCGCAGTATCTAACTGAAGCTCAAGACGATTGATCGCCTCTTCAACATTTAATCCGCGAAGATCGACAACGCGATCTGATTCCAAAGGAGAGACCGAAAACTCGGTCGACTTTCTTAAAATATCCATCGTGGGATTGTTGGCCATATGAGGCGGTCTTAATTGGTCCCATGAAATCATTAGCCTCATTGAATTTGATAAAACCGGGACCTCGCCCTTGGCATTTGGAAATCCCTGAACTACAGCATCTCGTCCAACACTTTGGGCAAAAACTTTAGATCCCGGAGGAAAAACTTTGGCGAAGTCGTCTGCGGATTCAATTCGTGGTCCGGCCTCGGCTTCTTTACTTTGGCTGGCCTTGACGATCTCGGGCAGTTGAGCCTTTGCTTTTTCTAAACTTTCATGGCGTTTGAATAAATCTGTGACTTTAGCTTGCTCGATCAAGGATTCAATTTTTCGCTCTGCGCGTTTTGAAGCTTGGCTCAGCATCTGGGTTTTTTCTTTTTCAAATTTTTCTGCAAGCTGAGTGTAGCGACTTTTAAGCGCTTTCATTTCTTTAGCTTCGCTTAAGGTTTGATCTTTAAGATTTCGCAGCTCAACCTTCATTTGCTCAATTTCTTCAAGGCCCGAATGAAATTGCAAGGTTTCGCGGCTCAGGTAACTTAAGGCCCGCTCTAAAATCTCGCCCGAAATTCCAACGCGCTTTGCGGTTTTTAAAGCCAAAGACTGCCCAGGTACGCCCATAATAAATTGATAAGTCGGGCGGCCGGACTGCATATCGTATTCAAGACTGCCGTTCATTAAACCCGACTCTTTGCCCCAACCTAATTTTAAGGGACCCAAGTGGGAGGTGATAACGCTGAAGACTTTGTTTTTTGAGTACTCTTCAATAAAGGCCCGAGCCAGAGCGGTTCCCTCTTCGGGATCTGTCGAACCACATATTTCGTCAATCAAAAGTAAATGATCTGATCCTTTGACTTGAGTGGACTCATGCAAGACTTTTAAATGGGCCGCAAAGGTACTTAAGTGTTGATCCACACTTTGCTCATCTCCAAGGGCCACGAAAAGTTCTTTAAAAAAAGGCAACTCGGATCCAGGATCTGCACAGATCGGCAGCCCACAGCGAGCCATCTGCGCGGCAAGGCCGATCGACTTAAGTAGAATTGTTTTTCCTCCAGCATTGGGGCCGGACAGCAGAAGAATTCTTTGTTCGGGATTCAATTTCACCGAATTTGGAATGACGTCGGATTTATCTAAAACCAAAAGTGGATGTCGTAAATTAGTCAATGTGATGCGGTCTTTAGAAAAGCGGCAGGGGCTTGATTCAAGCTGAAGGCTTAATTGACCCTGAGCCAAGCGAAGATCCCAATCCAATAGTTGTTCTCGACTGCTCGCGAAGTCATCTTTTAGGCTTTGAAGATATCTGGATAGACTGGATAAAAGTCTCTCAATTTCTTCTTCCATCTCGACTTCGATTTCGCGCAGACGATTGTTGATGGGGATAATTTCTTTGGGTTCCATAAAGACGGTTTGCTTCGACTGGCTGGAGGCGTGAATAATCCCTTCAAAAAAAGATCGCATCCCACTTTTTACTGGCAAGACCCAGCGGCCCTCGCGATTCGTAACATAACGATCCTGCAAAACGTCTTCAAGTTCATGATCTTTCGTCAGTCGATCTAAAGTGTTTTGAACTTTTCGCACCTGAGAAGTTTTTTCGTTATGAAGTTTGTAAAGAACTTCGCTGGCGTCGACCCGAATTTCGCCATCTGGGGACATCAACTGATCAATTGCCGACAAGGGCCTGGCACTATCCATTAAAACTGAAGCCGCCTGGGCACTCCAATCGAAGTCGAGTTGGTTCAGTAATTCTTTAAGCGCCAAAACTTCGATGCAAAAGTGACGAACATCTCGAAGCTCTAAAGTCTTTAAGGTCGCTTCCTTTTGCAGGCGCTGAGACCAGATCGAGAATAGGTTTAAGCTTTCCATAAAGGGGCGACTGCCGCGACTTAAAACCTGACAGGCTTTTTGAATGGAACTAAAGCTGTCTTCCGCGGCCCTCTCGTTTGGGAGGGGTGAGAGTTTTAATAGCTTTTCTTTGGCAGCATCGCTGGTCGCAAAGCTAGAAAGTTTTGCGATGATCTCTGGCCAATCCAGGCGATCAAGTTTTTTCACGGATACAAATTCCCATCAGGCCAAGGCTCCAAAGTGCCAAAAAGGCCCAGCTAAAATAAAAACCCCAACCTTGAAAAACAGTTTTTGTGGGGCTGCGATCGAAGGGAACTTGATACAACTGAGTCCACTCGGTATTCAAGGGGGATTTTTCTAAGATCTCTCCTTTTGCTGTGACCACCGTAGAGATCCCCGTGTTGGTCGACCTGACAAGTGGTCTGCGGATTTCGATGGCGCGGGCCAAGGTCATGTAGAGGTGTTGGTAGGGTTCTTGCCAGGTCCCATACCAAGAATCGTTTGTGACATTCACAATCATCTGAGCCCCAAGATTGGCAGAGCCGCGACTAACATCATCAAAAAGTCCCTCGTAACAGACCTGGGGCCCAAGTAAAAGATTCTCAAGCGGCATGATTTTAGGCCCAGTTCCGCGGACGAACTCTCCAATGCTTGGGACCCAAACTTTTAAAATTGGAAAAAGTTTAGCTCCTGGAAAATACTCACCAAAAGCAAGAAGGTGGGTTTTGTCGTAGCTCTCAGGAAGAAGATCGCCCTCGCGATTAAAGGAAAAAATAGAATTTGAATAATCTTGAACAGACTCGTGCCAGCCATAGGCTCCGGTGACTAAGGGGACTCGAGTTCGTTTGATCATGGCTCGAAGTTGAACCTGATATTTGGATGGCTTTGAATTTGAATAATAAGCTAAGTGATCTGGAAATGCCGTCTCGGGCCAAAGGACAAATGCCACAGGTCCGGCTAATGCTTCAGGCTGATTCAGTGCGGACTCAGTTAACTGGACGTATTTGTCGACGATGGCTCCTTGAAAACCTTGTCCTTTTTCAGCAAGTTGTTTTTCCATATTTCCGATATTGGCCTGAACGATTAAAACCCTTGCGACTGCATCTCCGCCCGAAGCTCGATTTTTTAAAATCCATCCACTCACATTTAAAACAACAAGTATGCTGATCGCGGCTCCCAGCAGTCGAAAACTTTTTTGCCGATTGGATTTAAAGTTTAACCAAATAAAAACTGCGAACAGATTCATAAAGATCGAAATTAAGCTTAAACCCCGAAAACCAATCCACTCTGCGATATGAAAGGCCGGCCAGCCAAGCCAGATCCAAGGGTAGCCATAATGCCAATCAAAAATCATCGGGTAGGTCATCTCGCTGACCGAGATTGCAACGGGAATTAAAAAAATCGATTTGAACTCAAAAGAGGGAAGATATTTTTTTAAGGATTTTTTTATCGCAAACCAAGCCAGGCCTGCCAAGGGAATGTAAAGGTTTGCAAAACTACAGTAGACCAAAAGAAGAAGGGTATTGATCGGAAAAGGAATATGTCCAAATTCTCGAATCGTGTGGGCAACCCAGTTAAATCCGATGAGGGTCAGTACAAATTGTGTGATCCAGCCAGAGATAAAAACTTCTTTAAATGTCTTCGCTTTGGACCACTGAATCCATAGGGGTACGAAGCAAAAAAATAATGCCCAGGGCGGGAAGGGAATATAGCTTGTCCCGATCAGAATTCCTGATAAAATGGCGGGCAGGTAATGGGACAAGGTCAGGCTTAGTTTTTTCATTGCGCTTGAGGTTAAAGTACCTTTTGTTTTCAGTTGGGGCAAAGAGTGTGTCGCCCGCGGTCTTAAAAATGTGGGGGATTTATGGAGCTTTTATCAAACGAGCAGGATCTAAGGCAAAATCCTGCGATTCGGATGCGCTGTCCAAGTTGTCTTAAGCTTTACTCCGTCCTTTCGAGTTCCATTTCAGAACCTCGACCAAAGTTTGAGTGCATGTCTTGCAAAACCCATTTTTGGGTTCCCTTTCCGGAGTGCTTAGAGCAGAAGGAGATCATCGCTTTTCCGCTGCAGTGGCTCGATCCCAATTTTCAGAAGGACCAGAAAGAAAATAATGCGCCTAGCAAAGAGGCAGCAAAGCCCATTCTTGAGGATTGCCCCAAGTGCACGCGCCCTTATGCGAAGGGCTTAAGCGAATGCCCCAGTTGTGGCGTCATCTTCGCAAAATACTCTGAACCTTTGCCTCTTGAAGTTTCAGCCCAAGCTTATAAAGCTGCACCGAGCTCGGTGGGTGGTCCGCAACGACTGAAAAATATTTGGGATAAAATTACTGCGAATTATGAGGACACCTTGCTTCACGATGAGTTCTTGAAAGAGGGACACCGAGAAGGGGCGCTGGCCTATGCAAGTCAGCAGTACCGAAGAATGCTTTCAATTGATCCCGATGATGAGCTGGCCAGAAAGATGATTCAAAAGATCACGGCTTTGTCTCAGGCTCCGATGGAAATGGTGAGATCTGTTCCCATTAAACATATCTTGATGGAGCGACTTGGTTTTAGCGGATTTATGATGATCCTAAGTCTTTTGATGATGGGGATCGGATACATGGTTCCGATCCTGCGAAATATTGTCGGCGCAGGAGCGGCCCTGTTTTTCTTTGCACTTGCCGTTCGAATTTATTTTAGCGCACGTAACTAAAGGTTCTCTCGAACTCGTGCGTTTGATCTTTGTCCCTGTTGCATAAAATCCAAGATGGCTTTTCCGCCTAAGTTTAACTGCCCAGGGCTTGAGGCACTGGTTAGCTCTTGTTGTCTGGCATTGGGATCCGACGAAAAAGTCGAGGGTCTTAGGTTTTGGCCGTTGTTCACTTTAATTCCAGCGAAGCTTAGATCTGAATCCTGAATCGCCAAGGCTCGATAAGAATTCAGGCGGCGCATCGTTCGGGTCTTTCCTGCTAAACGTGAGTCAATGTCTCCAGTTTGGGTCAAATACTTAGCAATGCGGTCTGCCCTTCTTAGTTCAGGATTTTGTGCCATCACAAGGGCCGCAACTCCCGTAACGAAGGCCGTGGCTTGCGAAGTTCCGGTCATAAAACCATATTTTCCGTCGGGTAGTGTCGAGTAGATGTCGTTTCCTGGAGCGGCGATATCAACGGTGTGAACTCCCCAGTTGCTGGTGGGCAGAACGTTTTTTCCTTTATCAATGGCTGTGACAGAAATGATATTCGAAAGATCATAGTCTGCTGGGTAGTATTTCTTCTCGTCGGTATTTGATTTTTCGTTTCCTGCGGCAGCTACAAAAAGAATTCCTTTGCGTTGAGCGGCAGCAACGGCGCGTTTTTCTTCTTCACTAGCCTCAAGCCCACCACCAGAATAGTTGATAATGTGAGCTCCATGTTTTACGGCATATTCAATCGAGCGAACAGTATTGCTTAAGTTGCTAGAGCCCGGAGATTTTGGATCGTAGTACTTTAAGATCATCAGACTAACATTGGGCGCAACTCCCGTGATACCCACTCCGTTTCCACCCTCAGCGCCAATAATGCCAGCAATGTGGGTTCCGTGACCGTGGTTATCTTTTAGATCTCCATTTTGTCCGGCAAAATTCCAACCATAGACGTCGTCGATAAATCCATTCTTATCATCATCGATTCCGTTGCCAGGGATTTCGCCCTTATTTACCCAAAGATTCTTTTTTAAATCAGGGTGATGAATGTCGATTCCTGTATCGATCACAGCAACAATAATATCTTTGCTTCCTTTCGACAGCCTCCAAGCTTGTTGGGAGTTTGTCATTAATAGACCCCACTTTTGAGCCATTGCGGGATCCTTTAATAGGACTTCGATTTCTTTATCTGATTCAGTTTCTTTAGGAACAGCCACGCCCAGTTCGGTGCTTCGTTTTGCCGGAGCCATGGAGGATAGATCTTGATAAGAGGATTCAGGTTCAGTTGTCTGAACTGAAGGCGATAACCAACTGAAGATACCAAAGCTAAGCATGATACTAAGTAGTGAAGCCTTAAGAATCATCTGATTTGAGCTCATTATCTAATCCCCTTTTGCTGTGACCTTACAGGTTTAAAGAGCAAGGGGAGTGCCGTTCTTGAAGGTCATTCAAGCCACTGAAAACACTTAATTTTATCAAAATGGGATAGGGGCTCAGCTGGTCAACAATTGGGGCTCTGACTAAGCCTTAGCCACTGGGAGGTTCCAGGTCCCAACTGGTAGCGATACTGTGTCATTGTGAGCCATCGGGCCGCTGCAATTTTCTAAGGGTTCCAGGTCCCAAGTGGTAGCAATACTGTGTCATAGAAAAAATCTAGACTGAAAATTATTGGCCCCCCTCTGAATCGGAGTAGCTTTTCAATTCTCAAAAGATTTTAGAGTTTCAGAAATGTAGCAAAGCCGTATCAATACCGCCGGCTTGATTCTCTATGACACAGTATTGCTACCAGTTGGGACCTGGAACCTTTAGGTGCCTTTGGCGGTTTTTAGTTCCAGGGTCCACTCGGGGAATTCGAAGGGTGTCCAGTTGGATTCGATTAGTGAATAATAAATCATGTTTCGTAAAACTAGGCGAACATATCCGCGGGTTTCTTCGTAGGGAATGTCTTCGATAAATTCGACCGTGTCGCCTCGGAAGCGGGTTTTAACCCAGCCCTTAATGGCTTTTTGACTGGCGTTGTATGAAGCCACCATTAAAATAAAGTTTCCTTTATGTTGATCGTCGAGCTCTCTTAAGTGGGCGGCCCCCATCGGAATATTGACTGAAGGATCAAACAAATCGTCCGGTCTTTGGTAGCTGACCTTCGAAGCCAGAGGACTTTTTTTCGCAAGCTCTGGAAGAAGCTGCATTAAACCAAAGGCATCCGCAGGACTGCGGGCTCTTGGGTTAAAAGCGGATTCTTGTCTCATGATGGCGTAGATCAACTCAAGCCGAACCTTGTGCTCTTCAGCAGATTGTTTGACCTGTTCGTAGAAGGGTTTTGGGAATAGAAGCTCGGGGTGAGAATCTAAAATAAGATCGCGCCTGGCCGAAGGAAGCTCTCCCAGTTTTGCAAATAAAGCTAAGTAGGATCCAGATCTAGCGTAAGTTTTCAATAAAGCCATCCAAGTTTCGGGATCTTGATCTTTGCGTTTCTTGTAGCCGTTGCTGACTTCGTCCAAATACCGTGTCGCAAGATCTTGTTCATCGGCGGCGATCAGCCATTCGAGCAACTTACTTTCGATAATTTCGTCCCAGTGTTTGGCCTCGGGTGGAACCTCTAAAGAAGCCGTCTTGCGTTTAATTTCTGTTGCGGGAATCTTAAGTTTTAATTCTCGATGAGCCAGAAGTCCGTAGTAGCCAAGGGGATCCGCAGAAATCAATTCGGTGTAAACTTTTTTTGCTTCCTCTTTTTGCTCACTTTGTTCGAGGCTTCGTGCCAGCCAGTAAGTATACCTAGATCTTGCGAAGTCATTTAGGGTTAGGTCCTTCAGGGCCATCAGGCTTTCAGCGGCCTCTTTCATCTTTTCGATTTTTCTTTGATTCCAGGCTTCGTACCAAAGAAGTTTTTCTTTTGTGTCTGTAGAATTTCTTTCTTCCAATCCTTTTTTAAACCATTCCACAGCACTTGCAAACTCTTGCTTTTCTTCATCCATGCGGCCCAAAAGCCAGTAGACTTCTCCAAGACTAAATTTTCCCTTAAGAGTCGATTCGATCTCTCTTAAAGTCTTTCGAGCCTGCGTGACGTGGCTAAGAGTCCACTGAGTTCGTGCCAGTGTTGTGTAGGAATCATGAAAGAGTTTTCTTGCAGCCCGAGTCTTTGGGTTTTTATTTAAGTGGATTCGAGACAGGTCCGCCCATTGAGCCGTGGCCTTAAGATAGGCCGGTTTATTTCGAGCATTTTTATAACTTAAGCGAATCCCATTTAAGGCCTGGCGCTTTTGAAGAAAGCTTGATTTTTTGTCATTTAAAACAAGTGTGTAATTTTTGATGGCCTTGTCGAACTCGCGGTATCTGCGGTGATCAAGTGCGACTTCGAGTCGGTCTTCTTTTTTAGGTTTGGGATTTAATTTTGGAGATAAAGAGTAAAGTCTTTGGTTTAAGGACTCCATCTCTTTGCCTTTAAGTTTTAACCCTTTGGCGGATTCGATGGCCTTTTTCATCAAATCGACTTTTAGTTTTTGCGGCAGGTTTTGTTTAGACTTTTCGACCGAAAGCTCCATGATCTTTTTTAAATCTTTATCTTTTTCAGCTCGGCTTAATGAGGCCTCTAGGGCCAAGGTTTGCATCCAGATTTCTTCCGGCTTTTCTTCAAGCCCAGAAATATTTTTAAGTTGTTCTGAGCCTGCGGGGCAAATATCTAAAGCTCTAAGGGCTGCGACTTTTTTTAAAGGGAACTCTTGATCTTGGCTAAGTTCAGCGTATTTTTCGCAGGCCAGTTCTGGGTTTTCCGTGCGCCAAAGATTCGCTCTGCGGTAATCGATCCACCATTTTAGATTTCGATCACGGTTGCTGTCTCCAAGACGAAGTAAAAAGTAGTCCACGTTTTTTCGGTCTTCTTCAGTCAAAACTTTCATTTCTGGGGGAAGCTCTTGTTCTGAAGGCGGCAGGCTTTGGTCTTCCGACCGCACATGGTGGCTGGCCAAAATACTGAATAGCAAAATGGATCCGAGCAGAATAAGTCGATGGGATTGAAACTTCATTTTGCTATGTTAACAAGACAGATGAGTGCAGCTCAAGAAAGACAGACCCAAATCCTGTCTGAAGGACAGAAGAGCTTTCGATCTAGACTTAAATCCAGCCCCAGCATTTTTCTGAGAGGATCTTTTCAATTTAATAAGTGCTCCACCTCAGCCGTCGAACATCCTCGGTCGGCCCTTTGGGCCGCCCTGCGAAATTGAAAAGACCCTCTCAGAAAATTTTTATTTAGATGTGGGTCGTTTTAGTTTTGTGACGGCTAGGATAACGCCGCAGACGACCATGAAGGCGCCTAAGTAGCCTCTCCATTCGATGGGTTCGGGCTTTAACCAAGAGACTTCAAACGCAGTTAGAAGTCCTACAAGGAAGATCGTTAACAGTGGATTCAAAGTAATAATCATACTTGTTTGGCTTGCAGGAATGCGGTGAAGGGCTTCGGACAAAGCCCCATATGCGACAACCGTGTTTAGTCCCAAGATACAAAGTAAAATCCAAATGCCGATCGAGAGCCCCTGAAACTCGCTAAAGTCGACAATCGGAAGGAGAACCACAGAAGCCACTGCATAAATCAGCATATTTAAATGCTGAGCCGCGAATTTTTGAATCAGAACTTTTTGAAAAGCCGCAAAAATGGCCCAAGTGATTGCTGCAAAAAGAATCCAAAGATTGCCTTCGATATAAATGGATCGCTGAGCTAAAACGAGCCGAATTTGATCCCAAAAAAAGAAAGAAAACCCAAGGGCTCCTAAAAAGAATCCAATACTTTGAATCCGAGTCGGGATCTCTTTAAAATAAAGAACTCCGGTGAGGGCCAACAAAAGAGGTCCAAGTTGAATCATAATTTGAGCGTTCGAAGCGGTGGTAAGCTCAACGCCCTTCATGTATCCGAAGTAATTTGCACCAAGACAAATGCCGCCGATGATCGCTAAAAAGGGGGGCTGTTTTAAAATCTTAAGCGCCTTCGGATTTCGAATCAGATAATAGATAAACAAAAAGCCAAAGGCCGAGACAAGCCTAAACCAAGCAATTGTGCCGGAGCTTGCGTAATTTAAAGTAAACTTAAGGCCAATAGCCAACACCGCCCAACTGAGGGCGGTGATAATGGCCATCAAAAGACCGATCTGACGTTGGCTCAAGGAAATCTTCTTTTAGTGTAAGCTTCCTTGTAGGCGTCGAATACGCTCTTCTAAGGGAGGATGAGTTGAAAACAATTTTGCGACCCCACCACCTGAAATCTTAAGGCTTGCGAAAGACTCATGCTCTCGGTCAACCAGCTGACTTGTGTTTTTAAGGGCCTGCAAAGCTTTAATCATTTTATCTCGGCTGGTCAGTTTTGCACTTCCAGCGTCAGCTCTAAACTCACGCATGCGAGAGAAGTAATTCACAACCAGTGAGCCCAAAATACTTAAGACAATCTGAAGAACCATAAACAATGCAAACTGAACCATTTCTCGAGATCGTTCAGAAACACTGCTGCTGACGGCGACTGCAATGATTCTTGCGATCACAAGGACTAGAGTATTGATAACACCCTGAACTAGAGTCATCGTCACCATGTCGCCGTTGGCGATGTGGGCAACTTCATGTCCTAAAACGCCTTCGACTTCATCTGCGTCCATTTTGCGAAGCAGTCCGCTTGAAACGGCAACCAAAGAATTTGATTTACTGGGTCCTGTTGCAAAAGCGTTAACTTCGGGGTTTTCGTAAATTCCAACCTCTGGCATTTTCGGAAGGCGAGCGGCCTTGGCCATTTGGTGAACCATATCCACAAGTCGGCGCTCGGTAGAATCCTGAGTGCGTGGATCAATGACTCGTACACCCATCATCTTTTTTGCCATCCACTTCGACATCAAAAGCGAAATGAATGCGCCACCCATACCAATCAAACTATAAAATACAAGGTAATAGGCTTGTCCGGTTAGTTGAATCCCGAAAAAAGTAGTGATGATGTTCATCACCAAAGTGATTGTCGTTAAAACTAAAATGTTGACGATCAAAAACAGAAAAACTCTCTTTGCCATCACGAACATTTTTTCTTTCTCCTTGTTAAAACTCGAGACCCAATTTTGTCTCGTGTTCTCTGTATTCAGACCGATGTCTTTTTAATCAGATTCGTTTTCAAACGAACTCGACCATTGGCCTATACAGAGGTTCAAGAATAATGTGATGACTCCCAAAAGAAAGTCAAGTTGAGTCGGTCCCCATTGCTTAGGGGCGGCCCCCAGGTTAGGCTTAAAGGGCAATCTTAAGGATTTGGGTCAGGCATATAAACCAGTGAGTTCGATAGTTTCGGTCGTTCAACTGAGTAAGGGGTGTTTCAAGTGGTGCGTTTGTTTTATATTATATCGACTCTGGTCTTTTTGTTCGTGGGTCTTGTCACGCTTTTTTGGCCGCCCATCTTAGTCACTTTGGTTGTGTTCGTTCCGCTTTTTGCCATTGGGGTTCTCGACGCTACGCAAACTAGGCAGGGGGTTAGAAGAAATTTTCCCGTCATCGGAAATCTTCGCTACTTCTTCGAATTAATCCGCCCAGAGCTACAGCAGTATTTTGTAGAATCGAATTTAAGTGGCCGTCCGATTCCAAGAGAGTTGCGATCCGTTGTCTATCAGCGGGCAAAAGGCGAAACAGAAACTTTGCCCTTTGGAACTCAACAAGATGTTTACGTCGCGGGCTATGAATGGATTAATCACTCGATTCGCCCGGTTGCTGTCGATCAAAGTCAAATGCGTGTCCTCGTGGGTGGGCCTCAGTGCCAGCAGCCCTATTCGGCAAGTTTGCTAAATATTTCGGCAATGAGTTATGGGGCTTTAAGTAAGGCGGCCATTGAAGCCTTAAATTTGGGCGCCAAAAAGGGTGGCTTTTATCATAACACCGGAGAAGGGGGCATTAGTCCTTATCATCTTCAGGGTGGCGATTTAGTTTGGCAAATCGGAACGGGATATTTTGGCTGCCGAACTGCAGATGGACGTTTTTCAGCAGAAGCCTTTCAAGAAAGGGCTCAGCGCCCAGAAGTAAAAATGATCGAACTCAAGTTGTCGCAAGGGGCGAAGCCCGGCAAAGGAGGCCTTCTTCCCGGAGCAAAGGTGACCGAGGAAGTTGCAAATATTCGTTTGGTTGAGGTTGGAAAAGACGTCATTTCTCCGTCGGCCCATAGTGAGTTTTCGACCCCCATAGAGATGCTTCAGTTCTTAAAACAGCTCCGAGACCTTAGCGGTGGCAAGCCCGTGGGATTTAAACTTTGCATCGGCAAAAAATCAGAGTTCGTAGCGATCTGTAAGGCGATGGTCAAAACCGGAATTTTGGTGGATTTTATTTCGGTGGATGGCTCTGAAGGCGGAACCGGTGCGGCCCCTTTAGAATTTTCGAACTCTATCGGAACGCCGCTTGAAGAGGGTTTAAGTTTTGTTCACGATACTTTGACGGGTTACAATTTAAGAAAATCCATTCGGGTTGTTGCCTCCGGAAAAGTTCTGACTTCTTTTGGGCTTCTGACTAAAATCGCTTTGGGCGCAGATCTGGTGGCCTCGGCCCGAGGGATGATGCTTTCATTGGGTTGTATTCAAGCCTTAAAATGTAACACAAATCACTGCCCCGTCGGAGTGGCAACTTCTAATCCAGCTCTAGTTCGAGGCCTTCACGTGCCGAGCAAGTTCGAACGAGTTGCTCGTTTTCAACAAGTCACAATCCATCACTTTGAAGAAGTCCTGGCGGCAATGGGCTACTCAACACCCAGTCAGATAAAAAGATCCGATGTTCACAGAAGACTTAGCGATGGGGTCGTTAAAACCTACGAAGATTTATTTCCAAGTATCCCAGCAGGATCTCTTTTAGATGAAGCCCGGCTGCCCATCCTTTCAAACGAGCTTCTGACTTCCGTTCGCACCAGCCAAGCCGAAGCCTTCTAGAGCAATTTCTTTCGGCACTCATTTTTAGCACTTAAAGAATTTGCTCTAGAAAATGAGCATTCCAAAAAAGTTTGGCGAAATTATTTGGTTTTGCCGGGAAGGGCTGCGCGAAGGTCTCGGCCCTTGATGGCTTTTGGTCTTTTTAAATCATCGCTGCTTTGGATATCGAATTTCAGGACACCTTTATCAAGGCCCACTTTGACGACTCCACCTTGGATCAATTGGCCAAACAAGATATCATCGACGATGGGCTTCTTAATATGCTCATCGACTGTGCGGGCAAAGGGTCTGGCGCCGTAAGCCGGATCATGACCTTTAGTAAATAACCATTCCATGGCCTCATCAGACACATGTAGCTCGATTTTTTTGTTGGTCAATTGAGCCTGTAGTTCACCTAAGAACTTCTTTAAAACTTGCATCAAAATAGGCTTGTCCAAATTTCTGAATTCTACGACTGAGTCCAATCGATTTAAAAACTCAGGCTTAAAGCTTCGCTTGATCGCATCCAATGAAAGGCTCGAACTTTGAGCGGGCTTAATGCCGATAGATCCTTTAGAGGCCTCAAAAGCTCCGGCATTGCTGGTCATGATCAAAATAGTATTGGCGAAATCAACGACTTTGCCGTTTGAATCGGTCAATTTTCCGTTGTCCATTACCTGAAGCAAGATATTCACCAAATCCGGATGGGCTTTTTCGATTTCATCCATCAATAAAACACAATGTGGAGTTTTAGAAACGGCTTCAGTTAACAGTCCACCTTCTTCATAACCCACATATCCCGGAGGGGCGCCGACCAGCCTAGAGACCGCGTGTTTTTCCATGTATTCGCTCATATCAAAGCGTAAAAACTGAATTCCTAAAAGCTCGGCGAGTTGTTTTGCAACTTCAGTTTTTCCGACTCCTGTGGGACCTGCGAATAAAAAACTACCAATTGGTTTTGTTTCTCGTCCAAGGCCGGACCTGGACAGCTTGATGGCTGCGGTTACTTTTTGAAGCGCATCATCTTGTCCAAAAATCACAGCCTTTAGGGCTGTATCAAGATCCCTAAGCTTACTTCGGTCATTTGTAGAAACCGAACGGGGAGGAATCTGGGCCATAGAGGCCACAACTCGTTCGATATCTTTTTCGTGAATCTGAATGACTTCGGTTTCTTCATCACGAAGTCTTGCACTGGCTCCGACTTCGTCGATCACATCGATAGCTTTATCCGGAAGTTGTCTGCCGTGAATGTGTTTGGCCGAAAGTTTTGCGGCAGCGATTAAAGCTTCTTCGCTATAAGATACACGGTGGTGTTCTTCGTAGCGGGTTTTAAGACCCTTTAAAATTTCGATGCTGTCTTCGATTGAAGGCTCTTTCACATCAATTTTTTGAAAACGTCTGGCCAGGGCCCGGTCTTTTTCGAAAGACTGCTTATATTCACGGTAAGTCGTAGATCCTATGCAACTTAAAGTGCCGTCAGCCAAGGCAGGCTTTAGCAAATTTGAAGCATCCATGGATCCACCAGAAGTCCCACCAGCACCCACTAGGGTATGGATTTCGTCGATAAATAAAACCGCGGGACCCGCTTTTTTAAGTTCTTTTAGAACTTGTTTTAAGCGCTCTTCAAAATCCCCGCGATATTTTGTCCCGGCCAAAAGGGATCCCATATCTAAAGAATAAATAGTCGTATTGCGAAGACGGGAAGGAACTTGGCCCTCGATAATTCTTTGAGCAAGTCCATCGGCAATCGCGGTTTTTCCAACACCGGCTTCGCCGATAAGAAGCGGATTGTTTTTAGTTCGTCTGCTTAAAATCTGAACCACACGCTCTAAAACATCTTCGCGGCCAACAAGAGGATCCACACGGCCTTGACGGGCTTTTTCGTTTAGATTTTGCGTGTAACTTTGAAGAGCCGAGGCCTTTGCTCCCTGATCCGGACGGGGTTGTCCATCAATGGCCAAATCTTCTTCTTTGCCCGCAGCAGTTCCATGGCCAGAGTTATGGGCGACACTATTGATCAGATCAAACTGAATCAAGCCCTGCTGCTCGAGGAAGTAGCGCGCATAGGATTCGCTTTCGTTAAACAGAGCGATTAAAATATTACCGCTTCGAACTAAGTTTTTTCCGGCACTTTGAACTTGAATTGCCGCCCGCTGAATAAGCCGATGAAAAGCCATCGTCAGCTCGGGCCTCCAGTTTGGATTTTCTTTAATGTAAGTCTTAGAAACCTTGGGGCAGTGCTGGTTGACGAACTGAACCAAATCATTTTCAAGCTCACCGATCTGAACACCGCAGGATTTTAAG
>CAYMDP010000049.1:0-20967 GCA_964389375.1 uncultured Pseudobdellovibrionaceae bacterium | reverse complement strand
GAGAAGTCACTCGAACCCCCGCGATGTCCTGAAGAGAACGAAAGGCCAAATCTCTTTTTTTAAGTAGAACTTGATTCGCTTTGCGCACATCCTCGTCGGCCTTTAACACTCCGGCAAGGGCCGCATGTTGACAAAAAGTCGCGGCACTACTGACCGACTGACTTTGGTATTTATTCATTGCAGAGATAACTTCGGAAGGTCCAAGTGACCAACCGACCCGCCAACCAGTCATCGCAAAACTCTTTGAAGCTCCATTGATCACAATGACTCGATCTTTTAATTCTGGAGAAACTTGCAACAGATGAGGCGCAATACCCTCAGAGGCAAAATACAGCCGATTGTAAATATCATCGCTTAAGATACAAACATGAGGATGACGCTTTAAAACTTCAGCCAAAGATTTTAATTCTGCTGCAGAATAAACTTCTCCAGTTGGATTACTTGGTGAATTTAAAATTAAAGCTTTGGTTTTTCCATTGATCGCCGATTCCAATTGGCTTGCGGTCATTTTAAACTGGGTATCTGCTCCACACTGAACAATAACCGGCTTAGCATCTGTCAGCTCAACCATAGTGGGATAACTGACCCAGTAAGGCGCAGGAATGATCACTTCGTCCCCAGATTGACATAAAACTTGAAGAGCCGCGAAAACCACAAACTTAGCCCCTGCGGTCACACTAATTTGTTCAGGAGTGTAAGCCATCCCAATGTCTTTAAGAGTTTGTGCCGCCAAAGCTTTACGAAGTTCTAATATTCCATTGGCCACTGTGTACCGAGTTTGCCCTTTCTCGATGGATTGAATCCCAGCCTTCGAGATCACTTCGAAAGTATTCCAGTCGGGTTCTCCAAGGGACAAAGAGATGACATCCTGACCCTTAGCCTTCATGTCTGCAGCTTTTGCGGCCAGTGCCATCGTTGGTGAAGGCTTTAAGGCCGCTGCTCGGTTAGAAAGTGCAATCATCTCTGGGCCTCCTATAGCCTACGAGTCTTTTTTTCTAGCGCATCCGCAACAAATTCAGGCACCATACTGCGCACGTCTCCGCCGAAGTACGCGACCTCTTTCACCATTCTAGATGCAATATGACTAAACTGCGGATGCGTGAAGGCGGTCAGGGTTTCTAGATCGGGATAAAGGGTCTTGTTCATATTCGCCATTGCAAATTCATTTTCAAAGTCCGAGACCGCTCGAAGACCCCGAATGATAATTTTGATTCCATGATTTCTTGCGTAGTCGGCAGTCAGACCATCGTAGACATCAACCTTTACATTTGGGATCGAGGCCAAGGAGGCTTTAACCAGTTCCGCGCGCTCGGGGGCAGTAAACAAATAGGTTTTCGCTCTTGCGTTTGCCACCAATACCGTGAATTCGTCATACATTGGCGCCAAGCGCTGAATGATATCTAAATGTCCAAGAGTGATGGGATCAAAACTTCCTGGGTAAACCACACGAACAGACTTCGGCATTTAATCCCCTTCTGAAATTTTAAAAAACGAGACGAACTTATCACCAAAATTACGGCGGTCCAAGAGAAGAAATGGAGGGTAATTGTCCTCAATTCTTTCCTGACTCGAGGACTCAATGACCACAATCGAATCTTTAGAAAAAACACGACTCTTTGCAACATTTTCCATGCATTCGTGGGCCATTTTTTGGGTAAAGGGTGGGTCGATTAAAATCAACTGGTAAGGCTGACCTTCATAGTTTTTTAAGAACTTTAAGACATCTAGTGACAGAACTTGCCACTCGTCTTGGATCTTTAAAAGCTGCCTGTTTTGACTCATGATCTTTAAAGACTTTTTATTCATCTCGACACTGGTGACGAAGGAAACATCTCGAGATAAAGCTTCGATGGCTAAGTTTCCGGTTCCGGAAAATAGATCCAAAGCGCGTTCGCAGGGCAAATAAGGCATCAATTTATTAAAGATACTTTCTTTCACTCGATCCGTCGTGGGACGTAGGTGAGCGGCATCAAAAGCCGAAAGCTTGCGGCCCCCGTATTTGCCGGAAATGACTCTCATAAAGCTCCGGGATTTAACTGTTTGATTTGTTTTAAAAAGCGATCGATGTGAGCGAAGTGTGTATCGGACAGCTTTAAAAAATGAAGTTCGGCAATTCGTTTTGGAACATTGGGATCGACTTGCACGTGATCATAAGTCTTAATGACGCGCACAGAAGTGGTCACAAAATCTCGATTTACTGGAATCTCAAACTGAACCTGGCCAATATCCCCTACCTTAAGCACTTGCCCCTTGCAGTCCATTAAAAAACCGTGGGCCACAAGCTTTAAAATTTCGCCTTGAATTTTTCTTTCTGAAAAGGTCAAAGAAGCCGAAAAGGGATAAGGAGACACTTTCTTTTTTATAATTTTTTGATCTTCACTCATTCAACAATCCTCGAGCTATTTCCACGACCTGAAAGATATCATCAAAAGGCTTTGGGATAAATAGATCTGCACCCAAAGCCTGCGCTTTATTTAAATCATACTCGCCGGAATAGGCCGACATCAAGATGACTTTCGCATCTCTTTTCCCCTGGCGTTCTTTTAACAAGTTGGGACCCGTCAGTCCGGGCATCAAGACGTCAAGAAGAACGATGTGAGGTTTTTCTTCCTCCCAAACCCGAAGGCCCTCGATGCCATCTTTAGCCTCAACGACCAAAAATCCCGCTTTCTCGAAAACTCGTCTTAAAGAAAGCCGCACGATAGATTCATCATCAACAATCAGAACCTTCATTTCGAAGTCCTTAAAGGCAGTTCGACAACAAAAAGGCTACCCGGCTTGTCAGAATCTTCGATCCAAACTTCTCCGCCATATTTTCTTAAGATTTGCCGACTTAAACTTAAACCCAAACCCGTTCCCTCCCCTTCAGTTTTTGTTGTGAAGAAGGGCTCAAACACTCGCTCTTTAAGGGACTTCGGAACTCCCGGGCCAGAATCTTGGATACTTAGACGACCAAATTCAAGACCATCCCTTTTTACATATTCAGTCTTGATCCAAAGCTCTCCATTTTTTTTCATGGCCTGACAGGCATTATTGATTAGATTAAAAATCACTTGTTGCAGTAAATTCGGCTCGACTTCGATCTCAAGACTTTGATCGCAGAGCTCGACTTCGACCGAGTGTTCGCCCAGCGCCGTTTTTAAAAAGGGTAAGGTGCTTTGCACCAGCTCGTTCATCTCGACTCTTTTTGACTTTCCCTCACCTTGCGTAAACTGGAGAAGGTTTTGAATAATGGCCTGACAACGAGCCGCCGAAGACTCGACTTCAGCGATATCTTTTTGAAACTGGGAGCCAACTTCTTCCCCCATCCGGAAAACTTGCGCAAGAGATCGAATTCCCGTTAGCGGATTATTTAACTCGTGAGCAATATGACCCGCCAGATGTCCAAGGGCCGCCATCTTTTCGGTTTGTATCATTCGACTCTGAAGTTCGAAGGAATCCGTGACATCGTGATAATGATTTACAAAAGTGGGGCGTTCGTCTTCTCGCCCGCCTCGTATGGGGTAAGACTGCACGGTAAACACTCTGCCACCCCGATGAACTTGACTGACGCGAGCCGAATGAGCTTCTGAAGAATCATTCAGCGGGCAACCTAAGCATAAACTGTCAATCTGGGCGAAACGCTGATGACAGGTCTCGCCCTCATGGCTTTCGGAGAAAATTCGGTTGGATCGAATCAACTCAAAATCCGCCGAGATAATGGCGATTGGATCTCGAAGTCCGTCGAAAGTCTGCTCCCAAAGGTAGGAGGTTCTTCGAAGGTCTTGCTCAAGCAAAATGCGATCTAGGGCAATGCTAGTGGCTTGCAAACGCTCAGATATTTTGTCCAAAAATTGATCCGCATCGGTTTTTAAAAAATCATTTTCGAAAAATACTGTCGCAGAAGACTGATCCCTTCTGGCGTTGGTTTTGTCCGACAGTAATGGAACTGCAATGACTTTACCAAAGGGTCTGCCGAATTCATCCGCAAGGTACTGGCTATCTAGTGGCTCGTTGATCCGAATCCGATGACTTTCGTCCCAAATGGATTTGGCTGGCCTTTCGACAAACTGAGTATTTCTGAAGTAAACGTGCATCGCGGCTATGCCTGGGCTGCGAAGACACAATACTAAGTCCCCCATTTTATGAAAACGGCGGACTTCTTTACGCAGAAGAAACACAAGTTCTTCCATGACGGTCGAAAACGAAAGATCTTTGACAAAACGAACAAGATCTTTGGTTTCAGAAACCTTCTCTTCAAGCCTCTTTTTTGCATGCTCTTCGGTCAGGGTCCGGTCGCGGACGAGGCCTTCGAGATTATGCTTCAACTCCATCAGTTTTCGATTTTGATTCTTTACATCAATCCAAAGCTTTCGCTCTCCGATTTGCTCTTGAACTAGGGCATGAGCGCGGCTCAAGATCAGTTTAAACTCTTCCTCATGAACTTGAGAGGGAACAAAAAAATCACCCAAGCCAGAACTCATCAACTGTCTGAGTTGATTCATTCCGCCTAAATTTCCGATCCAGACAAGAACGGGGCGCTGACTTTGAGAATCTAAATTTTTTTCTTTCCAAGCTTCGAAGCCCTCCGCAGATAATAGAAGAATTGCGGCCTCATCAATTTGCGGGGCGTCCGAATCAAATTTTAAAGTTTTAACTGGGCATTTTTTTTGTTCGTAAAATTCTGTGGCCCATAAAGACCAGGGCCTCGAGATCCCTGGATCAATGTAGATTGATAGATTCGAGTCTGAAGGTGATTCCGCTTTTTGCCCCACTCATCGAGGCTACCAACAAATTGAGCATCGGGCTAGTGCCTCAGGCCTCTAAGGTTAGCTTCTTCTCTAGGCCGAGGAGTTGCTCCTGCCAGCGTTCAAGGATAGTACTAAGATCATACTCGATGACATCTGCAAGTAAGATTCGATCGGCAGACTTAAATGCCTCAAGCGCCTCTCGAACAACACGAATATAATCCAGTTCGACCCGCTCCCAAACATCCAGCCCAATCTGGTCCAAGGTCTTGCCAGCAATACGAACTTTGATCAAATTTAAGCCATCGGTAAGCCAGCGACAGGCCTCTAAAATGTCCGAAAGATCCTTTTGGGCTTTTCCGAATTCAATCATTCGAAGTTGATCCGCAGTCGATAAACATTTTTCTTTAAGTCCTGGAATCATCTCTAGCTGACTTCTTACCGCGCCTCGCACAAGATCCGCTACTGAGCTTGAAGAGGCCGTGACCTCGAAAAGTTCTTCTAATAAAGAGCCGGCATAATGGCTTTCGTCTTTTTCACTGAAGCGAACTCCGTTAATCTTAAGCTCACATAATACTTCACCTTTGGATTGAAATCGATTTTCGATTTCACTGATGACATCGCCCATTGTGCGGCAAGCTGAAAACTCAGTTTGAATTTCTTTACCCTTCCAGTGATGGACTTGCATCTAAACTCCTATGTATGGGGTGAATACGGGTTTGTCCTTGGGCGACAGCGAGAATCAAATCTGCATTCTTAAAGACCTCTAAGGTCTTCATTCGAATCTGCTCAAAATCTCCGGGGGCGATACGAATTTTTTCGGCCTTAAACCAACTGACGATGGGAGCCACTTCCGGCACAATCTTAGCAATCATCTCAAAAAGTTCATCCACTTGAACAAGAATTTCACCCATGATTTGAAGCTGCCTTGAACTTTTGCTTGGACTAAGATGATCTAGGCCCAGGTGAATTGCCTGCTGCAAACGTCCTAAGGCCTGATGTACATCTGACTCCTTGAGCTTTGGAAAATCTGATCCAGTATAAAGAGCCTTAATGAAATCCCAGCAATAATCTTTTTGATCAAAACCCACTAAGCTGTACTTTTCAGCCTTCAGCAAATCTTGATTCACTTGTATGTAAGGAAAATCCGCCTCAAAGTTATTCAGTAGACCCAAGATATGATGGCTGACTCGATCCGAGGGCAAAAACTCTGGTGCTTCGGCCCACAGAATACGACTTCCACAAGCCAAGGGCCCGGTTTCCCAAAAATTAACCGACGAAAATGATAGGTTTAAGGTTTTTTTATCCGATAAACTTGCAAGGTGCTGAACCACACTGTCATTACAAACCAAAAGCTCAGAGGCTTGAACTGCGGATGCAACACCCATTAAACTGAGGCGCCCAACAAGAGAATACGAACGCTTAAGATTCGAATCCAATAAAATCTCATCTGCGGCCGCCAGGTCAGATTGATCACCGACGAGGTAGACGAAGCCCGTCCATTCCTTCTCAAGTTTTAACAAAGCCTGTCGCCATTTATAGGCCGGATATCTTTTTGCAGGAGTCGAACCCCCGATGTGACAAATGATAAATGGTTTTGTCCCGCTTAAGGCACTTAATGACTCACGGTCGCTTTCGCTTAAGCGAGGCTCAGGATCTATTTTGTAATCCTCTGCTACTAAATCCACATTTGCCACGTTCGCGAAGATATCTGTGACGTGGTAGCGGTTAAAGCGCCCGACACCGACTTGAGCATAAAAATATGCGCTTCCATCTTCTGGAAGATCCAAAAATCCATCCGCATGACGAGTATAACCTCGAACTTCTGTGCCTGGTCCCGAGATCAGTTTAGTCAGGTAACTCGAACTGGGGGAAAAAGATAAATTTATAATTTTGTCATAGTCTCGCGCGCTGAGCTTTTCGACAAAGTTCGAAAGCTCGGCGATGGCCGGATCAAAATCTACATCCGATAAAACCAGATCTAAGACTTCCTGGGAGGGAAAGTTTAGGATCTGGTCCACCGGCGCACCAATTGCTGCTTCAGAAAACCGTGCTCGCACCAATAAATCTATCTGCGCCCCTGGATAAGCTCGTCTTAGTGCCGAAAGACTTGGCCAGGACTGATAGATATCACCGAGACGAGCCAGCTGGATGACGAGAATTTTCACCGGCAAGTTGCTCCTTTATCATTTCTGCAAGAAGACGAATCTTCTCGACATCACGGGTGTAGCCGCGAGTTTCAACAATCTTGCTTGAAAGAACATCAAGACTTTGTAGCTTTTTGTTGAGTTGCTGTTTAGATGCCTTCATATTTTCTCCGTAAGTTGACTGCGAACCGACCTTAATAAATTAAGCTTAATTTGAATGCGAGACTTTGAGTCTTCGAGGTAATTTTGGAGCTTCCGAGCACGGGCCAAATTGAAGACTCCGTCCGTGCGAAAAGATCCCGCTCCCTCTGCAAGAAATGAAACCATATTTGGGCTTTCTTCTAAATCTACCGAAAGGCTTTCGACCTCGCCCACAAAATCTTGGTACTCGGGATCTGATCCAAGTCCCAGAAGAATGCGCTTTAAAGAAAGAAGCAGACGAAAAACCCGCTTTTCTACAACTGTCGAATCCCCTTCGATTCCAGACAGTGCTAAATCCCAATCTGACTTTTTTATTTGGGGCAAAACCTCTTCACAACTGTTACGAACTCTTCTGCCGACTTCCGCAAAACCGAATTGGGCTTCTTTATGCTGCTGATCTAAAAAGAGCTTCCAGGTTGTTTTCTCTAAGATTCGATCAATCATCCAAGATCGATCCACTTCACCCTGAGGAGCCAAAAACCAAAATCCGCTTTCACAAAAGTGTGTAATGTACACATTAGCTTCGGCCGCATATTCTCTTGCGATGGTATCAATCTGCCAAAAACGTTTCAGATAAGCTTCACACATCAGCATAGCAACAAGGCCTGCCGGCAAGGACTCCGAGCACTTAAAGCTTTCTTGGCTGCAACCACTCGAATGAGGACAAGGTGTGCAAGCCACTTTTGATTGCACGACAATGGCCTGACTTTGATAAACACCGGTCTTCCGAGGGTCACTACTTCCCAAGCAAAGCTCAACCACCGGCACCTGAGTCGCCGAGGCCAGATGTTTTGTTGCAGTATCCATCGTCAATAAAAGCTTTGCGCGCTTTAAAAGACTAAAAGCTCCTTCGAAAGAACAAATCGCAAGAGAAGACTTCACACCGGCCTCACGAAGGCCTTGATTTAAAGATTCGAGCTGAGTTTTTTCGAATTCCGCACCCATTAAGAAGACCTCACAATTGGGATAAGACAACTGAAATTGACCGAGGCACTCGACCAACTTTTTTTGTTCCCAATTCTTTTTCACATCGCTCGAAAGAGCTTGAACCAAAACAAAATCCTTTTGCTGGCCCAAAATCTCATCGGCCTCGGCTTGTCCCCTTTGGGTCTCCCAAACTCTAAGACCACGACGTAAATCGGTAATGTCAGATCCATAAACAAAGACATCACTAAAATGAAAGATCTCGCCCTGACCTGAAGCCACATGATCTTCAAGATAGCGAAACCATGAAGAACCAAAACTGGCTCGGCCTGGACTCTCAAGGCAAAGACCCACTTTATCCGGGGACTCGATCATTCCCAGTAAATAACCACTGATTTTATTTTGAGTCAGATTAATCACACGATCAAATTTTTCGGCACTTAATCCACTGACAAAATGATCTAAGCGATCGAGTGGCTCAAGAATTGGAATGTCATAACTTCCAATTGCCTCTTGATAGCCCCTGCGATCAAATAGATGAACTTTAGTGACATGTTTTAACATGGGGGCAAGCCCCGCAAATTGCGCATTGATTAGAAGATGTATTTCGGCCCGCGGATAACGCCGTCTTAAGCCATCGATCACTGGAGTTGCCAAAAGAATATCACCCAGCCTAAGCATGCTCATGATTAAAATCTTCATTTGATCAGTTCCCGCAGAAAATGAAGCTTTCGACTTTCTATTTGCTGACCCACATCGTCTCGCTCGAGCTCGACCAAGGTTTTTAAACTTAATGGTCTTCGGGAGTCCTTGATTAATAAAAGCTTTTCAAGTTGGATCAAAGCCGACAGGGACTTTCGCTGCTGAACCAAAAATTTTAGTCCAAGAGGACTTCTGCCCAGCAGGTCTTCGTAAATCTCGGAATAAAATTCGAGATCCTTGCCCTGCAAAGAGGGATGCATAAAAACACGGTAAGATTTCTGGACGATGGATCGCAAGTGAGCCGAAGCACTTAAGGACTTAAAATCTTCTCCTAGGAGGACCTGTATTTTTTTAGATTCCGCAGAAAATGTCTTTGCGAAAAACTCTAAAAGCTCGGATCGTCTCTCGATCACTAAGATTTGAAGCTTGGGATCCCTTTTCATAAACTCAACGACATGAAAGCCCGAGGCCAAACCAAGAAGGATCACCGAATTCGACCCTTGAAGTTGCTCGCTCCATTGCTGAACCAACTTCTCGGCTTCACGCCAAGGAGCGACTCGAGAGGCCGTTAGACGACCTTCGACTTTTAAAATGGGAAAGCCATCCTGGCTTTGACTGGTCTCAACTTCGCTCATTCACCTGTCGCTCCCGATACTCATCTTGAACGGCTTTATAAAATTCCGCGGCGCCTGGGAAGTGGGGATCGAAAGACAGAATTTCTTGGGTCGTTTGAATAGACTGATCCAAACGTCCCCCTAAGAACAAAAGTTTCGCTAGACAAAACCGAAGCTCATTTTGTTCGGCGCCCGTTTGCAAGACCCGCTGAATGGTCTCGATCGTCAAAGAAAAGCGCGAGTCTCGAGCACCCCAATCGACTAAAAGATGTAAGGCGGACTCATTTTTAGGGTTGATATCTAAAGCACGCTCAATGTTTGCCCATGCTAAATCCAAGTCTCCAAATTGCCTATGAGCCATACCCAAACCAACCCAAGCTCGATCATTCATGGGATTCAACTGTACAGCTTGACGAAAACGCTCGACCGCTTTGTTGAGGGCATTTCGTTGAATCTCTAAAGTTCCATAGTTCACAAGTAAGACATCAGAATCTGGATCCATGGCAAAGGCCTTATTGTAATACTCTTCCGCTGCATCGAAGTCTTGAAGACGAACAAAAGAATTGCCGATGGCCTTATACACCGTAAACAACAGTTGACCTTCGACCTTGATGTATTCCAATGCGGATAAAAAATACTGAAGAGCCTCTTTGTCTTTTCCTTGCTCAAAGAACCTCATTCCGACTTCGTACAAGGTTGAGGCACGATTTAGGGCCTCGGCTTCAGCAGCCTGAAGAGTCTCTTCATCGAAATCTTGGATTGCATGTCGCCGACTTTCAGTTTTGTCCCCAGACTTAGCCTCTGGTCTAACTTGAGTCTTAAGATTTTCATCATGGATCTGTTGGTCGCGCTCGAACATAAAGATTCCTCCGTCTAGGAACCTTAAGAGCAACGGAGATGCCAAGGCTGGGCGGGCATCAGATTGAGGCTAGCAAAAAAATCAGTCGGAAATTTGACTGACTTTGCTTTTAGTCGGGTCAGAATGTCGACTGGTCTAAGATCTAGAACCCAACAATTTGAGTCTAAGCCTCTTCGTCTAAACGATTCGTTTTAGACTTTGATCGGTAACCCTTCATTGCTTTCTTCGCCATCTTAACCTGTGAAAGATCTTTGATGATGCGAGATTTTTCTGCCTCGATGGCCGAAAGAATCTGAAGATCTAAAGAAAGAATCTCTGTCACAAGATTGTTCTTCTTCTCTAGGGCCTGAAGAATTTCACGTTTTTGTTGATCCGTGATTTGAACATTATCCTCTTGAAGATCTTGAGCCTCTTCGACTAGTTCATCAATTCGAGAAATGATATTTAAAATCACCTCACGCGCCTGGTAAAAATGGTCCAGATTTTCAAAATGGCCATCAAAGAAATTCATCAGCTCAATTTCATTAAAATTAAGAAACTTCTCTAGATGCCCGTTCTTGTCGTTGAGTAAGCGGATAATTTCTTGCATGTTCCCTCCATGGAGTATTTAAGCTTTTTTTAATTCTTCTTTCTTGAGCTTCTCAATGGCTTCCTGCCATCCTGTATAAAGCGTCTCTAGGACTTTAACTACTGAATCAAGATGCTCTCGTTTTCCGGTTGCGTTGGCCTGGGTTAGTTGGTCGGTAATGTACATATAAAGCTGTTCAAGATTTCGTGAGATCTCGCCGCCGACTTCGTGATTTAAGGTATTATTCAGTTCCATGATAATGTCGTAGGTCCGTCCAATGTTATAGCCACGCTCAGCGATATCTTTTTGATCAATTGCCAAAATCGCTTTCTTTGTAAACTTGATCGCACCTTCATACATCATCAGCAAGAGCTTCTCTCGACTGGCGCTTTGAACAGATGTCGTTTTATATTTTTGAAAGCCGTTCTTAACCAATGGTTCTCTCCAATTGTTGTACGCTTAACTTTTCGGAATATTGTCTATAAGCTTTACACATATTAGCCTCCGCCACCCTGTCCTGGTCCCCCGCCCATTCCACTGAGGGCGCTTCCCTGTGACTTAAGTCGTGACACTGTCTCTTCGAGCTTGGCGAATTTTCGTCTAAGAGTATCTTCCCGTTTTACCAGTTGCCGTTCTTTGTTTTCGATTTGCCGATCCATCTGATCAATCCGGTCGGTCAAACCCTTTTTTCTTTGAGGAATTGGACCAAAGACCCCATCCATGATCGTACCGAGCTCTCGTTTAACCGCTGGGATAAAACCAGTGTCAAATCCGTTTCCGGCAAAAAATTTCTGAACGCCGACCGGGTCTTTTGCCAAAACTTGGTTAAATCGCTCTTCCTCGAAGGTCAAAGTTCCATTTCGATTGAAGGTGATTCCAAGTTGGTTAAGTCGATTAATACTTCCACCCACGCCCATTTGTTGATTTTGGATCAGACGTCTCATTCGGTTTTCGATACTTCTTAGGAGGCCATCGCCCCCAAGGGTTGAGCTAGTATCACTTTTTTCATTCAGCTTGTTTTGACTTTGAATAAAGCCTAAAACTCCGTTCATTCCGTCGACGAAGCTTTTAATTTTTCCAGAGACCACTTCTCTGTTTTCTCGTACAGAAATATTGACAGTCTTTCCGGGACTGGCCTGCTTAAGATCTAAGACCACTCCGGGAATAACATCTTTAACCTGATTATCACTGACTTCAAATTCAAAACCATCCAGTTTGACGACACCATTTTTGGCTTCTCGAGTTTCGTCGAAAAAGATATCCTGATCTCCATCTAGAAAATACAAAGTCGGATAGCTAATTCGACTATCGCCGCCTACAGCTTCACCCGAAATCACTAGCTTAAATGGCGCATCGGGATCTTTTCGGTCATTCAGAACACTTGCGCGAACACCCACATTCGCATTATTAATTGCATTCGCAGCTCCTTCTAAAGTGCTGGACCCACCCTTGATGTAAACTTCTTTGGGACCATCCGGAGTCTCGAAGCGAAAATATCCGACTCCGATCTCAGTTTTATCTTTATCAGGGAAACCGTTGGTAATTGCCGCCGCCTTTTGCGCCAGCTCTAATACCTCGATGTTCCAGCTTCCCGTCGAGCTAGCACCTGGATCTACTGTTCCTTGAACAATATTTGCGTCGCCAGTCTCGAGTTTCATATCGGAAAACCCACGCGTCGATGCCAAATCTCCCAAGGACTTGGTGATGTCTCCAAGTTTTGTCTCGAGTTCGTTTACAAGTTTTAATTTGCTTTCTTGCTGGCCTTTTTTGGCTTCGATATTACGAATAGGAATGCGCTCGGCTTCAATAAGCTGCTCCACCAAATTTGGTGGTAAGCCTGTTGCCATTCCTCCTATGCTTATCGAAGCCACCGCACTTCCTCCATGAATCGGGTGAGTTCTTTAATTCTCTCAGATTTGATACGGAATACGTGAGTCAATAATCCGTCTTAGACCTTCGAATTGCGGGAGAGGTGGGTGTCAACTAACTGGCCCTATTCAGCAGTCGACCTTTGGATTGATCAAAATTCTGAGTCATACTCCATAGGTCTGCCTCGGACAGACGCTTGACTAGATTTCCTTGAGCGTCTTCGATAAAGATCACTTTGTGATCAGACTGGACTTCGACCCTAACCAAAAGACCATTGGACTGAATACCTGCATGGGCTTTTAACTTTGCTAAGGACTCTTGAAGTTCGGTTTCTGTAAGGTGGCGACGGGCTTCTTGATCTGGATTTTGCTGTCTACCGTCGGCATCACGATCGGTACTTTCTTTGGTTTTAACCGTGTCTACTGAATCCTGCCGGACCCTAAGATCGAATGCTGAGTTGGGGTTAAATCCTTTGATATTCATCTTGTCTAACAGATCGGCAATTTTTGCCCAAAAATTCAGGACCAGCCCAGAGATCTAGACGAAAGCACAAAAAGCCTCTGGGACCAAAGTCCCAGAGGCAGTAGGTGATTTCAAAGGAGAAATCAGAAATCCTAAATTAATTTGATTAAACTTAGCCAATAAGTCTAAGTGCCATTGCTGGCTGTTGGTTGGCCTGAGCCATAACTCCAACCGAAGCGTTCAACAAGATATTGTTCTTCGCCATTTGTGCAGAAGAATCGGCAACATCTGTATCTCGCACTCGAGAATTTGCAGCCGAGAAATTCTCGATCGCAACACCCAAGTTCTCAGTCGTAGAAACCAATCTGTTTTGTAATGCTCCAAGGTTTGCACGCATCCCGTTTACGTTTTTCTGTGCACCCTCTAGAACTTCTAGAGACTCTTGAGCGCCTTCTTTTGTAGTAAAATCGAATCCGTCAATTCCAAGAGCTGACAATGTCGCCTCTTGTTGACTTGCATCGAATGAAATTCGATCTTGAAATTCATTATTGTTAATATCGACTTGAATCGTTAATTCTTCGCCGCTTCCATCGAGAAGTTTTGTAGCTCCAAATCGAGTTGACTCAGAAATACGCTGAACCTCATTCTTAAGCTGCTGAACTTCTTTGTCCAAGAAAGTTCGCTCTGTTTCGCCGACAGTGTCAGAAGCCGCTTGTACTCCCAACTCTCTTAGACGAGTTAAGATATTGCTAATCTCACCAAGTCCGCCTTCTGCAACCTGCACCATTGAGATACCATCGTTGGCGTTTCGTGAAGCTTGCGAATAGCCACGAATTGTTGATTTTAAAGTTTCACTAATAGATAAACCGGCAGCATCATCTGCGGCCTTTGTAATTCGACTTCCAGAAGACAACTGTGCGAAACTTCTTTGAAGTTCGCGCTGACTGCCTGCCATTGTTCTTTGCGCATTAATCGCTGGAAGGTTTGTTGATATTCTTAATCCCATGGTCGCTCTCCTTTGTTTTGACAATACGAGACCATCTCGTCCCAAAAACCATAGGGCACCTACTCCCTGTAGCTTTTAAGCGCGCTGTTTTAAAACGCAATTGTCTTTGTTTTTTCACCCACACAAAGCTTCAGATTTTAGACAAACCTGGTCTAGCTCGACCAGACCGTCTGGGTCTCTGTTGCCTTGTGCCTATTCATTCGGCGAGGTCGGGCAAAACTGAAGTCGCGTCCAGCGGATCTGGACTAAAGATGTATAACTTCTAGACCTTCATCAAGGGAATCTGACTGTTCGTCTGGGAGTTTCAGGACTTTGGTGTGGAGAATTTCCTAGTCTGTCTCTTGGTCGATCAGACCTTTATATAATAGACCAAGGTGTGCCGAGACCTTCTGGTCGTCCAGTGCAAAAAAGGAGACCCAAGGGCTTGTGGGTCCCTTGGGCCAGTGTGGGTAGTTCGGGGAAGAAAAGAGTGCAACTCCCCCTCAAAAACCAATTCTAACAATTAACCGATCAATCTTAAAGCCATGGCACCTTGTTGGTTTGCTTGTGCCAACACGCCGACCGATGCATTTAAGAGAATGTTGTTTCGTGCGAGTTCGGCAGAAGAGCTGGCCACATCTGTATCTCGAATTCGAGAGTTCGCAGCCGAGAAGTTCTCCATTGCTGAACCTAAGTTCTCGGTTGTCGAAATCAATCGATTTTGAATCGCACCTAAATTGGCGCGGTAACCGTTGACTTGTTTTTGCGAGGTCTCTAAGACCTCTAGGGCTTCACGAGCACCTTCTTTGGTAGAATAATCGAAGTCTTCGATTCCAAGCTCTGAATTTGTTGCATTCAATACACTTGCATCAAAGGCAATACGATCCACGAAGTCATCATTGTTAATATCGACTTGAAATGAATACTCTGAACCCGTTCCATCAAGAAGATTTTGAGAACTAAAACGAGTGGAGCGAGCAATACGCTCAGACTCATTCTTCAGCTGCTGGACTTCTTTATCCAAGAAGGCACGCTCTGTCTCACCGACCGTGTCTGAAGCCGCTTGCACGCCGAGTTCTCTTAGACGAGTTAAAATATTACTAATTTCTCCCAAGCCACCTTCTGCAACTTGAACCATAGATATACCATCGTTCGCGTTACGCTGAGCTTGTCCGAAGCCACGAATCGTGGACTTTAAGGTTTCACTGATCGAAAGACCTGCGGCATCGTCCGCTGCTTTCGTAATTCGACTTCCTGATGAAAGCTGAGTGAAACTCTTTTGAATTTCTCTTTGGTTAGAGGCCATTGTCTTTTGCGCTGCCAATGAAGGCAGGTTTGTTGATATACGAAGACCCATAGTCTTCCTCCTTTTCTTTTCAAGAATCCTTCTTGGACAAAGATCGGCCCTACCCACAGGGCACAAATCTTTGTTCACGCAGCTTGCGTTTGGTTAAACATGTTGGAGCCGGAAGAACTTCATTCAAAAACCTGCAAACGATTCTTGATTCGCAATCACTCAAATCAAGTTTCTCAGTTTTTGAAGTCACATCCATCGCGACTTGTGACTAACCTTTCGGCGAGGTCTAGCCAAACTGAAGTCGAGTCCAGTAGAACTAGACCTTCGTCGCAATCAAACTAGACCAAGGTTTGGGATTTGGATGTGAAGTAGAAGAGAAGACATGACATAAGGCAGCCGGACTTTAGCCGCCCCGACCAAAGGATATCTCAGTGGTTGCCCGGCACTTTTAAAGCTTTCAGTTAGATGGCTTTAGCGGGAAATGCCCCTGCGGACAGGGTTTTTTACTGCCCGAGTATGCATCGAAGCATTCCCCCCGATCATTAGCAATCGCATGGAACTGAAGGTGACGCCCATTGTCCATAAAAGTTCCATGTTTAGGAAAGAAATACTTAGGCTCTCTCAATTTAATGGGTTTTTCTAAATCGCCAATACCCGCAATATAGACCTGCTTACTACCTTTCAAAATTTTCCCAATTTTTCGGAGTCTTTCGCTACAGTCAGATTCGCCTAAACGATTTGTCTGAAGAATAGGAAGAACCGTATTATTTTCATCTAAAACAAATACCGAAAAACCATAAGACTCCATATCATCTGCCTGCAAGTTCTCACACGTTATCAAAACTCTATCCGACGTGGTGAGCAGTTCATATTGACCTCCCGACTGATTAGCTATCCTATAACCGGAGGTTGCACATCCCGTACCCATCAACAGCAGAATCACCGCAAACGCATTATTTCCCTTTAAGGATTTTGTAATGACTTTCATAGCTTTCGAGAGCCCTCCTCTTCCAATCGGTTTTACTTCTTAATAGGCCCTTGTATTCTAAGATCAATTCCGTATCAGTCGGTGTACGATTCAATTTACTTTCTGCCGTTGCTCTTTTTCTAAAGAGCCAGCGAACGCCCATGGGAATGGCTATGTGTGGATCTTTTAAATCCTTCTGACGAATACCGCTAAAAGTAAACTGTTTGGCCTCACCAATGGGATCTTGGAGAATCTTTAAAGTGGGTTTTGTTATTTGAGTTATCCCCAGTGCCACTTTATTTTCGGGAGGATCTGCTCTAAATCCCGACTCACTTGCAATAAGCGCTTTGACTACGTCTGGATCTAATGGAGGCTTGGCATCGAATTTTTTGTTGAAGTAGTCCGTCCAGACAGCGATCAAATCGTCATATTTGTCGGCCTTTTCCTTGTAGTCCTTTTTTAACTTACCTGGTGTTGGATAGGGGATATTCTTGCGTTCATATTTTTTGAATACCTCCTTAATCTGTTCAGTATCCAAATAAGTTCCAGGAAGCCGACGCGGATGCCTATCCACGACTGTGATACCTGTTGGATTCTTTTTGCTAACAGGCACATGTCGAGGATGTTCTCGAACAATTGTTGTTTTTGAAGTCTTCTTAATTTTAGTCTTAGCTTTTCTCTTCTCCACCCTCGAATTAGATCTCCATGCGAAGTTTGCCGTTATTGTGCCGTTAAAATGCCGTTAATTCAATTATGGTCTGCACCTTGCGAGCTCTCTTTCAATCCCGCTTTTAAAAAACCCGCACAAAATTCAAGTTCGGTTCGGTGCGATGCTCGCCAAAGGCGAGCGGCGCTGCCGACCGCATGTCTGAAGAATTTTGGGCGGGTTTTTTAAAAGCGGGATTGAAAAGAAGTGCGAGCAAAAAAAAACCCTGGAGTGCGTGGGGTCACTCCAGGGCGGGCTTAAGAGCGACCTGTGGGCAAGTCACTCAAAAATCATTTATATGCGCATATAAAAGAGGTTTAAAAGTTCAGGGTCCCCAGACCCCAAGCCCCCTCCCCCTCAATTTATCTTTTCAGACACTTGAGGAGGATGGCCTTGATTTTGTTATACTAGTTTTAAAGCTGCGACTCCGTTCTGGTTGGCTTGTGCCAAGACAGAGACTGAAGCCGATTGAAGAATCTGGGCCGAAGCCATCTCGGAAGACTCGTATGCAATATCTGCATCAGAGATTCGAGATTTAGCTGCCGACAAATTCTCGTTCTGAATATCCAAGTTGCTCGTCGTAATCTGAAGTCGGCTTTGAACCGCTCCAAAATCTGCTCTCATTTTACCGATTTGCACTAAGGCTTCGTCGACCGCTTGAAGCGTATCGCGCGCATCCCCTTTTTCTGCAACAGAGACTCCATCAACTCCAAGAGTTGAGGCTCTTGCATCGGCACTCATTTCGTATTTAATTACGTTTGTTTCTGAATCCGCAAATGGTCCAACGTGGTATTCAAGTTCTCCACCAGCACCATCAAGCAAAGTTCTGTTACCGAACTTCGTCGACTTTGCAATACGATCCAACTCCTCAACGATCTGCTGAGCTTCGTTATCTAGGAAGCCTCGCTCGACGTCACCCACCGTATCCGATGCCGCTTGCACACCGAGTTCGCGAAGGCGAATCAGAATATTGTTAATCTCATTTAATCCACCCTCAGAAACCTGAATCAAGGACTGAGCATTAAAGGCGTTGTTTCGCGCCATCTTAATACCGACAATTTGTCCTCTCATGTTTTCTGAGATCGATAATCCCGCAGCATCATCTGCCGCTTTTACGATTCTAGAACCTGAAGCTAATGCGGTTTGCGCATGCTCCAAACGGTTCTGCTGCTTGCCCAGAGTTCTTTGCGCCGAAATTGACGCTAAGTTTGTATTAATCCTTAAGCCCATTGTAGCCTCCAACGTACACTTCGCCTGAATCCGCAAGCGAAACTCGCTGTATGTTACCCCCAGCCCATTTTTGGACCGCTAACATAAAGTGAGGGCATCATGCCTGGTTAATAATGTTTTTATTGGAGGGTGATCAGTGTGAAGGGGTGATTGGTCCCTTCACATTGACTTCTTAGAAAGGTCATTTCAATTGACTGCTGAAATGAACCCGGCCAAGTGCTCCAACATGTTCAGGCAACTTCTCGGCTTTGGTCTAGGTTACTTTAGCCTTTGGTCTAGTCTAGTTTTAGATGCGTCGCATCTAGTATTGGGAATGATGAATGAATGTCTATGAAAAAATATTTTAAGATTTTTAGATTTGTCTCAATGCGCCCCGCATCATGCGTGGGCTAAATAAAAAAGCCAGAGGTTTTTAAGTCCTCTGGCCCACACTAAGCCCGCCCTATTTACTTATATATAAAGAGTTAATCTAAATGCGAGTCCCTAACCGTTAATCAGCCTTAGGGCTCTCGAGTTGTCTTGATTGGCTTGGGATAAAACAGAAACACCTGCATCTAAAAGAATATTGGCTTTAGCCAGCTTCGAAACTTCTGCGGCTAAATCCGCATCATGAATTTGAGACCGCGCTTCGGTGAGGTTTTCACTTTGCACAGCTAAATTATCAATCGCGTATTGAAAACGACTTTGTACGGCACCGAAAGAGGATCTGGCATCAGCGACTTTTAACAAGGCCGAGTCAATATCCTCGAGAGCATCAAGGGCGTCGTCTTTATCATCAACCGCCAAACCTTCAATCCCGACCTCACTTGCTGAAGTATCAGAGGAGAGTTTAAAGCGAATAATGTTTTCGGGTCCTCGATTGGGCCCGACCTGAAACTCAAATTCTTCCCCGGAGCCAGAGAGTAATTGTTTGTTTCCATAGCGAGCGGATTTTGCAATACGATCAAACTCGGCATTGAGTTCTTGAAATTCTTTATCTAAGAATCTTCTTTCGTCTCGGCCGACAGTATCTGAAGCCGAATAAACTGCGAGTTCTCGAAGACGAATCAAAATATTATTTTGCTCGTTTAGACTTCCCTCGGCAGTTTGAATTAACCCCACCGCGTTTTCAGCATTAAACTGAGCTTGTTTTGTTCCGGCAATTTGCGCCCTCAAGTTTTCAGAGATGGAAAAACCCGCGGCATCGTCCCCGGCGCGATTAATTCTTGAGCCCGAGGCCAAAGCCATCATCGAACTTTCAGCAGATCTTTGATTTTTATTTAGATGCCTTTGCGCCGACATCGACGCCATGGCTGAGTTAATTCGGAATGACATAAGAGCACCTCGCTTCTTTACCCCCAATCCGACCCGACTCAGATTGAGAATGGCGCCCACAAATTTTGGTTCATTTCAGCAGTCACCCAACTCATCGGCGCGATGCGTTATAACTTTAGCTAAATTGTGACTTGATGCATTAAAAACTTGAAAGAACTCTATTTTTTAGCGTTAAGCAGACGCCCGAGGGATTCGTGATGGTCTACACTTTGGCCAAAGCTAGAGTATGCGTGAATCAATTTGCGACGTCTCTTTTTGGGCCCATCTTCTTCTTTATTTTTTTGACTAAGGCGTTTGGCAAAATCGATCAAACGAATAAAACCCTCTTCGGCTTGAGGATGTTTTTGCGTCGAAGTTAGACTTGAATTCGTCTGGCTTGTCGAGAGTTCAGAGTTTTTCTGCTTCACCGCCTGGCGCACCTCGGCCCCAGCGGGCTCAACAACCTGAGCGACAGAAAATGGACCTAGACTCTGAATCTTCATGACAGTCCCTCACAATGGACCCCGCTCTACATGCATGCAAAGCTTTAGGTCTTTTCGGAAGATTCGGAAAAAACGTAATGCTTTGCATTATGTGCTTGAAATTATACGTGAATATTCTTGTCAGGGGAAAGTCTTACGCCTCACTTTAGGACGAGGCTTAGCCCGCCGATACAATAGTATGTTTCGCCTTCAGATTCTCATCTTTGTTAGCATCATCTTGTCCGTTCATCAGATTGGAGCCAAAAATACCAATCGTTTTGAGCTTGGCCTTGCTCCATTAAATAACCGCACGGATTATTGCCATTGGCTCAGTGAGCGCCAACAACTGCGTCCAGCAGCCTTAGAGCAAAATCAAGCCTGGGTGAATGGATCTGAAATCGAAGTTCCTTTAAAAGAGGAAGTCGCAGACCGAATTTTTTCGACCTCAAAGCTGATCTCAGTTTATCGCTCTAAAAAAATTCACTACTTAAATCTTCCTCAGTTTATTTCGAATGAAGTCTTTCGAAGAAAAACCGACAAACTTGCACAGATTCATCAGTTCCAAACTCAAGTTCGTCTGCTCGAGCAGCAGGCCGAAAAAATTGAGCACTTTCCATCTGCCGACAAACAACTTCGCCGTGTGGCTCAGTATAAATCTAAGCTCGAGTCTCCAAAACAAGTTCAACTTTTAAAAAATCATCTGCACGGACTTCGAGCCGAACTTCATGACTTAACAATTCTGCACTTCTCGCCTGAAGCCATGGAAGAGATTTTAAATTCTGCCCTGAGATCCAAAGATGAAAACGAGCCCCTTTCGACTTTGGGTTTAGAAATTCAACTTAGCAAAAATCTTTTAAGCCCAAGAGCTCAAGTTCGCCCGGTCTGGATTACTGAGGGTTTAAAGCCAGTCCCGGCCTCTGAAGAAAACCACTTC
>CAYMDP010000048.1:0-21923 GCA_964389375.1 uncultured Pseudobdellovibrionaceae bacterium | reverse complement strand
GCTCAGCGGAGGCCCAACACGAAAGGTTCGTTTTAAGAAAATCTTCACGCATTTTACCCACGGATTTGAGTAGATTGGTGCGCACTCTTTTTTTCTGGTTTGAGGTTTTTAGGAGTTAAGATGGCTTTTGAAAGTCCAATTTTCTACATCGTCATGGGTCTGTTAACAATATTGGGCCTGGCGGCCGCTGCGATCTATTACTTTGCGCGCTTCACGCTAAAGACAGACCACGACCAAGATATCAAAAAAATTGATGAAGCGGGCTTATCCGAGGCCGACAAAATTAAGTCCGAGCTTGAAGCTTTAAAGTTAAAACAACTTAGTGAAGAAGTGCTGCATACAACAATCGGGATACCTAGCACAGAGCAAGCGCCAGCGGCAAAAGCTCCCGAGGTCCCAAGAAAAAAAGAACTTTCTGAAGCCTTATCAAATACCAAAGAAAGTTTGTGGGGCCGAATTCGAAAGGCATTTTCTGGTGCACCCGATGGCCAGTGGGACGAAATCGAAGAAATTCTTTATACTAGCGATCTTGGCCCTCAAACAGTTCAGCGTCTTTTGGGATCTAGCCAAGAAGGATTGTCTTCTTCCGATCGATCGAACCCAGATCAAGTTCGTGCAAAGATAAAATCAGAAATGCTAAAGATCTTCGAAGAAACCCCGTCCAATCCGGCTGATGATGTGTCCTCGATTTTAGGTACTGCAGATCACAAACCTTTGGTTCTTTTGGTGGTCGGAGTGAATGGTGCTGGCAAAACAACGACAATCGGAAAGCTCTCCCATGCTCTTGGACAATCCGGAAAAAAAGTTTTAGTTGCAGCAGGTGATACCTTTAGGGCGGCAGCAGGAGCACAGTTAAAAGCTTGGACCGATCGAGCTCAGGTCGAAATTTTTCATCCAGAAGGTGTCACAGATCCCAGTGCGGTCGCCTTCGATGCGGTTCAAAAAGGATACTCCAAAGGTTTTGATGTGGTGATTATCGACACCGCCGGACGCCTTCATACTCAAGTCAACTTGATGGAAGAGCTTCGAAAGATGAAGCGAGTCGTGCAAAAAGTGATTCCAGATGCTCCCCATGAAGTTTGGTTGGTTCTGGACGCAAACTCAGGTCAAAATGCCCTTCATCAGGCGAAGTTTTTTAACGAAGCGATTGAAGTCACGGGCGTGGTGTTAACCAAACTGGATGGAACCGCAAAAGGTGGTGTAGCCCTTGGTCTAGCTTGCGAGCAAAGAATCCCAATTCGCATGATTGGAGTGGGTGAGGGAATCGAAGACCTTCGACCCTTTCGGGCCGCTGAATTTGTAGAGTCCATTTTCTAAAAGTCTGTGGTTTTCGACCAAGGCAGTCTTATGTCCGAGTTCCAAATCCGACTGGCCTAATCTGCCAAACACTGTCATACTTTGAGGGCAGCTATGTTAGAACTTCATTCTCCATTCATTGTGACTTTTGCCGGAATTGCTCTTTTTATGTTCGGCATGTCTTTAGCCAGCGAGAACCTCGAAAAGCTAAGTGCAAATCGGATGCGCGACATTCTTAATCAGGTTTCGAAAAAGCCTTATCTTGGCGTTGTCATCGGGGCTTTGTTAACGGTGATGATTCAAAGCTCTGGTGCGGTGACGACCATGCTTGTGGGTTTGGGCTCGGCGGGTGTGATTACTCTTCCTCAGGTGATGAGCTTGATTATTGGGACCGCAATTGGCACCACTTTTACGGTCCAAATTATTAGTTTTAATGTGACTCAGTATGGACTCGCTCTTTTTGCTTTTTCTTTTATGGTTTATTTTTTAACCAACAAGCGAGCTCTTAAAAACTTTATGGCCGTCTTGATGGGTTTCGGTCTTATTTTTTGGGGTATGGAGATTATCGCTGAAGGGACCTCAGAGCTTCGTCACGTCGAAGTTTTTAACACTCTTTTAACCAACCTAAAAGAGCATCCCTTTTACGCCGTTCTTGCAACGGCCTTCTTCACAGCGATTGTTCATAGCAGTGCAGTGACGATTGGTTTTGCTATGAGCCTGACCGCAGGGGGCTTGTTAAATTTAACAGACGCGGTTTACTGGATCTTTGGTGCAAACATCGGAACTACGGCCACGGCATTGATTGCCTCTGCCGGCGGAAATTATGTAGGCCGGCAAGTGGCCTGGGCGCATTGTTTTTATAAGATCGCAACAATCCTTTTATTTTATCCTTTTGCAGAGCCGATGGCGAAGTTTCTTGCGACCTCTTCAGTCGAGCGAGATATCGCGAATATTCACACCTTTTATAATATTTTGGCCGCGATCATATTCTTTCCTGGAATTAAATATGGGGCTCAGTTGATTGAAAAGTTTTTTCCACCAAGTGCCGCCGACCGGGCATTTTCGGTCAAGTTTTTAAATAAAACCGACTGGGAATCCCCATCGATTGCCTGTGCCCACGCCGAGCGCGAGGCAATGAGGATGGGAGATATTGTTTTGACCATGCTTCAGGATTCTTTAAGTCTGTTTAAAAAAGAAGACCCGGATTTAATCCAAAGCATTCGGCGCAGAGATGATCGGGTGGATTTATTAAATCGAGAGATCAATCTTTACTTAGCTAGACAACTGAATGGAGTGTCCGGAACTCCAGATTATCTGCAGATGATGAAGGTCATGTCTTTTTGTACAGACCTCGAAAGCAGTGCAGATGTGATCGATAATCAGCTTTTGGATCTTTCGAATAAAAAGCATGGTTTAAAGCTCGAGTTTTCTGAAGAGGGCTGGAAGGACCTTGAAGAAATCCACCGGGCGGTTGTGCAAGTGGCCAGTCTTTCTTTGGGCTGCTTTCAAAGACCCAGTACCGAGGTGGCCTCAAAGGTGATCTTTCATAAGCGCAATATTCGAAAGCTCGAAAAGCGGATGCGAGAGGCCCATATGGCGCGGCTTGTTAGTGGCCGGCAGGACTCGATCAATACCTCTTCGATCCATATGGATGTTCTTGGGGAATATCGTCGGGTTGCGGGCCTTATGTCCAACCATGTCTATAGTTTGCTGAAGGATACCGACCCCTATAACCTTTTGCCTCGTCGAGAAAGTTAGGCCTGGCCCTATTCTGTTTTGACCTCAGGCCCGACTTAATTTACTAATAAGACTAGAGAAAACTCTATTTTTTCGAGGGTGCTGTGGTGGAATCAAAATCGACCTATGAAGTTGAGCTGGCGGGGATGCCCCTGAAGCTTCGGTCGTCTCACGACTCAGAGTTCGTGAGTGAGTTGATTCGCCTTGTTGATGAAAAGATTCATGATGCCTTAAAGAGCAATCAGAATGTTCCGTTTCAAAAGGCCTTGTTATTGGCGTCTTTACATATCGCAGAAGATTTATTGTTTCTGAAGAAAGCGGCTCGAGGTGAACTCGATCGTTTAGAAGCCAAAACTCAAGATATACTCGCAGATTTAGAGTCTTCTCCAATAGCTCGGATACGTTTAGACGTTTAAAGTCTTTTACGATTTCCGGATTGGGAAGAGCATTTCAGTGACCGAAATTGTAGATTCAAAATCCAAGATGCGCTCTATGATTCGTCAGCGCGTTCATCATGGTCTTCAAAGTGCCCAAAAATTAGAACTTGATCGAAAGATCAATCTTCACTTGCGTCAGGTCTTGTCCCAGATTCCTCATCAAAGTTGTGCCAGTTTTTCGGGCCTTCAAGACGAGCCGGATATTCAAGAAACCGCATTAGCTGAATCTCAGATTCTTTGGGCTTATCCCAAGGTCCTAGGGGATCAGATTTCATTCTTTAAGCCAGAAAAACTAGATGAGCTTCGCGCCGGCGCCTGGGGCATTGCAGAGCCTGATCCCGAAACAAGCACCGAAATTTCCTTAAGTAGCCTAGACGCCGTCTTGGTTCCGGGCATGGCCTTTGATCGTAGGGGCCTAAGACTGGGCCGTGGAAAAGGTTATTACGATAAGGCTCTCGAAAACTATCAAGGCCACAAGATTGGGATTTGTTATTCCTTTCAGGTCGTCAACGAGAACCTTCCCTTCGAACAGCATGATTGTCAGATGAATGTAGTTGTAACAGAAAAATTTGTGATGTGGCCGACAGCGACTCGGGCCATGAAGCATTGAGGAGACCCGTTTTATGGATATGACAACGATATGGTTATTAATTGCTCTGCTTGCAGGGCTAGGTTTAGGGGTGGTTTTATTTATCACCTACCAAAGAATTCAAGACGAGAAGGCGCGCAATTCGGCCCAAAAAGAAGTCGAAAAGATTATAAGCCGGGCCAAAAGCCAAGCGGCAAAAATTGAACGAGATTCTAATCAAAAGGCTAAAGAGTTCGAAACCCGCGCTCGACGAAACGTGGAAGCCGAAATTCGAAAAGAAAAACAGAAGATCGAAAATGAAGCCGCTCAATTAAAAGAAAAAGAAGAGCGTCTTGAGCGAGAGCTAAAGCGCAAAGAAGAAAGCATGGCCGAGCGGGGTCGCCAACTCGAAAACGATACAGAAAGACTAAATATCGCAGAAAGCCGCTTGAAAGAAATGGAGCAAAAAGCGCTTCATAATATTACCGAGCTTGAGTCTAAGCTTCAAAACATCGCTGGCATGACCCCAGATCAAGCGAAGGCCGAATTGATTCGAACCTTGGAAGAAGAAACTCGTCGCGAAGCTGCGGGTCGCTTAAGCCAAATCGAAGAAGAAGTCCGCGTTGAGGCTGATAAAAAAGCTAAGCGTGCCTTGGCTGTTGCGATTTCTAGATATGCTTCAGAAGTCTCGACGGAAAGAACTGTGACGACAATTCCATTAACTGGCGAAGAGATGAAGGGAAAGATCATCGGTCGAGAAGGGCGAAATATCCGAGCCCTTGAAGCCGCCTGCGGAGTGGATCTGATCGTGGATGAAACTCCAGAGACTGTGATCATTTCAAGTTTTGATTCGGTTCGCAGAGAAGTTGCTAGACAAGCCCTAGAGCGTTTGATGGAAGATGGACGTGTGCATCCGGCTCGTATTGAAGAAGTCGTAGATAAAGTCAAAGTCGAGCTGAACAGCAAGATTCAAGAAGACGGAGAAAAGGCCTGCTTTGATCTGGGCGTTCATGGTTTAAATCCTGCCATTATTAAACTGATCGGAAGTTTAAAGTACCGCCAGGCTGAGACTCAAAATCTATTGGCTCACAGTATAGAAGTCGCCCATCTTGCCGGTCTTATGGCTGACGAGATTGGTGCGGATTCAAAACTTGCGCGTAGAGCTGGATTGCTTCATGCCATCGGCCGCGCGATTGATCACACTTTTGAAGGAAGCTATTCTCAAGTCGGAGCTGAGTTTGCCAAGAAGCACGGAGAGCGCGATGTCGTCGCTCAATCCATTCGCTGTCATGCTGGTGAAGTTCCGGCGGATTCTGTTTTGGATCATTTGATTCAAGCGGCTTTTGCCGTCTCTCGAGTCCGTCCTGGCGCGCGTCGACCTACGATGGAAGGCTTGATTAAACGCCTTCAGGATCTTGAGTCTGTAGCCAATAGCTTTGATGGAGTGACTCGTAGTTTTGCTCTTCAAACCGGTAAAGAGATTCGGGTTCTTGTCGATAGTGGCCGAGTCACTGATGAGCAGGCCTCGATGTTAAGCCGTGATATCGCGCGAAAAATTGAGCGCGAGTTAAATTATCCAGGACAAATTCGAGTCAATGTTTTGCGTGAAACTCGAATCGTAGAACACGCAAGATAAGTCAGGTCCTTAGAGCTGTAAGAAACTAAGATTTTAGCGAGGCGCACAGAGTAAGATGTTTGCAAGTCCGGAAGAGCAGTTAAAAGAATACCGCAAAGGCATCATTGATATTTTGTCTGAGGCTGATCTGAAGGCAAAACTCGAAAAAAGTTTTAAGACGAAGACGCCTTTACGAATTAAAGCGGGCTTTGATCCCTCACGTCCTGATCTTCATGTGGGGCATACTGTTTTAATTAATAAAATGCGACAGTTTCAGGATTTTGGTCACCAGGTGATTTTTTTAATCGGTGATTTCACCGGCTTGATCGGCGACCCCACCGGTCGAAACGAAGCAAGGCCTGCCTTAACCGAGTCCGAAGTTCAAGAAAACGCTAAGACTTATGCGCGCCAAGTTTTTAAAATCTTAGATCCAAAGAAAACCGAAGTGGCTTATAACTCGAAGTGGATGTCTAAGTTTTCTGCGACGGATTTTATTCGCTTAGCCAGTCAGTACACGGTGGCCCGAATCCTTGAAAGAGATGACTTCGAAAAACGTTTTAAAGCCCACCAACCGATTTTGATTCATGAATTTTTATACCCACTTGTTCAGGGTTACGATTCGGTCGCATTAAAGTCGGATGTTGAGCTTGGTGGGACGGACCAAAAATTTAATATGCTTGTGGGCCGCGAACTTCAAAAAGTTCATGGGCAAGAATCCCAATGTGTTTTGACTGTTCCGATTCTTGAAGGTCTTGATGGCGTTCAGAAGATGTCAAAAAGTGCAGACAACTACATTGGTGTTGAAGAGCCTCCAAAAGAGATCTTTGGAAAAACCATGAGAGTGTCAGACGAATTGATGATCCGATTCTACGAGCTTTTGACTGATTTTAAAGTGGCTGACCTTGAAAAACTTAAGGCCGATCTAAAAAGTGGGGCCCAGCATCCACGGACAGTCAAAGTTCAATTGGCAAAGATCTTGGTCGAAAGATTTCATTCCAAGGCTGCGGCAGATCAGGCTGAAGAAGAGTTTAATCGGATTTTTGTAAATAAAGGCCTTCCCGATGAAGTCCCCGAGGTTTCTTTAGCTGCTAAAAGTGGCGTGGGAATTTGTCAGTTGATGACCGAGCTGGATACAGCCAAATCCAATGGCGAAGCCAGACGTTTGATCGAAGGCCGAGCTGTAGAGTGGGATGGCGAAAAGGTCACTGATCCGCAACTTCGCATAGATCTTAAGTCTGGAGACGAAAAGCTTCTTAAAGTGGGCAAAAAGAAATTTATTAAGGTGAAGGTGCTTTGATGAAGGTAAAATTTCTGCCCATCGAAAAGGAACTCGAAATCGAAGTGGGGCAGTCCGTAATGGATTTAGCTCACAAAAATGGAATTCATATCAGTTCTGTTTGTAATGGAATGCCTTCTTGCGCTGAATGCCGAGTTCGCATCGTCGAAGGCGATTGGAATGTGGTTCCACCGTCCAGCAAAGAGATGAGCTTAATCGGAACCGGTTACTTTATTGATCAAAGACGTCTGTCCTGCCAAGTAAAGTGCTTCGGTGACATCACCGTAGATATTTCCGAGCAGCTTGAAAAAGCCAATGTAGACCCAGTCAGCAAAAAGTTTTTGGCCCGCGCCCAAAAAGAAACTGCTGCAGATTCTCACGCCCTTGGTGGAATCTTAATTGAGCAAGAGCAAGCTATTCTTAAAGAAGTCGGCGCCGAGCCTCTTCCCCAAGAGCGACCTCAGCAAGAGGCTTTGGCCCGTAAAGGCCAGCCGCAAAATAATCGCAATCAAAACCAAAATCAGCAGAACCAAAGGCCCAGACCAGATTCTAATCAGCCTCGTAAAGAGGGAGAAGGGGATCGGCCATCAGGCAACCGCAGGGGCCGTGGCCGCCGAAGACGCCGATAAAACTCCCGCACGGCCTTCAGGTTTTTCGCAATCAATCCATTAAAATTAGAAAATTCAGTAAGCTTGAATGGGCGCGCCATCCATAGCTCGCGGCTCGGTCCATCCTGGACCGCCGAGGCCCATTCAAGCTTACTGAATTTTCTAATTTTAATGAATTGAGTGCTCGGACTTTATTTTAAGTGGGGCGGTTTGAAGCTTGGGTTGATTCGATCGGTGGATTGGCATTAAGCTTGTTGAGAAAAAGATTGGTTTAGTCAGGAAGGCTGGGAGGTTTTATGAAATTGTTGGTTTTATTTTTAGTTGGTTCATTGTTTTCTCCGCTTTGTTTTGCTGAAACGGAATGTAGATGGAGGACCGAAAAAGTCGGTTATTCGGCCGAGTATCTTAGCAATCTGGAAAATCCGCAGAATGTCCAAGAGTGTTTTTATACAATTAAAAAGCCAGTCGTTTTATTGGAGCCATTTCTTGATGGGAATGAATTTCAAGGGACAGTTTTTATTTTTGATCCGAGCACTTCGGAGGTTCTGGATTCCTGTGAAACTCTGACAGTGCAGGGATTGAATCCCATGGATGACTTTGATCAGAACAGATTGGATTATTTTATTCGCGACATCTTGGAGTCGGGAGATAGAAGCGGGGACAGCACAACCAATTCTCCAAAGTGGCAAAGCTACTTTGACTCGAAGATCAGTTTGAACTGTCCCGAAGGGAATTATTAATTTAGTTTTCTAGGTTGTATTCGACCCATTCGCATTCGACTTTTGTTTCGTCGGTGTAATGAAGGTCAAAGCGATAGGTCGATACGAATTCGTCTAAGCCATCAACATCCAGATACATGTCGATCAACACGAAGTCTTCGTTGCCCGTATTCGTGACTGCTCGTACATCTTCAAGATCGTAATCTCGATCGTAGTTCCACGGGGATGAAGTCAGAAATTCTTGTTTTGCATCCTGTAAGGTGAGTCCAAACTCATCGGTGCAAGCTCCCAAATAAGATGGCGCAGCAATGCTTTGACTGCCCGAGAAAACCAAGAAAACTAGAGCCAATAGATATTTCATAAACCCTCCAAATAGATGCCTCGAGTTCTAAACCCAGCGCCCAAATTTTAAAAGTCATAGTTTTGTTAAGACCCCAATTGTAGATTTAACAGGTCTCATATGCGGCAATTTGGGTATTTTGCCCTGGTTCAGTACCTTGAGCGCAGTTTCTGGCCCAAATCCGCTTAAGGCCTATTTGGCTTTAAAGTGACCCTGTGAATTCATAATCAATACTCAAGATTGTACTCGACTCTTTCGCAGCGGCTTTTGGTTTGATCGGAGAAAAAAAACTCAAACAAATAGGTCGAAACCAACTCTCTCGGACCGCCAAGATCATAGAAAATTTTGACTTCTACGAGGTCCTCATTTTCGAAAGCCGTGACGGAGTGGACATCTTTGATGTCGTATTCGTGATCATATTCCCAATGAAACCTTTGCAAAAATTCCTTTTTGGCCTTCATTAAACTCAATTTAAATTCATTCGCGCATGCCCCCGAAATTTCAGAAGAAGCAAAACTTTGACCACTTGATAAAGCTAAAAAGATCAGCCCAATTAACATTTTCATGAAACCCCCACCCTGTTAGATGTTTTTAGACCCAGGGTCTTCCTTTTGAAAGTCATTTTTTGCCCCAGAAGAATTCCATCGTGACTCTTTTGCCAGCATTTTGCCTCACGCATAATCCATACAGACTGAATGCATTAAAGACGGGTAAATAAATCATTCAGACCAAACTGTTTTCAGGCCATCGATCTTTAGAAGCTCGATCAGTGATTCGCTTTGCCCTCAAATTCGGAGAATGAGACTCAATGGACCTCGGCGGTCCAGGATGGACCAGGCCGCGAACCATGGAAGGCGTGTCCGCAAGACCCAAGGCAAAAGGATTTTATATGTGTGCTGTTTTGGGATGCCGGCCGGCCTAAAGTACGAAAATGGATCCCGTTTTGAAACAAGGATCATTACGAGTTTTCAAATCCGAAGTGAATCCGTCTATACTTGAGGTATAGGCGGAACGTATTCATGCAGCATAAAGTCTCTGTTGGCGATCTTGAATTTCGCTACCGACAAATCGGCGAATCAGGTCCTATTATAATCTTATTACATGGCTTTGGTGGCGGTCCCGCAGATTGGGAAATCATGGGCGCAGAACTCTCTAAAGATCACCGAGTTCTCATTCCTAATATTTCTCCACTTTTTGCTTCTCGCGAGCCCATTAGTTTTTCTGATCAAATCGTGATCCTTCGTGAACTTGTGGAAAAAATGAATCCGATGAATGAAAAAATTCATCTGGTCGGATCTAGCTACGGAGGCACCCTGACTTGGGGTCTTAGTCGCGGACTTGAAACCACAGTCGCCAGTCAGACCCTTGTCAATCCGATGCCCCTTTATCCGCTTTCAGTCTTAAGGCATCCTCATGTGCGGATTTTATTTTGGCTCTTAAGAATTCCCGGCGCATTAAGACTTTTTGTGATGAGTCACTTCGGACGAAAGGTACTTTTTAAACTGGGCCAACTTTTTCGCATGGGAATTGTTGGTAACAAAAAATTTATGCACTTAAATCATAGGAAGCTTTTTTTAATCGAAAAAGCGATTCAACGTTTTTACTGGATTATCTCAAACGAGAGTTGGCAGAAGTGGGAGGCAGATTCTTGGCGGTCGATGATTCCCACCTTTATTATCGCCGGCGGAAAAGACCGATTGTTTCATCCAAAAGACTACCGAAAGTTTTCGGATCTTGCGATCTCTTCAGTTTTTCGCATCATCGAGGGGGCCTCTCATCTTGCAGTAAAAAGCCATGGTGAAGAGATTTCGAATCGCACAAGAGAGTTAATTGATTTAATCGAAGATCGTAAACCCGAAGAACCTGCTCCTGATGCCCTGATTCTAGAGCCCGCCTAAATCCATTTAAACTCCCCAAATCTGCGGATAAAATGCATCAAAATTTAGGCCTTTCGGGTTGGGCCTCCGGCTTAAGCCGGAGGCCCAACCCGAAGGGTGACAGCCTTTAGACGCCGAAGGAAGATCCGCAGCCGCAGGTTTTTTTGGCATTCGGATTTGAGAACACAAAGCCTTGTCCGTTAAGGCCACCTTCATAATCCAGGGTCATCCCAAGAACATAAAGAAGACTTTGACCGTCAACGACCACTTTTTCGCCATGGCTTTCAAAAACTTTGTCCTGTTGATCGAGGCTTTTGTCGAATTCCATTTTGTATGAATATCCTGAGCAGCCGCCCTTTTTGACTTTGACCCGTAAAAAAGAATCAGGTCCTGCGCCGTCCTCAGATTTAAGAGTCTTAATTTTTTGAGCTGCATTTTCAGAAATCACAATCATGGACCATCTCCTCAATCAAAGGTGATATACGCCTAAATTATACCATATTCAAAGCTTTCTGATCAAGATGGCTTGTTCTGCTTTAAAGGACTGAAATCGCCTTATTTTTCAGGTACATCTGAATGATCTTGTCGGTGGCCTTTTCGACCTCTTCTAGGGTCGTGTGGCGCCCCAGGCCGATTCGAACCGTGGCTCGCGCTAGGGGCACAGAGTGTCCAAGGGCCATCAGCACGTGGCTGGGCTGGGCCGAGCTAGAGGTACAGGCCGAGCCTGAACTAATGGCAAGACCACTAAGCCCCAGACTAAAAATATCTGAATTCAGCCCTTCAAATGAGAAGCTGAGGTTGTTACAGAGCCTTAATTTTTTAGATCCATTTAGTCTTGCAATAGGGACTTCACCAAGGATTTTATCGATCATCAAATCTCGGTATTGCTGAAGTCTTAAGTTTTCGCTCTCCATACAAGCCAAGGCAATCTCGCTTGCGGCGCCAAGACCCACAATTCCTGGAACATTTAAAGTTCCGGGTCGAATTCCACACTCTTGCTCGCCTCCAAAACAAATATTATGAGGAAGGGCTTCTTCCTTCGAGCGATTGATAAAAAGTGCTCCGACTCCCTTTGGCCCGTAAATTTTATGACCAGAAATAGACAGCAAATCAATATTCATGGCTTTTACATCAAGAGGAACTTTTCCGAAGGCTTGAGCCGCGTCCGTGTGAAACAAAATGCCTTTTTCTTTACAAAGTTTGCCGATTTCAGAAATCGAGTTGATCACTCCAATTTCATTGTTCGCCGCCATAATTGAAACTAATTTTGTATTTGGCTGAATTGCGGCTTTTAAGTCTTCCATACGAACCAGGCCTTCAGAGTCGACCGGAAGCACGGTAAGCTCTGCACCCATGTCGGCGGCCACCTGGCAGACTTGTAAAACGGCTTTGTGCTCGACAGCCGAAGTGATCAGGTGAGATTTTTCACCGCGCCACTTTTGGCACAAACCCAAGATCGCCATATTATTGCTTTCGGTCGCGCCACTCGTAAAAATAATGTCTTTTGAGTCGGCCCCAAGGACTGCTGCAACTTGCTTGCGGGCTTTTTCTACGGCGGCCTTGGCCTTCCAGCCATAAGAGTGGCTACTGCTTGCGGGGTTTCCAAACTCTTCACGAAGATAGGGCAGCATCAGCTCTAGAACTTGAGGGTCTAGGGGGGTCGTCGCGTTGTGATCTAAGAATATGGGGCGAATGTCTTTCATTGGCCTTAAGAAAACTCAAAATGCACCCATTTGGCAAAATTAAACTGTGGAATTCAAAGACATTTTGCGAGGCATTATGAAGCGAATGTCTGTGTGGACCCAGGGGCACTGTGGCCTTGATAAATTGACTTCAAATTGAAACTATTGCAGTTTGATAGCCCGAAATGATTCTTAAGGTTCGAGTCTTCAAATAGAGGATCCAAATATGTCTCAAAACACCTGGCGTGAGTTCGACCTCTTCAACCCGACTGAAGAGCATAAAATGCTCAGAAAAATGGTCCGTGAATTTGCCGAAACCGAAGTCGAGCCCCAGGCCCATGAGTTTGATCGCAAAGAGCAATTTAATTTAGCACTTTTTAGAAAGCTGGGTGATTTAGGTCTTCTTGGCATCACAGTTCCCGAGGCCTATGGGGGCTCTGGAATGGATGCGGTTGCGGCCGTCATCGCCCATGAAGAGCTTTCGGCCTCAGATCCAGGGTTTTGTCTAGCTTATTTGGCTCACGCCATGCTTGCGGTTAATAACCTTGCGGTCAATTGCAGTGAAGATCAAAAAAAGAAATGGCTTCCGAAGCTTTGCTCTGGAGAATGGGTCGGCGCCATGGCTATGTCCGAGCCTCATGTTGGAACCGATGTGCTGGGGATGAAAACCACAGCAACAAAAAAAGGGGACAGCTACTTTTTGACCGGGCGAAAAATGTGGATCACAAATGGAACGATAGATGAAAATCGCACACCTTGCGATTGTGTTTTAGTTTACGCAAAATCTGGTGAAGCGAATGGTCGAAGTCAGTTATCCACATTCCTTGTGGAAAAGTCCCATGCGGGATTTTCTGTTGGGCAAAAAATTAAAGATAAAACCGGTATGCGTGGCTCGAATACGGCGGAGCTTGTTTTCGAAAACTGTGAAGTCCCCAAAGCCAACCTTGTTGGCCACGAGGGCGATTCGATGCTTCATATGATGAGAAACTTAGAGATCGAGCGTTTGACTTTGGCAGCCATGAGTCTTGGAATCGCGCGCCGAAGTGTTCAGGCAATGAACAAGTACGCACAAGAGCGGGAAGCCTTCGGAAAACCTTTAAGTTCTTTTGGACAAATTCAAAGACATATTGGCGAAAGCTACGCCGAGTATATGTCTGCGCGCTGTTACGTTTACGAAACTGCGCGAAAGTTATCATTAGATAAAGCCGGGCAAAGAATGGACTCGGACGGAGTTAAGCTTGTGGCTTCCACCATGGCAAAAAACGTGGCCGATCGGGCGATGCAAGTCATGGGCGGCTATGGTTATGTGGGTGAGTACGTCGTCGAAAGACTTTGGCGAGATGCTAAACTTTTAGAAATCGGTGGCGGAACTAACGAGGCTCATCAAAAAAATATTACTCGTGATCTTTCTAAGGTTGAAAGTAGCTATTGGTAAGTCTTCATTCGAGATTGAAGAAGTGATCTTAGGTTCACTTCGCACTTTAGCACCGACAAAAATATAAAGGCTCCACCCAGTTTTCGATCTAAAAATACGGTCTCTTGAGGTGGGCTTCTTAATTTAAAGTTAAATGCGATCTCTTTTCCCTTTTGCGCCACTCGGCTGGGGAGATCGCTTTCGCCCCACTTGTATTCTCCCACTGTATTTACAAGACTTTCAGGTAAAGGATTTTTTTCTAGATCAGAAAAAGGTTCGGTTATTAAAAAACACAGCTCTACGTATCGTCTTGTCAGTTCATCCGGATCTTGAGGGGTCAATAAGCCTAAACCCAAGCCTCCAGCTCGAACCAGCTGGCTGTCGCTATTAAGGCTTCCCTTCATAACGTTTGCGTAATGGGTTAAAAAGTCAGTCGGGACTTCACGAACGGCTCCAAAATCTAAAAGAATGAGCCGGTCATTTTCTCCTTCGGGATCAATAAATATTTTGTAATTTCCAATATGAGGATCTGTTTGAACCATTTTAAATTCTAAAAGTTCGCGCAAGTACAAATCCAGATAGGCTTTTCCGAGGGCGTTTCGTCGCTTAAGGCTTAGGGATAAGACCTCTTTGGAATCCACAGCGAAGCCATCTAAAAATTCGGTGCACATAATATGCTGAGTGCAGTATTCGGGGTAGGACTTTGGGACTTTGAACTCGGAATGGTCTTTAAGAAGATCGTAAAATTTTTGAGTAAACCTAAGCTCGTTGCGGTAATCCACCTCTTGATAAAGCATCGCTTTGACTTCGTCGAAGACTTGATCAAATTTTGCTCCAAGCGGCGCAATGTTTAATAAAGAGATTAGCATCTTTAAAAATTTTAAGTCTGTATCAACGGCTTTATCGACCCCAGGGTACTGAATTTTTAAAGCCAGCTCTTGGCCATCACTTTTTCGTCGAGCTCGATGAACTTGACCAATCGAGGCCGAGGCATAGGGCTTTGGATCAATTTCGAGTTCGCTTAAGATTTCTTTCGACAGCTCATTGTCTAATACTTGTTTGATTTTTGACCAGGCCAAAGGTGGGGATTGAAACTGCAGAGATTTTAAAAGCTCGTTGGCTTCTTTGGGCAAGAAGTGCTCGCCGTAAGTCGACAGCAGCTGACCCACCTTCATCAGACTTCCTTTAAGTTGACCAAGTTCATTCGTCAGGAGGGCTACTTGCGAGTTGATGTATTGATTTAACTCTTCTGGGTTCGAGTTTTTTAGACCCACGGCGCGAGAGGCCGCATTTGAGCCAACCCTCAAAGAAAGACGGGCCAGAGATAGACCTCGGCTTAAGAAACCAGAACGAATGGATTGAAGCTTTTCTTTGCCTGACATAGAATTCAAATTCTAGCAGAGATTAGGGGAGTTGAGCAGATGAATGAACTGATTCGGGGCAGAACACACCTATACGTTTTGGGGAATCTTTAATGGGCTCTACAATGAAGTTGCCAAAACATAAAGCTAGCATAATCGCAGTGGGGACCGAAATCACTACGGGTGAGGTTATTAACACCAATGCGGCTTGGCTGTCTGAGCGCTTAGACAGTATCGGGGTTAAAGTAGTACAGCACCTTGCGGTGGCTGATGATCGTGAATCCATTCAGACGGCATTAGATTATGCCCAGACCCTTGGGGACTTTATTTTTGTGACCGGAGGGCTTGGTCCAACAAGCGATGATTTCACAAGGGAAGTCATCTCGAAGTGGACAGGAAAGCCTTTGGTCTTTGACGATACCGCCTGGTCTTTTTTGATCGATTTATTAATGCAGCGGGGATTAAGTGTCCGAGAAAACCATAAGCAAGAGTGCTTTTTTCCGAAGCACGCGATCTTGTTAAAAAATGTCATTGGAACTGCCAACGGATTTTTAACCGAGAAAGGGACCACGCAAGTTTTTGTTCTTCCTGGGCCTCCACGAGAAATTCAAGCGATGTGGGAGCCTGAAGTGGTTCCCAGATTAAATAATTATTCGATTCAAAAGACTGAAGAGCTTCATATCTGGAATTGTCTCGGGGCTCCAGAGTCTGAAGTCGCAGAGACTGTCGAGCGAGTTCTTGAGGGCAGTGGTCTTGCCGTGGGCTACCGAGCAAATATTCCTTACGTTAAAGTGAAAATTTGGACGCAAAAAGGATCTAGCGATGAAGTTTGGCTTCACAAAGTGGACGAGGCCTTAAGTCAATGGTTGGTTGGAAAAGGAAAAACCGACCCCATCGAAAACTGGTTAAGAAGTCTGGTGGGTTTTGGCTCGGTTTTGATTTTTGATTCGGTGACACACGGGCGTTTGGCTTCGAGGATCGAAACATTCAGAGACAGTGGGGCTGCCTTGATTACGCCATTTCCTCCGATCGAGTTGATTAGTCATCTTTCTGGAGATCGCGCTTTTCGTGATGTGTCTGATGAAAAAGCGGACTGCATTCTAAAAATTGAGGCGGTGTCGGATCAAGAATTTGAGGTGCAACTTTTGGCTAATAAAATAGATAAATCCGAACGAAAGACTCTGCCTCATCGCTTAAGTCTAAAGGTGAAGCGTGGGCGTTTGTATGCAACGGAAGAAGCGATTCATTTTTGGACTGAAGGCTTAAAGCCTTTGACCGCTGAAGATTAGATCGGAAACAGCATTAAGACTTTGCGTCTTCCAAAATTTTAAGAGCATCTATTTTAAGACCTTCGACTTCGCTTAAATTTTTTGTGTTATTGTGTTTTAAATATCCTTGAATCAAAATATCTGCTTTTTGAATCAGCATTTCCGCGGTCATGATTTTTTGTTCAGAAGTTAGTGGAAGAAGGCTCAGCGCTTTGCTGAGGGCCAAAACTCTCCAGTAATCCATGGCGAAGTACTTTCTAGAGAGCTGATCTTCGTGACCGCCATATTTCACCGTTAAATTTTCTGTCGTAAAACCCACTTCAAACTGAGAAGTGATTCGAAGCCACAATTCGTAGTCCTCACATACCTCAAAAGACTCGTCGAAGGCTCCAACTTGTGAAAACACATCTTTATGAATCACTACTGTCGAGGGACTGATACAGCATAGGGGTAAACAATTCCGGTAAATCCAGCCGCCGGTCTTTTGGTGCTTTTTCATCGGATTGACTCGGACACCATTACGAATCCAGATCTCTTCGCCGTGAAAAATTTTTAAGTCCTCCCGCTGTTGAATCATCTGAAATTGTTGCTCTAACTTTGTCGGAAGCCATTCATCGTCTGAGTCCAAAAACGCGAGCCACCGACCACGGGCCTTTCGAATCCCAAGATTTCGTGCAGAGCTGACGCCCCCTTGATTCTGAAAAAAACTTCGAAATTTCAAGGCCTGAAGAGGACCCTGTTGAAGATTGGCAAGCTGAGTTTGGGTTTGGTCTGTGGATCCGTCATCAACAAATAGAATTTCAAAATCCTTAAAACTTTGCTGGGCCACAGATCCAAGACTGCGTGAGAGGCACTGGGCACGGTTAAAGCTTGGGATGATGACCGAGAAAAAGGGCTCCATGAGGGATGGATATGGCACGAGCCAGATTATTCCGCAAAGATAATTGATTTTTCTAAGCGCTTCATATACTTAGGGGCCTTCGTCGCAACGCATCGCAAGGCCGGCTTTTCGGTCCCAGACCCTAGGAGTAGCTAAGAGTGTTTTTTGAAGGTTCAGAAAAAAAATTCGAACTCTGTGTAAGATCTGGCTCTCCGGGTTTACGCAGCCGTGGAGAGGACTTCTGGAAAGAAGTCGTTCACAAATCCAAAGCCCAAATTCTGTCAAAAATTTCGAACCTCATGTGCGACGCTTATTTGCTTTCTGAATCTAGCCTCTTTGTTTGGGACGACCAGGTGACAATGATCACCTGTGGAAAGACTGAGCTAGTGCAATCTGCTTTGTACTTACTTGAGACCATTGAGGACAAAGATCTAGAGACTTTCTTTTTCGAAAGAAAAAACGAATATTTTCCGCAATATCAAAAGACAGATTTTTTTGACGATCGGAAGCTATTCAACCAAAAACTGTCTGGAAAGTCCTTGAGATTCGGCAATCCGGACGAGCACCATCTATTTTTGTATCATCTAGACAAACCTTTTAAGCCCGTCCCAACGGATGTGACTCTTGAAGTTTTGCTGTATCATCTTGAAGGTCCGTCGAGAGAGATTTTTACCTGCGAGAATCAAAGTTTAAAACGCATTCATGAGGTCACAAAGATCCATGAGCTTTTTGAGGGCTTTATTGTCGATGAGTATTTGTTTTCGCCCTGTGGGTACAGCTTAAATGCTCTTCGGGGACGAGAATATTATACGGTTCATGTGACTCCTCAAGAAGATAGCTCTTATGTCAGTATCGAAACCAACGTGCGTCCCGAAGAGGGAGTCGCGAATTTTGTATCTCGATTAATCGAAGCCTTTCGTCCAAATTCGTTTGATGTTGTCCAATTTCAGACCGAGGCGGGACACCCTAGTTTAGAAATTCCGGGTTTTCGAAGAAAGCAGGCTGTTTCAGAATCCATCAGCTGCGGTTATGAACTTCAGTTTGCTAGTTTCTATAAGCCAGTCAATGAGGTGATTTCTGCTCATCAACTTGAGGAGGGACCCAATGAGTTCTAAGCAAGAGTGGGTCGAAGAGGTTTTTAAAGATCAAGTCGGAATGAAGTTTAAGATGAATAAACTTTTGTTCTCTGGACAAAGTGATTTTCAGAAAGTCGAAGTCTACGAGACCGAGTCTCATGGTCGAGTTTTATTAAATGATGATTGTTTTATGCTGACCGAGCGCGATGAGTTTATCTACCACGAGATGATCGTTCATCCGGCGATGTTTCTTCATCCAAATCCTAAAAATGTTTTGATCATTGGTGGCGGAGATGGCGGCACGGCTCGTGAGGTTTTAAGACATCCGAATGTCGAAAACTGTGTGATGGTCGAAATCGACGCGATGGTTATTGAGGCTTGCAAAAAGTTTATTCCCCAGACGGCCTCAGCTCTTTCGGACCCAAGGTTAGAATTGATTATCGAAGACGGTGTGAAGTACTTGGCAGAGACATCAAACAAGTTTGATTTGATTCTTGTGGATTCAACGGATCCCGTTGGTCCCGCTGAGCCTTTGTTTGGTCCGGAATTCTACAGCAATATTTTTCGCAGTCTTAGTGATGAGGGCCTTGTCATCGCGCAAGGGGAGTCTCCATTTTATGCGACAGAAATGCAGAAGACTTTGATGAGTGTGATTTCGGGCCAGTTTCCGATTGCGATGCCCTATAATTTTTCGAATATGTGTTATCCGGGTGGTTTGTGGACCTTTATGATGGGCTCTAAAAAGCTACACCCTCTGAAAGACTATTCAGCAGGGCGTCTTCTAGAAAGTGGTCTTAAGATGAATTATTACAGCTCAGATCTTCATTTGGCTTCTTTCGCTTTACCCCAGTTTATGAAGAATCATCTGGGATCTTTGATTCGCTCGGAGCCTATACTTTGAGTCTTGAAGACTTGCAGGTGTTTAATAAAAAGAGACTTTGTCTTCAAGATCCGATCTTGGTGGGAGATTTACAGTTTTCAGCCCGCGAAATTGTTGAAGGTCTGTCTCAGATGGTCACAGAAGAGCGGCTGCTGCGGATTAAGTCTGTCGTCGCTTCTCGCTGCCTTCGGGTGGCTCCCGTTCTTGAAAACATTTTTGACCGGGGCAATATTAGCGCCGTGATGAGAAGTGCAGAGTCTTTTGGATTTGTTAATTTTCATGTGATCGAACCACCTGGGGCGAAGTTTAAAGCCGCAAACCGAGTCACGAAGGGCAGTGAGAAGTGGCTTGATATTCAAGTACACCCCACGGCCCTTGAGTGCGTGACTCAATTAAAAACTAAGGGCTTTCAAATTTTTGCAACTCACCTAGAGGCCACTCACGAAATCGAAGAGATCGACTGGACTAAACCGACGGCATTTGTTTTAGGAAATGAAAAAGACGGGGTTTCGGATGAGATGATGTCTTTGGCCTCTGGAGCTTTTAAAATTCCGATGTCCGGATTTTCTCAAAGTTTTAATATCTCGGTCGCCGGAGCCCTAGTGCTTTACCACGCGGCTTTAAATCGCAAGATGAAGTTGGGGTCGAACGCAGACTTAAGTGATCAAGAGCAAGAGTTGATCCTGGCGAATTATCTTTTGCGTTGTTTTGAGCATCCAGGCAATTTAATGAAGAAGATTCGGTCTTAAAGACTTCTTGAGCTATCTCGGTTCGAAGTTGAGGCCTGAGACGACTTTTGAATCTCGGACTCGTTTTTGGCCCTAAGGCTTTGCAAGCTTCGAATTTGGCGCTCTATAGCCGGCTTCTCGCTGGCCAGAGTGGACTCGGAATTGAGTTTAGTTAAAAGACTGTCTAAGTTTCTTTCGATTTCGAAGTTAGCCTGATCTAGGTTTTTAGCTTTTTTGCCTCTCATGAAGCTGCGTAAAAAATCCGCCTCTAAAATTTCGGGACAAACGGGTTTATAGGTCTGTCCACTTCGTCCCAAAGCAAATCCATTTTCGGGAGCGCAGTACTCGGAAAGTCCGGCATTACGTCCGTTGATGTAAAGCTGCTGAAACAAGCGAAGTTCTTTTTGTTTGCAGTTGAGGCTACGGTCTGTGAATTTTTCGACGGCATCCCCGCTGGCCCCATCTCGGCGTCCCAACTCGTACCAATCCACCGAGGCGCAATCTTGGCTGGCAAGTTGCCGACTGGGAGTTGTGCAGCCTGCAAAAACAAATAGGCCGCTCAGAAGTAGGCTTAGCGAGAAGGGAAGGTGTTTTTTAAAGCTCATTTTGTCCATCATGGTTTGGTTTAACCTTAAGCCTATCACTTCGTGGATCACTTCACAGTGGCCTTAGAGGCTAGGCTGTGTCCGGAAAAACAGCCTAGTCTTGGGCGACTTCGATTTCAATCACTTGGTCCTACCCCCGCGGCAGTTGACGCGTCAAGACTTAAGCGTTAGAAGGGGGCAGTCTTTTAAGGAGAATCAAATTGAGCCAAGAAAAAATGTACGGAGATCTAGCCATCGAAAACGCCAAGTTAGAGCGTTTTGAAAACCGCACTCAGGTGCGTCGTTATAAAATTGAGTTCACTTGCCCCGAGTTTACTTGTCTGTGCCCCCGCAGTGGCTTCCCGGACTTTGCGACAATCCGGATCACCTACATCCCAGACCAGTGGTGCGTTGAGCTGAAGTCCTTAAAGCTTTACATTAACAAATTTAGAAACGAGCGAGTCTTTCATGAAGACGTCACCAATCGTATTTTGGATGATCTTGTCGAACTTTTAAACCCTCACGAGATTGAAGTTGTCGGAGACTTTACGGTGCGGGGGAATATCAAAACTGTGATTACCTCTCGCCACGAAAAAGCTGTTAACTAAAGCGTCTCAGACTTTTGTTGGGGATTCATTTTGAGGCAAAGGTTTTGCCCATCATTCGGGCAGAGCAAAAATTCTGGCTAAAAAAAAGGCCAGAACATAAGTTCTGGCCGATAGAGTTTGCAAGGCCCAGGAAAGGCTTATTTTCCCCGGTTTTGATATTTAACTACTTCAAACTTTGCGCCAGCTCTTCGGGCTTTAGTTTTCATTAAACTTCTCGGAGTTCACCAAGATTTAGACATTGACCGTTGATTAGACACTTTGACGGGAGTCGAAGTTTCGGACGCATCGCGCGGCGTTTTTCGTTTTGGTCCAGGTCTAGATTACGGAATTGCGACTTCCACAATTCAACCTGGCCCCAGGGCGGAATCGGGTCTATAAAAGAAGCCATATGACAAAAGTTATTACGCCCTCGCAGCAAAAGAATCTTCTGTTTCAAAAAGTGGCCGTCTTTATCGACGCCGAAAATATCGAGCTTTCTGGTTTAAAACATCATGAAGGACGAACCGATTATCGGATGATTCTTGAGGCCATAGGGGACCGAGAAATCATTCGGATTCTTTATTATAAACCGATCTATAAAGAGATCTCTGCGACCTTCGAATCCTTTTGGCGAAAGCTTGGCGGAGAGATTCGTAGACCCACGAAAAATGCAGATACCTTTTTAGTGATTGATGCGGTCACCATGGCCGAAAAAATTGACGTGGCGATTATTCTTGGAGGCGATAAGGATTTCTTGCCTCTGGTTTGGTATCTAAGATCCAGAGGCTGTCGCGTCGAAATCTGGTCCTGGCCTGAGGCCACTTCGGATGAAGTTAAAGAGGCGGCAGATTTTTACTTCCCACTAACGACAGATTTCGTAATGGCCTCTAGCGACGAAAAGCCAAACCGCGGAGCTGCCCGACCTCGCCCAGCGAGGAAGCCTCAAAATAAGGCTTAATTTAGGCCATCTTATTTGATTTATGGGGTCTT
>CAYMDP010000047.1:0-22358 GCA_964389375.1 uncultured Pseudobdellovibrionaceae bacterium | reverse complement strand
ACTTCCTAAGTACGTCAATGGTCAGTACATCTATTTGTGTAACCCGGATTATCTTGGAAAGTACGCTAAACGCTTCGTGCAAAAAGGTGTCAATATTGTTGGTGGCTACAGCGGAGTCGGTGACCAGCATATTCGTGCAATATCAAATGCTTTAAAAATGGTTCAGGGATCCGCTTCAACGGCCAGTATTCAGGCGGCGCTTTCAACGGTCATTTCCGCTCCGGTCGATCAAGCTCAAACGACGACTCCTTTCGAAAGACGCTCCAAACTGAGCGAGCGCCTAAAAAGTCATAAAAAAGTTTTTACTGTCGAAATCAATCCCCCAAAGGGAGTGGATCATTCTAAGTTTTATTCTTTGTGCTGGGAGCTTCAGACGGGAGGGATTGAATTCGTCAATATCCCAGACGGCGCAAGAGCGATGGCCCGCATGAGTTCTATGCAGCTTGCGACTTACGTTAAAAATCAATTTGGTCTTGAGCCCATTCCGCATTTTACTTCCAGAGACCGAAATCTTTTGGGCCTTCAGGCCGATCTTTTGGGTGGACACGTAAACGGCGTGCGAAATCTACTTCTTGTCACCGGAGATCCCCCGAAGCTTGGAAATTGTCCAGGGGCAAGCGGTGTCTATGACGTGGATGCAATTGGACTGACTCATATTGTAAGTCGAATGAATCAAGGGCTTGATCTTGGGGGAAGTAGTTTCGGTAAACCCACATCTTTTGTAATTGGTGTGGCCTTAAACCCGACCGCAGCCAATCAGGATTTAGAAATTGAGCGCTTTAAATATAAAATCGAGGCGGGCGCAGAATATGCGATCACTCAGCCCATATATGATCTTGAGGCCTATCAAAAGTTTTTAGACCGCATGGGCGATGTTAAGATTCCGATCATTATGGGAATTTGGCCCTTGGTCAGCCTTAGAAATGCAGAGTTTCTTAAAAACGAAGTGCCGGGTGTGGAAGTTCCAGACTGGGTCATCCGTGAGATGGAAAAAACCGGTGAGGACAAAGATGAAAGCCTAAAACGAGGCTGCGAGATTGCGATCAAGACAATGCTTGAAGCAAAAAGTTTGGTGTCTGGCTTTCAAGTCAGTGCGCCCTTTAACCGCGTCAAGGTGGCATTAAATGTGATTCACGCCGTCGGAGGTCAATAAGTTGAGCCAAAAGATCCAAGATTCGAAAACATTAATCGAGCTAAGAGAACTTTTGAAAAAGCAGATCCTGTTTATGGATGGAGCCATGGGAACCATGGTTCAGCGCTATAAACTTTCTGAAAAAGATTTTCGCGGAAATCGATTTAAAGATCACCATAAAGATCTTCAAGGAAACAACGATCTATTGTGCCTGACTCGCCCTGATGTCATCCGCGATATTCACCTTGAATACCTTCAGGCTGGCGCCAACATTATCGAGACCAACACCTTTAGTGCAACACGTTTAGGCCAAGGTGAATATGGTCTTGAAAGCATTGCATTTGAGCTAAACAAGGCTGCCGTTGAAGTCGCAAAGGAAGCCATTGCACTTTACAAAAAAGACAATCCTAAGGCGATTTGTTATGTGGCCGGAGCCTTGGGACCCACAAACCGAACGGCTTCCTTATCACCAGACGTAAATAACCCAGCCTTCAGAGCAGTGACCTTTGATGATCTAGTAGAAAACTACTTCGAACAGATTCAAGGGCTGGTGGCAGGTGGAGTAGATATCCTTCTGCCCGAAACAACTTTTGATACCCTGAATTTAAAAGCTGCGGTTTTTGCTATTGAAAAGTTTTTTGATCAAACCGGTGTTCGGCTTCCCGTGATGTTGTCGGTAACCATTACCGATGCTTCAGGCCGGACCTTGTCCGGGCAAACTCTTGAAGCCTTTTGGCATAGTGTTAGTCACGCAAAACCTTTAAGCGTTGGCATTAACTGCGCTTTGGGTGCCGAAGAGATGCGGCCCTATATGGAGCAGCTTTCAAAAATTTCGGATTGTTACACCAGCTGCTATCCCAACGCAGGCTTACCTAATCCTTTGTCCGAAACCGGTTACGATGAGACTCCAGAAAGTACTGCGGGCTTTTTAAAGGATTTTGCTGAATCGGGCTTTGTAAACATCGTGGGTGGTTGTTGCGGGACCACACCTCCTCATATTAAAGCGATTGTTGAGACCCTTAAGACCTTGCCACCAAGGCAGATTCCGAAAATTCCTTCTGCTACAAGATTAAGTGGTTTAGAACCTCTGACTTCTGCCGAAGGACCAGAAAAAGTTTTTCTAATGATCGGCGAGCGCACCAATGTCACCGGATCGCCTAGATTTGCAAAACTGATTAAAGAAGACAAATTTGACGAAGCCCTAAGTGTTGCGCGCCAACAAGTTGAAAGTGGCGCAAACATTATTGATGTCAACTTTGACGAAGGCATGCTGGATTCCGAAAAATGCATGGTGCATTTTTTAAATCTTTTAGGCTCTGAGCCCGATATTTGCCGTGTTCCGATTATGATCGATAGCTCGAAGTGGTCGGTGATTGAAGCGGGCCTTAAGTGCGTTCAGGGCAAAACCATTGTGAATTCGATCAGCCTTAAAGAGGGCGAGACAGAATTCTTAAGACAAGCCCGGCTTGCGCAAAGATACGGAGCCGCAGTGGTGGTGATGGCCTTTGATGAAAAAGGTCAGGCCGCCAGTAAAGATGAGAAAGTTCGTATCTGTAAACGCGCCTATGACCTTTTGGTCAAAGAATTAGATTTTACACCAGAAGATATTATTTTTGATCCCAATATTTTAACCGTCGCTACCGGAATGGAAGAGCACAACGACTACGCTGTGGCTTTTATCGAAGCGGTTAAAGAAATTAAAAAAGTCTGCCCGGGGGCCAGAACCAGTGGTGGGGTCAGTAATATTTCTTTCTCTTTTAGAGGAAACAATGTCGTCCGTGAAGCCATGCACTCGGCTTTTTTATATCACGCAATCCGTGCAGGCCTTGACATGGCCATCGTCAACGCCGGCATGCTTGAGGTCTATGAAGAGATTCGGCCCGAATTAAAAGAACTTGTCGAAGATGTCTTATTAAACCGAAGACCGGACGCAACCGAGCGCCTGGTTGAATACGCTGACACGGTTAAGGGTGAGAGTACCGAAAAAGTAAAAGACGAGCTCGAGTGGAGAAAAGGCAGCGTCGAAGAGCGCATAAGTCATGCTCTTGTTAAAGGGATTGTTGAGTTTGTAGACGAAGACACTGAAGAGGCTAGACAAAAATACGGCAGGCCTTTAAATGTCATCGAAGGCCCCTTAATGGAAGGGATGAAGATCGTCGGAAAATTGTTCGGCGAAGGAAAAATGTTTCTTCCTCAAGTTGTTAAAAGTGCCCGAGTGATGAAAAAGGCAGTGGCCTATCTTGAGCCCTATATGGAAGAAGAAAAAGCGGGTTCTTCTTCGAACCAAGGGACTGTTGTGTTGGCAACAGTAAAGGGCGATGTTCACGATATCGGTAAAAACATTGTCTCTGTAGTTTTAGCCTGTAACGGCTACCGCGTTGTCGATATGGGCGTGATGGTTTCTTGCCAAAAGATTTTAGACGAAGTTGAAAAACAAAAAGCCGACTTCTTGGGCCTTAGTGGACTGATTACTCCTTCTCTTGACGAGATGATTCACAATGCAAAGGAGTTAAATCGTTTGGGTTTTGAGCTTCCCCTTTTGATCGGAGGAGCCACGACCAGTAAGGCCCATACGGCCCTAAAGATTGCGCCTCATTACAAAGGCGTTGTCGCCCACGTCAGTGATGCCTCTCTTGTGACGGGAGTGTGCTCTGCTTTGTTAAGCGAAACCCAGAAGGATCAGTTTGTTAAAGATCTTAAGGTCAATCAGCAAAAGCTTCGCGAAGAATATGGCAAAGCCAAAGATCAAGAGCTGGTGTCTTTTGAAGAGGCGCGAAAAAAGAAGTTTAGTCCCAATTGGAAGGATGAGCGAATAGATCAACCCACTCAACTCGGTGTTCAAGAATTAAAAGGGATTTTGGTTGAAGAATTAGTTCCTTATATTGACTGGTCTCCATTTTTTTGGACCTGGGAGCTTAAAGGGGTTTATCCAAAGATTTTTGAAGATAAGCGATTTGGCGAACAAGCAAAGGAGCTTTTTGATGATGCACAAAAGCTCTTAGCTAAGATTGTAAAGGAAGAGTGGTTTAAGCCAAAGGCAGTTTTTGGGATTTTTCCGGCGAACTCGGTAGATGAAGAAGTTGAGATCTATGTTCCTAAAGACACAAGCCGTGTGATCTTGGATAAGCTGACTTTTTTAAGACAGCAGAAAGTAAAACTTAAAGAATCTCCTCATTACTGTTTATCGGATTTTATTTGCCCTCGCAGCGAAGGCCGCATCGATTTTATCGGAGCCTTTGCGCTGACGACAGGTTTTGAAGTCGAAGAAAGAGCGAAGGCATTTCAAGATGCTGGCGACGATTACTCTTCGATCTTGACCAAAGCGATTGGGGATAGGTTAGCCGAAGCCCTAGCCGAGATGCTTCATAAGCGGGTGCGTCAGATTTGGCGTTATGGTCAGGACGAGCGCTTTTCGACGGATGAGCTGATTAAAGAGCAGTATCGAGGAATTCGTCCGGCACCTGGCTATCCCGCTTGTCCAGATCACAGTCAAAAGGCTCAGATTTGGACTTTGCTGGGGGTTAAAGAAAAAATTGGAATGGAGCTGACCGATTCTTTTGCCATGAGCCCAGCTTCTTCAGTTTCTGGACTTTACTTTGCTCACCCAGAGGCGAAGTATTTTATGGTGGGGCCCGTTGGAAAAGATCAAGTTGAAGCCTATCGAAAACGCTTTGGGATTAAAATCGAAGAAGCGGAGCAAAGATTGGCGCCCAATTTGTCTTACCAAAGTTCATCGATTTTAAGTTGCTAATCATTGTGTCCATGAAGGACAGCTTTGTGCTTATAAAAGGGATTTTTTGTGATTGATCTAGACCAACTTGCAGAAGAAAGAAGCCAAACCACAAAAGTGGAATTGTCGGAATGGAAAAAGTGTTTTCAGGATCCCTCGCTCGAGAGAGTCTTCTCTGAGTTGACTGACGGTGAGATTCGAAAGCTGGTGCTTGCGGCTTATTCCCCCGAAGTCATAAAGAATTTTGCAAGCCTTGTGGATCGTTTTGATCTCGAAAATCCATCTGAGCGGGGTTTTGATAAAGTGGCTGAACTGATGGATGAGTCGGGTTTTTCTTTAAGTGATTGGCTCGAAACCTTATCGATATTTCAAAATTGGCTAAGCAATAGTCAGCAGACGACTCCGGTCTCTGAGATTTTTTCTTACGTTCACTGTTGTGCAGTCTCTCCTGAGGGAAAATCCGGTGCGACCTCACTCAGTCACTTGGTCAGCTCGGCCTTGAGTGAGCATGGAATGGAAAGAGCAAAATCCAAATGAATATCAACTTACCGACTTCACTTCCCCAAGATGCTCAATTTTTTGAACGAATCATTGGAACAGTAATTCTTCTGGCCGCATTTTTACTGATCCGGCAGTTGTCGGTGAGGGGAATTCGCAATTGGAAGACCACCAACGCGGACTTAAAGCGTCGCTGGATTGTTCAGGTTAAAAATCTGACCTTCGCTTTATTTGCTCTGGGCATTTTGATTATTTGGGCTACGCAGCTTAGATCTTTTGCCTTATCCATTGTTGCGATTGCAGCCGCTCTGGCGATCTCTTTAAAAGAAATGATTCTTTGTTTAATGGGAGGACTTTATAAGGCCTCGGCAAGATCTTTCGAGATCGGGGACCGTATCGAAGTGAATGATTGCAGAGGAGATGTGATCGACCATGATTTTGTCTCTACGACAATCTTGGAGATCGGTCCTGGAAAAGACATGCACCAGTACACGGGAAGGCAAATCGTTCTTCCGAATAGTTTGTTTTTATCCCATGCAATTTTTAACGAGACCTCAAAGTCGAAATATGTCCTTCATGTTTTCAAAATTCCCTTGATGGCTTATGACGACTGGAAAAAAGCAGAACAGATCTTAGTCGAAAGCTCGAACGAGGTTTGCGCCCCTTATATGAAAGAAGCCAAAGTCTTTTTCTCGCAGATGGGACAAATGGAAGGGATCGAGCCACCAAATCCAGAGCCAAGAGTCTCGATTAAATTCGCAGAAGCCGACGAGCTTCATTTAATGGTCCGAGTCGTCGCTCAACCCAACCGCACCGGAACGATCGAGCAAGCCATCATCAAAAAATACCTCTCAAAGATGCCCCAGCTCCCAGCCAAAACAGAGTGAGTGCCCGGCCGACAAATTTTATTCATAGACCTCTCGGCGGTGACCAATTTTAATAATTAAAACCGTCTTAACCTCGTCTTCAATTTCAAAAATAACCCGGTAATTACCCACTCTAAGTCGCCGGAGTCCCTTTAGGCTGTACTGAAGGGGTTTGCCAAATTCTATTGGGTTTGTTGCAAGTTTTTTTTCAATGGATTTTCGTATCTGAATTTTATCGGTTTTCGAGATAGACAATAAATCTTCTTTTACGGATTCGACATATTCAATTTTGTACACGGCTCAATCCCAGATATCCTCATGTGAGAGTCGCTTAAATTTTTTGCCTATTCGCTCTTCCCCCGTTCGAGAAAAGTAGAAGTCTTCTTGTAGTTCCAGGGCCTTTTCTAACAACAGATGACTAATTCCAGCAACGGAGGTCTTCTCTTTTTTAGCGATTTTGTTTAAAGATTCAAAAACTTCGTCTTCTACGGTTAAATTGATTCTTTTTTTTGCCGTGGGCATAATTCACCTCAGGACAAAGTGTAACACTTTTGCAGCACCAATTCAAGGCTAAAGATCATCCTATTGTAAGTCGTTGATGATAGGGCAGAATCCGATCGGATACTTGAAGGCCTGTTGGTCGTGTAATTGATTTTGAATGCGGCAAAATGAGAAAAGCCGCAATCTTTCGGATTGCGGCTTTTTGTTGAGTCACAAAATGGGCTGCCGGTTTTAGATTCCGTGGATCATGATTTCATCGATGATGAAGCTATGCTCCTCTGGAGATTTTCGGCCTTGGCTTAAGCACTGAAGAAGTCGAACATCGTTTCCTTCGCAAGTGATGGTCTGAGTCTTCTTACCCTTTACTTTAAACAATACTTTCATTCCTGCAGATGAGCCTTTCTTTGTGGCCTCAAGAACATAGTCCAACACATTCACGGCTCTTTGAGCTTGAAGCTGAACCGAAGTTCCCTCGCCAACATAACCACCCATATTAAGTTGAAGCGTCCCACTTGTCTTAGCGGCCACGAGGAAGTGATCCATAATCTTTTTGTTTGCGGCACTGATGCTGGTTTCGTCGAAAGAAAAGTAAATCATCTGGTTCACAAGTCCCAGACGAACTATATTCGTTTCACTTTCGCACTCTGGGCGAATCGCAAAGCTTTCCCAGCTTGTGCGCACACAGCCTCCAGACTCGGCCCAAAGAGGAGATCCATCAGAAACCATCCAGACACCAGGAATATCCGAGAAGCGCCCATCAGGAAGACTAAATCCTGGAGGAGGCGTTGGAACATCTGGAACTGGAGTCGGCACGTCGGGCACAGGGGTTGGTGTTGGAACATCTGGCACAGGAGTTGGGGTCGGAGTTGGATTGTCTGTATTAGGATTATCCGGAGTCGGTGCAGGAACCTCTGGAACTGGAACTGGAACTGGTTCTGGAGTGGGAACAGGTGTTGGTGTTGGGCCATCAGTATTAGGATTCCCTGGAGCTCCGGGGTTTCCTGGGCTTGAGTCAGGATCCGTAGAAGGAGGTGTATCCGTATTGGGTGTTCCGGTTTGAGGCGGTGGCGGAAGTGGAAGTGGCTCTGATGAATCAAAGCTGGTTTTTCCATTCACATCAACTCGATCAAAATCCGTCTTCGAGCAAGCCATCAAGCTTGTTAAAGAAAGAACTAGTAAAGTTTGAAACATAATTTTTGTTGTCTTCATACGAACCCACATTGTTTAAATTGACCTTGCCTCTTCTTAAGTAGAGCAATGACTAGGCCAATCTCGAGTCTGTAACGCCATGAATTAGGACCAAGTAACATAGCGAAAACAATTGAGTCTCATTCTGTGACAAACAAAAAAATTTTATAATTTTGTCGACGAAATCTGTTTGTAAAAAATGTGAACAAAATTTTGTTTATTTATCCACCACTAGAAATCTTCAAAATTCAGGAACCATTTCGAATTAAAGAAAGACCGAGGTCTCGGCTTTGGTCCTGGTGGGCGTCCCGAGAACCTTTCCTCGTTTGGATTGAAATGGACCATGCTATTGATGGGTAGCAAGCTCTGTTGTCGCAAAAAAATCCAGCGAGCTGCGGATGGGCTTGGGTCAATCAGGGACCGGAGAAGGCCTTCAGCAGTGGCCTTTGTGACATCCCGCTAAGAAATGAGTCCCTCTAAGAACAAAAAAAATTGAGTTCAGCCTAAAATTTTATTTTAAAACAGGAACGCAAGAATTCAGTCGGCGGCTGCGTTTAAATCCCTCACGGGTTAAAAACCAGCGACTGGCTTCGAATCTTTCTAAAACGGTTTGGTCTTGACCCTTTTGGCGCCACATCCAGCCCGGCCACATATAGTCTCGGTGGTCCCACCAACTTTCTCCGGATTCTTCGACGTAGAAATAAAAGTTTTTTAAAGCCATTTCGGGATCGATCGGGGGATCATAGATGAGGCGATGATTGCCATCCTGCGGGGGCAGCATAAGAGGCTTTGGATCGATCGGGATCAATTGCTCGCCATAAGTTTTATGAAGGTACAGCAGTCGATTTTTGAATAAAGAAATTTGTCTGACCCAGACATCCATACTCCACTGGGCGCGGACCGACCGAATTTCAATTCGCGCGGCTGGAGTCCTTTGTACCGCCTCAGAAAAAGAAATCGCAGAGTATTTTCCAAGGTTGCCAGATTTCCCTTCCCACTTAAGGTGATCGGGCTTCGGCGTTTGAGGGAGCCTAGTATTTAGATCGGTCAAAAGTGCCTGAACCGCGTCCGCATTTTTTTCGGAACTCGGATCCTGTAACAGCGATGGAACCTTAAGATCAAAATCCGAAATCACTTTCACAAAGGCTTCGTAAAAAGGCGAAAAGACTAAAGGGGTGGCATTATTTGTGTCGTAGTTAAATATTCCCATGGAAAGCTCGACATGATTTACAAAGTCGACCAAGAAATTTCGCAGAAGAATCGGGTGATCTAAAAAATATCTTACATCAATATTGATGTGTCCTCCGCCTAGATAAAGACCGGGAAAATAATTTTTGTTGTAAGCTGAAACAAAAATAGCATCCTGCATATTCGACGAAAAACTTCTGAACTGCGCAACAGTATGTGGAGATCCTGTGACTTCGAAAACTTCTGGGTCTGTGCCGATGACAAAGTTCCAACCTTCAGGAGATGAAAAAGTTCGATTCATTTCCATATATTGAAATTTAGCCCCTTCTGGTTGGTTGTCGACTAGGTGAGTTTTAACCTGCTGAGTGAAATCAAGTACGTGATAGGTGGGTTCATTCACTGCGAAGGTAAACTCGTAGCCAAATTTTGGCCCGGCCAAAAAATCATCGTTTGCAAGGCAAAGAGCTGATTGGAGCAAGAGGATCAATAAAGCGCAGATAGAGCCGATTCGTTTTTTCACGCCAGTGTTGCGTCTGTCTGTCTTTTCAATATTCACTTAAGTTCTCGTTTTCCGTTCGTATTAAATTCTTCAAGTTCTGTTGATGCCGCATTTGACATCATTTGAGAACTTGAAGGCAAGAATTCATCCTTCTTGTCCGATTGAAGGCTTCTTGCGTTTTAAACCAGCGGCTACTTTCGAAGCGTTCTAGCTCAGAGCGGGATTGACCTTCTTGTTTCCACATCCATGAGGGCCAAATATAATCACGGTGATCCGACCAAACCTGACCAGCTTCGGTGACGTATTTATAAAAACTTTCAAGGGCAAGTTGTGGGTCGATCGGAGGTTTTAACTTAATATCGGCTTTGTTTTCTAAGATTAAGAGTGGGACCCGCGGCTGAAGGGGAATCAAAACTCCAGGGAATGTCTTCTTAAGGTAAAAAATCCGATCCCTAAGTAAAGAGATCTGTCGAATCCACATGTCAAAACTCCACTGAGGACGGACCGAGCGGATTTCGATGCGAGCCGAGTTCCCATTGCTTATAGCTTCATCAAACGAAATCGCCGTAAGCTTTCTATTCGTGAATTGAAGCGTTTCCCAAGCGACTTCGGCGTTTCGGGAAGAGCTGACCAAAGCCAGGTTCAACTTCAAGAGGAATTCTTTGATCACATTCTTCTTAAAATCGATAGGATGATTTTGAAACATCAGTAGACGCTGATCAAAATCTTTTAGAACCTGATTTAGGGCTAGGTAAGTTCCTGAAAAAATAATGGGACTGGCATTGTGTGTGTCATAGTTGAAAATGCCGAGAGAAAGTTCATTGTGATTTACAAAATCCACGATAAAATTTCTTAACAAAACCGGATTATCAAAGAAATAGCTAAGGTCGATGTTAATGTGTCCACCACCGACAAAAAGACCAGGGTAAAACTCCAGATGATAGGCTGAGGCAAAAATGGCATCTTGGATGTCTGAAGCATATATTTGAGCCTCATCCACCCTTAAGGGCTTCATTCGGACTTCAATGACACCTTTGTCTCTGCCGGCTTCGAACCACCACCCATTCGGAGAAGTAAATACTGCGTCCGTTGAGGCCTCTTTGTAATGTTCAGAAAATTTTGACCCTTCAGGCTGACCTTCTACAAGATGCTGCCTTAGGTGGTCGATATACAATTGATGAGATTTATCACCAAGATTTAGTGGGAAACTAAATTCGGGCCCAAATTGAGGCCCAAGATCTACATTTGACTTCGGTTCAGCAGAAGAAAAAGACCAGTGAGTGAGCAGGCCGACTAGAATGAGCCGAAGAGTCCAAGGATAAGTTTGTGCGGCGAGGACGAATGGACTCAGCTGGGTTCTAATTAAGAAGCGGAGCACAGGAATTTGTCCTTCGGGGTCTAAAGAAGCCCTCTTGAGTCTTAAACCACCGACTACTCTCGAAGCGTTCTAGTTCTGAGCGCGATTCGCCCTCTTGCCTCCACATCCATGCGGGCCACATATAGTCACGATGGTCATACCAGCTTTGTCCAGATTCATTGACGTACCGATAGAAATTTTGAAGGGCTAGCTGAGGGTCAATTGGAGGATTTAATTTTTTTGGATCCAATTTTTCAGGTGCGGGGAGCACTTCATTTGGATCAATCAACACCACGGCTGGATTTTTTAGTAAGGGTCTTGGGTCCAAAGGAAGCAATACATCGGAGTAATTTTTTTTCAGATACAGGATGCGGTCGCGAATTAAGGAAATTTGGCGAATCCAAATGTCGAAACTCCATTGGGGCCGAACCGAGCGAATTTCGATTCGTGCAGAGCCGTCGGGATTGGTGGCTTCAGAAAACGATAAAGCCGAGTGTTTCGAGACCTGCGGGTGAGCCCAAACGATGTCCTGGTGGATCACTACACTCGAAAAGATTCGATGAAGATCTAAAACGAAAGCTTTGACTAAGGTTTCACGAAATTGAAGGGGGTCATTCTTCGAGATATTTTCAAAGCGCTCTCTGTAGTTTTCCAAGACGAGGTTGAGTGCTTCATAAAGGCCCGAATAGACCAAGGGAAGAGCATTGTTCGTGTCATAGCCAAATATACCCATCGACAACTCGACATGATTGACGAAGTCGACAATAAAATTTCTTAAACTTCGGGGGTCATCGAAAAAGTAGGCCAAATCAATATTGATATGTCCACCGCCTAAGTAGAGCGAAGGGTAGTGATTTAAGGCATATGCAGATGCAAAGATTGCATCACTTATGTTTGAGCCGAAGCGAACAAAATCTGAAACCGTCATGGGGGTCACGGTGACTTCAATGACGCCTGGATCTTGAGCGTAGCGAAATCCCCAGCCCTCAGGAGAGGTATATTTCTTCGCGTGAGGAACTCCTGTCATTACAAATTTTGCCTCGGGGCTTTGGTTCTCAATTAGGTGCCTGTCCAGATGTTCCCCATACAGAGCCAAAGAGGCGGCTTCATTGATTCGAGGAAATGTAAACTCAGGACCGAATTTTGGACCAGGGTCAAGGGCCTCGGCCCCCGAACTGAAAAAAAGCAGAATCGCAGCTAGTAAACGCACAAGAGTGCGGATTCGCCGGCATTCCTTAAATGTTTGCAGCATAAAGCCTTCTATTCTACTGCAAGGTCGAAGTGCATCGACCTACAGAAGCGGAGCCTTGAAGTTTGAGTGCATCAGACTTTGCAATCTCGAGGCTTCTCAGCTCTTTAAATTTTTTAAGATCAATAGCAGGGCCCCCAAGGCTTCCAAGACCGACTTTAGCCATTAATTTTTTTGCGATCGAAGCTTCGCCCTTTGATTCAGCGGCCATTTTTTCAAGAATCTCGAACTCCATAGCATTTAAAGTTCCTTGTTCGATCAATAGCTCCGTGCCGGCGAGAACGATATTCCATCGTTCTTTAAGCGTCTTGATCGCAAGAGCTCGCCCTTCGTTGATGGCTTTACGAACGTAGCCGTCTAAAATTTTACGCTCAGCAGCCGGAAGGTTTGGAATCACATTTCCGCTTTTATCCAAATAAGCCGAGGCGTTATCCAGTTCGGTGACAAGATGGTATTGAAGAAGAATTTTATAAGCCATTTGTCCGGCACGATCCACATCGTTCGAACGACCCACGCTGCGATCGCCACCAAATAAAATTTCGGCCTCAGAGCCAGCAAGTAGACCCGCAATATTCATAACCAAAAAATCCCAGCCAATTTTATCTTTGTGGGGGACCGACTCATAGGCGGTAAGACCAGCAGCAGAAAGTCCACCCGGAAGTCGTTCTGGAACAATAGAGATTCTTTTGACTTTCTTTCCAGTCATCTCGGTAAACGAAGTCACCGCGTGGCCCATCTCATGAACACCTGTAAGGCGTGCTGAATCGACGTGCACTCGCTCCATAAAAAAGGCAGAGCCGGTAAAATCGGTGCTGGATTCGGCAAGGAATTTTCCGTTCTGCATAGCCTTAGCTGTAAGAAGAGCCAAGTTTTTATCTGGCTTGTCTTCCGTGTAGAATGGAACAAGGGGACTTTTTACCTTCAGACTGAGAACAATTTGTCCTCGTTCACCCTTGGTCGTAATCTGGTCCCAATCAAACTTCATCAAAAGGTCGCCTGCCGCTTCCGCCAAGGCGCCTGAGACAAAGTCATTTACAGATCGAGCGCCTCGTTTTGGAGAAAAGACAAGAGGAGCCAATTCGGCAACAAACTTATCATCATAAGTAATGTCGATCGGTTGAACCTCAGTCACTTCTGCAATCCATTTATCTAAAAGTTTCTTAGTGATTTTGACCTTTGATTCAGAGATGGCCGGTCGCATGACGTTAACGAACCAATTTCTTCCAATAAATGCATCGGGAACCCCAGACTCTCTAAGGATGTCTCTTGGTCCTTCGGGGTCTTTCGTTAAGTCTTCCCAAACACTTGTGAGTGCTTCATCGCTTTGTCCATGCTTAAAGTACTGTTCACTATCGTTTCCGGTGAACAAGAAAATGTATTTGCGAAGATCATATCTTTTTTGCGTGACTGGGCTGTAGTAAAAGCCTTCATCAAGCATTGAGTAAAATTCTTTTAAGATAGAAGACTTTCTACCGGGATCATTGCCACCGGCATTACTAAATTCATCAAAGAGACCGACCCCGCCATCAGGGAACTTCATCAGGAACTGTTCGAACTGTCCAGGTGTGTTGGAGCCGATAATTCCTGTCGGTGGCGAAAAGATCACATAAAGGTCGTGATCATTTTTGACTTTTCCCATTTCAAAGATTCCCAAAGCGGTGGGATCTTTGAATAGAACCTTTGCGAGAACCTTTGCGATTTCTGTCTTTCCGGTTCCAGTGGATCCGATCAAAATACCCGCAGCAGTCCGAGTACTTCTTGGATTCATATAGCGGGCTTTAACCATATTCACGACGGCCTTAATTGCCTCAGCTTGATTAAAAATCTCGGATTCCAAATTTTGCACCAGGTCCGTCAAAATTTTTCGAGTTTCGGCATCAAGAAGAGGATTTTCAACCGGAACAAAAGGTCCGTCCAAGGTCAGCGTGCGAGAAGCATCTAAAGCGTCGGTGATATGAATGTATGACTTTGTTTTAGAAACAGGATCGACTTTGGCAGAGATAAGAAGCTTTTCTGCTTTGAAGCCAAACTCTTTTTTAAACGCGGAGACCCCATTCGAAAGATATTTTTGAACCATTTTTCGAACCTGTCGGGCACCTAGGGATTCATTAAAAAATGCTGAAATCAACTCTGCACCAAATGATTCATCAACTTCAACTTTGGGCGTGTTGCCAGAGGCTTGGTAGTCTTTGATCCATTTTTTGATCTCGAGTTGAGTAATTCTTAAGGCATCCTCTTTAAGCACAGGGCGAGCAAAATAAAATCGATCGATTCTTTCGGGAACCGCGGATTTAACAGTTTGGCCTTCTCCTTCGGTAAAGCTGGATTTCTCGGTCCAGCTTTTTTTAAGTTGCTCTTCGGTGATCCCTGCCACAAGTCGGTCCAACTCTTTTGCGCTAATACCCCGGAGTCTATCGGGGGAAAGAAGCTTATCTGAGCTCTTGTTAGAAGTTGCGACAATTAGGTGGCGATTTAATCTGCGGATCGCTCCATCACCACCGCGGACGGTCCCAGTATCAAGCATTTCCATTAGAAGAGTTTGAACTGAGCTATCTGCTTCTTCCAATTCGTTCAATATGATCACTCCACCTCTTCGGCCAGGACCATCAAGATATTCATTAATGACGCCTTTATTTTCTTCGGAGCTAACGAACCCATTGGTCGCACCAAAAAGTGCATTCCGCGCACTCTTTGCATCGCCCTTAAATTCGGTCATATCAATCTTGAGGATTCGGTCTTCGCTGCCGAAAAATCGGATCCCAATGCGTTCTGCGACCAGACTTTTTCCTACACCAGTAGGTCCCGAGATCACGGCAGACTGGTGCTTTTTACTGCGTGAAGTAAGAGCGCTAATAAACTGGTCCACAAGGCCATCAACGAGTGCATCTTGTGAGATAACATCCTCTTTAAGCTCTGCTCTGAAGTTCTCGATATATTTAAAAAAGGCTTCTTCATCCTGGGGAAGAACGGGAAGATCTAGGCGATTTGAAACAAAGCGAAAGATGTCTTTGCGCTCTGGTGACACATTTTGATTTCGGTCTTCTGTCGAACGGGCTCGAGACCAATAGATCGCAAAATCTTCTAAAAGACTTAAGGTTCTCGCGGGTTCTGCAACATCCGGACGGTAGTCAGAGGCGGCCAGCATTGCGGCTTCAACCAAGTCTTCTGTAATCGTCAGGCCGGTGGACTGCTTAATTCGTGGTGCGCGGTCTTCGAAAACCAATTTTTTCAAATCAGCATCTTTAAAACTGGGCACCACAAGAGTTTCGATATGTCGTTTTACAGAGTCATTATTTGCAATCGTAGTCACGTATTGCTTGTTTGTTGCCTCAAGAAGTATAGGAAGGTGGTCCGGCCGCTCGACAAATTCTTTCAACACGCTGAAGTTATAAGGCGACATGAACTGCACTTCAGTAAACAAAATCCCAATTTTGACTTTGGTATTTTGGGACATCACTTGAACGCCGTTGATAAATGCATTCAAGTCAAAAGGGGCGCCGGGCATAAACAATCGTGCAGGCATCTGAAACATCAAAGTTTCGCCGAGCTTCTTTTGGTGAAGATCTTCAGGAAGTTGATCTAAATTAATTCTTTGGATGGCCTCTTCGATAAAGCGAGTTTTTCCCGAACCGGAGTCGCCAATGACGACCGGAAGTCTGGATTCAGACCGACTCATGACGTCCAAAATTTTTAAAACGAATTCTTCGTGGCCGGGATATTGGCTGGGGTCGTAGGACCCTTTTTCTCGATTGACCAGGTTTGTAGACAGCGGTGTCGCAAGGTTTAAGAACATCATCGGAAGACCAATGCCCTGAGCAGCTTGAAACTCAGCGTATTGTTTCAATTTCTCAAAACCTGCAACAATGGCATCTTCTTTTGCAGAGGTGACCGAGCTTGATACTACAAAAGCGGCGACAATCATCAGACGAATGAATGAATTCAAAATTTTTGGAACGGTTCCACTTCGCAACCATAGGCGGGAAACATTTCTAAATTGATGTTGCACGAATCCTCCTAAATCTGAGCCTCAGCTGAGCTAAATACCCCTGGGAAGGAAGCTATTGCCTGAAAATCGGTGATCGTCAAAAATCAAATTTTTTTGCTGAAATAATTGCAGGTTAGGATTGTAAAATTGTTCTTTGGTGGACTTAGGTGTCCCCCCTTAAGCTTGAGTCTTTTGACCCTTTGAACAAGATGATGTAGTCGCTTGTCTGGAACTGGTTCAATCAAAAATCTCTTAAAGGACAAATTCTGTGATTAAATTATTTAAGAATCTGCTTCTGTCCTTCGTTCTTTGTGCGATTTTAAGTCAGGCAGTTCCAAGTCTTGCTTCCGAGCCAAAAAATTCGGGACCAAAAAGCTGCGCCTCCTTATTGTCTGATTTGGGTGTGCGCACACATGCCTTTACGATTCCGGCTCTCGAAAGTTCGCGGTTCTTTGATCGATTTGTCGCAGAACTTTGGAGACCCTCTTATCGTGGACAAACGGGGTTTGCGGTTTACTCTGAATTCTTGACCAGGACTCACGCGGGGTTCGAGAACAACTTTCAGGTGCGCAATCCTGAAACGGGTTATTACGACAAATTTGTGCCTGTCCGAGTCAATCCCGTTCCTGCGGTTATACCTAAGTCGCAGTTAGACAAATTGGTTCAATCGACGCAACCTATGCTCCGTTTTCTGCGCAGCCTTCTTCAGCGTGTTTACTCAGGGGTCGAACTGACTCCAGATGCATTGGGACTTCAAGGAATGGCTCCAGAGTCAGCTGAAGTCTTGATCCAGGTTTTGCGGGATTCAATATATTTTGAGCCCAAACTGCTTCACCCGCAAATGAAAGATTACCCATTTTTGGCGGTGTCAGGATTTGACGGGGCCATCGGAAATCCGACGGCTGTCGATGCAAAATTCTTTGAGATGAATTTAGGGACACCGAGTGGTCTGAGTAACAACTTTCTTTTGCTAGAGGCCCTGACGAATGAAGTTGGGTATTTGAACTTACCGCGTGATGATACCTTCAGTATTTTGAGGGCTGCGATCGAAGATAACGCGCGGTCTTGGACTGGGGCTAAAGATGGAATTTCTGTCATAGTGAGTCCGGGCGAATACAATGGCGCCCATCCAGATGTGGCCTTTATTTCTCGGCGCACAGGAATGCCGATGGTTCGACTTGCAGACCTTTATATCGACGAACAAGGTTTTGCGCGGTTAAATCTTGGACCAGGCGTGGATCATCCAAAGGTCACAGGAATCTATGGACGTATGGAAGAGTCGTTTTTTCTACAAAGTAATTTAGACGGAATTCCGATGATCGGGCCACAGTTTGCGAATAACGCAGAACTGGGTGCGAAGCTTGGTCTTAGCCTAAGACCGGGAGCGAATTACAAGTTTATTTGGGGCGCAAATGGCCAGATTGTGGATGTAGAAAGGGATGTAAATGGAAACCCAATGTTTCAAGAAGTCTGGGATTCATTGGGACAAGACCCAAATCGGCCCAATGCTGAAAGGGGCTCAATGCTTAAGGCAGTTCAAGGGCGCCGGTTATATTATTCGGCTTTGGGTGGACGCCTTGTAGATGACAAGCGATTATTTCCGATCCTTTCGGACTATTTAAAAAAGATTCACCCACACCAACTGATTGCTGAGCCTGTAAAAACTCTTGCAAAAAAAGACTACGCACAATTTTTTAGTCGACCAGATCTTTTCGTCGTGAAGCTTCCCGATATGTCTGGCGGCCAAGGGGTTAGTTTTCCTGCGCTTATGGATAAAACCGCGCTTGAAAGACTTTTGAAGGATGTTCGGGCCAACCCAGGGCACTTTGAAATTCAATATATTAGTGAAGTGACAACACTTCCTGAAATGACCGAAGACGGAAATCTGATCCAGGTTGCAACGGATCTTCGGATATTTGTCATGATGGATTCAAAAGGTAAAGTTCGAGCTGGACCGAATTCGGTGCTTTTAAGAACAGCAGCGCCTGGTGAACTCCATAGCAACACTTCTAAAGGCGGAGGCTACGGTATCGCAGTTGTTGTGGATTCGAATAGTCAAGGACGGAGGGCGGCCTCATGGGCTCGAGAAAAAAGAGCTTATGAATCCGAAATCAAAACAGTACCAATTCGAAGACTTGAGCAGCTTTCTAGAACCTTGGATGGACTGCTCGAAGCCGCTCGGTGGATTGCAGAATCCGGGCAATCCAATCTGAGTCAAGAGCGGCGAACCAGTCTTTTGCAGCTTTCTTATCAAATGAGAGAAGTCATGGATCTGCTTCCTCGATCTCTTTTAAAAGCAATCCCGAGACTGCGAGACTTTGCGCAAAATCAGAATTTAGATATTGATAAGGTGAAACATTTTCTTGAAGGTCTAGGTATTGCCGCCGACACAACTGAAGAGATTCCAGAGGTGACCCGGTCCATATTTAAAAAATACGCACCTGAAATTGAATTTGTCGCATCGAGTGCGATGGCCTTTGAGGGGCGTCGAGGGGAGCGGTGGGCAAAGGTTAAGCTTCGTTTTCTAGAAGAACCTGAGACGGTCTATTGGTGGTTGGAGGGCAAGCGTCGGCTAGAGCGTCAAGAGTATGCGGTCTATGAGCAGATCGATGACCCAGTTCTTTCTGCTATCTTAGAAGAGATCAAGGCAGCGGGAGGAGAGCTTCGCATTTCACGGGTTAAAGTGATTGATGGGGATAAGGTCTATTATAAGTCCGAGCAGGTTCCATATTTTTGGGTGAACTATTCACTTCATAATTTGACCTCCTATTTAAGGCCGGTCATTTCAATTGATCTTTCTAAAGAAGATGCTCTCGAGGCCCTTTCTCATGAGAAAGGTCATTTTAACTTCTATGGTCGAGAATTACACAAGGCCAACCAGGCGGGACTTGAGGGCCTTGAGGCGGCAAAAGTGGCCGCAGAAAGAGCTCATAGTGATGAGGGTTCATTGCTGAGCGAAAGAGAGGCTGTTGCCGATGAAATGAAAAGTCAGAGGGAGTATAGGGGACATTTGTTTGCAGGCAGCTATAGAGCCCTAGAGATCTGGGAGAAAGGCTATATTAATCGAATTACTTATCCTGAGTTTTGGAGCTTAAAGAGATGGCTCTTGATCAAAAAGGGAGGCTCTAAAGATCCCATGGTCGACGAGATGATTGAAGATCGGATGTCACAGATTTTGGACCGAGTTGTAGAAGTTAAAACTCAACTAAAGAAAATGAAATTGGATCCGAAGGTCAGCCGTGACAGAACTAAATTAGCGAGCATCAAATCCACCTTAGCAAGAAGTGACTATGAGCTTATGCTCTTCCCATATGGCTACGAGGATCTGACTAAAGATCAAACCTTTGATGAGTTTTCTAGATATCTTGAAAAACTTCGAGCGAAAAAGGGACTAAATCACGTAGGGCTTCCACGTCAATAGTAGGTCGGCGGACTAAAAATCCAAAAATTTTGCAGCAGCCTTTGGGTGGCAAGATTGATAGAAGTCCTGCAGTTCTGGGAAAGTGTCGACGAGTTTTGTATTTCGTCTGCGGTCTTGTTCCTTAAAGAAATTGTAAAAATCTTGGCGTCCTTCTTGAATTTTTTCTTCAGCGTAGCTGGTGTTTTTCATATATTCGTAAGTTCTTAAGAATCTTTGATATTCCATAAACGAGAAACGATCTTTTCTTTGATCATCGGTGTTGTCTTTAATGAACTTCAGATGCTGGTCCATATAGGGCATAAACACATCTTTAGGAAGAATATTGATGTCGTACTGAAGAGGCTCTTTAAGGTAGGAAATATCAAAACGAATGCGGTGCTGTGATTCGGGGTTTTCCCACTGAAACTCTGAGCGCCAATTTAAGATCTGCGCCATAAATTCAGAAAACTTTGGAACCGAGAAAAGATTAAAAGTAATCATAAAGGTGACCGGGCTTGAGGTTTTACCCAAATAAGTTTTTAGGTTTTGCTCAAAGGTTTTAAGATTTAAACCGGTTCGAATATATTCTGCTTGAGGACCCCAGGTGTCGAGGCTGGTAAATAATTTAAATTGCTTCACAGCATTTTTTTGAAGTAGGCCTTCCGTTTTAACACAAAATTTTTCAACAATCTGAGGACTCATGCCGAGATTTGAATTCACATTGAGTTCGAGTTGCGGGGCGGGGTATTCATTTAAGAACTCAAGCATTTTAAAGGTCGACTGCTGCAAGAGGGGCTCGCCACCGGTGATTCGTAAAATCTTAAGTGAATCTTTTAGCTCAGGCCACCAGCGCCACCAGGCCTCGATATAAGGGTTGTCTTCTTCCTCAAAGATCTTCAGCCAATCAATGTCACAGCTATGATTTTTAACCCCTTTGTAGGGACCAAACTCTTTAATCTCGTTGAGGTAGCGACTGCTGGCTTTGGGATGGCAGTATCCGCATTTGAAATTGCAAGTGTTCGAAAAGCTAAGTTCGATATAATCCGGTGAGACTTTTTCGCCTAAGGGGAATTTTTCGATTTCTTCAAGGCGGGATTCTTTAAACAAGGATCCAGTTCGAATTTGACGGTCACTGATTAGATTGGGATTAATATCTTCAATATTCCAACAGTACTGACACCCCTTTGGGCGCTCTCCTCGAAGCATTTGCTGCCGTTCGCTAAGCTTCTCTGGGGTATTATGAAGGGCCGAGGGGTTTAGTCCCAAAGAATCCAAAGAAATTTTATGGGGAGCTGGATGGTAGCAACTATGAGTTTCGCCTGTCTGAAAATAAATATTCGAGTGGTACCACTTTGCAAGGCAGAAGGTGCAGCTGTTAAATCGCTGTTCTGCTGTTTTAGTCTTCTGGCGAGCATCATCAAACTCAGATTTCATTCTGCCGAAGCTCCTTAAGAGGAGGAGAAAGTAGTTCTTTAAAATCAGGAAAGGTCGACATAAAGTTTGTGCCCCGTTGACGATCCAGATACGAAACATACTGGGTAAACTGCTGGCGCAGTTCGGCTGCCTCCGGAACCTCTTCTTTAAGGTGGCCCAGAACATTTCTAAGATGCATATTATTTTCGTTGATAAACAAATTCATGCGAAGGGTGGCTTCAATTCTTTCAGCAGCTTTTTTTCTTAAGGCCTCAGTTAAAATTCCCACCGACAGGTAGCGTGGCCCTTGTAGAATTGTAGGGATCACTTGGATTTGTCTTTCGGGATAGTTGAGCGCAATCCATTCCATCAATTCGGGAAGACTTAGGACATTCATCGCTTGGACAACATAAATCAGGGAGAAATGAATCTTAGGATAGCGGCTATAAAGAAGATCCAGGTTTTCTTTTACTATGGCCCATTTGCTGGGATAACGGATATAGTCGTTCACGTCAAAAAGTCCATCGATGCTTCCTGTGATTTCGACCCGAGAAAAATGCGACAAAAGATCTATCCATTTTTTGTCGAAGCGATGAAGATTTGTCGTAAACGAGATTAGAGTATCGGTCTTTCCCGCATGAAGAAGTTTTTCAACGAATTTGTAATTCGATTTGATCAAGATGGGTTCGCCACCCGTAAAGTAAAGACGCTTTAATGTGGGAAGACATTTGTCGAAGTTTTCTTCATAGATGGGACTCTCGGACCAATCAAAGTCTGAACTGTCGGCGGCCTCGACTTCGTACTTCCAGTCGCGCTTTAAAAACTCAGGGACATTTTCGATTTTACCTTCGACCACGGCTTTTCGCTCCGAGTAAATCTTCGAGCTACTCATGCTCCAGCACATATTGCATTTAAGATTGCATAAGATCCCGGGCCGAGGCTCTAAAGATACTGGAGGGCGTTCAACATGACCCGCAGTTGATTTTGATTTATTGACGACCTTTTCTGCAGAAGAGTCATACCAAGTTTTGTTATAACTTTGTCTTGGGGAGCCGACGCCCGCATCTTCTTGGGCGTAACAATAGAAGCAGTCCGAGACCCTCTCACCCTTTAGCATTTTTTGTCGGACTTCTTTCAGGTAATCCGAGTTCCAGATCTTCTCGAGGGGATCTTTTTGAATTAAGTAGTCTTCGCCCTTTTCGTCTTTGATATATTTATTGCTCATGACGATGCAGCAGATCTTACACTTCCCGTTGGTCTCGGTGGCCAGATTGGTCCATGGCATGACGCAGAACGTGGAGCTGTGATTGGGTTCAGGCTTCTTCATAAATGCAGTCTTAGGGCAAGATTTA
>CAYMDP010000046.1:0-22459 GCA_964389375.1 uncultured Pseudobdellovibrionaceae bacterium | reverse complement strand
TGGATAACGGGTGGAATTCAGAACTTGCCGTTCGCAATATTGAAAATGTAGTCACTAAATTAGATATCGATTTAGAAACCGTCGTTTTAGACTGGAATGAATTTCGCTCTCTTCAACTCGCCTTTTTAAAAGCTTCGGTACCGGATTGTGAGATCCCTACGGATCATGCCATCGTCGCTTCTCTTCTGGCGAAAGCAAAAGAGTTCGGCGTAGGTTATATTCTTAGCGGAAATAACTATTCAACTGAAGGAATTCTTCCAAGCTCTTATTCCTATGGCTGCTTTGATTGGCGTTATATCAATGACGTAAATAAAAAGTATGGCGAAAGAAAGTTAAAAACCTATCCCCACTTTAGCCTGACCGACAGAGTGGTTCATGTCTTGGTAAAAAGAACTAAGAATATCGGAATTCTAAACTACATTGAGTACGATAAAAGCAAGGCCATGGAGATCATCACCAAAGAGCTGGACTGGAAATACTACGGCGGCAAACATTACGAATCTATTTATACAAAGTTTTTCCAAGCCTATATTCTTCCGACAAAATTTGGAGTGGATAAAAGAAGAGCGCACCTTTCGTCCCTCGTTTTATCCGGCCAACTGAGCCGGGAAGCGGCTCTTGAAGAAATTCAAAGACCTTTGTACGATCCAAAAGATTTGGCTGTAGATAAAGCTTATGTGGCTAAAAAGCTGGGGATTTCTGTGCAGGATCTTGAGAATCTCTTAAAGGCAAAACCCAGATATTTTTCAGAATTTAACACCTACCATCCCTTTTTAACTAAAACCCGGTGGCTAGTTCGATTTTTAAAAAATCTAAATTTCATGCCGAAAAGGGTTGGAATCTGAATGACATCCATTTGTCAGCTCAGCACCGTCCATCCCGCCAGGGATAATAGGGTCTATTATAAAATCTCTCGCTCGCTGTCTTCGGAGGGTTACGATGTCACCCTCTTAGCCAGACAAATTTCAGATGTTAAAGATCCCGAGGACTCCAAAGTAAAGTTAATTGAAGTCCCCTCCGCTTCGAACCGAGTCAGTCGACTCATTTTGCCGCAATTTTTCGCCTTAAAGCATATTTTAAGAGGCCAATACCAAGTCATTCACTTTCACGACCCAGAACTTTTAATGTTCGGATTTTTAATGAAGCTCTTGGGCAAAACTGTAATCTACGATGTTCATGAAGATGTACCGCTTTCAATTCTGGATAAAAAATATCTTCCCGCAATGATTCGTCGGCCCTTAGCCCTAACGGTCAGTATATTAGAATCACTTGGTGGAAGAATTTTTGATCACATTTGCGCAGCGACCCCCGCGATTGGTGCAAAATTTCCAAGCCATAAGACCACGGTTATTCAAAATTTCCCCTATCGCGACGAGTGGGGTGCTTCACCCAAAGCTTGGGCCGAGCGAGAAAATATCATCTTTTACGTCGGGGTTTTATCTGTCGCGCGAGGATTAATGGAAATGATCGAAGCCGTCGAGGGCCTTCCCGACTCCTACAATGCGCGCCTTTTGATTGCCGGCCAAATTAGCCCCCCAGAATTGGATCTTGAAGTTCGCCAAAGACCTTTAAAAAAAGTTGAGTTTCTCGGCTGGCAAGACCGAACTGCCGTTAAAGAACTTCTTTTAAGATCAAAGGTCGGTCTGGTCTTATTTCATCCCATCGGAAACCATATCCAATCTCAACCTAACAAACTTTTTGAATATCTTGCGGCCGGAGTGCCGATTGTGATGTCTAATTTCGAACTCTGGAAAAACTTTTTAAGCCAGGCCCCTGCAGGCATTGCCGTGGACCCACTTTCTCCAAAAGAGATCCAAAACGCCATTATGCAAATTCTTGACTCAGCCGAACAGTCTGAAGAGATGTCAAAAATTGGACGAAGTTTTATTGAAGATGTGGCCAATTGGGAAGTGGAAGCCCAAAAGCTATATCAAGTGTACTCCTCACTTTTAAAAGACCAAAGCAATGCTCGCTAGATTTATCCCCTGCCTAACTTTAAACGGAACAAGTCTTGTGAAGACTCAACAGTTCGGCAAAGAGCGCTATCTTGGGGATCCCATCAATGTTTTGCGTATTTTCAACCATAAGTACGTCGATGAAATTGCGATCCTCGATATCACCGCCAGCCAAGAGCAGCGAGAGCCCAACTTCGCATTTTTAGAGGAACTCGCCGGAGAGTGCTTTATGCCTCTTGCCTACGGAGGGGGTATTTCGAACCTTCAGCAAGCCCGACGGATTCTTCAAATGGGCTTTGAGCGGGTAATTTTAAACAGGCTCGCCCTATCCCAACCCGAAACTTTAAAACAATTCGTCGAGGAATTAGGCTCTTCTTCGATCATTGTCTGCTTAGATATTAAAAAACCTTTATTCGGAAGCCACCGCGTTTACACAGATCGGGGTACTAAGCGATTCGATGAGGACCTCGCCGAATGTATCGCCAAACTCGAGGCCCTGGGGGTTGGCGAAATTATCATCCAATCCATCGACAGAGACGGAATGATGAATGGCTATGATCTAGATCTTATAAAAAAAGTCCGAGAAAACTGCAGAACTCCATTTATAGCTCTTGGAGGCGCCGGAAATCTTTCTGATCTTCGTGAGGCCTGGGCTCATGGAGCCTCGGGTTCCGCTGCGGGATCCCTCTTTGTTTTTAAGGGCCCAAGAAGAGCTGTTTTAATCAGCTACCCCAATGACCTCGAACGCCAGCAAAGCCTCGAAGGCAGCCCCCAACGCGCCGAGTAAATCGCCAGGAAATGGGCTGACTGACAGGGCCAAAATCGTTATCTTGCCAGCATAATTTTAATTCTACGGGGTCATAATGAATCTTGAGCAATTACGAGCCACTGTTACCGATATTCAGAAAAAAAATAAGCCCAGTAATTGGTACGAGACCCTTAACGAACGCAAAAAACAAGAACTCGAATTCCACAATAAAAACCGAGATAAAAACCTAACTGAGACACTTCCTCAGGACACCTACGAACTTCTTCACGGAAACAAACGCTTTTACACAACCGTTCAATTATCCAAGGAATATTCAGATAATTGGATTCAGACTGAAGCCAAAGGAAAAGTCTTTTTGGATTATGCTTGCGGCAACGGGCAAAACGCCTTGAATGCAGCAAAAGCGGGAGCCGCAATGTCTCTTGGCTTAGATATCAGTGATATTTCAGTTAACAATGCCCAGGAAGCGGCAAACGACCTGGGACTGTCGGATCGCACCTTTTTTCTTCAGGGCGATTGTGAAAACACAGGGCTTCCATCGGATTCAATTGATGTAATCGTCTGCAGTGGGATGCTTCATCACTTAGATCTAAGTTATGCTTTTCCGGAGCTTCGACGAATTTTAAAGCCTGGTGGAAAGATTCTGGCGATTGAGGCCTTAAATTATAATCCTCTGATTAAACTTTATCGAATGATGACCCCTTCTATGCGAACGGATTGGGAAAAAAATCATATTCTGTCTATGAAGGATCTTCGCTTCGCAAAACATTTCTTTAATGTCGAAGAAGTTCGTTTTTGGCATGTGCTTTCATTCTACTCGGTCTTTTTCGCAAAGCTTGGACTACAAAGCGCGATGCTAAATCTGTTCAACTTGGTTGATCGAGTCTTAACTCGTATTCCTGGCATCCGATTAATGGCTTGGCAATTTACATTTGTTTTAGTTAAGCCTATTGAAACAAAACCGAGCACCCCACAATCTACTAATCGAGCTTAAGAGCAAAATGATAAAGGGTGATTTTTTACCTTGGCGAATTCATATTACTCTTCTGCTTTTTGTTTTGATTCTTTGCCTTTTCATCCGATTCTACCCTCAAGATGTCGATGGCGCAAAATTTTTTGTTTCTGATGCTTACTTGGTCTTGTACTCAGTTTTATTCCTGCTCCTTCCAATCGCGACAAGATACTTCTCAAAATTTCAATTTTTACTCGCCCCCAGCGTACCAATTCTTCTGATTCTCGGTCTTGGTTTAAACGCTAACTTCCTTGCTCAATCCAGAGATCGCATCGTCCCTAAAATCGAACTTCATGACAATAATCAATTGTTCCAATTAATTGATGGTGCTCATTACATAGTCCCAAAAGAAATTGTTGATGCTATTAAAGTAGATCTCGATCCTTCACTATACATTCGCCTTCTAAATTCAACCATGTCAGTAAACACAAATCTTTCCGGTGTTATTTCTCCTTCTGAATTCCTTAAATTCAAAGAACATCCCTCAGCAAAACTATATTTGAACCCACAAATGTTCGGATATTGGTACTTCATAACGGAGGAGTCGAGTGTCGGGGACTTCCAAAAAAGACCGAGAGTATTTTATACTCTAAAAATTGCACCCTCCCTTTTTGATCGCCTTCCCACCCTGCTGGCGGTTGAAGACTCCATTTGGATCGAATATGCTGCTAAATAGCATCCAACTTTCCTTGATATACTCGACGGTATTTTTAGCGGGAGCTCTCCTGATCAGGTATTCCTATCCCAAAATTAATGGATTTCTTAAATATCTTTACGCATTTCCCTTTGGGTTAAGCATTTGGGTAGCGTCTGTTCTTGCTGCGATTTTCACGAAAATTCCACCTGAGATAATTTTTTTATTTTTCTTAGCAGTATTGGTTAGCTCACACCTTTTTTCGGAACTTAGAAGTCGAAGCCTAACTGAAACTGGAAATTTTCTAAAATTCACATTTGCCTTTTTTACGGGCTGTTTTCTTCTTGGACTCGGTGACTTTTCCTATTTTTCATATGATTCCACGGAATTAATTCGACTGGGCATCCATTTAACGGAATTTTTAAAACCCATAGAACTTTTGGCAATCGAATGGCCCCATGCACCCTTAGACCCACCTAGGTCTGATTCGCTCGCTACCTGGGGCCTTTTTGTTCCTGCTTCTCACGGATTAGCGCTTTATGCAGATTCTAAAATACTCTACAACCTACAACCAATTCTGAGTATTCATGTATTAATACTTGGACCCATCTTCGCCGCGCGACTCAGTCAGATTGCTTACAAAACTGAAATCCGTAAGCTACTTCTGAGCCTCTTTGTGCTGCTCTTGGTGCTAAACCACCAGTTTTTTCTGCAGGCCGTGTACGTGCATAATAGCATCTCCGCCAGTCTTTTTCTGCTTCTGACTCTAAGTCTTACCCTCGAACTAATGAATGAAATTGATACCCCCAGCCCTCTGCAAATTGGACTGCTTTGCCTGGTCGGCATCTCTTTTGTGCTCCACCGCGTGGAAGGCCCTCTCTATTGGACATTGCTGCTTGTTGGACTGATGGCCGTCGACCGAGAGGAACTAAACAGATTTCTGCATCCAACGACAATTGCTAGCTGCACGCTTTTAGTCCTTTGGTATACCTACATCGCATCCAACGGAGCAAGTGAACACGCAATTCTCTCAGGCACCATCTTGGTTGTGTTTTTAGCCAGTTTATCTGGCCTGGTTCTTTTTTCAGCGCTGAAAAATAAGTTTGGTGTCCACCATATTTTGAAAAAAGCATTCCTATGCTCGGTTGCAGTACTGATCATTGCAAATTTTGCCTTTCTGATTCTTGACCCCGCCAAATTTCACGCAAACATCTACTCGGTCTCGGGAAATCTCTTTGAGACCTACCGCTATAAAATGTGGGGTGCCACCTGGGTAGTGGCCCTTATACCTTTAGTGGCCTATGGATATATAGGTAAAGACCCTTTCCACCGGCTCCTTTTATCTCTATTTTTTGCTTTCTTTCTCGTCATTCTTTCAATGGGGTTTTTCAGGAAACCATATTTCGTTAATAACTTTGACAGCAGTGCGAGGATGCTCGTCATATTCTTGCCCCTTCTTTTCTCTTGGTCCCTGGTATCGTTCTCTAGGCTACTCCATATTCGAGGCGCCCAGAGCACAGACCTTTAGTCCCATCCTCCGAATTTTAAGAAATTTTCGCAAGATGCCCATCAAATAGCTCTTTGATTCCCTCTGAAGAGTGCACTATAATTTCGGACTCACAGACTACTGCTTTGTTAGGGGAAGAGCTTCGTATGCTGTTATTTCTTTTCCATTTGTTATTTTCCGTGGCCTCGGCGACGGAACCTCTGCCCAGCCTGGAAAAACTCAGCGCTGACTGGTCTTATACCTTCTACAATTCTACCGAAGTTCTATCTGCCCCGAATCCAAAATTCAATGCGCTCAAAATTGAAGTCCGTCGTGCTAATGACGGACGAGACTATCAAGTTCGGCAAAGCGGGACCGAAAACTGGTTTCAACTCAAGGCGGAACAAATATCACAGCACCACCCAGCTGCCAGCTCGCTTCATGTAAGTACGACATCATTGCCGCCTCTTTCGATAGAAAATGGCCCAGAGGTTTCGGGAATTCCAAATATTTTTTTAATTCGACCTCCATTAGCTGAGTTTGAAGTCATCTCAACGCCCAGAAAGATTTCCGATTTTCTGGTGATGGAACTTACTCCAAAGGAGAACTTTAAAGCTGTTTATCCGAATCTTCGTTTGTGGGTAAATGCCGAATCACTGAGGCTCGAAAAAATTGACTTCTTAAGTATGGACAGAAGGGCCATGCTCTTTAGACTAGTCATCAGTCACGACTCCCTTGGTTCAAAAATTTTGACGGCGCTCGATCCGATTCTTTATAGTATAAAGCTCAAGATCAGTACTCCCGAGGATAGCAGTAAGATTTCTGAATACGAAAATTTGGCCCCTAAAGCGGCGCCCGGGAAAGATAGGAAAAGAATATCCTCTTTACAAATATTCAGCTGGTTACTGACCCTTTCGACCGCGGCGATGATCCTTGTGTCCTACATTAAAATGCCTCAGCTCCTGACCAAACCCAGCTTTGTCTTCCTCATATTCTTTCATATTCACTTCCAATATGGAGCGGCCCTTTACTCAAACACTATCGAGCTTTTCCTTCCTGAAATTAAATTGTTTTTGGCGGCCCTCTTCTTGTACCCGCTTATGTGGCTAGTCATTTCGATCCTGAGTTTCAGACAAATCGCAAATGAGACTTATCTGGAACTGCAATCATTTCGCGATAGGATTGAAAATTATTTGCCCCTGCTATTCACTACGGTTGTTTCGCTTTCGGCAGTCTTGATCCTAATTCTATTTTGGTACCTTCACCACGTCCCATTAAAGGAGACTGGATTGTATGCACTCTTTTTCGATCAAGATTTTTCAGTATCAACCCGAGAGAAAGGTCTAAAGCTACTTCCAAGTAATAGCTTAAAATACATTTACTCCTTTGCCGCAGCAACCATCTGCCCCATCATCGGTATTCTTGCCAGCTTTATTATCCGCGCTGGACTTAGAAACTTAAAAAAATATGGCTTTCAAAGTGTCATTAGTCTTCTCGCAATATTTGTGTGCTTTGTTTTTTTGAGCATCTATGGCGCACGCATCTTGGGTGCAATGCTAGGAATCACGATTGTCTTTGCAAACTATCTGATTAGTCGCCGCTCGAAGATGGTCTTCGTTATACCCATATTAGGCCTTGGACTTCTTATGGTCCCAACCTGTTTTAGTTTGTTCTATGATGCAGCTCACCGGTCTCAAGGTTTAGTATTAAACTACCTAAACATGCTTGAGCGAGCTTTTGTCAGACCCTTTATTGATTCGGTCTGGTACCTTGACCATTATTTCCTCCACGGTCCAGTCGGCCTCTTTGGCGCACTTCCAAAGATTGCTCCTTTTTTTGGAGAAGAGCCTATTAATCTGCTTCAGCTTGTTGGCCTCAACTACACACACTCAATAAAATCCGTGAGTGCGAATACTCCTTTTATGATTCTTTATCTAAGCAGCCTAGGACCCTGGATTCTATTTCCGCTGCTGGTTATCCCGGTAATTTTAGACAGCCTCATTCTGCTAGTAAGAAACCTTCCTCCGCCCTATAAAACAGCTGCAATCGCTGGAGTAGGAATCGCTGCCACGAATCTATCTGGAACATTTTTTACCACAATTTTGTTTACCTACGGAGCCCTCACGATACCCTTATTCTTACTTATGATGGCTGCGTTCTTAGCGAGAAAGTCTCGTGATCAATAGAATTTGCCTTGATCTTACTATGGTCGTTTCGCTTTTTGTTTTTACTGATATATCTCGAGCTGTATTGGGGGAAATCGGGCGAATTACTCTTTTGATTGCCCTGGTCACAGTCTTTATTTATTCAGCAAAAGAACTGCCTACAGCTCTTAGATTTCACCGCAAACTTTTATTTGATCGGACCACTTTCTTTATTATGTTACCGGCAATTGGCTTGATGGGCGGAGTTATAAATGATGGTCGGGTTGCCCCTGTGGTCATACATGACCTTGCAAAACTCCTAGTTTACCTTTTCTCATTTGTGCTCTTGCTCTTCGTAGCCCTGCAGTCGAAAGAAAATCTCAAAAGAATGAGTGAACTCCTTTTGAAGTTATTTTTTATTTTTGCCAGTGTCGTTGCCATCATAAGTCTTTTTAAATTTGCACTTCTTTTGTCGGGAGCGATCCCGGGGCACTACCTGCGAGAAACCTTGTCCAGCTACGGCACCTCAATCTCAAGAGACTATAATTCTTTCGCGCTCGCCATGTTGTTAGGATTAATATCCCTGTTTGCTTGCCTTCGTCTAAGACTGCTTCAGTTACAAAATCGGCTCTTTTATTTGTTGTCTTTTCTTATCACCCTTTCGATCTCTATTTCGTTCTCTAGACGAGGCCTATTGACCCTTTTTGTTTTATGGGGGGTGTTTTTGATCCTTATTTACAGCCGTAGATTGTCCCACTCTCCTCAAATCAAGGCTGCTCTCCGCAACACAGTCTTGGCTTCTATCTTGGCATCTTTTTTTACCAATCTTATTTTTATGAGTTTTCTGTTTGGAATTGGCCCTTCATCTAGAAATTTAATTACAGGCTCCATTGGCTTACCTCACCATGAGGTTCTTCACCAGGTGAACTCTTGGTTTTACCGGCAGTGCAGCTTAATTCCATTTTCTCAGGAGTATTGTCAAAAGATTGGAATGGAGAACCTAGACCCCATCCAAGGGCAGTTGCGGGCGGAAGATCATCTTTATTCGGAAGTGGGACGTGGAAAATCTACCGACCACCTCCTTTCCTTCCTTGAATCGAACGATGGGCTCACTAGCTCGCGGATACTCCTTTGGAAAGAATCTTACCGGATTTTCTCCGAATATTCTTGGCCTCAGAAACTCCTTGGAAATGGATTCGGCTACGGCGAAGCCCTGCTCAATGTTTCCCCTGAAAGCTCCGTAGTTGTGAATAAAAAGACTTTTGATTACCCCCACAATTATTTGGTATCTGCAACACTTTACTCTGGCCTTTTGGGCTTGTTCGCAGTCCTTGTCTTTTTATATTTCCAAGTTCGGGGAGCGATAGCTCTGAACAGAATGGGATTTATCGAAATTGCGTTCGCTATGACCGCGGCATTTATGTTCGCAATCTTTAGCGGCAACAGCTTTGTTAGTATGCCGTACCACTACCAACTCTCTTTGTTTGCCATAGTTGCATACTCAGTCTCTCGCGACTCAGAAATTTCGGCGAAGGAGTGATAAAGCGGTGATCATTGAGACCTTATGAACAAAAAACTTAGGTTTGATTTTGATTCAAGCACGGCTCGAATTGTCTCCAACGGTTTCAGCACTTGTGTCCTTGCTGTGTCCGGACTCGCTATTAGCACTCTCTTAGGTCGACAGTTTGGTGTTCTTGCCGTTGGACAACTTAACCAGCTTGCAACCATCCACATTATTGCTGGTCAAATTGCGGCCTTTGGAATTCACCTTTCCTGCCTTCGACACTTAAGCAATTTGGAGATTGGCACTTACTCTTGGAATAAGAGTTGTAAATCTGCACTTCAACTAGTCTTTTTGACTGGTCTGATTGCGATCGGACTTGTTTATAGTTCTGCAAATTTTGTTGAGACTGCATTCTCTAGCCCAGGATTGAGCGAGGGAATTCAGTGGACCGCATTTGCAATTGGATTATTCGGTTTTAACAAGGTCGTCATATCCATTCTAAATGCCGCAGACCACCTCCACACATTGGCTTACCTTCAGATGATTCGACCCCTTGTTTGGGTCGCAGGCACAATTTTTCTTGTGATAATAAATCAAAGCCACCCCTCGCTTCTCGGACAACTTCTTTTTGCGGGAGAGCTCGCGGGAGCATTTGTTGGTGTAGGACTGCTAGTCACCCGATTACTAAAGGGCACCCAAATTGGGCAAGATCAAGTCAACTGGCTAGCCCGTCATGCAGTTTTCAGTTGGCGAGCCATGCCAAGCCACCTTGCAATAGAACTAAACACTCGCATCGACGTCCTAGTCCTATCTGTTTTTGTTTCTCCGGCTCTCGTCGGTATCTATAGCTTCGCGGCCCTTCTGATGGAAGGAGTCTTTCAGATTGGAGTCGTCTTCAGAACCGTCTTAAACCGGCGATTGACTCGGTCTCTCGCTGATAAAAATCAAAATCAAATCAGTTCAATTTTTAAAAAGTGGGGAAGCTTCAGTCTTTGGGCAACCCTTTTTACGAGCATGGTACTGGGGACTATATTCGTACCCATGATCGATCTTTTATCTCTTGATCCAGGGCTTAAAGATGGGCTGCCTTCTCTGATAATCTTATTAGTTGGCGCAACGATTTGCGCTAGATACTCCCCATTTTGGATGAGCCTAGCACTTGGGGGCCATCCATTAGCGCATACACGACTTATGCTTCAACTTTGCGGAATAAATGTGTTCCTAAACCTGGCATTCGTACCATTTCTTGGAATTCTGGGGGCCGCACTTGGGACTTCCATTATGCTAGTCCTGTTTCCAGTGTTGCTGAAGGGGTTAACCAAAAAAACACTCGGCTTAGAACTAAGATAGAAATAGTTAAACAAAAGAAATTAATCAAAAAATATAGACGATTTAAGTCTGAGATCCGCTTACCAATAGATCCCAGGGGTCGAAACCACCCCAGGGGTCTTCGCGAGAACGGACTCACCTTGGGGTTCGTACTCCGCAACCCATTCAATTAAAAGGTTTCGGACTCCGCCTGAATCACCCCTTAGACACATTTGCTCTAAGTTCACCAAGACATCCTTTAGCTCACTCCAATGAACAAAATGTTCTTCAGCTCTCATAATTCGAGGATGCTCCGTTCTAGAAACATTTTTTCCAATAATCAGTTCTTCAAATAATTTCTCACCGGGTCTTAGGCCCACAAAATCCAAGGCAATATCTCCCTCTGGATTTTCACTGTCTTTCACACTCAGTCCGCTTAACTGAATCATCTTTTTTGCAAGAGTTAGGATTTTAATCGGCTCGCCCATATCCAAAACAAAAACTTCACCACCCTTACAAAGAGAGCCCGCCTGGATTACAAGCTGGGCTGCCTCGGGGATAGTCATAAAGTATCTTGTAATATCGGGATGAGTGATCGTAATCGGACCACCTCTACGAATTTGATCTTTAAACAATGGAACCACCGACCCACTTGATCCCAGAACATTTCCAAATCGAACAATACTAAAGCCCGTTGCCTCGTCGGAAGAATTTTTGGCGATCGCCTGAACAAGCATCTCGGCAAGTCGTTTGCTTGCCCCCATTATATTGGTCGGCCGCACGGCTTTGTCCGTCGATATCAATACAAATGAAGACACCCCGCACTCCACCGCAGCCAGTGCTGTAGCAAGAGTGCCTATAACGTTATTCTGCACACCCACTGCGATATTGCTTTCGACCAAGGGAACGTGCTTATATGCCGCCGCATGAAAAATAGTTTGTACCCCATGTGATTTAAATAGATCCCGCAAAATAGATTGATTTTTAACATCACCAAGGATCGGGACAATCTTTACCCCTGGGCAAAACTGTCTTAACTCCATATCGATTCGATAAAGTGCCAATTCTGAGTTTTCGACAAGGATCAATTTGGATGGGTTTCTTTGAACGATCTGTCGGCACAGTTCAGAGCCGATAGAGCCACCTGCGCCAGTGACAAGGACGACCAAACCCTCAATTTTTTTTGTCATTAACAATTCGTTCGGAGGAATTGGATCACGTCCAAGTATATCTTCAATCCCAACTTCCCTTAAGTCTTCAATTCTGACCTTGTTGTCGACAAGCTCTGCCATTCCAGGCAAAGTTCTTAAATTAAGTCCTAGGGGTTCAAGCGTTTGAATCACCTCGGCTCGTCTTGCCCTCGAAGCCGAAGGAATCGCCAGGATAACACCTTTAATATCCAAGGCGTTGACCACCTTGTGAATCCGTTGAGGCGAAAACACTCTTAAACCAAAAACATTTGTCCCATGTAAATCCAAGTCTTCGTCAAAAAAAGCAACCACTCGAAATTCTGGGCTGGATCTTAATGCCATCGCAAGTTGAATCCCTGCTTTTCCGGCTCCGTAAACAGCAATTCTTTGTCTTTTTCTTCCGGATTCTCGACTTTCTACTCTCTTAATAATCTCTCGAGCAAAAATTCGAATTGCACTAACAAAGCCGACAGCCAAAAACCAAAAAATAATAAAAGCAGAGCGCGGAATGCCGGTAATGTTCATCATTAGAACAAAAAGCGCCATGACCAGAACCGTTAATGAAATTCCATAGATCGTCGTAAAAAATAATCGTTCATCGGCATAACGTAAAACTGTTCGATAAAGTCCAAGAGGAACAAAAATCGGAATCGCAATTAAAGGCGCCGCAACTAACAAAATGTACATTGACGGAACTTCCGGAGTCCAAGAACTTAATCTGAGCGCTAAAGCTGCCCAAAATGCAAAGGGCAAAATAAATAGATCGCTAAGCACCATTATGGCTTGCTTAAGTTTTCTCGGTAAATTGGCCAGCGTGAAAATCATCTCAATCTCGACTTCTCTTCATTCCAGCGCAAAGCATCTGCTTTTAGGGCTTCCACTGCGGCGGGATTTTCTTCCCTTTCCCCGCTTTCGTTCATCCATCCAATAATTTTTGCAGGAACTCCCGCCACCAAAGCATGAGGCGGAACATCTTTGGTCACAACCGCACCAGCGGCCACAAATGCGAAAGAACCCACTTCGTGTCCACAGATAATGGTTGCGTTTGCCCCGATGGTCGCGCCTTTGCGCACCACAGTTCTTCTGTATTCGTTTTTTCGTATCACATGACTGCGGGGATTGATGACATTAGTAAAAACCATACTCGGACCACAAAAAACGTCATCCTCTAAAGTTACGGCATCGTAAATCGAAACATTATTCTGAACCTTGCAGTTGTTTCCAATCAGCACGTCGTTACCAACATAGACGTTTTGTCCAAAAGAACAGTTTTTTCCAATTTTCGCACCGCTAGAAACATGCACCCAATGCCAGATCTTGCTTCCCTCTCCGATCTGAGCCCCTTCGTCGATTATGGATGTTTCGTGACAAAAATATCCTAATGGCATTTTCAAAGCTCCTAGGTGTTTAAGGGTAAAGAGACCGATTTGCCTTCTCGTGCCGATTTGTAAAATGCCGATAATAGCTCAAGGGATCTAAGCCCCTGACGGCCGCAGGTCATAGGCGTCTCTAAACCACGTAGGGACTGAAACACATTCCGGTAGTAAGCTGCATGGCCAAAACCATAGACACTCGCAGTTTCGTAGTTCGAATTTTTGATATTCAAATCAGACTCTTTGTTATCCGCAAAAGTCCATTTCTCAATCTTATTCACGGCGACGCCACCAATTCGAACTGTTCCCTTTTCTCCCAAAATTGTGATCGAGCCTTCGTAGTTCTCGGGATAAGTCAGCATGGTCACATTTATCGAACCCAAAGCTCCCGAGCGCCATTTTATACAGGCAACACCTGTGTCGTCTGCTTCGATGTCTCGACCTAATGTTGCGTTGTAAGAAAATACACTCTCTACAGGCCCAACCATCCAATCCAGCAGGTCAACATAGTGGCTCGCTTGATTCATAAAAGCGCCACCATCCATATCCCAAGTGCCCCGCCAAGGCGCCTGGTCATAATACTCTTGAGGTCGTGTCCAAAACACATTTACCGAAACCATCTGAAGTTTTCCAAAGCGTCCTTGATCTATGGCCGCCTTTAGATTTAAGAGCGTTTGATTGTGACGGTTTTGTTTTACAACAAACAGATGTCGATTTGTCTCATCTGCAACTTTAACCATTTCCAGCCCATCTGCTAGACGAGTCGCCATTGGCTTTTCACTAACGACATGCCTTCCCGCCCGAAAACATTGAATCGCTTGTGAGGGGTGCAGCCCACTTGGAGTTGTTAATACAATTAGATCTGCATCAGAGTTCGACAGAAGTTGCGGCAAGCTCGAGAAGGCTCTTACCTTTTGAGAGTCTTCTGCTTTGGCCAAGACATTCGGATCGTTGTCACAAACCGCAACAAGTTCCATATCCGTTGAAAAGTTCTGAAAGGCTTCAAAGTGTTTGCTCGCAATGCGTCCGCATCCAACAAGAGCCACTTTAATTTTTCGGTCAACAATGGATTCAAACATTTTTGACCTCGTCTAACTTTTTACGATATTCGGTGCAGGATCTAGAAACACTCCCCGAGTATCTACGATCAACTTGCTGTTTTTCTTGATCATAGGATAGTCAAAGGAACTGTGGTTCGTGGCCAATAAGACACAGTCAAAACCTGCGAGGCTTTCTTCGGTCAAAGACACACTGTTTAGATCGAAATGATGCTCTCTCATTTTAGGAAAAGTCGGAACATAGGGGTCGGAATAAGAAATTTTAGCCCCTTTATCGCGCAACAGTTCCATCAGGCGAACAGAGGGAGATTCGCGCATATCGTCCACATCTTTTTTGTAGGCAATTCCTAGCACAAGAATTTTTGCGTCTTTAAGGGCTTGTCCCCGATCGTTTAAAGCGTCGGTGACTTTTTGGACCACCCATCTTGGCATACTTGTGTTTACTTCTCCGGCAAGTTCGATAAACCGAGTGTTCAGATCATACTCTCGAGCCTTCCAAGTTAGATAAAAGGGATCGATCGGAATACAGTGTCCACCAAGTCCCGGGCCCGGATAATATGCAGTAAAGCCAAAAGGTTTTGTGGCTGCTGCTTTAATGACTTCGTGAATATCAATGTCCATACGATCTGCAACGATCTTCATCTCATTTACTAAACCAATATTTACTGCTCGGTGGATGTTTTCTAAAAGCTTTACCATTTCAGCTGTGCGGCTAGAACTGACCGGGACCACTTGATCGATGATGGAACTGTAAAAACTAACTCCAGCTTCTTTACAAGCGGGAGTATCTCCCCCGACAATTTTGGGAATCGTTCTTGTTGTAAAATTTGGGTTTCCTGGATCTTCTCGCTCTGGACTAAAAACAAGAAATACGTCTTCTCCAACTTTACGCCCAACACTTTCAAGACGAGTCTTTAACTCCTCATCCGTGGTCCCAGGGTAAGTCGTACTTTCAAGCGCAATCAATTGGCCAGGTCGGATGTATGGTAAAAGTGCATCCATTGTGTTTGTCACAAAACTAATATTTGGCTCACGATATTTGTTTAAGGGCGTCGGAACACAAATTAGCAAAGCATCACACTCTTTTGCTTTCGACATTTCGGTGGTGGGCAAAAAACTGCCATTTTGCACAACCTTCTTGATACTCTCTGCAGAAATGTGAGCGATATAACTTTCACCAGAAGAAAGGGCTTTTACTTTTTGTTTGTCGATATCAAAACCAATAATTTTAAAACCAACTTCCGCACAACGCAACATCAGGGGAAGCCCGACGTAGCCTAAGCCGATAATCCCAACCACGGCTTCTCGGGATTTTATTCTGCTAACGAATTGTCGAAAATATTCTTGGCTTTCCATCTTTTAACCGCCTGTAAAGATTAAGACTTTCAGAGACGAATTTTATATTACCTGGCTCGCTGCGATGTCAAACTAAAGGACGTCCCCAGCTCGGGGATCTTGACCAATCTAGGCCCCCTGGCTAGTGTTCTCGCATGGACCAGCCCAATTTAATTTATGATCAGAAGGCCCGTGAGGCATTACGCTTGGGCTCGATCGGCTCGCCCCTGGGGGATATTCCGGCCCACGTCGCAACCCCTTATCTTTATGCCAGGCAGGCCATTCAGGAATCCCCGTCTGAGGGCGGAGTTTTTCTAGATTTGGGCTGTGGAATGGGGCTGCATTCTTTCTTTCCCATCGATAAAGGCTACAAGGTCCTTGGATGGGACCTTTCTAAAAAGTCGATCGAAGTTGCCCTTCTTAAAGCGGAAAAGGCCTCTTTGTTGGAAAAAGTGCAGTTCGAGGTTCGCTCCGCCTACGATCTAAAAGAATTCCACAATCACTTCGACGTCATTTTCTGCTCTGGGGTGCTGTATTACCTGGAGCTTGAAAAAATTGCTCCAATGATCGAGGACGCTTTAAAGCCAGGTGGGCGCTTTTATTGTATTGAAACCAATGGAAAAAACTGGATTTTGTCCTTTTACCGCCGCCTCCGCCAACGTTTTCGTCCCTACCGAGATCAGCAAACATTAAATCGCCTCTTGAGTTACCGAGAGCTAAAAGCACTCTCTAAAAATTTCGAAAAATATCAGATTATTGGCTTTGATTTCTTCACATTGATGGCTCGGTTCGTTCCCCAACCAATGAAAGCCCACTATCTAAAAATCGCCAAAAAAGCTGATTTTTTTATACTGAATACCTTGGGCCTTCGCGGGCTTAGTTTTAAATTCTATTTTTGCGGACAAAAAAAATCAGTCTAAGACTCGACTTAAAAATTGCTCGGCCTGCTTAAAAACTACTTCTGTTGAAAATCGAGCCTCAAACAATGAAAGTGCGTTTTTGCCCATCTGTTTGCTGTGCTCCTGATTTTGCATCAAAATTAAGACCTTCGCATAAAGATCATTTTCATCATCCGCGGTATAGTTTAATCCCAGCTCTTCCTTATCGATAAGCTCTTCCAGACTTCCCTTAAGCGAAGAGAGAAGCGGCAATCCTCTAGACATGTATTCGTAGGGTTTATTTGGCATTTCCATTTTTGCATCTGACTTATATGGAGCAAGACCAACTGCAGAAAGCTTTAAAAGAGACTCAATTTCATCTTCTTTTAGCCAACCTGGAAAATAGACATTGGGCAATCCCTTTGCCTGCTCTTTAACGGACTCAAGTCCACTGCCTGCTCCGGCCAAAACGAAATCGACTTGTTTTCCTTCAGAATGAAACCTTCTAGCGACTTTCACAACAGTCTCTAGATCAAAGAACTTACCGATCGTTCCGATAAAAGAGACGATAAAGCGATCTGGGTTTAGGTTTAGCTCTAAAATTTTGGGGGGCATGGCTCCGCGGGCCGAGGCCTTAGACTTAGAATAGCCAAGCGGGAAAATATGATCTTTTTTTCCAAGCTCTCGCTCGGCAAATTTTAAACCGTAATTCAAATATCGAGGGGAAACCCCAATGACTCCTGTTGCATTTTTACACAGAAAAGACATCTTTTTGTAAAGGCCGCGAACCGCAAATCTTAGAATCGGTCGAGCGGGCGCAGGAGCAATATCCACCAACTCATCTGGCCATAGATCACGAACATCGACAAAGACCGGGATCTTGTTTTCACGAGCCCAACTGACAGCCGCAAAAGCCCCTTCAATGGTCGGAACCGGAGCCAGAATCAGGTCTGGTTTTGTTTCTCGAGAGGCGTATTCTAAAAACTTTGTCGCAAAGTCTTTCTGATGCTTTATTCGCGCTAAGGAAACGTTCCTAGAATACCCCAACCCTTTGATGACCTTCAAACGCAGACCCGATTCAAGAATTTCGGTATCCTGATCCACCAAATGCACTTTGGGAGCATGGCTAAATGAAGAGGTCCACCAGGTCACTTGATGCCCTTGGTCTGCCAGATATCTTGTAAACTGACCGTATCGATGCAAACGAACCCCTTTCTCAAGTGGAAGTGGTTCCCCGATTTCAAGCACCCAAATATTCACATGGCCCCCACAGGTATTCTGGAGATTTTAGACTAAACCCCCTTCTGATCCCCTGCTATTTTCTAGTCAAGTCCAAAGTCCCAGGCCTAAATGAAGGCTCTGCGCGTCGAAACTCCCCCTCGGCACTTTGAAACTGATCGATTGTCAAAAATAGTCTAAGTTCATACCTAAAACCTGATCGGCTAATTGAATTTACTGAGGTCCGCTATGAAGAAAAGGATCATTTCTGTTGTCGGGGCAAGACCCCAATTTATTAAGGCTGCTGCCTTTTCGAATGCCTTAAAAAACTCTGACTTAATTGAAGAGATGATCATCCACACGGGCCAACACTATGATCCATCGATGTCCCAAGTTTTTTTTGATGGGCTAGGAATTCCCGCACCCAAATGGAACTTAAGTGTGGGCTCTTCGGATCACGGGCAGCAAACTGGCCGAATGCTTGAAGGGATCGAACAAATCCTAAAAGAGCATAAACCCGATGCTGTAAATGTCTATGGGGACACGAATTCGACTTTGGCCGGAGCCCTTGCCGCAGCCAAATTACATATTCCCGTGATCCACATCGAATCTGGCTTAAGATCCTTCGACCAAAAAATGCCTGAAGAGATTAATCGAGTTTTAACTGATCATATCTCGAGCCTGTTGTTTTGTCCCTCTCAACAATCCAAAGATAATCTTCTAAAAGAAGGTATTTCGGGGGATAAAATTAAAGTCGTTGGCGACATTATGTACGAGATTTGTTTGCAGTCCGCGGCCCAACTCGGGTCCAAATTTAACTCCGAAAGGGCTCGAATTTTGGTGACTATCCATCGATCTGAAAATACGGACGATGTGGTCAAACTAGAAAGAATAGCAAAGGACCTAATCTCTCTTTCAAAGAAGTATAAAATTTTTTTCCCAATCCATCCTCGAACACTAAAGCTTCTCAATCTAAATCCTGAATTGTTAAACAATCTAAAAAACAGTATCTCTTTGGTCGAGCCGATGGATCACTCTAGACTGATTGAAGAGGTTGTTAAATCTGAATTCGTGATAACAGACTCTGGAGGTCTTCAAAAAGAGGCCTATTTTTTGGAACGAATCACCCTTTTGATCCGGGATCGATCCGAGTGGCAAGAATTGGTGGATACAAATTGGGTCCAGCTTGCCCCTCCAATTGACAATGGTTTCTTAGAAAAAGCTCTTGAAAATATTAAGCGACCGAACTCATCTTCAAAACATATCTATGGAGACGGAATGACATCCAAAAAAATCTTGATCGAGGTCGAAAAATTTCTGAAAAACCCTTAGGCACCTCGCCTTCATTTATCTCGCACCTCTTTCTTCTTGGAGGAGGTCAAGTTGTGTCTCAGGGACTGGCTGTCGCAAGTATCCCTTTAATTTCTCGCGTTTACTCCCCGCAGGATTATTCTATTTGGGCGATATTTATTAGTTTTGCCGGGCTGTTCTCGACGATCGCATCTTTTAGACTTGAGCTTGCAATTTTGCTTCCTAAAAAAGATCTAGTGGCCAAACACATTTTGCTATTTTGCCTTCTTTCGATCGCATTGATGAGCCCTATTGCTGGACTAGTTGCATATTTTGGCGAAAGCATCTCAGGTCTTGATGATTACTACTCTGCTTTTGGTATTTGGAGTGGACTCGCGGTTGCTGGTTTAGTTTTTGGAATGGCGCTTTTTCAAACTTTCTCGTCTTGGTTTCTTCGAATGAAGAAGTTCAAAATTCTCGCTTATCTTGGAATTACCCAAGTCTTTTTACTTGTCTCGATTCAATTACTCATCGGACATTTAAAAACGGGCCTTGTCCTGGGCAGTCTGCTTTCATACCTATCTGTGAGCCTGATTGCGGCTGTTATAATCTGGAAAAATTTCTCGGAGATCTTAAGGAAACCCACGGACTTGAAGGACTTAAAGTCCACACTTCATCAACACCAAAACTACTTCCGCTACATGACGCCATATACTCTAGTCGGTGTCGTCCGAGAACGGTTCTCGATCTTTTTATTTAGTACCCTGGCCTCAGCCCAAATCTTAGGGCTGTTTTCACTTGCAAGCCGGCTAGTCAATCTACCCGCCTCCTTTGCCATTTCAGTCCTTCGTCCCATTGTATTTCAACGAGCCAGCTCTTCAGGGGTTGAGGCCAATCAAGAGCTAGTCACCACCCTTCAAAGCTCGCTGTTTTTTGTGTGCCTACCCATTGTCTCATTTTTTGCCTTTTTCTCTGAGTCCATTTTAGTTTTTGTTTTGGGAAAGCACTGGGCCGAGGCGGCTCCGTTTGCCTCGATTTTAGTTTTTCCGGCATTCCTTCTTCTTTTAACGGGCTGGATTGACCGTTTATTCGATGTCATTGGAAAGCAAGACGCAGCTTTTCGCCTTGAGGTGATTTTTTCGATTCTTTCGATTGCACTTTTATCGGTCGGCTACCTTGTTCACAAAGATATTAAGCTCGCTTTGATCTGGCAGTCCGTAGGATTGTCTTCTTACTATCTTTACTGGAATGTTAAAATCGCAAGACTTTGTAAATTCAATACTCAAAGGACCCTTCAAGGTACTTGGGTCTTTTTGTTCGCGAGTGTTCTATCCAGTGGCTTGTTTTATTTTGTAAGCCTAAGCCCCGTCGGACTATGGATCTCTTGCCCGATTTTAATCATTTGGTACCTAGTTGCCTGGAAAAAACTTAAAATGGATCTAGCGGTTCTAAGACTTAACTAAGATTTTATCTTTCACTCTGGTTTCGATTCCGATTAGAACAGCCCACAATAAAACCAGCTGATGAGCGACTTCACCATCAGTAAAATTAGCTTCAGTCATTCCGCCTACGTGATGATAGATCTGAGCCAAAAATATTCCTAGCGCCAAGGATCTAAACCACAGCTCGTCTTGGGGCAAGGTTCTCCACAACCTAAAGGACAATCTTAGAAAGTAGAAACAAAACAAAAACCAGGTTAAAAAGCCCAAAAACCCAGTTCCAGCAAGCATCTGCAGATAGTTATTGTGCGCGTGCCCTAGCTGTCCGTTTTCAATCCCCAATTTTTCGTAATAATATTTTACGATCTTATTGTTCTGAGCAAGCCCCGAGCCAATGATCGGATGGTCCTTAAAAATTTCCCAGTGCCCCTGCCAAATTTGAATTCTAGAATAATTGCTGTGGCCCTTAGACAGATTGGTAATGCTAGACATCCGAGTTCTAAAATCGGGGACCGCAAAAAGAATTAAGGCCAATGTTGCAAATACAGTGATGTAACCCGGAAGTATCCAGCGTCTGCCTAAAAGCAATGGCAGCAAAAAAAGTCCTGCCACCAAAGCGAGCCAAGCCCCTCGCGTCCCCGAGGCAACAATTGCGATCATTCCAGCGGACGCTGCGACAAGTGATAACCCAAATAGTCGATCCGAAATTTTGCGTCCACATACCAAAAGATAGGCAAGACTAACGAAGAAGGCCATTCCTACACAGTATGCAAAGGTCAGCGACATACTAAAAAATCCAGCGGCACGATAAAGTTCTCCGAAGGTATCCATCGACTTTCCAGGACCCCGAACTAAATCCATTCCCGTAAACATTTGAAAGATTGCATACACAGAAACAAAAATGAGCATTGGAAACACATATCTTAGTCCTCGCGACCAATCATTTGAGAAATATCTCCTCAAAAAGTAAACGTACACGTAAAGCAAAACAATCCATCGAGCATAGCCAATGATGTCTATAGATCTAGAGATACTTTCGAAATGAACAAAAGAACCAATCGAGACGATGAACCAATAGGACCAGAGCAGCTTATCCAGAATAAATTTATTCGAAGGGGCTCCGAGAAGCAGCATCTTCGCTTGAATTTTAAAACTTAGTGAGTTCTTTCTAGCTTCGCTCAAAAAAGAGGCGACAAAGGTAATCACAATGAGCGAAGAGACCAGCTCCATTGCAGCAATCGAGACGAACAAAGTGACGCAGAAAAGGCCGAACAAAAACTTGATCCATTTTTCTAAACCCATCGAATGACCTCTTCCCAATTTAAGCAAAACTTTATTTTAGCATGCTGTCCGAGTCACCTTCTTGTCCCTCTTCACCAAGAGTTGGCACCTCGCATTATCAGCACACCAATTCCTTGCTGCCAAAGCCTTGCCATCCCTTAATAAGTATCTTTATTTGACTAGCCCTCTGCTTTTGCCCAAGATCAATGCATTGAATAAGTGAGGTCTTCAAAATGAGCTTCCTACTAAAACAAATTTTTCAACTCTTTAAACTTCTCAACTCGGATACGGGCAGCCTTCAAATCTCTGCCGGAATTGCCGCGGGGTTTGTACTTGGGATGACCCCAGCCCTTTCTCTGCAAAGCCTGATTATCTTCATCTGCATCTTGGTTTTTAGGATTCAGGCGGGAGCAGCTTTTATATCGGCATTTTTCTTCTCATTGATCGCCTACATCCTTGACCCTGTCTTTCATCAAGCGGGCGTCTTGGTCCTTCAAGCAGAAAGTCTAAAGCCGCTTTTCACCACTCTTTATAATATGCCTATCGTCCCCTTCACTCGCTTTTATAATTCCATCGTTATGGGAT
>CAYMDP010000045.1:0-22510 GCA_964389375.1 uncultured Pseudobdellovibrionaceae bacterium | reverse complement strand
GAGCGAACTAAAGTCAGCTTATAGGAAGCACGTAGAATCGACTTTTCTTTTCCCAGCATTGCCGCAGGCTCAAATTCCCTATCTAAATATACCAAATTTTTATGAACTTTAAAGTTTGAAAGCATTTCTGAAAAGGCCACCGCAAAAGACAGATCGAGGGGCTTAAAAATTGGATTGAATCCATTTTCTGTATAAACCCCCTTGTTGAAGGGTAGTTCAATCGCCTTTCGAAAAACTTGAGAAAGATTGATGGGCTCATCTGAAGCCTGGGAAATATGTTTATCTCCCACCAGAAACAGGGCATTGTGGGCTGTCTGCCCGTAGAGGTCGGTATCTCCGTGAAAGGTCAATACAGGCCGTTGTGGTAAAGTTTTTCTCCCATTCCAATGCCCTTCTCCGTGATCCGACATTAAAATAATTTTTGAGGATTTCAAAAGCCCCATTTTATTCAGTTCATCAAAAAGCGGGTTTAGAAAAGACTTTGTGAGATAGACAATCCCGCGATCATACAGAAGTCTGTCGAAAACGAGCCGCTCCTCTTGGAGTGAATAGTCGAAGCTTCTGTCGTATACATTTTTCAGATCATTGTAGGATAAAGAATCTCCGCCGTCTTTAGGTCCAGAAAATTTTGGATAATAGGGATAGGGTAATTTTAGAGGAAAGTGTAACAGACAAGAATGTAAAAAGAAAAAATGCTTTTGACCTTTGGAAAAGGAAGCCATTTCGTTTTCGATTAAATCTGCCATGCCCGCGGCAATCTTTCGCGGTCTGTACCCGAAGGGCTGAAGAGAGTTATCGAAAACGTAGGGGAAAATCGTTTTTGCAAGAATATTTGGGGCGAATCCAAAAACCAAAAAACTATCCAAGAGACGGTTTAAATATTGGATCGAATAGTCGGAGGGGTAGTCCGTATGCAATCGGTCGATCAGGGGGCCCTCCTGAAAGTGACTGGTTTCCATCTCGTCTCGGTAGAGCACCGTCCGATATCCACGCTTTTTAATTTGCGCCAAGGTCTGAAGCTTTTCTTGCTCTCGGTCCGAAAAAATCTCGGCGTAAGGAAATCTTTTTTCCAGATGCGAGGCCTGGCGTCCACTGAATATCGAAGCAAAACTCCCATGGGTTTGAGTCGTGTCGGCAACGACTTTTGAAAAACTCTTCGCCCCGTTGAGGAAAGACAAAAGACTCGGGTTTGCGTTTTCTTTAATAAGGCCTAAGGATTCCGCTCCGACCGAATCCATAGAAATTACAATCGTTGCAAGTTGCTCTCCGTCAAAACTCTGTCTTGATTTAAGGCCACTCAAGTCATAATCGTAAATAAGAAGAACCTTCTCGCCGCACCAAAACAGACCAATCCCTAAAGCGCAGAGCTTAATCCCTGTCTTTTGTTTCGATCTCATAAACTGCAGGGCAAAAATTAGAACGAATAAAAGTAGGCTAAGACCAAAAAAACCAATCCCATAAGGCAGCGGAAATTTTTCATACAATCTGTCCAAACCCATATGGGCTTTATAAAACTGTGGAGCCCTAAGATACAGATAGGACAAAGTCACCGCAGACAAACTGAGATAGTAGATGAGTGTGGCACTCAATCCGGGAAAAAGTACGCGTCGGACAAAAGAAATCGCGACAAGAACAAGAGTGCCCAAAAGCACATATCCAAGCACGGCTTCATAGACTTTAAACTCCAGCTTCAACTGCGAAACAGAAAGGATGTCCAAAAGCCAAGAATAAAAATTGCTGTTTGCTCGAAAGGCTAAGGCGTCGGCAAAAAGGACAAGGCCGCCAAAGACGACCGCAGAGATCTCTGGGAGAAATAAGCGCTTCATTCTCATTTTAATAAATTTTGATGAACTTCAATGGCATTGTCACGCCGTAGTGAATTACGAGACTTAAGCCGGGTCTTCCCCAATCTTTTTTTCTATTCAGGCTCGTGCTAGAATTTGATTATGTGAGGAGAAAATGTACTTTTATCTATTCGGATTACTTATCAGTCTGGCGGACTGTTTTATCTGCAAGGTAAAGGGCCGCCCCTACGACCTTAAGGAAAGCCTGGTGAGCCTTTCTTTTTACACAGTTGATATGTGGTTTGTTCTTATTGCAATCCACCAGCTCGACCTGATTGGTAGAGTTTCGAGGTCGATCTGGCATTTAAAGTATGGCTTCCTTCAAAATCTTAGCGATTATTTTACTTCAATCATTCCACGGCTCGAGTCCCTCGAATCCACTTGGATCAAATATGTTCTTCTTTTTGTTCTCGTAGACTTCACCTACTATTGGATTCACCGGGCCAGTCACGAAGTGGGAATTCTTTGGACTCAACATGCGGTTCATCATTCCACGACTCGCTTAAATTTTTTGGCTACACAAAGAAACGCTTTTAGATTTACCACGATCAATCTGCCACTTGTCTTTTTTGTAATCCCCATGCTCTTTAGTTTTAATTATGCGAGTATTGCACTGTGCTTTGCATTTTTGCAATCCTACCAAACCCTGATTCACTCCGAGTGGATCCCTAGATTTTGGAGACCCCTAGAGCTTGTCTTCAACACTCCCTGGCACCACAGAATCCATCACTCGATTGAACACTCTGATCGACCAGGAAACTATGGGGGAACTTTAATAATATTTGATCGAATTTTTGGAACTCTCGTCGAACTTCCGGATCAGAATTTCAGCTACGGCGTTCCCGGATTTAAGATCACCCACAACCCCCTTCGACTTAATTTTCAGTACTGGATCAAGATGTTCCAAGATATGGCCACATCCGGCTCTCTTAAAGACAGTCTGCTTATCGCCTTTACTCCCACAAGTACGCATCGTTTTTTTAAAAAGAACGGGCCTCCCTTAGAAACTAATCGGCCCGCATAAATATATCGATTTGTGAATTATACCAAACCTTATAAATCCCACTTCGACGTGATTCTTCTTCGGGAATTGCGGGAAAGGTTTTGTAGAGTTTATACCGATTCAAAACACCTGTCATCATTTCCCGCCGGATGGACCGACTAAATGATGGCATTGAAACGATAAGGTCTGGCTGAAACTCGAGGACGGCCTGGTAGGGAATCGACCCGGCAACATTCCAGGGGCGATCCTCGGGCACGGGCATGGGATGATATTTGAGAACTTCTGGCGATACCAAGGCGCCACCATCTATAATTTTTCCTTCGAATGCCCACCCCAAGGCCCCAATTTCGGAGGTTATCAGAACCGCATCTGGGAAATCTTTGGCAAGTTCATTTCCAATTTTTAGGTACTGTTTGACCCTTAATCCCGTAGAGTAGTCGTCGTAGTATGAATCCTCTCCAAAGATGAATGAGGTTGCCCCTCGAAGTCCAATATAAATTGGATTAAAAAGAGCGACCAACAACAAAAGGGCCAAAACCAAGCGACCTTCGTCAATCTTCGAAAACTGTGAAACAAAAAAGAGGGCCAGTGGAAGAGCGTATAGGGGCGCATACCATGGGAAAACATAAACCCCACGAACAAAATAGACGGATAAGATCACGACCGGTAAGGCCAACAAAAGCCGATGCCAAGGATGAACCCCTCGGCGCATCGCAATTCGGGTTAGTCCAATGCCAAGCAGAACAAGTGCAAATGAAACACATATCGCTTTCCATTCATGTACCCAGAAGGCGCGAAGCCACTCAGGGTAGGACGCCGGACTTGGCATCTCCGCAAAAAAGTCCAGCCAATCGATAGAATAGACTAAGTTTTTTGAGATCGCCGGAAAAGGAATTATGGTCCCAAAGAATACAAGTGTGTAAACCAAGTAAAGAAGAATTGGTCCCGAGGCTCCAGCAATGAAGCCCTTCAACTTTTTCCAACTCCAGAAAAACAGTGGAAAAAGAATGAGCAGCGCCGCGTACTCTAGCCGAACCCCAACAGCCAGGCCCGCAAAAAATCCCGTGAGAATCGCATTGTTCTTCTTAAAGGCGATTAGTGCGCTCAACATTAACAAGATTGCAAGAGGCGTCTCCATAAGGCCCGCCGAAGCAGGCAAAAGAAAAATGAAAATCAAAACCAATGCGCAAACCGATCTCACAAGTGGATCAAAACTGTCATCGAGTAGAGATTGAAGGCCAAAAAAGAGCAAGACCACGAGTATCCAGGACAAACAAAATATATAATCAAGTTGATAACCGAAGATCTGAAAATAAAGCGCCATCAGATTCACCCATAGGTGAGCGCTACTTCCCATAACGACTTCGCCAAGATTATAGTAAGGTTCCCCGTACTCGACAAAGTTCCTTGCGATTCGAAAGTGAATGAACGCATCGTCAGTGACATAGGAGGAATATCTCTGCAGATAGCTCCAAAAGGCTAAACAACTTCCCAGGTTAATGAAATTTGCTAAATTTAAGTTCTTTCTGAGCCAGCCTAGCACCGAAGAGCTACCTCGTGAAAAGGGAGATCAGTCCCTTCTTTAGAGGCCTGTTGTGAATAGACCTTCCTATATTTTTTGATCCAGAATTTTGAAGGTACCATTTATAGGATTCTATAAGCATTTCTTCATTTGAGAAGCGCGGACGCCAAGAAGCCACTCCCATTGCTTTAGTAAGATCAAAATAGTAATCCCGATGAAAAGTGGTGTAGTGCCAAGAACTAAAGGGGGAGAGTCTTAACTTATCCACGGCCCATAGGCCTGACTGCGCTATACGAGTTGGAATAGAAACAATCTTCGACCTGGAGCCCGCAAAATGGCAAAGATTTCTTAAAAGCTCATTCATTGTATTAAATCGATCTGTACCTACATTATAAATTCCCGAGGCCCCTTGCTCTGCCGCTAGAACCGAAAAGCGAGCCAGATCATCCACGTGAACCAGCTGAATTTTGTTTGTTCCAGGTCCTATGATATAAATATTTTTATTATTTGCTACCCAATGGAACAAAAGGTCAAAAATTCCAAGTCGTCCTGGACCCAACACCGTCCGAGGCCTAATTATGGTGGCTTTTAATTCTTTATGAATTGAGGTTTTTTCCATAACAAGCTCTTCACCTCTTAGTTTTGAGGCCCCATAGGCCTCAAAAGGACGAGGGGGAGAAGTTTCTTTTAAAGGACAATCTTCCGATTGAACCTTTCCGTAAACGGCGGACGAGCTGACATAATTAAAATGCCTTGCCCCAGACTGAATCGCTTGATCCAAAACAAGCCGCGTGCCTTCCACATTCATCTCTTCGAAAACCCGTCGAGACCCAGCCAGAGGGACCGCGGCCGCGACATGATGAAGAACTTCAACATTCCCCATTGATCGCTTTAAGAGATCCCTATCCAGAATACTTCCTTGAAAATGTTCAACACCCTTGGGGAGCCCCTCTGAACTCAATAAATCAATAGACCGAACTTGGTAACCCGCCTCAACCAGAGTCTCAACAATACGTTTACCAACAAAGCCCGCCCCCCCGGTCACCAAATGAATCCCCATAAACTCTCCTTAATGAAGGTATCCGCTTACACGCTTAGTTTATCATTCGACGCCTGTCACACCTATAATTTTGTCCTTTTCCTCTCTTTGATTCCGATATAAAATTAGCCCTTGGAAAATCATTAGCCTGCACAATGCCAACAAATGGAAAGCTCCGGGCGCAATTAAAAGTCAACGCGCTCTTTGGTTTACGCTCGCCGCACTGGTCAGCATTGGAGTTGCAGTTTTTATAAATCACATTTTTTCCGTCAGCTTGGCTCATACGCACCCGTCGCAATTCTTGCTTTATGGTTAACCTATATGCACTATTTCACCGAGTCTTTTATGTGGGGGAAGACAAGCCCCCTTAGGCAAAACCTCTCTTTTAAAACCTAAGGCTCAGTCCAAAAATAACTTGGACAGAGCCTAAGTCCTGAAGAGGCTATAAATTTATACAAAAAAATTTATAGACCTAGACAGGTATCTATCTACAATAGTCTCTAATGCGAATCTTAGTTTTAATTTCCTTTTTATTTTTACCCTGCCCACTTTTTGCTGAAGACGCAATCCCAGGATCTTGCGAGCACACAAACACAAGCTTCAGGTGCGTAAAATACCTTAGAAACTACGACGGCGACACAATCACATTTAAAATCCCGAACGTGCATCCGCTTCTTGGCGAGAATATCTCGGTCCGCATTGCTGGAATCGACACGGCTGAAACCCGAGGAAAATCTCCTTGTGAAAAAGACTCCGCAAGAGTTTCGAAACGCCTCGTAGAGTCCAAGCTTCGACAAGCTAAATCCATAGAGCTAAAAAATGTGCAACGAGATAAATATTTTAGAATACTTGCCGAGGTCTATGTCGATGGCCATTCGCTTAAAGACGCTTTGATACAAAACCATTTGGCGATATCTTACGACGGCGGCCGAAAGAATAAAGTGAATTGGTGTGAGATGGGAAAAAGGGTTCCCGCCAAAATTCGGTAAAGCTTTATCTTGCAAGTTAAGTCCGTCGATGCTCGAATTAAATCATGCGGATTCTGCTTTTATTTATTTTTCTTTATTCTTTTAAGGCCTCTGCTTATCCAGATTTTATTAGTTACGGTTACAATACCTGCATTAGCTGTCACTTTAATAGCCATGGGAATGGCCCCTTAACAGATTATGGCCGCGCTCTTTTTTCACAAGAGATCGCCGCAAGAAATCTATGGACTCCAAAATCCGTCAGTGATGACACAATTGCTGAAAAATCGGGATTCATCCCGGGAGTGGAGTTACCATTTTGGGTACGGCCGGGATTAAAGTATCGCGGACTGTGGATTCAGACTGGCCCCGGAAGTGCGACAAAAAACGAACGCTGGATTCGGATGCAAAGGGACCTCAATTTAGTTCTTTCAGCAGATCGAGATTACCGCACTGTTTTAGTGCTCAATTATGGACTCTTGCACGAGGGTGACCAGGACTACTACGGCAATGAAAAACCTGTGGATTGGGTTTCCCGAGAGCACTACCTGCGTTTTTTCCCACTAAAAAAACTTTTGGTTTCGGTGGGATTAATGGATATCGCCTACGGTCTTAGAACCGGAGATCACACTTCGGTTTCAAGAGGAGCCCTGGGGCTGGGGCAAGAGGATCAGGTTCATGGGGTTCTTCTTCAGTGGTTCGAAAGAGAATGGGATTTTACGATCCACGGGTTTTCAGGAAATCTGCTTCGCGAAGAAAGTGCTCAAAGAAAAGGTTTTTCTGTACAGTCTGAGTTTATGCTTTTTGAAAATAACAAATTTGGCTTCTCATACATGCAGGCGGATACCTCCGCCCTGAAAACCCAAAGACTTGCGCTCCACAATCGTTTGGGTCTACCCCGCGCACCGGGCTCAAGTCTTCTTGCAGAAATCGGCCTCAAACGAAATAAGTCTGTATCACAATCTGCCGCCCAAGATGGCGCCTATGCAATGCTTCAAGCCATTGTTCATATCCGTCGGGGCTACAACATTATTTCGGTCATCGAAAGAAATCACAACGAGCTTAAGTCTTCTGCGACGGAGACCTCAAGATGGACCCTCGGTTTATTGATGTTTCCTCTCCAGCGAACTGAGTTTCGGCTGACCATGGTGCAGGGAAAGATCTATTCCCCCACGACATCTGCAAAAGATTCAACTCAACTTCAGGGGCAGATTCATGTTTCGTGGTAAAATTTATTTTACACTTTTGTTGTTCTGCTTGCTGCCTTTGAGTGAAGTCCATTCGCAATCCAAAAGCCGCACGCCTGCGCAGCAAAGCGCCGCTCGAAAAGCAATACCAAAACTTGGAGTGGGATTAGGAACCCTGATGTGGACAGAGCGGTTTTCAGTTGAAGACAACCTTGGCTCTGCCAAGGGGCTTGCAAACTATGCTGGAATTTTTCTTAATTTAGATCAATCTTGGACAAAGGGACGAGCCGTATACGGATTTTCTTTAGGCGCGGGATTCGGAAAAGCAACGGCCACCGGCTTTGAAGGGGTTTCTTATCCAGACTCTGGTCAAAGAGATTGGACGCTTGGATACATTCAAGGCTACCGATATTACCGACTTCAATGGAATGTGATGATCGGCGCCGGTGCCATGGTCGGTATTCGTAAGAGCGACTGGAAGAGTCGGGAAAATACCGCACTTCGAGCCGAATCCAAGGCCTTAAACAGAGTACTCTATTCACCAGAATTACTGCTTCGATGGACCGTCTCGAAACGCCTGGTTGTCTTCCAGTCAATTGCTCCAATGGAATTTACCGGACACACTTTATGGCGTTGGGGTATCAACAGAACATTTTAGTTGTCTCATTCTGAGAATCTAAGGTGAAATATTTCACAGCACTCGGTTATAGGTCCTTAAGGCTAAGGCTTTAAAAACGGGGTGCCGATAAATAATGACCTATGAACGCGAAAACTGCCCTTTTTATTCTGCTCCCTTTACTGCTGATGTTCTCCTTTCAAAACTGTGCCTATGTCGGAGAGTCCGACAGTCATCTAATCTCTTCCATTTCAGAAGATGTGACCTATTCAGACCTTCAATCTGCTCTATTTACTCCGAAGTGTGTCGCCTGCCATTCGGGCGGTACTCCCGACGGCGCCTATGATCTATCCAGTTACTCTGGCCTAATGTCAGGGGGACGAGTTGTTCCTGAGGATCCATCAAGTAGTTTATTGGTTGATCGGGTCAGAGATGGGAGCATGCCCCCAGGAAATCCCCTGTCTGAGTCCGAGATCTTAGCCCTTGAAAGCTGGATCGCCTCGGGAGCCGAATCCGATGAAGCCTCTGAGTAAGAACAAAAACCTCTCTTTAAACCAATTGACGCTCAGTTTTTCGCACGGAATACTTCTTAACCTACAAAGAGTCCTCTCAAACCTAAGAACAGGATCTGAATAAATGCTGAATAAATCGCTAGTCATTTTACTGATTGTTTTCATGGGGTCTATATCGAATCTTGCATTTGCTCAATCTGCGCGGGGAAGCGCTGAAGCGGATGTCACCCTAACCCCGGCTGGAGATTTTAAGGCCAAGGTGTCCGATGTCACGGGACACGCAATTATAAAAGGTGATTCTGTACAGGCCGAAAATGTCATTGTGAAACTTAAAGGAATTACCACCGGACTTTCTTTAAGGGATAAGCACGCCAGAGAGAAATATCTAGAAGTGCAAAAATATCCCGAGATGATCCTTGTTAAGGCCATTGGGAAAAACGGAAAAGGTAAAGGTCGTATACGCTATCGCGGGGTTCAAAAAGATGTTCAGGGCACTTACTCGGTCAAAGACAATTTCCTAACGGCGGTTTTTCCATTAAAGCTCTCCGATTTTAAAATCACCGGAATCAAATACATGGGTGTCGGAGTTGACGACGAAATCCGTATTCAAGTTAAGCTTCCCGTTAAATCGGGAAGCTAAAAAATCTTGGCATTAGTTAAAGCCCTACAAGGATTCCCAATCCGAAAAGAATAAAAAGTGCACTGGCGAATCGATGTATTATCTTCATCGGAATTTTGTTTGTAAATTTATGACCCAAAAAAACTGCAGGCCCATTCGCAGCAAGCATTCCTAAAGTCGTCCCTAAAGTCACCCGGACGGGCTCGATATAATTTGCGGCAAGGGCGACTGTGGCTAACTGAGTTTTATCTCCCATTTCTGCAAAGAAGAATGCAAACGTCGTCGTCAAAAGTGGGCCCCATCGATGTTTGTCCTTAAACTCTTCTTCTTTATCTGGCTTCAAGATCCAAAGCCCAAAGCCGATAAAGGTGAGAGCCAAAATCCATCTTAAATACTCCTCAGAAATAGCCCGAGTGATAAAAACTCCAACATAGGTCGCAAGGGCATGATTTAGAATTGTCGCGATCATTATTCCAAGCAGAATCGTGAAGGGCTGTCGAAACCTTGCGGCAAGAATGATTGCAAGAAGCTGGGTCTTGTCACCCATCTCGCTTAAAAACACAAATAAGAACGAGTTTAAAAATGCTTCCATCGTGTCAAAAGACATACCGGCATTTTGCTAGACCGGCATCCTTTTTATTAGTTCACACAGAAATATTGCAGAGTCGGTACGCGGGGCTGGCCCGTCCCCGCGTCCGCGCTAAAGACCGACAATACGGCGCGCTTCATCCCGCTCAAAATGCCCAAATTGATCCTCGATCACGGATTCTAGATTATTTCTATCTGCTACAAACATATGAAGCATGCGAAGGGCTTTGAATTTCTCTGCACTTCTATAAAACTGATCAAGCGCCTCTTCAAGGTCTTTTGCCTGAAGTGAGGGGGTCGTCTTTGTAATCTTGTAAGACTGAAGATAGTTTTCGACGACCGTGAATTTGTCGTCTGCAAAGCTCGCTGCCTTTAGTTCTTTAAAGAAGGTTTCATTATCCATCGGGATAAATCTTTTTGTGATCAACTGGCCCAAATTATAAACTTCAACTTTGGCGCTTGTATTTAGAAAAAGGATGGCGCGAATGATACAGCCGCCGTCGAGGTCTGTTATCTGGCCATTTCGTATTCCAATCGAACACTGGTAGCCGCCGGTATATCTAACATTCAGTTGATTGCCCTTTGCGCTGACATCTAGGCTTCCTCCAAAAGACCGTTTTTTCCAAACTGTGAAAACCCTCAGTGCCGCAGATCCCTCAGGTATATCTTTCGAGTAGACGACTTCGACGTCATCATCAAATCCAAATAGATCTAGATTTATCTTCTCCGCGCCTTGAGCCTGAATATCAAACTCACCGACATTTGGATTATACTCAGGAGCAACCGATTCCCAGTTAATGCGGTTTCGCGGTTGTGGCTTATCTGGAGAATCTCCTCCGGCTCCTTTTGGACTATCTGAATCTTTGCTGCATGCAACAGACAAAAAGACCAAGAAAAACAAACCAATTATTCCATAACTTTTGCGCTTCATACACACCCCTTCTGCTGCCGATTTTCAAACGAGTTTGTTAAACTAAAGGTCTTAAAGTTTTTCGCAAATCATCTGTAAGGGTTGATCCGAACCTACGTAGTGCTTAAGCATCAGCACTTTCGATCCATCCTTCATTACAACTCTAGAAATCCAACTCTTTGATGCCTCGATTACAATGGGGTCCTCTGAGGGAAGATAGGGACTTGCATTAAACTCGTAGCATTCTGGGCAAAAGGGTCTTCCACTGTCCGTGCGATATAATTTTACATGGGACACATTTAATTTTGTGTACTCTTCTTGTGGAGGGTTTAGTTGCTTTAAAATCTCGAGATCGCTCGTAAAGGGATTAGACATTCTACCAACGGAATTTTGCTTTTCTTCATCCAGTTGCAGATAAATCGCTCCACGAGGTTCCTCGCTCACACAAAAAAATGTGGGAAGGCTTGATTCGGCCTGGCTCGCAATCGAAGTCACTAAAAGTAAGATTAGACTTTTAAGCATTCGGAACTCCTTTGAGGCCCCTCTGGGCATGACTATTTTGTCCATAACCTAGCCTCTAGATCTGAATTTTTAAATTAATACGAAGAGTTTGTAAAAACTATGGGGCTGAACTTGCTTTTTTAAGCCGATCTGCCCGCGTCGGACTTCGGCGGGCCGCCATAATACGGGTGCCGGGTGTTTTAGAATCCAGAAGTTCAGATGTAGTCCTGGATAGCGTTGGAGACAACTCAACTAATTTTGTTGTTCGTGTTTGGACGGCAGGCTTCGAGCATAAGAGCCCTAAGTGCCGAATCCTCTAATTCAGAACAAAATCCACGAGGCCTGCGATATCCTTTGAAGTTTGATCTGCCTGAATTCCCAAGCGCTCGTCAGGCAGATTGAACCGGTTGACCCAATAGGTTGGATATCCGAAACTCTTTGCACCAAAGGCATCCCAACCTCCAAAAGCGGCAAAAAGGATTTCATTTTTTTTTAGGTTTAGCTTCTCCATACCAAGTGCATAGGCTTTTGGATCCGGTTTATAAGTTTTGTTAACTTCTGTACTTAAAAGCAAATCAAACAGATCCGCGATCCCCGCGTTCTCAGCATTGGAGCGCAACATTTTCTCGCTAAAATTCGCAATCGTTATAATCTTCACTCCGGCAGCACGCAGCTTCTTTAAGGCCGGAATGGCATCCGGCCACGGCTTAAGTTTTAAATAAGAATTCAGTAGCTCTTGTCGCTCCTTTTTTGTCAATTTTAACTGCAGTGATGCCACCGCATAATCTAATGCCTCTCCTGTGACTTCAAAAAAATCCGAGTGGCGCGAAGTAATCGATCTAAGAAATCCGTATTCAAATTGTTTGCTACGCCACAACTTCGTGAATTCTTCTCCCCGACCCGGAAACACTTTCTCCACCCCCTCGATCACTGAGTTGGGATTAAATATGACAAAGTAGTCGAAAGCGACGGCTTTAATGCGGGCCTTTTTCTCGACCCCATTTGCTTGAAAGCCCGTTAAAGTAAGCCCAAATGAAAATAGGATCGCGAAGAAATAAGCAGGGCGGATTGACATGATTGACCTCTGTATTGGTTTAAATTCACTTCATGTCTTAAATGCGCCAGAACGGGCAAATTGGTTACTTCGATTTTTTTTGTAACCATAGCGCGGTTTCGAGCGTATTATTTCGAGCGCATTAGGTAAGTAGGGGCTTAGACTTTATTGTGGACAAAATACGAGACAAAAGACTTTCTGATTTTCTAATACTCGGTCAACAGGGCCATGCGAAAGCCTATGAAAGCTTTCTTCGGGAAGTCTCTTCTTTATTGTACAATTTTTTATTAAGTCGGACCTCATCCGAAACTGATTTGGAAGACATTCTGCAAGAGACCTTGCTGTCTATCCATCGCGCGCGCCATTCTTATTCACCGGGCCGACCTGTGGGACCCTGGATCTACGCCATTTGCGAAAATCGGATCATTGATCATGCGCGCAAACGCCTGCGTACTGAGCGCATCAAAGAGGCGTGGAAAAATGAACCACGGGAGCCGGCAGACGCAAAGGCCGAATGTAAACCTATGGCCAGCTTGATTCTTGAGCAAATAAAAATGCTTCCTAAAAAACAGCGCTTAATTATCGGACTTCTAAAGCTTCAGGGCTTCTCGGTTTCAGAAGTTGCCGCCCAAACAGGGATGAGCAAAAGTGCCGTTAAAGTTTCGGCTTTTCGCGGCTACGAGACTCTTAGGAAAATCTTGGGAGTTAATAAAGATGAAAACTGAAGCTCTTATTCAAGATCTCGCCCAAAATCTTAGGCCCGTTCAGCCCCTTCGCCATCCGATCTTAAGGACAATTTTTTGGCTTTGTTTTACAATTCCTTTTGTAACGATCGTCTCGCTTAAGATTGGATTGCGGTCTGACGTTGTCCTTACTTTTTTAAAGCCGAGTTTCCTTTTTCAGGTGGCACTTTTAATACTTTTGTCTTTGACGACTTCTATTTCTGCATTTTTTCTTGCGGTCCCTGACGTCCGGAGCCGACATTATATTTTTCTTCCCACAATTGTTTTTGCCGGCTGGCTTCTCATTTTCACCGGTCTCTTGTTTTTCGGAATGGGGTCTCAGGCAGGGACGGGTTGGAAATGTCTTAGGAATATTTCGATCTTAAGCCTACCTCCAGCCGGTCTAATATATTTTATGCTTTGGAAAGCTGTTCCCTTAAGAACAAATGCGACTGGGGTGTTTGCCTTCCTCGGGGCCTCAGCCCTAGGCTGCTTGGCCACACGCTTTATCTGTCCACAAGACGATTTGCTACATTTCTTCGTCTGGCATTGCATCCCCGTCGCTCTAACAGCTGGATTGGGTTTACTTATCGGAGCACTTTTTCTGCGAAAGGGATCCTCCGCAGGGCTGTAAGCAGAAGCCTTGCCTTTTGTGAGTGTTCCCACTATTTTCTGAGCGATGAAAATTGCCCTACTGACTTGCAAAGATTTAACTGGGTTTATCGCCAAAGAAGAATCCTTAGTGACCGCGCTTCTTGATCGACCTGGCGTTCGCGTCGATACAATCGCCTGGGACCAAGAGGGCGCGAATTGGGGCGACTATGATGTTGCAATTATTCGCACAACTTGGGACTACACGAAACGGCTCGAGGAATTTTTTGCGGCGCTCGCCAATATAAAAAAATCTGGCTGCCATTTATATAACTCCCTAGATCTGGTTCACTGGAATGCGCATAAATCTTATTTGCTCGAGCTTGAGGCTTCAGGGGTAGCAATCATTCCCACAGTTTTGTGGTCGCCCGCCAAAGATACTCCCGTTGATTGGCCTATGCCCTTTAAGCTGCGCGAGCGCTGGATCATAAAGCCTGCGGTGGGCGCCAATGCGGATGGGACCGAGATTTTTCTGCCTAAGGATATCGAAAAGATTTTGAGCGCTCGAAAAAATTCTAACAAAGACTATCTGATCCAACCCTTCTTGCCCGAAATTTCGAAAGGTGAATTGTCTTTTCATTTCTTTAACGGCGAATTAAGCCACACTGTTAGTAAAACTCCAAAGTCTGACGACTACCGCGTCCAAGAAGAACATGGCGGCGATATTCAGCTCTACTCCCCTTCGACAAAACAGACTGCACTCGCAAAAAAAGCTATTGATGCTCTTAAAGAAACCCCACTCTTTGCCCGAGTCGATATGCTGCCAATTGAAGATGGCCTCTGGCTAATGGAGTTAGAGCTGATCGAACCCGCCTTATATTTTCGCTTTGCCCCCGAAGGAGCAAAACGCTTTGTTAATGCCCTTTATCAGCGTTTGTTGAACTAGTTTCGCCTTAAGTACCCGTCGTATTTTTGCGTAACGACGCATCCTCAGCCGCGCGGGGAAATCCAGCAAAATGATCTTCACGCTTCACTCCGCAAGTTTAAAGTTGTTCTCGGATTTTTCATGCGCAGATAATGGATTCATAGCGTGGCTGAAAAACATACAGGTTCGTCAAAAAAGTCTCCGAATGCAAATGGGTGGCCGTCGCATTAAAGAGGGTCCTATGCCGAACCCAAGGCTGACTTAGAAGTTCCTAAACCGCCGCAAGCCTTCAGAAAACACCACCGATCTAGACACAGATTTAATGTAGCTCCTTTTTAGTTAGGTGGATTGACCGGGTTCGGATTGAGACTCTTTCTGATGCCAGAGACATTTTCCATGGTACTTATATTGCACTCGAGCACTTCATGCGTTCCTTAAGTTCCTTATGTCCAATTTCTTGTTTACCGAGGCTGGTGGCTTTCACAGTTGCCGTATTGATTTATCCGCTGCACGCTGAGTTAAGCCCAGCCTTAATTGAATCTATTGAGTCTATTAATTCGCCCTCTAAAGTTCCCGTGATGCTTCTTGATATGGGTCGAGGTGTTCGCAGTGAAGCATTCCACAATGGATCTAAAACCAACCCCATCTTCGAAGCGGCTTGGGCACGGAATGAGTCTGGTTTTATCGGGCATTGGGATGATCAATTGGAGGCGAGGGTCTTGAGCGCCCTTAAAGCGGGCGTCCCCATAGATCAACGCGACTCCCACGGACGAACAGCCCTTATGCATGCAGTACTAGCACCCAATAGCGGACTCTATTATTTCTTAAAGAGGATGGGGGCTAGAGTCGACCTGGTAGATGAACTCGGTTTAAATATCCATCACCTATCGGTTATAAACCAATTTAAGTTACCCGCTGAAATAGCTCGGACGGTGAGAAACGCCTATCATGGGATTGATATTACCGAAACAATCTTTACTGCAGTAACTCAAAATGATTTACGTGGTCTTGATGTGTGGTTTACACGTGGGATATCTCCCAATTATCCAGAGGATATAACTGGATTCACTTTACTCGGGCTGGCCGCGAATCAATCAAATAATTTTATGGTCGATTTTTTGATAAGCCGGGGCGCAGACCTCAATTTTTCAAAGTATGAAAGTTGGAATATCCTCTCGCGAGCTTTAAATGACAGAAACTTTGTAATGGCAAAATTCCTTATAAGCCGAGGTGCGGACCCCTATTTCACTGATAAGTTGCGACTTTCGGATGGTTCCGATCTAGAAACTTGGATCATTTTATCTGTCCTTATCAAGGGCTTTGTATTTTATGGGTCTGCAGAATATTTAGACTTTATTTATCAGTTAGAACGATCAAGAGTTCCGGTCCTTGTTATCAATAATACCTTAAACTATGTTGCGGATTATTTTTCTCCGGCAAGCTTAACTGCAAAAGAAACCGATCGTCTTAGTGAGCTGGTCAGGACCATTCCGCAATTGTTCGGAAAAAAAATGTGCGGCGAGGTTTTGCGCGAAGCTAAAGATCCAGAAATTAGGCCCTAAAGGTTTCTGCTCCAGGCAACCGACACCTTGTTGCGCAAAAATACGACGGGCACCTAAACTTCATTCATATTCTCCCCGCCCTGCGGCCTGTATTTTAACAATTCAGATTTACTCCCCTCGCCCTTTCGAGGTGACAATTGGCGGCACCACACGGGGCTTTGGTCACTCCTTTGCCTTAAAGTGAAATTAAATCGCATTCTAGATCGGCATAAGCTTGGCAATTATAGCCGCCTGAAGCTTATCCCCCTGCGAAGGTCTAAGCTTCTTAGGAGTTAGGAGCGAATTATGACATTTAAATTACTTCTTATCAGTTTAGCCATTGCAAGCTCTTCGCTTGCCGCTTCACCATTTGCTGGCACCAGTGACTATGAAGAACGGCGTGTCGATTCAATAGCTAAAACCTATTTCTATTTTTTAGATTCTTTGCCGCAATCTGATGATTCGTCCATTAAACGATTTCAATCGGAGGCGCTTCAAAACCTTAGAGTTGAGCGCATGATTGTCATTACAAGTATGGGCCTTCAAGATTTCGATAAAAGCCTAAACATACAGGATGTCGCTGCTGGACACTGCTTTGATCCTTCCGGTCGGTCTTACGACATATACGTATCTCAGGCAAAAACCACCTTAAGCCGAGGGCAAGTCTTCGCTGATCAAACAAATAGAATATGCCTTAGTTCAGTAAATTACTTAGATAAGAATCGCGCGAATTTTGATAAAGCCGTTGCTGCTGGAATTGCGCAAGGCCTTGCGATAAGGCTCGGCGGATTCTCTTCAGTAGAAATTGAAAAAATCCGCAGCTATATTTTTGATAAATTTTCTACTTCAGACCAGGGTGGCGTTCTTTAGCCGCCCGTGCATTTGAGCTCGCTCAGCTATCGATTGTGTGCTTGCACAAGCTGGGTTAACATTTTCCCAAGTGCTTCTAAATCATTTCGGAATACATTGTATTGCGGCTCCAATAAGCAATTTTTAATATGCAGAATTTCTATTAGAGGAACACACTCAAAAACGGATCCTCTTGCTATCCAGAAAAACTGGCACTTATCCGCCTGATGCCAGCGGCCGTTGCCTTCTGCGATGTTGAGTGGAATTGAAAGGGAAGCTCGCGAGAGTTGATCGGCGAATCCGCGACTTACGGAATGTTTGTGTTCCGAGAGCAGGGTTTCAATGGTGGTTGCAAATTGAACTGAGCGTTTATAAACATCTAGGTTTTCGAAGAGGAATGCCATTCCGGACTGTAATGCAATGTTCAGCCAAAGCCCCGATCACACCTCGATCGTGATGTTTCCCCTCGACGTTCGAACTTCGAACTCTTCTATTTTCTATTGTCGATTTTCGTTTTTGCGCGGCAAATGGCGAATTGGTACGCTTTAGCTTCGCTTGGGGACCGAAAATGGAAAATGGAGAATAGAGGAATTTTTGCTGCGCAAAAATTGGCGGAGAGGGTGAGATTCGAACTCACGGAGCCCGCGAAGGCTCGCCAGTTTTCAAGACTGGTGCATTCAACCGCTCTGCCACCTCTCCGCATCCTGAAAATGAATCCAGATGTATAGATGACTTTTCGGGCTTCTCCCAGGCTTGATGCTAAGCGTTGGACTTGGGGGGGCGGATTTCTTTAAGTCCGCCCATGTAGCCTTGTAAAACCTTCGGAATTAAGACCGATCCGTCTTCTTGCTGATAATTCTCAAGGATCGCAATCAAGGTCCGACCCACGGCTAAGCCCGATCCGTTTAAGGTGTGCACATACTGGGGCTTTGCCTTTGGACCTTGAGGTCTGTAGCGAATATTCGCCCGGCGGGCCTGAAAGTCCTCGAAGTTCGAACACGAGCTGATCTCTCGATAAGCGGCCTGGCCCGGCAGCCAAACTTCAAGGTCAAAACACTTCGCCGCTCCAAAACCGATATCCTTAGAACATAAAACCATCCTGCGAAAAGGAAGTTCGAGTTGTTTTAAGACGGTTTCCGCATGGACCACTAAGCGCTCATGAAGTTCTAAAGATTCTTCAGGCCTGCAAAACATCACAAGCTCAACTTTGTTAAACTGATGCTGCCGGATTAAACCTTTTGTGTCTCGACCATAACTGCCGGCTTCCGAACGAAAACAAGGCGAGTAGGCGGTAAAAAACTGGGGCAAAGAAGATTCGTCTAAAATTTCGTCTGCATAAAAATTTGTGACCGGAACTTCTGCTGTTGGAATCAAATGATAGTCCGTCCCCTGAAGATGAAAAACGTCGTCGACAAACTTAGGAAATTGACTGGTCCCTTTAAAAGAATTGCTGTTGGCAATAAAGGGGGGGATCATTTCTTCGTAGCCATGCTCCCTGGTATGAAGATCCATTTTATATTGAATCAAGGCGCGCTCCAGCTGAGATCCCGCTCGTCTTAAAAAAGCAAAGCGGGCGCCCGCAACCTTTCCGGCTCTTTCGAAATCAATGATTCCTAATTTTTCACCAAGCTCCACATGGTCTTTAGGTTTAAATGGGAAAACTTTGGGCTCGCCCCATTTGCGAACCTCTTGATTGTCGGCCTCAGAGGTCCCTCGAGGGACTGAATCTTGAATTTTATTTGGCAGACGCAACATAAAGTCCGTCAAAACCTGATCAGCTTCCTGAGCTTTTTGGTCTAGATCCTTCACCTTTTGGCTTAGCGCCTGCATCTCAGTCAAAATATCGGTCGCATCCTCTTTAGCTCGCTTACGGCGAGCCACTTCTTCTCCGACTTTGTTTTGCTCGGCACGAAGAGTTTCCATTTCTGAGATAAAACGTTTGCGCTCGGAGTTTAATTTTAAAGCTTGGTCTACGAGGGCTGGAGACTCGCCCCGCCATTCGAGAGTTCTACGGTAAGCCTTCTGATAAGATTCTTCTCCCGCCGTCGCTTCATCTTTTTCGAGCGCTTTAATATCAATCATGTCTTAGATCCCATCCGTTCTTAGTCTTCTAATTTTCTAAAATGCTTTTATTCTAACTCTTCTCGGCCCCTCGATTAAACGCTTCGATAAAACGCTTCGGTTAAGCACCTTGGCGATTCATCCGAAGCTTCAGGCTCCGGGCGCCACCAAGATATAGGCTCTTAAAAGGACTGCGACTAAAACACAAATAAGGTTAAAAATCAAAACCCCACCAAGATTCCAGCGCCAGGCCGTTTTCAAAAATGCGGAGGCAAAGACGACTATAAAAAGAATAAAAGAGAGCTGTCCAAAGCCCAAAATCTCTTGGGCTATAAGAGCCAAAGTCAGCCCCAACATTAAGCCCGTCACAATCTTTAGCATCAGGGTAAACATTCCCAATGAAGAGGATTTCACTCGATACTGCATATTAGAAATAAACTGTCCCATTTGGCCTCCCCGCTTTACGGGCCCTTAAGTAATGTTTCTATCCTATTTTCTATCAATTGGCGATCAGGAGCATTGGGGTCCAGGACAAAGTACTGGTTGTAGGCTTCAATCGCCCGTCCAGAGTCCCCCTTCATCTCGTAGACTTGTCCCTGCTCTTTGTAGATCTCGGCGTAACCCGACTCTTGGGCGGCGGCTTGGTTAAGCATTGAAATCGCAATATCTAGGTTTCCCGACTTTCTGTAGCATTCGGCAAGCCGCACATAGATCGAGGCCCCTTGGGGACGAAGACGGATGGCCTTTTGGTATTCGCTCGCACAAAGACTGAACTGATCTAATTTTGAATGGGCCTCAGCCGCCAAAAGGTAGGCGTCTGCCAGATTTGGATTGGTTCGTTTCTCGGTTTCAGACTGTTGAAGCGCCAATCTTGGATTGTTATTTAAAAGTGCGGCTCTACCCATATAGTAGTGAACTCTTGGGTAAGACGAATTGACCTGCAAGACGCGCTCAAACTGCCCAATGGCCTCGGCGGGTTTTCCTGCATCTAAGTATAACAATCCCGTTTGAAATAAAGGCTCGGGATCCGCCGGGTCTAAAACCGCAGCCTGTAGAAAAACTTCTGAAGCTTCTTTAAAATTGCGTTGTGCACGTAGAGCTTTTCCAAGTCCTAAATAAGCGTTCTTCGATTTCGCCTCGATATCGATCACGTTTCTAAAAACTTCGATGGACATGTCGTAAAGCTCTTCTTCAAAGTACATTTCGGCAAGCCCTATGCGATAATCTAAAATAAGCGGATAATTTTGCACAAGCCCCGCCAAATAGTTTCGACCCACCTCAACCCCTTGAATTCCGCCCAAAGCCTTTGCATAGATCACTTGGCCTTTACGAGAATTCGGATCAATCTCGATGGCTTTCGAAGCGGCCGGATAGGCATCGCTGAAGTTGCCCGTCGACATCAAGGCTTCAGCCATAAGCACATAAGTTTCTGCATCTGTCGAATAAGCTGCCAAGGCTTTTCGCGCAAAAGATATGGCCCCCTGAGGACTTCCTCTGCGAAATTCAACAAGCGCAAAGCCTCTTAAAATTTCATAATTATTTGGAAGCTCCCTTTGTCCTGCGGCCAGAATCTGGGCCGCCGCCTGAAAATTAAACCTTTGCGTATAATAATCCGCAAGCTTCGCGTAGGCGGCTGCATACTTTCGGTCTGCACGAATGGCATTATTTAGCCACTCCATGGCTTCGCGGGTAAAGCTAAGCTGCCACATACACTCCGCCGCCTTATAGGCCGCCACTGCATTTTTTGGATCGCGCTCGAAGGCGGATTTAAAATGCGCCTGAGCCGCATTGCAATCTCCCTCTCGAACAAGCTGATCCCCCTCAAAAACTAATTGTCCGCTTAAAACTTTTGTTTGTTTTAACTTCTCAACTCCGCCAAGTTTTACGATCAAGTTTTTACTCGCGATATTTCCCGGATTCATGCCGTAGGCTTTTTGCGCAAGCTCCAGGGCTTCTCCGCCCCGCCCTCGTTCTAAAGCAATTTCCGCAAGGGCTAAATATCCAGCGGATAAAACTTGAGGGGGTGCTTTTTCTCCGGATTGAATCGCAGAGCGAATTCGACTATCCGCCTGATCCAGGTGCCGAAAATGTCTAAATTCTAAAACACCAAGCTCTATTCTAGAAACCATATGATTTGGATTTGCCTTTAACACATTCTGAAAAATTTTTGCGGCTTCCGCGGCTTGTCCAATCTTTGCCTGCAGTTGAGCTTCATAACTATAGACCCTTAACCACTGCGGCCAAAGCTGCTGAGAGCTTTTTAGATATCCTATCGCTGTTTGATGGTCGGAGACTCCATCCAAAATCAAAGCTTTCAAATAATAAAAGGCAATCGGCGGCTGATCTGTGTTTGCGAATTGATCAATCACTGACTCAATAACAGATCGAGCGTCTACGTGTTGCGAACGCAATAAAAGTTCGACAGCCCGACAAGTCGCTGCATTAATTCCAGAGGGTTCAGCCGCACTGGCCCATCTTGTCGCTTGGTTTACCGTTTTTAAATCAAGGCCGTCTTGATAAGAATAAGGCCAAAGCTCAAGATAGGTCAGACAAAGAATCGAAAGAACCTGAGCATTTTTTGGATTGGCTTCAGCCACCTGGACAAACTCATTTTGAGCTTTACGATATCCGCTTGCAGTGTCTTGAAGATAAGCCGAAACTCCGGTCCGAGTTTTTTGTGCGGCCTGTTCTTCTGGAATGGGCGGCTGATTCAGGCGCGGCGCTATTAGGTGAGTCCGCTGAAGCATTCCCTTCTCTTCGCCGCCGATAAATAGTGAAAGCAAAATAAAAAGTCCTGCAACTCCAACTAAAACTAAAGGCAGCTTTGCCTTTTTTAAAATCTTTTTGCGACTTCCGGCGTAAACATCAATCAGTTCAATCACCGACTCTGTTTGTCCCGCACGAGATTTCTTTTTTGAGTTCGATTTTGTTTTTGCTGTCGAGCTTGGGCCGTGGTCCTTGCGCACAAAATCTTCATCCATGGGTGCGGCGGGCTGAGTGTCCTCATTCAGGCTTGAACTTTGGCTTTTCTGATTTTGACTTTTTTGTGCTGCTTCGACCGGGCCTTCGAAAAACTCGGACTCTACATATGAGGCCGGTTTTTTTCTTTCGGGCTGCCCCGCGATGACCTCAAGAAGACGGTCATAAAAGGTCGGCTCCCGACTAATCGCTTCCCAGTTTTGCCCGGGGTAAAGAGCAATTTTTTCGTCTCCGACCAGGTGCCCCCTAGAAATAAGCTCTAATATCTTCTTAGTGGGATAGGGTCCACGGATTCGCCCGGTTGAGTCCTTAATTATCCATTTCTTCCTTGATTCCGTCATGAGCAATAAGTGTAGCCTAGAGCCGAATTTCTCTCTAGTGCCTTAACCAGTAATTCTGTTCCCTTCTTGCGCTGGAATTTTTCGGCAAATTCAATGCGTGACGACGAAGGACTGGCTTCGGGCCAATTCGAGGAGGAGCAA